>NZ_JBHSFO010000019.1:0-550 GCF_042654025.1 Rhodococcus kronopolitis | reverse complement strand
CGTACGGTGGATGCCTTGGCACCAGGAGCCGATGAAGGACGTAGTAGGCTGCGATAAGCCTCGGGGAGCTGTCAAACGAGCTGTGATCCGAGGGTCTCCGAATGGGGAAACCCAGCACGAGTGATGTCGTGTTACCCGCGCCTGAATATATAGGGCGTGTGGAGGGAACGTGGGGAAGTGAAACATCTCAGTACCCACAGGAAGAGAAAACAACCGTGATTCCGTGAGTAGTGGCGAGCGAAAGCGGAAGAGGCTAAACCATGGGTGTGTGATAGCCGGCAGGCGTTGCATTCGTGGGGTTGTGGGATCCATTTTGTCCATCCTGCCGGATGGGCCGACAGTAAGAAATCATCGTGTTAGTCGAAGTGGTCTGGAACGGCCTGTCGTAGAGGGTGAGAATCCCGTAGACGAAAACACGGTGACTGTCGTAGTGGACACCCAAGTAGCACCGGGCCCGTGAAATCTGGTGTGAATCTGTCGGGACCACCCGATAAGCCTAAATACTCCCTGGTGACCGATAGCGGACTAGTACCGTGAGGGAAAGGTGAAA
>NZ_JBHSFO010000017.1:0-560 GCF_042654025.1 Rhodococcus kronopolitis | reverse complement strand
CCCGTGAGGGGCAGCCGTAGCGAAAGCGAGTCCGAATAGGGCGCCCATAGTCGCATGTCCTAGACCCGAAGCGGAGTGATCTACCCATGGCCAGGTTGAAGCGACGGTAAGACGTCGTGGAGGACCGAACCCACTTAGGTTGAAAACTGAGGGGATGAGTTGTGGGTAGGGGTGAAAGGCCAATCAAACTCCGTGATAGCTGGTTCTCCCCGAAATGCATTTAGGTGCAGCGTCGCGTGTTTCTCACCGGAGGTAGAGCTACTGGATGGTCTAGGGGGCCCACAAGCTTACCGAAATCAGCCAAACTCCGAATGCCGGTGAGTGAGAGCGCGGCAGTGAGACTGCGGGCGATAAGGTTCGTAGTCGAGAGGGAAACAGCCCAGATCGCCAGCTAAGGTCCCTAAGCGTGTACTAAGTGGAAAAGGATGTGGGGTCGCGAAGACAACCAGGAGGTTGGCTTAGAAGCAGCCACCCTTGAAAGAGTGCGTAATAGCTCACTGGTCAAGTGATCCTGCGCCGACAATGTAGCGGGGCTCAAGTACACCACCGAAGCTGCGGCA
>NZ_JBHSFO010000016.1:0-1712 GCF_042654025.1 Rhodococcus kronopolitis | reverse complement strand
GTAGCGAAAGAAGAGTGAGAAACTCTTCCGCCGAATGACCAAGGGTTCCTGGGCCAGGTTAATCCGCCCAGGGTGAGTCGGGACCTAAGACGAGGCCGACAGGCGTAGCCGATGGACAACGGGTTGATATTCCCGTACCCGTGTGAACGCGCCCATGGTGAATCAGTGATACTAACCGCCCTGAAGCCGCCGGCGAACCTTCGGGTTTGTTGGTGGGGGATGCGCGGGACCTGATCTGGTAGTAGCCAAGCGATGGGGTGACGCAGGAAGGTAGCTGGGCCAGTGAGTGGTAGTACTGGTGTAAGCGTGTAGGGAGTGACATAGGCAAATCCGTGTCGCACATATCCTGAGACGTGATGCGTAGCCGTTGAGGTGAATTCAGTGATCCTATGCTGCCGAGAAAAGCCTCTAGCGAGCTTTCACACGGCCCGTACCCCAAACCGACACAGGTGGTCAGGTAGAGAATACTAAGGCGATCGAGATAACTATGGTTAAGGAACTCGGCAAAATGCCCCCGTAACTTCGGGAGAAGGGGGGCCTCGTCTGGTGATGGAACTTGCTTCCTGAGCTGGGTGGGGCCGCAGAGACCAGTGAGAAGCGACTGTTTACTAAAAACACAGGTCCGTGCGAAGTCGTAAGACGATGTATACGGACTGACGCCTGCCCGGTGCTGGAAGGTTAAGAGGACCGGTTAGCCCTTCGGGGCGAAGCTGAGAATTTAAGCCCCAGTAAACGGCGGTGGTAACTATAACCATCCTAAGGTAGCGAAATTCCTTGTCGGGTAAGTTCCGACCTGCACGAATGGCGTAACGACTTCTCAGCTGTCTCAACCGTAGACTCGGCGAAATTGCATTACGAGTAAAGATGCTCGTTACGCGCGGCAGGACGAAAAGACCCCGGGACCTTCACTATAGCTTGGTATTGGTGTTCGGTTCGGTTTGTGTAGGATAGGTGGGAGACTGTGAAGCGGGCACGCCAGTGTTCGTGGAGTCGTTGTTGAAATACCACTCTGATCGTATTGGACTTCTAACCTCGGACCATGATCTGGTTCAGGGACAGTGCCTGGTGGGTAGTTTAACTGGGGCGGTTGCCTCCTAAAATGTAACGGAGGCGCCCAAAGGTTCCCTCAGCCTGGTTGGCAATCAGGTGTCGAGTGCAAGTGCACAAGGGAGCTTGACTGTGAGACTGACAAGTCGAGCAGGGACGAAAGTCGGGACTAGTGATCCGGCACCGGCATGTGGAAGCGGTGTCGCTCAACGGATAAAAGGTACCCCGGGGATAACAGGCTGATCTTCCCCAAGAGTCCATATCGACGGGATGGTTTGGCACCTCGATGTCGGCTCGTCGCATCCTGGGGCTGGAGTAGGTCCCAAGGGTTGGGCTGTTCGCCCATTAAAGCGGCACGCGAGCTGGGTTTAGAACGTCGTGAGACAGTTCGGTCTCTATCCGCCGCGCGCGTTAGAAACTTGAGGAAGGCTGTCCCTAGTACGAGAGGACCGGGACGGACGAACCTCTGGTGTGCCAGTTGTCCTGCCAAGGGCACTGCTGGTTGGCTACGTTCGGAAGGGATAACCGCTGAAAGCATCTAAGCGGGAAGCCTGTTCCAAGATGAGGTTTCTCACCCCTTGTGGGGTAAGGCCCCCGGCAGACCACCGGGTTGATAGGCCGGAACTGGAAGCCCAGTAATGGGTGTAGGTGACTGGTACTAATAG
>NZ_JBHSFO010000015.1:0-371703 GCF_042654025.1 Rhodococcus kronopolitis | reverse complement strand
GACGCGCCGCGGTATGCGACGGAGGACATTCGTCAGGCGCTGGCGTTGTCTCCGGACGTGCCGATCATGACGCTCGACGCCCGGGATCGGGAGTCGGCGAAGTCCGGCCTGGTCGCGGTCACCGAGTACGCGTTGAGTCGGTTGAGTTCGAGCGTCTGGTAGCGGCACGCCGGCCCGGAAGTGCTGGCGAAAACGGTTATTCAGCGAGTGCTGCGTGGTCTTGCTGACCTGCACCTATAGACTCGGGTGGTTGCGCGCCATCCTTCTGGACCGGTAGTCCGCGAGGAGACGTGAAGCCGAGTAGAAGAAGGAGCTCATGACCGACACCACGTTGCCGCCGGACGGTCCGCAGCACGACCGGATCGAGCCCGTCGACATCCAGCAGGAAATGCAGAACAGCTACATCGACTACGCGATGAGCGTGATCGTGGGCCGTGCTCTGCCGGACGTGCGCGACGGCCTCAAGCCCGTACACCGCCGAGTCCTGTACGCGATGTACGACAACGGCTACCGCCCGGACCGCAGTTACGTGAAGTCGGCGCGACCCGTGGCCGAGACGATGGGTAACTACCACCCGCACGGCGACACCTCGATCTACGACACCCTGGTCCGGATGGCCCAGCCGTGGTCGTTGCGTTACCCACTGGTGGACGGCCAGGGCAACTTCGGTTCCCGCGGCAACGACGGTGCCGCCGCGATGCGGTACACCGAGTGCCGGCTGACGCCGCTCGCGATGGAGATGCTGCGCGAGATCGACCACGACACGGTCGACTTCACGCCGAACTACGACGGCAAGACGCAGGAACCGACGGTCCTGCCGAGCCGCGTGCCGAACCTGTTGATCAACGGGTCTGGCGGCATCGCGGTCGGCATGGCCACGAACATCCCGCCGCACAACCTCGGCGAGGTCGCCGACGCCATCTACTGGGCGCTGGAGAACTACGAGGCCGACGAGGAAGCCACCCTCGCCGCGGTCATGGAGCGGATCAAGGGACCGGACTTCCCGACCCACGGGCTGATCGTCGGCGGTCAGGGCATCCACGACGCCTACACCACCGGCCGCGGCTCGGTCCGGATGCGCGGCGTGGTCGAGATCGAGGAGGACGCCAAGGGGCGCACCACGATCGTGATCACGGAGCTGCCGTACCAGGTCAACCCCGACAACCTGATCACCTCGATCGCCGATCAGGTCCGGGACGCGAAGATCGCGGGCATCTCCGACATCCACGACGAGTCCTCGGACCGCGTCGGAATGCGCATCGTTGTCACCGTCAAGCGCGACGCCGTCGCGAAGGTGGTGCTCAACAACCTCTACAAGCACACCCAGCTGCAGACCAGCTTCGGCTGCAACATGCTCTCCATCGTCGACGGGGTGCCGCGCACCCTGCGGCTGGACCAGATGATCCGGCTGTACACGACGCACCAGCTCGAGGTCATCGTGCGGCGCACCCGGTACCTGCTGCGCAAGGCCGAGGAGCGCGCCCACATCCTGCGCGGCCTGGTCAAGGCGCTCGACGCGCTCGACGAGGTCATCGCCCTCATCCGGGCGTCGCAGACCGTCGACATCGCCCGCGCCGGCCTGATGAACCTGCTCACCGTCGACGAGATCCAGTCCGACGCGATCCTGGCGATGCAGCTGCGCCGCCTGGCCGCGCTCGAACGACAGAAGATCATCGACGAGCTGGCCGAGATCGAACTCGAGATCGCCGACTACGAGGACATCCTCGCGAAGCCGGAGCGGCAGCGCGCCATCGTCCGCGACGAGCTCAAGGAGATCGTCGACAAGTACGGCGACGACCGCCGCACCAGGATCATCGCGGCGGACGGCGACGTCGCGGACGAGGACCTGATCGCCCGCGAGGACGTGGTCGTCACGATCACCGAGACCGGTTACGCCAAGCGCACCAAGACGGACCTGTACCGCTCGCAGAAGCGCGGCGGCAAGGGGGTGCAGGGTGCCGGCCTCAAGCAGGACGACATCGTCAAGCACTTCTTCGTCAGCTCGACCCACGACTGGATCCTGTTCTTCACGACCAAGGGCCGGGTCTACCGGGCCAAGGCGTACGAGCTGCCGGAGGCCAGCCGCACCGCGCGCGGCCAGCACGTGGCGAATCTGCTGGCCTTCCAGCCGGACGAGCGGATCGCCCAGATCATCCAGATCAAGACCTACGAGGACGCCCCGTACCTGGTGCTGGCGACCCGGAACGGCCTGGTCAAGAAGTCCAAGCTCACCGACTTCGACTCCAACCGCACCGGCGGCATCGTCGCGGTGAACCTGCGTGGCGAGGACGAGTTGGTCGGCGCGGTGCTCTGCTCCGCCGAGGACGACCTGTTGCTGGTCTCCGCGCAGGGCCAGTCGATCCGCTTCTCCGCGACCGACGAGGCGCTGCGCCCGATGGGCCGCGCCACCTCCGGCGTGCAGGGCATGCGGTTCAACGGCGAGGACGAGCTGCTCTCGCTCAACGTCGTCCGGGAGGGCACCTACCTCCTGGTCGCGACGTCCGGCGGGTACTCCAAGCGCACCCCGATGGAGGACTACCCGGTCCAGGGTCGCGGCGGCAAGGGCGTGCTCACCATCCAGTACGACAAGCGCCGTGGCACCCTGGTCGGAGCCCTCATCGTCAACGACGACGACGAGCTCTACGCCATCACCTCGGGTGGCGGCGTGATCCGTACCGCTGCCAAGCAGGTCCGGAAGGCCGGCCGACAGACCAAGGGCGTGCGGTTGATGAACCTCGGGGAAGGCGACACCCTGCTCGCGATCGCGCGCAACGCCGACGAACCCGATGACACCGACACCGACGCGACCGAAGCACCGAAGGAGTCGTAAGTGAGCACTCCCCAACAGCCGGGCGGCGACCGGCAGGGGCCGAACGTCGAGCCGAACACCGGCCCGGCGACGTCAGAGAACCCGGCGACCGGGTCCGGTCAGGTTGCCGGCAAGCCGGCGACGTCCGGCCCGACGCAGCAGAACCCGGGCCGTCCGGTCGGCAAGCCGGTCTCGGGCACTCCGGGATCGGCGTCGGGACAGGCCCGGACACCGGGTCAGCCGCCTGCGTCTGCCCAGGGTCCGGCGCAGGGGCGTCCGGAGACCGGCACCCCGCGATCCGCACAGGCACCGGCACCGCAGTCGGCAGCTGACGGACAGGCTCCGCCGACCCAGGCGATTCCGACGCAGGCCGGGAACTCCGGCGTCCCGAAACAGGGGGCTGCCGGCACGGCGCGGCCCGTCCAGGGGCAGCAGCCGACCGCTCCGCAGGGCGCCGGTCGACCCACGACCCCGCCCGCGTCCCCGGCGACCGGCGCCAAGCCGGCGTCGACCCAGCAGGCCGGCACTGTTCCGACCGCCCCGGCGGCCGGAGCGGCTCGCACCGCGCAGACGGCGGGCCCCGGCCAGCCCCCGCCGTGGCAGCGGGGGCAGCAGGGACAGGCCGCGGCTGCGGCAGGCAAGGCGACGGGGCAACCCGTCGACGCGAAGTCGCAGCGACCCGTTCCGCCGCAGTCGGCAAGCCCGCAGGCTCGCGGTCCGCAGACCGGTGCTCAGCGTCCGGTCTCCGCGCAGTCGCCGACCGGTCCGGGGACGGCCCCGCAGCCGTCGACCGGTCCAAAGACGACCGCACAGTCGTCGACCGGACCGAAGACGACCGCACAGCCGTCGACCGGTCCGAAGACGGCCGTCCAGCCGCCGGTCGGATCGAAGACCGCCGCCACGCAGTCGCAGACCGGGCCGAAGTCGGCCGCGACCGGGCGGGTTCCGGCGGCTGCACCGTCCGCCGATCCCGCGGCGCGGGCGGCCCGCAAGGAGCAGGCCAAGGCCAAGTCCGCGGTCGTCGACGGGCCGACCCGGCACATCGCCCGGGGGGATCTCGCCAAGGATCTTCCGGACCTGTCCGAGGTGAAGCACCCGTTGCCGGTCGCGTCCACCGGAACGGGCCAGCAGCCGGCGGTGTTCGCCACCCCCGTCGCGGTGTTGCCCGGCCAGCCGATGCGCGCCGCGGTACAGATCCGCCGGATCGACCCCTGGTCCACCCTCAAGGTGTCCCTGGTGATCTCGGTGGCGCTGTTCTTCGTGTGGATGTTCGCGGTCGGGTTCCTCTACCTCGTGCTCGACGGCATGGGTGTCTGGGACCGGCTCAACAACGCGTTCACGGACTTCATCTCGGAGACGAGCAGCAGCGGTCTGGTCACCGCGGGCCAGGTGTTCGGTTATTCGGCTCTGGTCGGAGCCGCAAATGTGGTGCTTTTCACAGCGTTGGCGACCATCGGTTCGTTCATTTACAACCTCTGCACCGACCTCGTCGGCGGCGTCGAGGTGACGTTGGCGGACCGGGACTGACCTGGTGTTTTGGTTCCTCACCGATCCCGTTTTGGTTGCACGGGATCGGTGAGGTAATCTCATGCACCGGTTGAGGGAGACAATCCCAGACTGGTTTACACGGGCCTATAGCTCAGGCGGTTAGAGCGCTTCCCTGATAAGGAAGAGGTCGGAGGTTCAAGTCCTCCTAGGCCCACCCCCCGTGCCGACGAAGGGTTCGAGCATGAAGGTTTTGCTCCTTGTAGCAGCCGTTGTGACCGTTCTCTTCGGACTCACCAAGCTGCGGTCGCAGCGCCGCGGTGAGGATGTGTGGCACGAGGTCACCAGCCGCTGACGCGGACGGGGCCTTAGCTCAGTTGGTAGAGCGCTGCCTTTGCAAGGCAGATGTCAGGAGTTCGAATCTCCTAGGCTCCACAATTCAGTCACAAGCCAGAGCCACTTTCTCATCACGAGGAAGTGGCTCTTGTTATTTGTCGACGTCGCCCACGAGTACCGTCGGCGCGATGGCACTCATCCATCAGGCCCAGCTGGTTCCGTCGAAGCTCGAACTGCTCAGGGTCTGGATTCCGGGCCGTCGCTGGGCCGGCGATGCCGACACCACCGGCCTGCGGGCCGTCGCCGCGTACCGGTTCGACGACCCCGACGGCGAGGTGGGGATCGAGACGCACCTGGTGGGCACGGGCGACGGGCAGGTGCTGCAGGTCCCGCTCACCTACCGGGGCTCCCCACTGCCCGGCGCGGAGTCTTCCCTGGTCTCGACCATGGAGCACTCGGTTCTCGGACGTCGGTGGGTGTATGACGCCGTTGCGGACCCGGTGTACCGCCGCGCCGTGCTGACGGCGATCCTGACCGGCGGCACGCAGGCGGAGCTGGAGTACCCGTCCGGGGCTGCGGTACCCGAGGTGACCACGCGGGTGCGGGGCACCGGTGGCCCGCACCGGTCGGTCCCGGACCTGGGTGTGGTGTCGGTGACGGACGGGAGTTCGGCGACCACGGTCTCGTCGGACGGGGTGTACCTCGAGGTGATCCGGCGGGTCGATCCGGATCGCCGCGCCGGGGACGCGCCCGCACTGGTGGGCACCTGGCCCGGTCAGGCGGCCGCGGCGGTGCTCGCGGTCGCGCGGGTGGCCTAACGGCCGGACGGGAGACCGGCGTCCTGTTGATAGGCCTGTGGAATTGTGAACAAACCTGTGCAGCAATTGATTTGGTGGTCCACATCCGGCCGGTCGGCGGACGACCTCATATCGGCGTCGTCACCGACCCGGGAATGGGGCGCGCGGGGACGAAGCGCGGGAGTTCATCGTGTTGAACAGTATGCGCGGATTCCTCCGACTTCGGGCGGTATCCGGTGCCGCCGCGGGCCGGGCAGGCGCTGCCGATCACGGGGCCGTCGCCGCACCGGGCACCCGGTGCGGCGACGGGACGCGGCCCGTCGAACTGTGCCGCCGTGTGTGGGCGGCGGGGCCCACGGCCTCGCTGCGCGCCAGGGCCGTGAGGCACCGGCCGTGCACCCCGCGCCCCTTCCTGGCGGCCGGCGGGACGCAGTAGCGATCTCCAGCCGATCCGCCCGGTGCTCCCGGCGGGTCAGGCGTTGTCGAAGTCGCTCAGGCTCGGCGGCCGGGCGGCCGGCGGGGGCAGCTCGGTGCGCTGCTTCTTGACGTAGACCGCGACGGCGGCCGCGGCCGCGCCGGTCAACGCGAGCAGCACGACGCGTCGACGAGTCCGGCCGCGTCGGCCGGCGGCGGGGGCCGAGGCGAGGGCCGGCTCGGTCACCAGCGTCAGCGTGGGTGCCGCCGCCGCGGGGCGCGCGAGCGCCTTCTTTGCCAGGAGGTAGCCCTGCCTGCCGAGGTAGAGGCTCGTGGCGCCGGCGCCCTTGGCGGCGCCGCCCGTGCCCCTCGCCAGCCCGAGGGCCGCGAGCTGGGCGATCCGCAAAGCACTGGTCAGCGCGGCGGACTGTGGTTCGGGGGTGACGCCCTCGACGGCGGTGGCCCGGTCTGCTGGGGCGGGGACTGAAACCGGTATGTGCGATGTCGCGCGGGTCATCTGTCCACTGTCGCACATGCCGGATCGTCGACAATGGCACGATAGGGGGGTGACCTCACCGAATCAGACCGCAACCGCAACGCTGCACACCAACCGTGGCGACATCAAGATCGCCCTGTTCGGCAACCACGCGCCGAAGACCGTCGAGAACTTCGTCGGCCTGGCCGACGGTTCCAAGGACTACTCGACCAAGAACGCCGCCGGCAACGCGACCGGCCCGTTCTACGACGGCGCGGTCTTCCACCGCGTCATCGACGGCTTCATGATCCAGGGCGGCGACCCGACCGGCACCGGCCGTGGCGGCCCGGGCTACCAGTTCGCCGACGAGTTCCACCCGGAACTGCAGTTCGACCGTTCCTACCTGCTCGCGATGGCGAACGCAGGCCCGGGCACCAACGGCTCGCAGTTCTTCATCACCACCGGCAAGACCCCGCACCTCAACCGCAAGCACACCATCTTCGGTGAGGTTGTCGACGAGGAGTCGCGCAAGGTCGTCGACGCCATCTCCGGCACCGCGGTCGACCGCAGCGACCGCCCGGTCGAGCCCGTCGTGATCAACAGCATCACCATCTCCTGAGCGGTATCGAGGGATGACGAACCCCGGTTGGGGCGGCACACCCGGTGAGGGCGTGCCGCCCCAACCTGGGTGTGTCCGGCACCCGGACCGCCCCACGGCCCTGTCCTGCAATCGCTGCGGACGCCCCGCCTGTCCGGACTGCCTGCGGGAGGCCTCCGTCGGCTACCAGTGCGTGGACTGTGTCAGAGCCGGTCAACGCGATGTACGGCCTGTTCGCGGCGTCGCCGGGAACACGGTGACGCAGGCCCGTCCCACGCCGATCGCGACGTACGCCCTGATGGGGATCAACATCCTTGTCTTCCTGGTGACGGCCCTGCAGGCGAAGTCCCTGATGGACAACGGCGGCGGGTTCGTCAACCGGCTCACCGGCGTCGCGACGTTCGACTCGCCGCTGTTCGGCCGGTGGGTGCTCTCGCCCGACGCGGTCGCGCAGGGCGACTGGGTCCGGTTGGTCGGCAGCGGTTTCCTGCACTTCGGCCTGGTGCACCTCGCGGTCAACATGTTCGCGCTGTACATCCTGGGCCGGGACACCGAACTGATCCTCGGCCGGTCGCGTTACCTCGCGGTGTACGCGATCTCGCTGCTCGGTGGCTCCGCCTCGGTGATGGCCTTCGAGGGCGGCGGCTTCACCGCGGGTGCCTCCGGAGCCATCTTCGGCATCATGGGCGCCCAGGCGGTGATCCTGCTCAAGCTCAGGCGCAGTCCGGCACCGATCATCGGGGTGATCGCGATCAACGTGATCATCAGTGTCTCGCTGCCGGGCATCTCGTTCTGGGGACACCTGGGCGGGCTGGTCGCAGGCGCCGCCGCGACTGCGGCGCTGCTGTACGCGCCGCAGTGGCTCGGCGCGGGTCAGGACCGGGAGAAGGCGGTCCGGATCGGCTGGATCGGGCTCGCCCTGGTGACGGCTGTGACGCTCGGTCTCGTCGGCATGCGGGTCGTGCAGTTGCGCACCGAGTTCGGCCTGTAGCTGCGTCGTCGCGGACATTCGTCCGCGGTGGTGGCGGACGCGTTCTCGCCCGCCACCACCGCCACCGACCGGGTCAGTCGTGGCGCGGCGGATCCGGCGGCACCAGTTGCTGGACGACCAGTGCGTCGAACACGTCGTTGGGGTCGGTGCCGAGGTCCCACCGGCCGAAGATCATCAGCCTGTCGTCGTCGGCGCCCGCCGGCCGCACGTCGATCTCGAGCATCGGCACCCGGCGGCCGAGCCGCGGGTAGCGCACGATCCGGATCCGGGCGAGGTCAGCGCGGTGGTACTCGCGGCGGCCGAGTATTCCGGTGACCGCGATGCCGTGGGCGCCGTCGAGCACCGCGAGCCGCGGCCGCTGCCGCAGGCCCATCGCGGTGATCACGGCGAGGCCGAGCGCGGCGAGGCCGATCAGCAGCCGACCGACCGGGTCGGACGCCGCCGCGGCGGCCGCGACGGCCAACGCGAGCGCGCCCAGGCCGGTCGCGACGAGTGCCGGGGTGGGAGTTGCCCACGCCAGAGCCGGGTTCTGCACACGTACTCCCGAGGTTATCCACAGGCGCTATCCACATTGGGGATGAATGACACCTGTGTAATTGTGGCCGTGTCGGCCGACGGTCGAGCCGGTCAGCGCCATTTCATGGTCATGACGAGGCCGACGACCATGAACCCGAAGCCGATCAGGAAGTTGTACGCGCCGAGGCTGTTGATCCACGAGAGCTGATCCGCGGCGAGGTAGTACACAATCAGCCAGAGCAGCCCGACGAGCATGAATCCCAGCATCACCGAGACGTAGAGGGTGCTCGACGGTCCGACCTTCACCTTGACGGGGGTGCGGTTGGCGGGGTTGATCGTGTAGTCGGTCTTCTTGCGGACCTTCGACTTGGGCATGACGTCCTCGGATGAATTGGTCGGAGCGGAGAGCAGCGGGCGTCGTCGCCGACACCTGCCAGGTAGGTTCGAACCTACCCGTAGCGGGTACACGCTAACCCAGTACCGAGCTGGTCGGGTCAGACCCGACAACGCGCCCGACCGCGGTCGTCACCCGACCGCCAGGCTTCGACCGGAGGAACCGCAGTGGCCGAGCCAGCCCAGACCGACGGTCGACGCCACATCTCGACCTTCTGGAAGGTGTGCGTCCCGCTGGTGTGCCTGGTGGCGGGCCTGATGTTCGCCACCACCCGGGCGGTCTCGGCGGGCGACGAACTCCGTCGTGGGGACACCACCCGCACGTCCGACCTGGTGCGCAGCGCGCAGGTCGGCGTCGACCAGGTGTCGGCGCAACGGGACGCGCTGGCTGCGCAGGTCGAGTCGCTGCAGGCCGACGCCGCACAGTCGGACTCCGGGGTGGCGTCCGCGTTGGACCGGGTGCGGGACTTCGAGGAGGCCGCGGGGTTCGTCGAGGTGACGGGTTCCGGCGTCCGGGTGACGCTGACCGACGCACCGCGGGACTCGGACGGGAAGTATCCGGTCGATGCCCAGCCCGACGACCTGGTGGTGCACCAGCAGGACGTGCAGTCCGTGCTCAATGCGTTCTGGGCGGGCGGCGCCACCGCGGTCGGCATGCAGGACCAGCGGGTGGTGGGAACCACCGCGCCGCGCTGCATCGGCAACACGCTGCTGCTGCACGGACGCACCTACAGCCCGCCGTACGTGATGACCGCGCTCGGTGATCCGGCCCGGCTCGAGGCGGCGCTCGCCGCGGAGCCCGGGGTTCGCACGTTCAAGCAGTACGCGGTCCGGTACGGACTCGGGTACACCGAGACGGCGGGGGAGTCGTTGACAGTGCCCGCCTACAACGGCCAGCTGCGCACCCGGTTCGCGCACTGACCCGCGCCCCGGGCGGGTAGGCACGCCAACCGGGGTCCCGGTCACGCCCCCGCGTCGGGCAGCCACATATCCTGGGCGAATGCGCATCCTCGTCGTCGACAACTACGACAGCTTCGTGTTCAACCTGGTTCAGTACCTGGGCCAGCTGGGGACGAAGGCGACGGTGTGGCGCAACGACGATCCGCGGCTCGCCGACCGCGCGGCCGTCGCCGCCGAGTTCGACGGCGTCCTGCTCAGCCCGGGCCCGGGCACCCCGCAGCGGGCCGGCGCGAGCATGGAACTGGTCTCCGCCTGCGCCGAGGCCGCCACGCCGCTGCTCGGTGTCTGCCTGGGCCACCAGGCCATCGGCGCGGCATTCGGGGCCACCGTCGACCGTGCCCCGGAACTGCTGCACGGCAAGACCAGCCTGGTCCGGCACAACGACACCGGGGTGCTGGCCGGCCTGCCCGACCCGTTCACCGCCACCCGCTACCACTCGCTGACCGTGGTCGAGGAGACGATCCCGGCCGAGCTCGAGGTCACCGGCCACACCGAGAGCGGAGTGGTGATGGCGATGCGGCACCGCGAGCTGCCGATCCACGGCGTCCAGTTCCACCCCGAGTCCGTGCTCACCCAGGGCGGCCACCGGATGCTGGCGAACTGGCTCGAGGTCTGCGGTCAGCGGCCCGCCGAGTCCCTCGTCGAGACCCTCGAACAGGAGGTCGCGCGGGCCCTCGGGGACGCGCTGACCCACCGCTGACGGCGCCGGTTGCCGGGCCCGTCGGGCCTACCGGAAGGCCGTTTCGCCGGTCAGCGCCTGGCCGATCACCAGTTGGTGCATCTCGGACGTGCCCTCGTAGGTGAGCACCGACTCCAGGTTGTTGGCGTGGCGCAGGACCGGGTACTCGAGGGTGATCCCGTTCGCGCCGAGGAGGGTTCGGCACTCCCGGGCAATGGCGATCGCCTCGCGGACGCTGTTCAGCTTGCCGAGGCTGACCTGCTCGGGGCGCAGCGCGCCGGTGTCCTTCTGTCGCCCGAGGTGCAGGGCCAGCAGTTGCCCCTTGCCCAGTTCGAGCGCCATGTCGGCCAGCTTCGCCTGGGTCAGCTGGAAGGCCGCGAGCGGCCGGTCGAACACCTCCCGGGTCCGGGCGTAGTCGATCGTCGTCTCGAGGCAGTCGCGGGCGGCGCCGAGCGCGCCGAACACGATGCCGAACCGGGCCTCGTCGAGGCAGCTCAGCGGTCCGGACAGGCCGCGGGCCTGCGGCAGCATCGCCGACCCCGGCAGCCGGACGTCGTCGAGCACCAGTTCCGCGGTGACCGAGGCGCGCAGCGAGAGCTTGTTCCTGATCTCCGACGCCGAGAATCCGGGGCTGTCGGTGGGGACGACGAACCCGCGGACGCCCTCGTCGGTGCGTGCCCACACCACCGCGACGTCGGCGATCGAGCCGTTGGTTATCCACATCTTGGTGCCGTTCAGCACCCAGTCGTCGCCGTCGCGTCGGGCCGCGGTGCGCATGCCGGCCGGGTTCGAGCCGAAGTCGGGTTCGGTCAGCCCGAAGCAGCCGAGCGCGGCACCGGCCGCCATCGGCGGCAGCCACTGCTGCTTCTGCTCCTCGGAGCCGAACCGGTGGATGGCGAACATCGCGAGTGACCCCTGCACCGAGACCAGGCTCCGGACGCCGGAGTCGACGGCTTCGAGTTCCAGGCAGGCCAGGCCGTAGCTCGTCGCGCTCATGCCCGCGCAGCCGTACCCCTCGAGGTGCATGCCGAGGAGGCCGAGTTCGCCGAGTTCGCAGGCGAGCTCACGGGCGGGCAGCGTGCCCGCCTCGAACCACCCGGCGATGTGCGGCCGGATCCGCTCCGCCGCGAACCGGCGGACGGTCTCGCGAACGGCGACCTCCTCGGCGTCGAGGAGCGAGTCGAGGGCGAAGAGCCGGGAGATCGTCTGGGGGTCGGCCATGCGGGGATCCTCTGCCTGCTTGGGTGCTGCCGGCCCGGTCGGCGAGATGTCGGCGTGCACGGGCAGCCGGGGTTCGGGAGGAGTTGCTGCACTCGATCGAGCAATCGACTGCACGGCTCACGCTACGGCGCATTCGCCGTCAATGGGGTCGAGCGCGCCGTCCGGGACCGCGATCCGCCGGGAATGGAAGAACGGCCCGTTCGCTCGGTGTCGTGCCGAGTGAACGGGCCGTTCGTTCGATGGGGCGGGCGGGCTAGCGGGGGATGGTCGGGATGCCCACCTGGCCGACACCGACCGAGATCGTCGAGGTCTTGGCGACCTCGGACCCCGGAGGCTGTTGCTGGGTGACGATCCGGCCCACCAGGTCGGGCTCGAGCGTCGGCTCGGGGCGCTGCGAGAACTGGCTCGTCGAGCCGCCCCAGCCGGCCCTACGCAGCGCGTCGAGTGCCTGCGAGACCGTCTGGCCGCTGAGGTTCGGCATCTCGATCATGTTGCCGTTCGAGACCTGCACCTTGACGGTGGTGCCGCGGGCGGCGGAGTCGCCGCCGCCCGGCTCGGTGGAGACCACCTGGCCCTTCGGGCTGCCGGAGTCGATGTTCTCGACCGCGACCTTGAACCCGGCGCCCTCGATGTTCGGCTGCGCGACCTCGAGCGTCTGACCCACGACGTTCGGGATCCGGACCTGCTCCGGCCCGCTGCCGAGGGTGAGCTTCACGCTGCCGCCGAGCTCCACCATCGAGCCCGAGCTGGGGGTCTGCGCGACCACCTGGTCCAGCTCGGCGGTGGTCGACGGCTTCCGGTCCGGGTTCGGGTCCAGCGCCAGCCCCGCCGCGTCGAGCGCCTGCGCGGCCTGCGCCTGACTCATCCCCGACAGGTCCGGCACCTGCACCTGCTGCGGCCCGGTGGACACGTCGAGGGTCACGGTGGTGCCCTCGTCGGCCCGGGAGCCGGCGACGGGGATGGTGGTGATGACGTTGCCGCTGGCGACGGTGTCGCTGGGCTTCGGCTGGGTCTGCACCCGGAAGCCCTTGTTCTGCAGCTCGGTCTGCGCGGCCTGCGACGACTGGTTCGCCACGTCCGGCACGATCACCTGCTCTGCCTTCGAGCCGGGGCCGAGCGCCCACAGGAACGCGCCGACGATGCCGACCACCACCAGCGCGGCGACCGACAGCAGCGCGATGCGCATGGACTTGCTCTTGGCCGGCGCCGGTGTGGCCGCCGAACCACCGGCGAGCGGCGGCGGGGACGCGGCAGGCGGGTCCGCCGCCTGGTAGCGGCTGTCCTGGTCGACCGCACCGAGAATGGTGGTGCGGTCCTCGTCGTTCATCACCATCGGCGCGCCCGGGCGTTGCCCGCCCAGCACCCGGACCAGGTCGCTGCGCATCTCCGCGGCGCTCTGGTACCGGTTGGCCGGGTTCTTGCTCATCGCCTTGAGGATCACCGAGTCCAGCTCGCGCGGGATGTCGGGATTGACCGACGACGGCAGCGCCGGGTCCTCACGGACGTGCTGGTAGGCCACCGCGACCGGGGAGTCGCCCTTGAAAGGGGGTTCCCCGGTCAGGATCTCGAACAGCACACAGCCCAGCGAGTACACGTCGGAACGGGCGTCGACCTGCTCGCCGCGCGCCTGCTCCGGCGAGAGGTACTGAGCGGTGCCGATCACGGCCGCCGTCTGCGTCATCGGGCTGGAGCTGTCGGAGATGGCCCGGGCGATGCCGAAGTCCATCACCTTCACCGCGCCGGCCCGGTTGATCATGATGTTCGCGGGCTTGATGTCGCGGTGCACGATGCCGTTGCGGTGGCTGAAGTCCAGCGCCGCACACACGTCGGCGACGACCTCCATGGCCCGACGGGGCGCCATCGGGCCCTCGCGGCGGACGATGTCGCGAAGGGTGTCGCCCTCGACGTACTCCATCACGATGTACGGCAGCGGCCCGGCGTCGGTCTCGGCCTCGCCGGTGTCGTAGACGGCCACGATCGCCGGATGGTTCAGCGCCGCCGCATTCTGCGCCTCGCGACGGAACCGCAGGTAGAACGTGGGGTCCCGGGCGAGATCGGCGCGCAGCACCTTGATCGCCACGTCGCGGCTCAGCCGCATGTCCCGCGCGAGATGCACCTCGGACATGCCACCGAAGCCGAGAATCTCGCCCAGCTCGTAGCGAGAGGAGAGTTTGTGCGGTGTGGTCATGGCTGTCCTTGCGTGTCCGGCGTTTCCGGCGGGGTGGTGGTGGCTTCTACGGTCGTTGTCGGTTCCGTTGTCGTCGGTTCCGTGGTGGTCGTCTTCGGCTTCGTCGTCTTCGTGGTCGTCGGCGGCTCGGTGGTCGTCGTCGGCGGCTCGGTGGTGGTCGTCGTCGGTTCCGTCGTGGTCGGCTCGGTCGTCGTTTCCGTCGTCGTCGGCGGCTCGGTGGTGGTCGTCGTCGGCGGTGCGGTCGTGGTGGTGGTCGGCCTGTGCGTCGTGGTGGTCGGCACCAGGCTCGGCCGCGGGGGCGTGGTGGGCGGCGTGTCGTCGTCCCCGCCGAACATCAGCATCCCCGCGGTGATCAGCAGGGCCAGCAGCAGCAGTCCGCCTGCGCCCCAGGCCAGCACCTTCTGTCCGTGTGTCAGCCCGCTCGGCGGCGGCGTCACCGGGGTGTCCGGGTCGGCGTACTGCGACGCGGAGGTGGGCATCAGCTCGGTGCTGGCCGCGGCCAGTCCCGGCACCACGACGGTTGCGGCAGTCGGACGCCCGCCGCCGCTGGGAGCAGGCGGGCGGGCACCGGAGCGGACCACCGCGACCGCGTTGGCGAACTCGCCGCCGGTGGCGTACCGGGCGGCCGGGTCCTTGGAGAGGGTGATCTCGATCAGCTCGCGGACGTTCGCCGGCAGGTCCGCCGGCAGCGGCGGGGTCGGCTCCTGGACGTGCTTCATGGCCACGGTCAGCGCGCCGTCGCCGGTGAACGGTCGCCGCCCGGCGAGGGCCTCGAAGCCGACCACGCCGAGCGAGTACACGTCGCTGGCAGGCGTCGCGTCCTGCCCGAGTGCCTGCTCGGGAGCGATGTACTGCGCGGTGCCCATCACCATCCCGGTCCGGGTGACCGGTGAGGCCTCGACGGCCTTCGCGATGCCGAAGTCGGTGATCTTCACCTGACCGACCGGGGTGATCAGGATGTTGCCGGGCTTGACGTCACGGTGGACCACGCCGGCCTCGTGCGCGACCTGCAGTGCGCGACCGGTCTGCTCGAGCATGTCCAGGGCGTGCGGCAGCGAGAGCCGGCCGACGCGGGAGAGCACCGCGTTGAGCGGCTCGCCGTTGACCAGCTCCATCACCAGGTAGGCGGTGGCCTGACCGAGCGTGTCGTGGGTCTCGCCGTAGTCGTAGATGCCCGCGATGCCCGGGTGGTTCAGGCGCGCGGTGGTCTGCGCCTCGACGCGGAACCGCGCGAGGAACTCCGGGTCGGCACTGAACTCCGTCTTGAGCACCTTCACCGCCACCCGGCGGTGCAGTCGGTTGTCGGTGGCCTCCCACACCTGGCCCATGCCGCCGGTGGCGATCAGCCGCAGCAGCCGGTACCGGTCCGCGATCAGCGAGCCGTTGTTCAAACTCATGCTCCGTCAGCCCCCCTGCCGCAGTCCGGCGGCGATGACCGCCCGACCGATTGGTGCTGCCACCGAGCCACCGGTCGCGGCGAGTGCCCGGTCGCCGCCGTCCTCCACGATGACCGCGATCGCGATCTCCGGGTTCTGCGCCGGCGCGAACCCGATGTACCAGGCGTGCGGTGGCGTGTTCCGCGGATCGGTGCCGTGCTCGGCGGTGCCGGTCTTCGACGCGATCTGCACGCCGGGGATCTTGTTGCCACCGCCGGTGCTGTTCTCCGAGCCGATCATCAGGTCGGTCAGCGTCGCCGCGACCTGTGGGGAGACGGCCTGCCCCATGACCTGAGGGTCGGTGGTCGACAGGTTCGACAGGTCGGGGCTCTCCAGCTGCGAGACCAGGTACGGCTGCATCCGGACGCCGCCGTTGGCGACGGTCGCCGCGATCACCGCGTTCTCGAGCGGGGTCAGCGCCACGTCGCGCTGACCGATACTGCTCTGCCCGAGGGCGGCGTCGTCGGGGATCGAGCCGACGGTGCCGTCCGCGACGGGGATCGGAATGCCCGGGGAGTTCGGCGTGATGCCGAACGCGGCCGACCGGTCCTTGAGCGCGCCGGCACCGTTCTTGATGCCGAGTTCGACGAACGCGGTGTTGCAGGACCTGGCGAAGGCCTCGCGCAGCGACGCGGTCGGGTTGGGCCCGCAGGTGGAACCGTTGTAGTTCTCCAGCGTGGTGCTGGTGCCCGGCAGCGTGATGTTCGGGGCCGCGGTCAGCTGCTCCTCCGGAGTGGCGCCGTTCTCCAGGGCGGCGGCCGTGACCACCACCTTGAACGTCGAGCCCGGCGGGTAGGTCTGGGAGATGGCCCGGTTCAGCAGCGGCTTGTCCGGGTCGTTGTTGAGCGTCTCCCAGGCCTCGGTGCTCACCGCACCGTCGTGGCTGGCCAGCAGGTTCGGGTCGTAGCTCGGCGTGCTCGCCATCGCCAGAATCTCACCGGTGCTCGGCCGGATCGCGACCACCGAGCCGGTGAAGCCCTTGGCCGTGAGCTGGTCGTAGGCGACCTGCTGGACCACCGGGTCGATCGTGGTGATGACGTTGCCGCCGCGCGGGTCTCGGCCGGAGACCAGGTCGAAGAAGCGGCGCCCGAACAGTCGGTTGTCCGATCCGTTGAGCACCGCGTCCTCGGTCCGCTCGAGGCCGGTGTTGCCGAACAGCATCGAGTAGAAGCCGGTGACCGGCGCGTTCGCGAACGGGCTGGACGGGGCCGCCGGGTTCGGCGGATAGGTCCGCAGGTACTTGTACCGGTCGTCGATGGGGACCGACGCCGCGAGCACCTCGCCGCCGGCCGAGATCTGCCCGCGCTGGCGGGAGTACTCGTCGAGCAGGACGCGGGAGTTGCGGGGGTCGGTGCGCAGGCTGTCGGCCTTGATCACCTGGACGTAGGTGGCGTTGGCGAGCAAGGCCACCACCATCACCATCACGGCCATCGCGACGCGGCGGAGGGGGACGTTCATTGGCGCCTCAACATCTCGGTCGGGGCGTCCGCGATGGGGGACGGCCCCTTCTTCTTGGGCTCCTCGGGGGTGCGGGCCGCGTGGGAGATCTTGATCAGCAGTGCCAGCAGGAGGTAGTTCGCCAGCAGTGACGAACCGCCGTACGACATGAACGGGGTGGTCAGGCCGGTCAGCGGGATCAGCTTGGTGACGCCGCCGACCACCACGAACACCTGGATCGCGACGGTGAAGGACAGCCCGGCGGCGAGCAACTTGCCGAAGCTGTCACGCACCGCCAGCGCCGTCCGCAGGCCGCGGATCACGAAGATCAGGAACAGCATCAGCACCGCGGCCAGGCCGATCAGCCCGAGCTCCTCGCCGATGGTGGCGACGATGAAGTCGGTCTTGGCGAACGGCACCTGCGAGGGCCTGCCGCTGCCGAGCCCGGTGCCCGCCAGCCCACCGGTGGCGAGGCCGAACAGCGACTGCGAGATCTGGTAGCCGGTGTTGTTGTAGTCGCCGAGGGGGTCGATCCAGGTGTCGACGCGCACCCGGACGTGACCGAAGAGCTGGTAGGCGAACACGAATCCGACGGCGAGCAGCCCGCCGCCGATCAGCAGCCACCCGACCCGTTCGGTCGCGATGTAGAGCATCACGAGCACGGTGCCGAACAGCAGCAGCGAGGTGCCCAGGTCCTTCTCGAGCACCAGCACGCCGATCGAGACCACCCAGGCGACCAGGATCGGCCCGAGGTCACGGGCCCGCGGCAGGTCCATGCCGAGGAAGTGCCTGCCCGCGGTCGTGAACAGCTCGCGCTTGGACACCAGCACCGAGGCGAAGAAGATGATCAGCAGGATCTTCGCGAACTCGCCGGGCTGGATGCTGAAGAACGGCAGCTTGATCCAGATCTTGGCGCCGTTGACCTCGGACATCGACGCGGGCAGCACCGCAGGCAACGCCAACAGCACCAGCCCCGCCAGGCCGAGGGTGTAGCTGTACTTGGCCAGCAGGCGGTAGTCCGGCAGCAGCACCAGGACGGCCACGAATCCCGCGATCGCCAGCGTCGTCCACAGCACCTGCTGGTTGGCGTCGGAGGAGGGGATCGGCTGGTTGAGGTAGGCGGCGGTCGCCGCGTCCGCCAGGTCGAGTCGATGGATCAGGACCAGGCCGAGACCGTTGAGCAGCGCGACGATCGGCAGCAGCAGCGGGTCCGCGAACGGGGCGAAGCGCCGGACCGCGACGTGCGCGATCAGGAACAGCGCGGCGAACGCGCCGCCGTACTTGGCCAGGTCCCAGGTGATCGTCTGCTCCTGGCTGGCCTCCACCAGCACGAGCGAGATGAACGTGATCGCGATGGCGGCGCCGATCAGCAGCAGTTCGACACCCCGGCGGGTGGACTGCTCGGGTGCGGGCGCGAAACCCCCTGGCGGACTCGGGAAGGAGCCCCCCGACTGAGCCGTGGAGACAGACATCAGTGACCGGTCCTGCAGTTCTGGCCGGGGACCTGCGGCGGGCCGTTCTCGGCCGGCGGGGGCAGCACCGGCTCGGCGACGGGCGGCGCGGGTGCGGGCGCGGGTGCGGGGGGCGGCCCGGGCACCGGGTTCGGCGGGGCGACCGGCGGCGGCGGTGCCGGGGCAGGCGTCGGCGTCGGGGTGGTCACGGGCGCGGCCTCCCGGCAGACCGGCAGCAGGTCGCTGGTGGTGAGCCGGGTCATCTGACTCTTCGCGTCGTCGAGGGAGCCGGACGGGAGCCCGGCGCGCACCTGTTCGCGCGCGGAGGGCTGCAGGTCGTCGACGGTCATGACGGCGCAGTCCGTCGGCACCGCGTCGGCGGCGAGGAGGCTGAGTTCTCCGGTGTCGGTGACGCAGCCGACGAGGTTGACCTCTTGCAGGGAATAGCCGAGCACCGAGCCGGGCACACCCCGCAGGATCGTCACCTGGCCGTCGTTCGCGCCCACGTAGTAGTTTCCGCGGATCAGCCCGCGCCCGACCACCAGGCCGACCACGACCGCGGCAATCAGGCTCAGCGCCAACAAGGTCCAGCGGAGCCGGTGGTGCTTCGCCGGCGGCGGGGTCTCCGGCTGGATGGGAACCCGGCGGGGGTTCGCGCGCGGCGGCCGCATCGCCGCGGCGCGGCCGGCGGCGGTGTCCGGCGGCGGGGAGTCCTCGTCGTCGGCCGACGCCGCGCCGGCCACGATCGGTCGGCTCTGCCCGTAGTCGACGTCGATCACGTCGGCCACCACGACGGTGACGTTGTCGGGACCGCCGCTGCGCAGTGCCAGCTCGATCAGCCGGTCCGCCGAGTCGCCGGGCGTGTCGTTGCGGAGCACCTCGGCGATGGTCTCGTCGCTGACCACGTCGGACAGCCCGTCCGAGCAGAGCAGGTAACGGTCGTCGGTGCGCGCCTCGCGGACGGTGAGCGTCGGCTCGATCTCGTTGCCGGTCAGCGCCCGCATGATCAGGGATCGCTGCGGATGAGTGTGTGCCTGTTCGGCGGTGATCCGGCCCTCGTCGACGAGCGACTGGACGAACGTGTCGTCGCGGGTGATCTGGGTCAGCACGCCGTCGCGCAGCAGGTACGCGCGGGAGTCGCCGATGTGCACCAGGCCGAGCCTGCTGCGCGCGAACAGGATCGCAGTGAGCGTGGTGCCCATGCCGTCGAACTCGGGCTCCTCCTCGACCTGGTCCGCGATCGCGGCGTTGCCCTCGCGAGTGGCCGCCTCGAGCTTGCCGAGCAGGTCGTCGCCGGGCTCGTCGTCGTCGAGGTGGGCCAGCGCCGCGATCATCAGTTGCGAGGCGACCTCGCCCGCGGCGTGTCCACCCATGCCGTCGGCCAGGGCCAGCAGGCGGGCGCCTGCGTAGACGGAATCCTCGTTGTTCGAGCGCACGAGTCCGCGGTCGCTGCGGGCCGCATAGCGGAGCACAAGGGTCACGGGCGGAGCTCGATCACGGTCTTGCCCACTCGCACCGGCGTGCCCAGGGGCACCCGCACCGCGGTGGTCACCTTCGCCCGGTCCAGGTAGGTGCCGTTGGTGGAGCCGAGATCCTCGACATACCAGTCGGTTCCGCGTGGCGAGATCCGGGCGTGCCGGGTCGACGCGTAGTCGTCGGTCAGGACCAGGGTGGAGTCGTCGGCGCGACCGATCAGCACCGGTTGGGTGCCGAGGGTGATCCGGGTGCCTGCCAGCGCACCCTGGGTCACGATCAGGTTCTTGGCCACCTTCGGCTTGCCGAACGACGGCAGCACCCCGGACGTGCCGCGGCTGTAGCGCTGCGGAACTCGGACCCCGGACCCGGCGTACACGTCAGCGCGGAGGGTGCGCAGCACGGCCCACACGAACAACCACAGCAGCAGCAGGAAGCCGGCCCTGGTCAACTGCAGGATGAGTCCCTGCACAGCGGTCCACCTCTTCCTGTGGCGAGACGAGTCCGGCATGGATCCGTCGTTCGTGTTCTCGGCGTTGCTGCGTTTCGACAGCATCCTGTGGCGATCCGGCGGATGCTGATCGTAAACGCGAGTTCGGCACCACCTTACGGACTCCGGACCACATTCTGTGGTTCGGAGTCGGTGGTGGCGCGCTGCGGCGGCTCAGGCGATGCGGACCAGGATCTCCGAGTGGCCGGCCCGGATGACGTCGCCGTCGGCGAGCTGCCAGTCCTGTACCGGCGCACCGTTGACGGTGGTGCCGTTGGTGGACCCGAGGTCGGACAGCATCGCCATCTGGCCGTCCCAGCGGATTTCGATGTGACGACGCGAGACGCCGGTGTCGGGCAGCCGGAACTGGGCCTCCTGGCCGCGACCGATCACGTTGCGTCCCTCGCGGAGCTGGAAGTTGCGGCCGCTGCCGTCCTCGAGCTGCAGGGTCGCGGTGAACGTGCGGCCTGCGTCGAAGGCCGGGGGCTGCGCGTCGTACTGCTGGCCGTAGGCCGGGTAGTCGCTGCCCGCGTACGGGTTCGGCGGGTAGTCCGCCGGCGGGTACGGGTTGGCGGGGTAGTCGGGGGCCGCCTGGTAGTCGCTGCCCGCGTACGGGTTCTGGTAGTCCGACGCCGGCGGGTACGGGTTGGCGGGGTAGTCGGGGGCCGCCTGGTAGTCGCTGCCCGCGTACGGGTTCTGGTAGTCCGACGCCGGCGGATACGGGTTCGCGGGGTAGTCGTATCCCTGCGCCTGGGCGCTCGGGGACGCGGCGCCCTGGGCCTGGGCGGCCGGGTAGTCGGCGGCGCCGTTCTGTCCGTAGCCGTTCGGGGCGTACCCGTTCTGCTGCCCGGCTCCGTAGGGCTGGTCGTGGCCACCCTGGGCCGGTGCGCTCGGGTAGCTGCTGCCGTTGCGTGCGTACCCGTTCACCGGTTGGTCCTGGTACCCGGAACGGCCGTCGGCGTGGTCATTAGGGCCGTAGCCTGAGTTCTGGGACATGTAGCCAGCTCCTGGGTTCAATGGTGCGGAGGGTCGGGGTTGCGCGGGTGGGGCGGACTTTCGTGCTGAATCCCGGCCCGGCAGCGGCGATCCCGCGTCTGGATCCACCGCACCGCTGGTCCGGAACTGGCCGGTGTGCAGTGAGGGCGACGACTCTAACCGAACCGTGATCGACCCGTAGGTCTGCCACCCCTGCTCACGGATGAAGCCCTCAAGGTGTCGGGCAAACGCCTTAACTGTCAAGTCCCTGTCCGCGGACAGTTCGTCGTGGTCCGATTCCGCGACGGTGATGACGTAGTCGTTCGGTGCCAGCAGGTGGCCGCCGTCCAACTGCTGCACTCGGTCGGACGCCTCACGTTGCAGTGCGGCCTCCACCTCCTGGGGAACCACTCCGCCGCCGAACACCCGGGCGAAGGCATCGCCGACGGCGCCCTGGAGTCGGCGTTCGAATCGTTGGACGATGCCCATGGTGCCTCCCCTGCCATGCCGCGTGTCGCGACCACGGTGGTCGCCCTTGCATGATATCTACCTTCGTCCTGCTGCGGTGGCTCGTATGGGCTTAGTCGCAGGTGAAGGGGGCGAATAGTAGTTTTCCGTTCGGTCGTGTTAATGTTTCTCCCGTCGCTCGGGCGAGTGGCGGAATGGCAGACGCGCTGGCTTCAGGTGCCAGTGTCCTTCGGGACGTGGGGGTTCAAGTCCCCCTTCGCCCACCAGGAGCAGTTCCACGAACTGCGACGAACGAGGTCACGAACTCGAAAGAGGTCGTGACCTCGTTTTTTTGGTTGGTCTCACCATGTGAGTTCCCATCCACCGCGGACCGACAGCTTCGTCGCCGGTGCCTCGAGTACGTGCGTGATCTCTGGGGCGAAGCCGGCGATCAGCTCGCCACTGCTGTCCATCCCCGCGGATCCGAGGAAGCTCGCCGCCGCCGGCCCCGTTCCGCGGCATCGAAGATTTCGGGATGTGAACCGCCCCGGCGAGTCAGTGCGTCGCGTTCGTGACCACGCCTGGATCGCGACGAGGGGCAGCTACGACGATCCTTTCCCGGCTCGCACGTCGGGCGGGTCGGATCGTGTTCGACAGGTCGGTACTCGACCCGTCACCTGTCCGGGTGGGCAGTGGGCAAGGGTTCCAGCCGGGTGGGATCGACGACGACGGCGTCGTCGAGGTGCCACTGCTTGTTCGTGACAGCGGGGCCGACGCCGTAGAACCGGAACATCAACTCGAAGCTCTCACTGTCACCGGTTTCGACGAAGTTCGCCTCAAGCCCGGGTACGGCGCGAGGGCCGAAGTACACATCGACCGTGCCGTCGTCGTTGACCACGAGGCCGGGCTGCTGCGAGGACACGGAGTACTTGGAGTTGCCACGGATGAAGGTGTGGTCCTCACCGTCGTACATCGTGACCGACCAGTACTGCGAGACGGGCACGTTCGCCGGCACCCGCATCCGGTAGGTGCGGTCGGACCGAAAGATCTCGCCGTCACCGTCACGCAGGGTCACCAGGTAGAACTGACCGATTCCGAGGCGTTTGATGCCGATGAACGCCATGTGGTAGATCACCGCCCGGTCGGTGTAGGGATACACCTGGCCGTCGGTGAAGTTGTGACTCTGACCGTCGGTGAAGTCGCGGCCTGCGGGAAAGAACCACTGGCGGCCTGCGTAGAACGGCGGCTCGTTCCGGTAGACCTCGCGCAGCCATGCATGTGCTTCGCGGACGGCACTCTCCAGCAACTCCACGCGCCGCGCATCGGGGGTGAACGGCGTGCCGCGTTCGATGCCGATGCTGCTGAGCATCTCCGCGAACGCGCGATCGCGGGCCAGCCACGGCTCCGCCTGCACGACACGGTCGAGTGCCTGCCAGAACGCCAGGGTGTACGGGATGCGAGTGTCGACCAGTTCGCCGTGCAGATCCCGCCGCGGCGTCTCGGGTGGGTTGTCCGCTGCGGAAAGGGGATAGATGCGGATGCCGCGGCAGTAGTCCAGGCCCCCGTTGAGGGACTGCTGGGTCGCCTCGGGCAGCACCGACCGCAGCAGCGCGTACACGCGGTTGGTGTCGGACTGCAGCACGATGTAGCCCTCGGGGACCTCACCGTCGAAACCGGGCGGCAGGATCAGATATTGCCCGCCCCGGCCCTTGTCTGCGCCGAACCTGCCGACGTCCTCGAGCGGCACCTGCCAGATGTTGCACACGCTGCCGTTGA
The DNA here is from genome assembly GCF_042654025.1 of Rhodococcus kronopolitis. NCBI lineage: Bacteria > Bacillati > Actinomycetota > Actinomycetes > Mycobacteriales > Nocardiaceae > Rhodococcus > Rhodococcus kronopolitis. The sequence goes on along the minus strand of NZ_JBHSFO010000015.1, from coordinate 348,356 downwards.
GAACGTGGTCGTCGGTGCCCGGCGGGATGTCGACCACGATCGGACCGTCACGGCCGGGATCCATGAACGCCATGTAGTAGATGAGGTCCGGGTTCGGTGTCAGCGTCTGATTGCGCCAGTCCGGCAACGTAGACCAGTACACGAACTCGATGTCCCCGCCCGGTGACATCACCGATCGCATCACCTCGAAGTTCACCGCGGCCATACCCCACACGGCCGACTCCACGGCCCGGCGGTACACCGCCCGCTCGGCAACGTCCTCGGATGCAGAACTGGTCATCGTCGGTCTCCTGGGACTCGGAATCTCGTACGCGAACACAGCCGACCGAACCGGCGGCATCCTGCACTTTCCCCGACTTCTCCGGCTACCGGTTCACCCGAGAAGGATGAACCGATGCAATGCGTGCGCACTGTCGGTGACACGGCCGTCGGGGCCTGCGAATTCGGGAGCTGTGCGATGAACTGTGGATCCGCGTCGGCCAGTTCCACTCGGTGTGGTGTGGCCGTCGGCAGTGGCAGTGACAGCGAAGGGGGGCAGGGTGGGCTGCCACGCAACCGGGCCAGTCCGGCCTGCGGTCCGGGCGGCTCACTGATTCACACCTGCGCACCTTGCGTGGTCGATTACGCTGTGACGTGAACCGCATTCTTGCTGTGACTCCCCGGTATTGCTCCAGGTCACAGTGTGAGAAGGGAAACCTTGGTTGCGTTATCCTGGGGGTTCTGAATTATCGTTTCCGTAAGCGCTGGACTCTAGAAGTCCAGCGAGCCACCCGGCCGAGTCAAGTCAGGCATGGAGCGGTCCCGACGACGGGGCCAAGGTTCCGGTCTCACATCAAGACGACTACGGCCGGCGTGGGCGCGCCGATCATGGAAGCTCGGCGCCTGTTCTGTGATGGCCATCAGCGTTGCTGGTCGTTCGTACATCTACTAGATGGCATACGAAGGCTGGGTATGAAGCAACTTCCAGGCCACGGGTCTCCTGGACCCCAGGGCCTCTACGATCCCGCGAATGAGCACGACGCCTGTGGTGTCGCATTTGTCGTGGACATGCACGGTCGCCGCAGCAGGGACATCGTCGAGAAGGCGATCACTGCGCTGGTGAACCTCGAGCACCGGGGTGCCGCAGGCTCCGAACCCAACACGGGTGACGGTGCGGGCATCCTGCTGCAGGTTCCGCACACCTTCTTCCGTGCGGTCGTCGACTTCGAGCTGCCCGCCGAGGGCGCCTACGCGACCGGCATGGCGTTCCTGCCGCAGGCCGCCGCGGACATCGACGGTGCCGTCGCCGCGGTCGAGAAGATCGTCGCGGAGGAGGGCCTGGAGGTCCTCGGCTGGCGTGCGGTCCCCACCGACGACTCCTCGCTCGGTGCCCTGGCCCGCGACGCGATGCCGACGTTCCGCCAGATCTTCATCGCCGCGCCCGACGCGTCGGTGACCGGCATGGACCTCGAGCGCCGCTCCTTCGTGATCCGGAAGCGGATCGAGCACGAGCTCGGCGACGCCGGTGCAGGCAAGGACGCCACCGGTCGCGAGACCGTGTACTTCCCCAGCCTGTCCGGGCAGACCTTCGTCTACAAGGGCATGCTCACCACGCCGCAGCTGCGCGGGTTCTACGTGGACCTGCAGGACGACCGGATGGAGAGCGCGCTCGGCCTGGTGCACTCGCGCTTCTCCACCAACACCTTCCCGTCCTGGCCGTTGGCCCACCCGTACCGGCGCGTCGCGCACAACGGCGAGATCAACACCGTCAGCGGCAACGAGAACTGGATGCGCGCCCGCGAGGCGCTCATCAAGACCGACGTGTTCGGCGAGGGCGCGCTCGACAAGATCTTCCCGATCTGCACCCCCGGGGCCAGCGACACCGCGCGCTTCGACGAGGTGCTCGAACTGCTGCACCTCGGTGGCCGCAGCCTGCCGCACGCCGTGCTGATGATGATCCCGGAGGCCTGGGAGCGGCACGAGAGCATGGACCCGGCTCGCCGGGCGTTCTACCAGTACCACTCGGCCCTGATGGAGCCGTGGGACGGACCGGCCTCGGTGTGCTTCACCGACGGCACCGTCATCGGCGCGGTCCTCGACCGCAACGGCCTGCGTCCGTCGCGCCTGTGGGTGACCGACGACGGCCTGGTCGTGATGGCGTCCGAGGTCGGCGTGCTCGACATCGACCCGGCCAAGGTGGTCCGCAAGATCCGCCTGCAGCCCGGCAAGATGTTCCTGGTCGACACCGCCCAGGGCCGGATCGTCGGCGACGACGAGTTCAAGGACGAGCTGGCCGCCGAGCACCCCTACCAGGAGTGGATCGACAAGGGCCTGACCCACATCGACGACCTGCCGGCCAGCCGGTACGTCTACATGAGCCACCACCGTGCGCTGCTGCGTCAGCAGGTGTTCGGGTACACCAACGAGGAGGTGAACCTGCTCATCGCGCCGATGGCGAAGACCGGTGGGGAGGCACTGGGCTCGATGGGTACCGACACCCCGATCGCGGTGCTCTCGAACCGGCCGAAGGTGCTCTTCGACTACTTCCAGCAGCTGTTCGCGCAGGTCACGAACCCGCCGCTGGACGCGATCCGCGAAGAGGTCGTCACCAGCCTCGGCGGCATGCTCGGCCCGGAGGGCGACCTGCTCACCCCGACCGCCGAGTCCTGCCGGCAGATCGTGCTGAGCCAGCCGATCCTGCACAACGAGGACCTCGCCAAGCTGGTCCACGTCAACGACGACGGCCGCTTCCCGCTCCTGCGCTCCGTGATCGTCCGCGGCACCTACCCGGTGGCCGACGGCGGTCCGGGCCTGGCCAAGGCGCTCGAGGATGTGCGGTCGCGGGTCTCCGACGCGGTCGCGGGCGGTGCCCGGGTCATCGTGCTCTCCGATCGGGAGAGCAACGAGACCTACGCGCCGATCCCGTCGCTGCTGCTGACCGCCGCGGTCCATCACCACCTCGTCCGCGAGCGCACCCGCACCCAGGTCGGCCTGGTCATCGAGACCGGTGACGCCCGCGAGGTGCACCACATGGCGATGCTGGTCGGCTGCGGCGCCGCCGCGGTCAACCCGTACATGGCCTTCGAGACCATCGACGAGCTGATCAACGAGGGCGCGCTGACCGACATCAGTCGTGACGTCGCCATCAAGAACTACATCAAGGCGGCCGGCAAGGGCGTGCTCAAGGTGATGTCGAAGATGGGCATCTCCACGCTCGCCTCGTACACCGGCGCGCAGCTGTTCCAGCCGATCGGGCTTTCGCAGGAACTGGTGGACGAGTACTTCACCGGGCTGCGCTCGCACCTCGGCGGCATCGGTCTCGACGAGATCGCCGCGGACGTCGCCGGCCGGCACGCCAACGCGTACCTGGACCGTCCCGGGGAGCGCGCGCACCGCGAGCTCGAGGTCGGCGGCGAGTACCAGTGGCGTCGAGAGGGGGAGTACCACCTGTTCAACCCGGACACGGTGTTCAAGCTCCAGCACTCCACCCGCACCGGCCAGTACAAGGTTTTCAAGGAGTACACCAAGCTGGTCGACGACCAGTCGAAGCAGCTCGCAGCGTTGCGTGGTCTCTTCGAGTTCAAGAAGGGTCTGCGTCAGCCGATCTCGATCGACGAGGTCGAGCCGGCGTCGGAGATCGTCAAGCGCTTCTCCACCGGCGCGATGAGCTACGGCTCGATCTCGGCCGAGGCCCACGAGACCCTCGCCATTGCGATGAACCGCCTTGGCGCACGGTCTAACTCGGGTGAGGGCGGCGAGGATCCGGCCCGCTTCGTCCCGGACGAGAACGGCGACTGGCGACGGTCCGCGATCAAGCAGGTCGCGTCGGGCCGCTTCGGCGTCACCTCGCACTACCTGACCAACTGCACCGACATCCAGATCAAGATGGCGCAGGGAGCCAAGCCCGGTGAGGGCGGCCAGCTGCCGGCGCACAAGGTGTACCCGTGGGTGGCCGAGGTCCGGCACTCCACGCCGGGCGTCGGGCTGATCTCGCCGCCGCCGCACCACGACATCTACTCGATCGAGGATCTCGCGCAGCTGATCCACGACCTGAAGAACGCCAACCCGCAGGCCCGCATCCACGTGAAGCTGGTCTCCGAGGTGGGCGTCGGCACCGTCGCCGCGGGCGTGTCCAAGGCGCACGCGGACGTGGTGCTGATCTCCGGCCACGACGGCGGCACCGGCGCGACGCCGATGACGTCGATGAAGCACGCAGGCGCTCCGTGGGAGCTCGGTCTGGCCGAGACGCAGCAGACGCTGCTGCTCAACGGTCTGCGTGACCGCATCGTCGTGCAGGTCGACGGCCAGCTCAAGACCGGTCGCGACGTGGTCATCGCCGCGCTGCTCGGCGGCGAGGAGTTCGGTTTCGCCACCGCGCCGCTGGTGGTCTCCGGCTGCGTCATGATGCGGGTCTGCCACCTGGACACCTGCCCGGTGGGCGTGGCAACCCAGAACCCGTTGTTGCGCAAGCGCTTCAACGGCAAGCCCGAGTTCGTGGAGAACTTCTTCATGTTCATCGCCGAGGAGGTGCGTGAGCTGCTCGCCGAGCTCGGATTCCGCACCCTGCTCGAGGCCGTCGGCCAGGTCGACTCCCTCGATACCGCCAAGGCGATCGAGCACTGGAAGGCGTCCAAGCTGGACCTGTCGCCGATCCTGGCGAAGGCCGAGTCGGCGTTCATGAACCAGGACCTGTACTGCACGGGCACCCAGGACCACGCGCTGGAGAAGGCGTTGGACCAGCAGCTGATCCAGCAGAGCCGGGACGCCCTCGACAGCGGCCTGCCGGTGAAGCTCGAGTCGAAGATCACCAACGTCAACCGGACGGTCGGCACCATGCTCGGCCACGAGGTGACCAAGGTGTACGGCGGTGCGGGCCTGCCCGACGACACCATCGACATCACCTTCTCCGGATCCGCAGGCAACAGCTTCGGGGCATTCGTGCCCAAGGGCATGACGCTGCGGCTGCACGGCGACGCCAACGACTTCGTCGGCAAGGGTCTCTCCGGTGGCCGGCTGGTGCTGCGTCCGCCGCTGCGCGCGGCGGAAGGCTTTGTCGCGGAAGAGAACATCATCGGCGGCAACGTGATCCTGTTCGGTGCCACCAGTGGTGAGGCATTGATCAGCGGCGTGGTCGGCGAGCGCTTTGCGGTCCGCAACTCCGGCGCCACCGCGGTGGTCGAGGGCGTCGGCGACCACGGTTGCGAGTACATGACCGGCGGCAAGGTCGTCGTCCTCGGCGAGACCGGACGGAACTTCGGTGCCGGTATGTCCGGCGGCGTGGCGTATGTCTACAACCCGGACAAGGTGCTCGGCGCGAACCTCAACACCGAGCTCGTGGACCTCGAGGACCTGCTCCCCGAGGATGCCGCCTGGCTCAAGTCGATCGTCGAGCGTCATCACTCGGAGACGGGTTCGGCTGTGGCCGAACGAATCCTGGGAAGCTGGTCTCAGCAGGTCAATCACTTCGCCAAGGTGATGCCGCGCGATTACAAGAAGGTACTCATGGCAATCAAGGACGCCGAAATTCGCGGCGCAAACGTGGACGAGGCGATCATGGAGGCAGCTCGTGGGTGATCCAAGCGGTTTCCTGAAGCACGGCTCGCGTGAGCTGCCCGTTCGTCGTCCCGTCGCCCTGCGGCTGATGGACTGGAAGGAGGTCTACGAGGACTTCTCCACGGAGACCCTCGAGACCCAGGCCAGTCGGTGCATGGACTGTGGTATTCCCTTCTGCCACAACGGGTGCCCGCTGGGTAACCTGATTCCCGAGTGGAACGACCTGGTGCACAACGGCCGGTGGCGTGACGGTGTCGAGCGCCTGCACGCGACCAACAACTTCCCGGAGTTCACCGGTCGGCTGTGCCCCGCGCCGTGCGAGGCGTCCTGCGTCCTGGGCATCAACCAGGACCCGGTCACCATCAAGCAGGTCGAGGTCGAGCTCATCGACCGCGCCTTCGACGAGGGCTGGGTCGAACCGGTTCACGCAACCCGGTTGACGGGCAAGAAGATTGCGATCGTCGGCTCCGGGCCGGCCGGGCTGGCGGCCGCGCAGCAGCTGACCCGCGCCGGGCACACGGTTACGGTGTTCGAGCGAGAAGACCGGATCGGCGGGTTGCTGCGTTACGGCATTCCCGAGTTCAAGATGGAGAAGCGGCACATCGACCGCCGGCTGGCCCAGATGGAGGCCGAGGGCACCGTCTTCAAGACCGGTGTGAACGTCGGCGTCGACATCACCGCCGAGCAGTTGCGCGCGCAGTTCGATGCCGTGGTGCTCGCGGGTGGCGCCACCGAGGCGCGCGACCTGCCCATCCCCGGCCGCGAACTCGACGGCATCCACCAGGCGATGGAGTTCCTGCCGATCGCCAACCACGTGCAGCAGGGCGACCTCGACGCGCCGACGATCACGGCGGAGGGCAAGAAGGTCGTCATCATCGGTGGCGGCGACACCGGCGCGGACTGCCTCGGCACTTCGCTGCGTCAGGGCGCCGAGATCGTGCACCAGTTCGAGATCATGCCGCGACCGCCGGAGGCCCGCGCGGACTCCACCCCGTGGCCGACGTACCCGCTGATGTTCCGGGTGTCCTCGGCTCACGAGGAGGGTGGCGAGCGGGTGTTCTCGGTCAACACCGAGGAGTTCGTCGGTGCCGACGGCAAGGTCACCGGTCTGAAGGCCCACGAGGTCAAGATGGTGGACGGCCGCTTCGAGCGGCAGGACGGCAGCGACTTCGAGCTCGAGGCCGACCTGGTGCTGCTGGCGATGGGCTTCGTCGGACCGGAACGTCCGGGGCTGCTCACCGACCTCGGCGTCGATATCAACGAGCGCGGCAACGTGACCCGGTCCAACGAGTGGGTCACCAACGTCGACGGCGTGTTCGTGGCCGGCGACATGGGCCGCGGACAGTCGCTCATCGTGTGGGCGATCGCCGAGGGCCGCGCCTGCGCGGCCGCAGTCGACACCTTCCTCGAGGGCTCGACCGCGCTGCCCGCGCCGATCGTCCCGACGGCGGCGCCGCAGCGGTAGTCGCGCCGCAGACCCACCGACCCGGCGTCGGGTGTCAGCTCGGTTCTCTTTCCGAGTTGCACCCGACGCCGGGTCGTTGCTCATCTCGGGACTGCACGGCCTGTCCGCGCCGATGTCCAGGCCTCACCCAGCGCTGCACCAGCAACCCACCGTCCCCACTCGACCGGGGCGGCGGGTACTGCGTTTCACCTGGAAACGCTTCCATCTGTCATTCAGTTGACCGAATATCGAGTTCAGCTGGACGAAGGTTCAGCAAACCCTCCCGTGACCGTTCTGTGTTCATTACGCTCCCAAGCTGGAATGTGACCGTAATCACATACGTGGGCTCGCCGGCTTGCCGGGTGCCTGAAGAGGAGGAACACTGTGCGTCTTTCCTTGACTCGTCGCCTGGCGACACCCTTCGTCGCGGCCGGTGCCGCGATGACACTGATGTTCGGCGGTGCAGGCATCGCCGCCGCCCAGGAGACGCCGCCGCCGCCCGCGTGGACGGGCGACCGGACGGCCGACAATCTCAGGTGGAGCCTGAGCCTGACCGCCGTGAACGGTGCCGCGGTCGACCGCGCCCAGTCGGGTGTCAACGTCGTCCACCCGGGCGACACCGTCACCTATACCTCCCAGATCTGGAAGGCCAGCGGCATCGGCCGGTACATCACCGGGATGCGGCAGATCCAGCCCGCCGGCCTCACCTATCTCTCGCACACGATCAGCAAGCAGTCGAACATCAGCAACGGGGGCGCCGCGGGCGTCACGGCGTCGTGCACGGGGGGCGGTTGCAACTCGGTGCCGGTCCTCGGTAACAAGGGCTACCTCGACAACGTGACCTTCGCCGTCACCTACCAGGTCCCCGCGACCCAGGCGATCGGCGACTTCAACGCCGGCTTCGTGTTCGACGTCTATGCGTTCGGCTCGCAGCAGGGCGCCAACCCGGCCGGCGCGTGGTTGCGTGTCGTCGCGCCGAACGTGGCGACGACCACCACCCTGACCGCACCGGCGACCGCGGTGACCGGCACACCGGTTGACCTGACCGCGACGGTCGGTCCGGCCAACTCGGTGGGCACGGTGCAGTTCAAGGACGGTGCTAACAACATCGGCGGCCCGGTGACGGTTTCCGGTGGCGTCGCGACATTGCCGCACACCTTCGACACCGTCGGCGCGCACTCCATCACCGCGGCGTTCACCGCGGGCGCCGGCTTCGTCAGTTCCACCTCGACGGCGTCGACCGTCAATGTCGCGGCTCCGGCCGTTGCCACCACGACAGACCTGACGGTTCCGGCTACTGCTCTGACCGGTACAGCGGTTGACCTGACCGCGACGGTCGGCCCGGCGGATGCTGTCGGTTCGGTGCAGTTCAAGGACGGTGGCGTGAACATCGGTTCGCCGGTGGCGGTTTCGGGTGGTGTGGCGACCCTGTCGCACACGTTCGACACTGTTGCGTCGCATTCGATCACTGCTGAGTTTGTTGCGGGGGCCGGTTTTGTCGGTTCGACGTCGGCTGCGCATGCGGTCGAGGTTTCGGCTCCGTTGGTGACCACGACGACGGATCTGGCGGTTCCGGCTACTGCTCTGACCGGTACTGCGGTTGACCTGACCGCGACGGTCGGCCCGGCGGATGCTGTCGGTTCGGTGCAGTTCAAGGACGGTGGCGTGAACATCGGTTCGCCGGTGGCGGTTTCGGGTGGTGTGGCGACCCTGTCGCACACGTTCGACACTGTTGCGTCGCATTCGATCACTGCTGAGTTCGTTGCGGGTGCCGGGTTCGTCGGTTCGACGTCGGCTGCACATGCGGTCGAGGTGTCCGCACCGATCGTGGAGACCAGCACCGTCCTGTCGGCTCCGGCTGACGCCAAGACCGGCACGTCGGTCGACCTGACCGCGACCGTCACCCCGGCGGATGCTGTCGGTTCGGTGCAGTTCAAGGACGGCGACGTCAACATCGGTTCGCCGGTGGCGGTTTCGGGTGGTGTGGCGACCCTGGCTCACACGTTCGACACCGTTGCCCAGCACTCGATCACCGCTGAGTTCGTTGCGGGTACCGGCTTCAGCGGTTCCACCTCGGGGGCATCGGTCGTCGACGTGACGGCCCCGGCCGCGGACACCAGCACCGTCCTGTCGGCTCCGGCTGACGCCAAGACCGGCACGTCGGTCGACCTGACCGCGACCGTCACCCCGGCGGATGCTGTCGGTTCGGTGCAGTTCAAGGACGGCGACGTCAACATCGGTTCGCCGGTCACGGTTTCGGGTGGCGTGGCGACCCTGGCTCACACGTTCGACACCGTTGCCCAGCACAGCATCACCGCGGTCTTCAGCGGCGGCGCGGGCTTCAACGACTCGACGTCCACGGCCTCGGTCGTCGACGTGACCGCCCCGGCGGCGAACGACGTGGAGACCTCCACCACGCTCGATGCGATCGGCAGCGTCGAGAAGGGTGACACCGTCGAGTTCAAGGCGACGGTCAACCCGGCCACCGCCAACGGCGCCGTGCAGTTCAAGGTCGCCGGTGTGGCGGTCGGTTCCCCGGTGGCCGTGGTCGACGGTGTCGCGACCGCGTCGCACACCTTCGACGAGGCGGGCACCTTCGCGATCACGGCAGAGTTCGTCGGCGTGGAGGGCTTCACCAACTCGGCCGCAGCGCCGCAGTCGGTGACCGTTCCCGGCGACACCGATCCGGGTCCCGGGACGGGCAGCGCAGGCAGCCTGGCCAGTATCTTCGGATCGTGATCCGCGGGTGACCACGCCCGAGCAGTAGCGGTACCAGAACCGAGGGCGTCGTCGACACCGAGTCGGCGGCGCCCTCTCGGGCGTCTGGTCGGGGTCGTGCCGTCGGCGGGCGGTCGGGGCTACACGCCGGCAGTCAGTGCGACGGTGAGCGGCACGACCGTCAGGAAGCACAGGGCGGTGACGAACAGCGCGATGACGCCGGTGCGGTTCCAGCCTCCGCGGGCCCCGCTCGCGGCGGTGACCATCACGACGAACCCGACGCAGACGGAACCGATGGTGAGAATTACGGACATGTCCAGCATGGGGTGGATTCTGCCCGGTGCGGGTTCGGTGGTGCCGCCCGGCCGCCCGATCGGGAGGGCGCGGACCGCCCGCGTCAGCTCTTAGTCCCACGGTAACTTTCCCGTTACCGTATCGCGCGTCGAATCGGAACACTTCGAGGCAGAATGGCTCGTAGCGACAAGCCGAGTCGGAAATGTGAGGGGTCAGCACCAATGCGCCTGAAGAAGATCGTTGCCGCCACCGCGGTGTCCGCGGCCGCCACCGCCGGGATGTTGACCGCCGGACCGGTGGCTCAGGCAGCGCCGGGCGGAGACTGCCCCAAGCTCTACGTGGTGGCGATTCCCGGTACCTGGGAGACCTCGGCCGCCCCGGACCAGGTTCACCCGCACGGCATGCTGGGCGGCGTCACCGACGGTCTCGGGGATGCGGACATCCGGACCGACTACGTCACCTATGCGGCCACCGCCTTCCCCTGGGAGGGCGACGTGTACGCCGATTCGAAGCAGCAGGCCCACGACAACGCGCGCGGCATGCTCGAGGCGATGCAGCAGCGCTGCGCCGCCACCCAGTTCGGGATCATCGGGTACAGCCAGGGTGCCGACGCCGCCGGGGACCTCGCCTCGGAGATCGGTACCGGCATCAGCACCATCCGGCCGGAGAAGGTCGCCGCCGTCGGGCTGCTCTCGGATCCGCGTCGCTCCGCGACGGACGCCCTGATCGGACCCTGGGTGCCGGGTGACGGTGCCGGTGGCGCGCGGGTCGGTGGCTTCGGCTGGATCAGTGACCGCACGGTGACCTTCTGCGCGGTGGGTGACCTCTACTGCTCCACCGAAGACGACGACTTCGTGATGCGGGTGGCGGGATTCGCCGCCCAGAACTCCGACGGGGAGTCCTCGGACTCGCCGAACTCCGGGGCAGATGCCGGTGCGCTCTGGAACGACCTGCAGGGTGCTGGCGGCATCCCGGCCCTGCAGGGCCAGTTGACCGAGGAGGCCAACGCGGAGCGCGTCGGCCAGTTGGCCCGGTTCTACGGGTCCGGCGCACACCAGAACTACCAGGGGTACGCCGTCGACAATGCGGGCAATACCCCGGCAACCTGGCTGGCGAACTGGTTGCGCGAGAAGGCGTGATCGTCTGAACGGCAGTCGGCGGCGAGGGACACACCCTCGCCGCCGATTGTGTCTAGACGCGGCGCGCTCGCGCTGGGTACGGTGGCTCCGCCGCGCAGCGGCCACCACGAAGGGAATCCACATGCCTGATCTCCACGTTGTCGCCACCATCGCCGCGAAGCCCGGTTCGGAGGAGACGGTGCGATCGGCGCTGTCGGCCCTGGCCGCCGCCAGCCGCGACGAGGACGGCTGCATCTCGTACGAGCTCTTCGAGTCGGCCCAGGCCGCAGGCACCTTCGTCACCGTCGAGGTGTGGACCGGTCAGGAGGCGCTGCAGGCGCACATGAGCGCGCCGCACTTCACCGCCGCAGCCGGCGAGTTCGGCGCGCACCTCGCCGGAGCACCGCAGATCCACACGCTGACGCCGGTTGGGTAGTTTGGCAGTAGCGACGGTGACGGACTGATCGTGCCCCTCGGGGCCGGGCGCCTCGGGCAACACAGACAGGCGTAGCACTCTCGGGTTGGTGCGAAGGTGAGGTGCGGCAGGTATGCGATCGAATGGTGAATCTTCTTCGGCTGCAAGAGAACTCGTTGTCGCATTGGCTGCAGCAATGGAGGCTCAGAGCGATGAGCTTGCGGCGCGGCTGGTAGACCGGTTGACCTCCGAGATCTCGGAGGCCCGGGATCCGATGCTGACATCGATGCAGGCGGCAGTCACCGCCGACAGTCTGGATTCGATCCGGCAGATGTTGCAGCACGGGCTGGAGGCCACGCGGACCGACGCGCCGTCCACCGCCATCCAGTACTCCCGGCGTCTCGCTCAGCGTGGCGTCGCGCCCTCGGCGATGGAGCGGGCCAACCGGCTGACCGGCGAGATCTTCCTGCGGTGGTGCCTCGAACAGCTGGAACTGCTGACCGACGACGCGGCGGTGGTCTCGCAGGCCGCGGTGCTGATCATGGCCGATGCCGCCGCGTACGGCGACCGGGTGGCGCAGCAGCTGGCCGCGGTCTACGAGGACGAGCGACGGCTGTCGCTGCGCCGGACCAGTGCCGCGCAGGAGGCCTGCCTCGCCGACCTGCTGGCCGGCCGCGTGACGGACACCGAGGACGCCGAACGCACCCTCGGGTACCGGCTGGGGCAACGACATCTCGGACTGGTCGTGTGGAGTGACCGGCCCGATGTCACCGACGACGAACTGGGTTACCTGGAGCGCTCGGTGCTGGGGTTGGCCGAGCGGATCGGGTGTGTGGGTCGGCCGTTGTTCGTGCCGCGTGGGGGCAGCGCCGCGTGGGTCTGGATGCCGCTGCGCGCGGCCGTCGACATCGCCGCCCTGGCGCCGATCGTGGCGGGCTGGGACCTGCCGGTGAAGGTGGCGGTCGGTGCGGTGTCCGACGGTGTCGAGGGATTCGGCCGCACTCATCGACAGGCCCTGCAGGCACAACTGGTCGCGCAGATCTCGGAGCGGCCCGGGCCCTCGGTCACCTCGATCGCCGAGGTGGGTCCGATCGCCCTGATGTGCGCGGACCTGAACGCCACCCGCGCGTGGGTGCGTGACGTGCTCGGGCCCCTCGGTGTGGACGACCCGGCGTCCGCCCGACTGCGTGAGACCGTCCGGGTGTTCCTCGCCGCAGGCAGCAGCTTCACCGCCACCGCGGAGCAGCTGAACATGCACAAGAACTCGGTGGTGTACCGGATCCGCAAGGCCGAGGAGCAACGCGGCCGGAGGCTGCGTGAGGGTCGTCTCGACCTCGAGATCGCGTTGGCGTTGTGTCATTGGTTGGGCGCGGCGGTGCTGGCGCCGGCCGCCGAGGCGCCGGCACCGACGGGCTGACCCCAGCGACGGGCGGCGGCGTGCCCCGAGTCAGGCCCCTGGCCCGGGGCACGCCGCCGCGACGTCATGCGGACCCACGGACCACGGTCAGGGCCGGTGTCCTGGTCTTGATGAAGTAGCCGATCTCGTCGATCGCGCGCTGCGCCTCGGGGACCAGGTCGCTCGCCACCTGGAACACGTGCACCTGATGGCGCCAGACCTGCAGTTCGCACGGCACGCCGGCCTCGGCGAGCCGGTCGGCGATCAGTTCGGAGTCGGGCAACAGCAACTCGTGCGAGCCGACCTGGATCAGCACCGGGGGCAGGCCGTGCAGGTCGGCATCGATCGGACACACCCGCGGCTGGGTCCGAGTCGAACCGGACCTGGCATCGGTGCGGTTGGAGATCCGGGCGAGCTCGTCGAGTGCCTGGCGTGGGAGCATCGGATCGCGGCCGGCATTGCGGTGCGCGACCTTTCGGGTGGGATCCATGTCGGTGAGCGGCGAGAGCGCGACGATCCCGGCGGGTCCGGGCAGTCCCTGCTCGCGGAGGGCGAGCGGCACCATGAACGACAGGTAGCCGCCGGCGGAGTCGCCCGCAATCACGATCTGATCGGCGCGGTAGCCCCGGCCCAGCAGCCACCGGTACGCGTCGACGCCGTCGGCGACGGCGTCGTCGATCGAGTGGTCGGGGAGCATCCGGTAGTCGGCCATCAGCACGGGCGCCTCCGCGGCGGCGGAGATTCGCGAGGCAAGCCGCTGGTGGGTGCCGATTCCGCAGGCCAGGAATCCGCCGCCGTGCAGGTAGAGGACCACGCGGTCGTCGCTGATGCCTTCGGCCCGCACCCACTGGGCTCGGCAGTTGTCGAGCAGGACCGTGTGGCTGCGGGTGCCCTCGATCGGCGGGTGGAGTCGGGCGCTGACGGCGTCGAGAAGTCCGAACGGCCAGGGCAGGGCGGAGGCGCGGGCCCAGGTGGCGAGAACCGGTCGGACCGTCATCCGCAGCGACTGCGCAAGCAGCCGAGACTGCGGGCTGGTGCCGCGCATCTCCTGGCGGTCGACGGTCAGGGGCGCACTGTGCGTCCGAATCGACTCGACCGTCATATCGCCGGTGATGTTGAACTCCACGACTTCGCTGATGCTCACGTTGGTGTCCTCGAAACTTCGCAGGGGGCGCGCGTGCCCGTTGCTGTTCGCGCGGTACAGGGTGGGAACCGCCCCCAGCACCCATGCTGTGATGGCGGTCACTTTCCTTCCGCTGACACTATGTCCACCGTCGCGGCATGCCACCGGTCCGGCGGTACGAGAAATGAGCCGAGGTATGTACTGGACGCCCAGTAAGTTAGGCGCGCGGACCTAGGGACGGTGCCTGACCAGCAGATCTCGCACGTGCCCGGTCTCGTTCACCGACGCCGGACGGGCCCGACCGGTGCGCGAGACCAGGATGCGGGTCACCGAGGCGTAGTCGATCGGGAAGGCCAGCGGGCGGTCCAGGCCGAGCAGGTGCTGGAGGTAGACGTTGATCACGCCGCCGTGTGCGAACACCGCCACGGTGTCCTCGTGGTCGGCGGCCGCGATCACCCGGGCGATCCCGTCCAACACCCGGGTGCGGAACGTCGTCTCGTCGACGAAGTCCGGCAGGTGCCCGGCGAGAATCCGGGCGTAGGCCTCCGGCGCGACCTCCTTCGCCTCGTGGATCGGGATGTAGTCGGACCTTCCGTGGTCGTACTCGGCCAGGCCGGTGTCGGGCGTGACGGCCAGGCCGAGGGCCCGCGCCAGCGGTTCGGCGGTCTCCAGGGCCCGGCGTTGCGGGCTGCTGACGATCGCGGAGACCGGGTACGCGGTCAGCGCGGCGGGCAGCCGGGCGGCCTGGGTGTGGCCCTGCGGGGTGAGGCCGGGATCGGCGCCGGCGGGGGAGTCCGCGGTGAGTATCCGCTCGGGCAGTGCGTGGCGGATCAGCAGCAGTTGCACCGCCTCACCATTTCACGGTTGCCGCCCGCGACCGCGGTACGCGGCCCCGGGCATGGCCGCGACGAGGGCGGCCACCGCGGCGGGTCGGTCGACCATGGCCGTGTGCCGGGCGGGACGCAGGGCCGTGAACGTCGCGCCCAGGTCGTCCGCGAGCCGGCGTTGACTGCGCACCCAGCGCGCGGACCACGGCCGGCCGGGGTCGGCCGCCACCACCAGGGTCGGCGGCAGCGGCCCGAGCCCACGGATCGAGGCCAGTTCGGCGGGCAGGTCCGCGTAGGCGGCGTTCTCGACCAGCGCCGCCCGCAGGTAGGCCGGGTCGGTGAACACCCGCCGCACCAGCGACTCGGTGCCGGCCGCCGGACCGCCGCCGTAGGCCAGGCGGCGCACGCTCGGGCCGAGCAGTCGCTGCAGCCCGCTGGCCGAGGTCACCGCGGCTGCCGCGGCGGCGAGCCGGTACCGCGGCGTGGGCGCCAGCAGCGGCCGCTGTGGCCTCGCAATGCTCGCGTCCAGCAGCACCAGTCCCGCCGCCCGGCGCCGGTGTCGCCGCGCGAACGCCTCGGCGTACCAGCCGCCCATCGAGTGCCCGACCACCACCACCGCCGACTCGTCGACCCCCACCGCGTCCAGCACACCGGCGATGCGGTCCGACTCCCCGTGCACGGTCGGCGGCCGCCCGGTCGGCGCGCTGAGCCCGCACCCGGGGCGGTCGAAGCGCACCACCGTGTGGTCGACCGCGAGGGCGCGGGTCACCGCGTCCCAGTCGAACCAGTTGCCGGCGAGACCGCCGCACAGCACCACCGCCGGGCCGCTGCCGTCCACCACCACGTGCAGCGCCGAACCCTGGACCGTCAGGAACCGGCCCGCTGGTTTCACGTGGAACCGCGGCGCCGCTCCCACGCCGCGATCAGCGCCAGGTACCCGAGCCAGCCGGTGACGGCGACCAGCTGCAGGCGTTGGGCGTAGCCGAGCAGCCATACCTCGTCGCCGCGGCCGTCCATGTCGATGGCGAACAGGGTCCACGCGTTGCCGACCACGTAGGTCAGCACCACCGCGATTCCCGTCCAGCGGGTCCAGTTCGGCCAGCCGTAGCGGAACGCCGCGACGATGAACGCGAACACCGAGACCGCGGCGGCGGTGGCGGCGATGGTGCTGGTCGAGGCGTGCAGGAAGCGGGACTCGTCGAGCAGGCCCGCCTGCTCCCGCGCCGCGCACGCCGCGCTGGCGTGGGCCGCGCAGTCCAGCGGCATCCGCGAGTCCAGGATCGTGGCGACGGCGAACACCCCGAGACCGAGCCAGCCGACGGTGGTCAGCAGCCGGCGCGGACGCAGCCACAGCGCGAGCACCGCCGCGGCGGTGAGCACGATTCCGGTCAGCAGGTCGCCGGTGCGGTAGAACAGGCCCCACGGCTGGTCCAGGGCGGCCAGTTCGCTGGCGTACGCGCGGGACTGGTCGAGGTGCGAGCTCAGGACCCAGCCGAGCAGCCACGTCGAGTAGAGGATCGGGCCGAGCACCAGCAGCGCGACCAGGACCGTCCGGACCCGCCGCCGCGGGCCTGCGTCGGCCGCCGCCGGGGCGGGGGACGTCTGCTCGATCATTGACGGGGCTTGGCGAGCGGGAACGCCAGGGTCTCGCGGATGCTGCCGCCGGTGATCAGCATGACGACGCGGTCCACGCCCATGCCGAGGCCGCCAGTCGGGGGCATCGCGTGTTCGAGTGCCTGCAGGAAGTCCTCGTCCAGTTCCATGGCCTCCTCGTCGCCGCCCGCCGCCAGCATCGACTGCTCGGTGAGCCGTCGGCGCTGGTCCACCGGGTCGGTGAGCTCGCTGTAGGCGGTGCCGAGTTCGATGCCCCAGGCCACCAGGTCCCACTTCGCGGCGACGCCGGGGATCGTCGGGTGCGGCCGGGTCAGCGGCGACATCGAGGTGGGGAAGTTGGTGTAGAAGGTGGGGAACTCGGTGTGGTCCTCGACGAGGTGCTCGTACATCTCCTGCGCGACCGCGCCGGCGTCGGTGCTCGGCTGGATCGGGATCTCGTGCTCCTCGCACAGCCGCAGCAGTTCGGCGACCGGCGTCGCCGGGGTGACCGCGACGCCGAGCTTCTCGGTGACGGCGTCGTGCATGGTCTTGACGGGCCACTCGCCGGAGATGTCGATCTCGACGAGTTCGCCGTCCGCCCCGGGGCGCAGGATGACCTCGCGGCCGTGCGCGGCGACCGCGGCGGCCTGGATCAGCTCGCGGCAGAGCACCATCATCTTCTCGTAGTCGCTGTGCGCCTCGTACGCCTCGAGGATCGTGAACTCCGGGTTGTGCTTGAAGTCGACGCCCTCGTTGCGGAACACCCGACCGATCTCGAAGACCCGTTCCATGCCTGCCACGCAGAGCCGCTTGAGGTACAGCTCCGGGGCGATCCGCAGGTACAGGTCCAGGTGGTAGGCGTTGATGTGGGTGTGGAACGGCGCCGCGTTGGCCCCGCCGTGCACCTGCTGCAGGATCGGCGTCTCCACCTCCAGGTACTGCCGTTGGGACAGCGAGTCCCGCAGCGACTTCACCACCGCGCTGCGGGCGACGAGGAGGTCGCGTGCCTCCCGGTTGACGGCGATGTCGACGTAGCGCTGCCGCACCCGAGACTCCGGGTCGGACAGGCCCTTCCACTTGTCCGGCAACGGGTGCAGGCACTTGCCGTTCATCCGCCAGTCCGTGGCCAGCAGCGACAGCTCGCCCTTGCGGCTGCGGCCGACGGTCCCGCTCACCTCGATCAGGTCGCCGAGGTCGAACTCGGCGGTGAACGCGTCCAGTCGGTCGCCCACGGTGGTGCGGTCGAAGAGCACCTGGATGTCGCCGGACCAGTCCCGGACCACCGCGAAGGCGACGCCGCCGTACGAACGGATCCGGATGATCCGACCTGCCACCCGAACCTCGGTGCCCTCGGGCGCGCCGAGCGCCCCCGCGACGGTGTGGGTGGGTGGGTACGCGACCGGGTAGGCGTCGACCCCCGCCGCGGTCAGTCGGTCCAGCTTGTCCATCCGCACCCGGACCTGCTCCGGACGCCGGTGCCCGTTCTCGACGGTGCGGCCGCCGTCGACCCCGGCCGCGGTGGGCTCGTCGGGGGCGCTGCCGTCGGCGTGCAGCAGCCCGGTCGCAGTCAGGGCCGCGGGCACCGACTGGTGGGTTCCGGTGTGCTTGCTGATGTCTCGGCGGCCGAATCGGGGGAGGGTGACGAAGCCCTCCGCCACCGCGGAGGCCATGCCGACCTTCGGCAGTACCCGGTTGTCGGAGAAGCAGAGATACCGCGGCGCCCACTCCGGCTGGTACTTCACGTTGGAGCGGTACAACGCCTCGAGCTGCCACCACTTGGAGAAGAACAGCAGCACCGAACGCCACACCCGCAGCACCGGTCCGGCACCGATCCGGGCGCCCTCCTCGAACACCGACCGGAACACCGCAAAGTTCAGCGAGATCCGGGTGATCCCGAACCGGTCGGAACCGGTAGCCAGCTCGGTGACCATGAACTCCATTACGCCATTGGGGGCCTTCGGGTTTCGGCGCATCAGGTCCAGGGACACCCCGGTGGCGCCCCACGGGACCAGCGACAGCATGCCCACCACGGTCTCCTCGGCGCCGTCGACCGTGGGATCGGCCGGGGCGACGGCCTCCACCAGTAGGCAGTCGCCGTCGGCGGGATCGCCGAGCCGGCCGAGGGCCATCGAGAACCCGCGCTCGGTCTCGGTGTCGCGCCAGGCATCGGCGCGGGCGATCACCTCCGCCATCTCCTCGGGCGGGATGTCACGGTGCCGACGGATCCGGGAGGTGATGTCGTGCTTGCGGATTCGGTTGACGGCCTGCCGCACCTGCCGCATCTCGCGACCGTGCAGGTCGAACTCACGGGTCTGCAGGATCGCCTCGTCGCCGAGTTGCAGGACGATGAGCCCGGCCCGGTTGTAGGCGGTCGCGCCTGCCTCGCCGGCGCCCATCACCGCCGGCGTCCAGCCGTAGGTGGAGGCCAGGTCCAGCCAGGCGTCGACGGCGTGCGGCCAGGCCTCCTCGTCCCCGATCGGGTCGCCGCTGGCCAGGCACACCCCGAGTTCGACTCGGTAGGTGACGGCGGCCTTGCCGCTGGGCGCGAACACCACCGCCTTGTCGCGCCGGGTGGCGAAGTAGCCGAGCGAGTCGTCGCCGCCGGAGCGGGCGAGCAGACCGCGCAGCGCCGACTCGTCCTCGCCGGTGAGTGCGTTCGTCGAGCGCTGCGAGCGGAACAGCGTGATGACCGCGGCCAGCAGGGCCAGTGCGCCCAGCAGGCCGAGGATGGTGTTGACGAATCCGTGTGTGCGACCGTCGAACTGCTCGTTGTCGACCACCACGACACCGGCGACGCGGTTGAGAGCCCACAGCAACCGCTGGTTCGGCGGCAGCGTCCCGGGGAAGAGTTCGACCAGGGCCCAGCCGAGCAGGGTGCCGACGGCGAGCCCGCCGACCAGCACGCCGAGGGCCTTCCACACCGCGCCGCGTCGCACCCGGGTGTAGAACTGCGGCCGCGCGGCGACGAGCACGCCGATCACAGCGAGGTGCACCACCAGTGCCACCCCGGCGTGCACGTTGCGCTCGCCGATCAGCATCGCCAGGTTCACCAGCGCGAACAGGGCCAGGTAGACCGTCAGCAGCCACCAGGCGATCCGCTTGCGGCTGGCGAGCGCCGCCGCGAGCAGTCCCAGCACCAGGGCCCAGGAGAAGCTGGTGTCGGGCGCGTCGAAGTAGTAGTTGTCGACGTACTCGCGGGGCGTGTGGAGCAGGTAACGGAGCACCGGCGACAGGCTCCACGCGAACACCAGCGTCGCGTAGATCCCGAACACCACGCCGGCGATGTGTGGGACCGCGGACAGCCTCCCGGTCCGGGCCAGTGACAGTGGCCGGACGGGCGGCAGACTGGCGGCGACAGACGGTTCGATCGCGGTGCTCGGCGTCATGACATCCAGTGTGAAGCCTGGGACCGCGAGGTGCGGAGTGAAGCGCCCGGCCGATCTGCCGCAAAGCCGTTCCGGCTCTGTCCCGCTGACCGTCGAAGTGCTTGACTGGAGGGGTTCGTCGCGTCATCTCGAAGGGCGGTACGGCCATGTGGAGTAGGCGACACGGTGTACGGGTGCTTCTGGCCGTCGCAGCGCTGGTGTTGTTCGAGGTAGGCGGGGCGACGGGCGTGGCGACCGCGGGGCCCGGAACCCAGGCCGGCGGGTCGGTGTCGGCCGTCGCCAACGTCTCGACGCACCAGTTCACGGTCAGCATCGGCGGGCAGGTGGTCAGGGTGATGCCCGCGTCGATGGGCAAGCCCGGATACGAGACGCCGCTCGGCACCTTCCACGTCATGGAGAAGGCCCGCGAGATGGTGATGGACTCGTCGACCTACGGGGTGCCCATCGACGCGCCGGAGGGCTACCGGCTCGACGTCGAGTACGCGGTCCGACTCACCTCCGGCGGCATCTTCGTCCACGCCGCGCCCTGGTCCGTCGACTCACAGGGCTACGAGAACGTCAGCCACGGCTGCATCAACCTGAGCACCGAGGACGCCGCGTGGTTCTTCGACAACGTCGAGATCGGTGACCCCGTCGCCGTCGTGGGCTGACGCGTCCGGGGGTCGCCGGGGCGGTGGGCCGGGATCCGCGGGAGGATGGGGTCATGGCCGAAACCTTCGACGTCCCCATCCGCGACGAGTCCATCCGGCTCGGTCAGTTCCTCAAGCTGGCCAGCCTCATCGAGTCCGGGGCCGAGGCCAAGGAGGTCATCGCCGACGGAATGGTCTCGGTCAACGGCGAGGTGGAGGTCCGACGCGGCCGTCAGCTGCAGCAGGGTGACGTGGTGGCGATCGGCGAGACCAGCGCGCGGGTCGCGCACTTCTGAGACTTCGGACGCCGAACGGGCGGCCGCCTTCGGTCGGCTCTCGGCCGATGTCCCGGCAACCGCCCGTTCGGCGGTGACGCTCAGTCCTCGGCGCGGACGACGACGCCGTCGTGGTCGCTGTAGACCGTCTCTCCCGGGTTGAAGGTGACGCCGCCGAAGCTGACCGGGACGTTCATCTCGCCGGAACCGGTCTGGGTGCTCTTGCGCGGGTTGGTGCCGAGGGCCTTGATGCCGATCTCGAGGGTGCGCAGGATTGCCGAGTCGCGCACCGCGCCGTTCACGATGACGCCCGCCCAGCCGTTGGTCACGCCGCGGCCGCCGATGATGTCGCCGACCAGGGCGGTGTGGACGCTCGCGTCGCCGTCGACCACCAGGACGCCGCCGTTGCCGGGCTCGCTCAGGGTCTGCTTGACCAACAGGTTGTCCTGGAAGCACTTGATGGTGGTGATGCGTCCGGAAAATGTTGCGTGCCCACCGAACTGGATGAACTGGGTGTCACAGCTGCGGATCTCGGGGCCGATCTCGTCGGCCAGGTCGGCGGTCGCCACGGGCTCGCTCATGTGTGTTGTCCCCTTCGTCGGTGTGCCCGTACACCCTAGTTCGCGCGGTCAGCCCTCGCCACGGCCGTGACGACGCTCGTAGTCGTCCCGGGTGGCCTCGACGCGGCGCTGCGCCTTGGCGTCGAGCAGCTCGGGGTCGAGCCCGTGGGCGAGCAGGCGGTGCCGCCGGTAGATGTTCATCAGCGCGATCGCGAAGTACAGCACCGGGAACAGCAGCAGCGCCATCATCGCCAGCGGGATCCAGCGCTCACCCGGGATGAGGAGGTAGAACGCCGCGAACAGCGGGATCAGCGGGATGGTGAAGCGCAGCACGTACCGCGTCATCGCCCCGCGACCGACGAGGTCGTTTCGCACCCAGTCCTGCATGGACTCGGGCAGGACGCCGCCGACCAGGTACCGGAGGTACTGGCCGAGGTTGGGTTTGCGCTGGTCGGGCATCTTCCCAGGGTAGAACCCGGCCTCCGGTCCGGGTCCGCCGACCCGGACGCGATGTCCACCGGTCCGGGACGACGGCCGTGGCCGGAGGAGGTCCTCGTCGGTGCCCGTTGCGTGAGGTTCAGGTGCGTCGCGAATCCGGCCTCCGCCGCTGACGTGTCCGCCGGCGTTGACGGGCGTTGCCGAGACTCAGGGCGGCCCGCAGCAGGCCGGGTGCACGTTTCGCGGTGCGGAGCACGGCGCGGTCGATCATGCTCAGGCGCGGCAGTTTTCGCGGCAGCACGGTCGGCGCGGGCTCCGAGTCGGACAGCGCGTACAGCGGCCAGCGGCCCGGGACGCCCTTCAGTGCGGGTTCGCCGCGCTCGACGAAGGAGAGCCCGGAGCCGACCGCCAGGTCGCGCACGGCCCGCGAGACCAGCACCTCGCCGGGGCCCGCGACGCCGCCGATCCGGGCGCCGATGTGCACGGTCAGGCCGGTCAGGTCCGGCCCGATCCCCTCGACCTCGCCTGCGTGCACACCCGCGCGCACGCCGAGGCCCAGTTCCGCGGCCTGGCGGCACACCGTGCGCGCACACCGGACCGCGGCGGCCGGACCCTCGAACACGCTCAGGGTGCCGTCGCCCGCCACGCTGACCAGCCGTCCACCCGCCCGCTCGACCGCGTCACGGACCTGCCGCTCGTGCGCGGCGCGGAGGTCGCGGTACGGGCCGTCGCCGATTCTGGCCAGCATCTCGGTCGAACCCACCACGTCGGTGAACAGCACCGAGGCGAGGTACCTGTTGGCGTTGACCGGCCGCGTCGCACCGGTGGCGACCTGTTCGATGTGGTCCAGGATCGGCACCCAGGCCTCGCCGAGGGAGGAACCCGGCGACATCGGGGGGAGCAGGTGCAGGGTCGCGTGCGGAATCGCCTCTGCGACGTGACGACTGACCGCCGGGGGCATCGAACTCGCCGTCGGGTGGAGAACGCGGGTCGTGCACTGGATGGACGGCAGGGCATCGGATCCGTCGAGTCGGAACAACCACTCCAGGTACGCGCGCGCGGTCGCCGGGGTCGCTGAGCAGCGCTCGAGCAGCGCCATGATCCGCCGGTTGAACGGTGAATTCTCGCTCGAATCCCACGCGGACAGGACCTGGCCGGAGCCCCAGTTCGCGTAGGCCGCGCGCCATTCCCGGACGTAGCGGTCCCGGGACGCCGCGTCCCAGCCGCGCGGCATCCCTCCGCCCTCACGGAGCACGCCCTCGATGAACGGTTGCAGCAGCACCAGGCCGGTCACCCGCTCGGGGGCACGTGCGGCCAGCACTGCGACGGCGCCGCAGGTGCCGCCGACCCCGACCAGGGTGGCGCGCTGCATGCCGGTCGTGTCCATCACCGCGAGGACCTCGTCGGCCTGCTGAGCCAGGGTCGGGATCTGGTCGATGGGGTCGGACAGACCCAATCCGAGGCGCTGGAAGTAGGCGATCCGGCCGAAGGCCGCGGCCCGCTCGAACAGGTAGTGAATGTGCGGATCGGTCCACATCAGGTCCGGGTGGAGACCGATCTCGAGGAACACGACCACGTCGGCGCCGCCCTCGCCCACCACCTGGTAGGCCAGCGAGCGACCCTCACACTGGACGTATCGGGTACCCGGTGGGTCCATTTCGTCAGCCTTGTCGTGTCATCCGGGCCGCCTGGACTGCCGACGTTCTCGGGCGTTGACCAGGCCGATCGCGGCCCGGACCAGCTTCGGTGTCCGCCGGGCGGTGCGCAGGACGGCCCGGTCGAACAGGGCGAGCCGGAGCGGGATTGGGGGCGTCGCGGACGGACCGTGACCGGTGTCTGCGAGCGCAAACAGCTGCCATCGTCCGGGGACGCCCTTCAGTTGTCGTTCCCCGTGGTCGGTGAACGACAAACCCGAGCCCGCCACGAGGTCGTGCACCACACGGGAGACCAGCACCTCGCCCGGAGCCGCGGTGGCGCAGATCCGGGCGCCGACGTGCACGGACATCCCGGTCAGTTCGAGACCGGTGCGTTCGACCTCGCCGGTGTGCACGCCTGCCCGCACGTCGATGCCGAGCGCCTCCGCCGCCCGGCAGATCCGTTCGGCGCAGCGGACCGCCGTGGCCGGGCCGTCGAAGACGCTGAAGGTGCCGTCGCCCGCGACGTTGACCAGGCGCCCGCCGGCCTCGTCCACCACGGTGCGGACCTGGCGCTCGTGGGCCGCGCGCAGATCGCGGTAGGCCAGGTCGCCGATGCTGGCGAGTGCCTCCGTCGATGCGGCGACGTCGGTGAACAGCACCGACGCCAGGAATCGATCGGCATCGGCACGCCGGTGCAGGCCGGTCGCGACCTCCTCGACGTGGTCGAGGATCGGCACCCAGGCCTCGCCCAGGGAGGCACCCGGGGGAGCCGACGGCAGCACATGGAAGCTGCCGTTGGGGATCAGTTCGGCGACGTGACGCGATGCTCCCCGCGACACCGGACTCGTGGGTACGAGCATGGCGCGGGCCGGGCACTGGATCGCGGGCAGGGCCTGGGAGTAGTCCAGGTGCAGCAGGTTCTCCAGGTGTGCCTGGGCGGTGGCGGGCGTCGACGAGCAGCGCTCCAGCATCGCCATCAGGCGCCTGTTGAACGGCGTGTCCACGGCCGGGTCCCACATCGGCACACTTTCGCCGGATCCCCAGTGCGCGTAAGCGGATCGCCATCCGCCGATGAACCTGTCGATGTCGGCCTGCTCCCAGCCGGGGGGCGCTCGATCCGATCCGAGCAGGCGCTCGGCGAAGGGCTGGATCAGGACGAGACCGGTGACACGATCCGGTGATCGCGCGGCCAGCAGTGCCGCCGGCCCGCAGGCGCTGGCAACCCCGACGACGGTGGCCGATCGCATCCCGACCGCGTCCATCACCGCGGCGATGTCGTCGGCCTGCTGTTCGAGGGAGGGGATGTGGTCCACCGGGTCGGACAGGCCGATCCCGCGGCGCTGGAAGTAGGCCGTGCGGGCGAAGGTCGTGCCCCGTTCGAGCAGGTAGTGGATCTGGGGATCGGTCCACATGAGGTCGAGATGCATGTTGATCTCGAAGAACCACACCACGTCGAGATCCCCGCCGCCCACCACCTGGTAGGCCAGCGCGTGACCCTCGCGTTGGACGTACCGGGTTCCCGGCGGATCCATCATTCAAGGCTAGTCGCCGTTCGGCCCCGGCGGGAAGTTCGGGCTGCGCGGCATTGTTCCCTCGGTGTCGATGACCTGGCCTAAGAGTTTCGACCGCAATGGTTTTGGACCCGGCACACCCGCCCGCGTGTTAGCTTCGCGAACGATCTCTTGTGGGCTTGATGCAGTTGTGAAGTGAGGAACCGGGCGTGTCGTTGAATATTGCCGATCTCTACGAAGCCGTCACCGACGCGATCCCGGACCGGGTGGCGTTGATCTTCGGCTCGTCGGTACCGGGTACGGACGAGCTGGAAGTCCAGCGACGCTCCTATGTCGAGCTCGACCGGCGCGCCAACCGGCTCGCACACCACCTCCTCTCGATCGGGGTGCAGCCCGGCCAGCACGTCGGCCTGCACATGCGCAACTGCCTCGAGTACGTCGAAACGCTGTTGGCCTGCATGAAGATTCGCGCCGTGGCGGTCAACGTCAACTACCGGTACACCGACGCCGAGCTGGCCTACCTCTACAACAACTCGGAGATCGTGGCGCTGGTAGTCGAGACCGACTACGCCGCAACGGTGGCCGCGACGCTGCCGCAGTGCCCGGGCCTGCGGCACCTGCTGCTGGTCGGGGACGCGGGGGTGCGTTTCGACGGCATCGAGGCGCAGGACTACGAGCCGGCGCTGGCGGCGCAGTCGGACGGCCGCGACTTCGCGCCGCGCAGCGAGGACGACCACTTCGTCGTCTACACCGGCGGCACGACCGGGATGCCCAAGGGTGTGGTGTGGCGACACGAGGACTTCTTCTACGCGGCCCTGTCCGGCGCCAACCTGTCCGGACCGCCGCGGCGCTCGGCGGCGGAGGTGGTGGACGCGGCCGTCGCGAACACGAGTCCGACTGTGCTGATGCTGATTCCGCCGTTGATGCACGGGGCCGCGGTCTACTCGCTGCTCACGGCGTTCCTGATGGGCGCACCGCGGGTCATCGCCCGCACCTTCGACCCCGAGCAGGTGCTGCGGATGGTCGAGTCGGAGAGGATCGTCGGCATCACCGTCGTCGGTGACGCCATCGCCGGTCCGATCGCCGATGCCATCGACGCCAGCGGGTCCCGCTACGACCTGAGCTCGCTGAAGCTGATCGGTTCCGGTGGCGCGCTGTTCTCGCCCGCGCTCAAGGACCGGCTGCGCGAGATGCTGCCCGGCCTGGTGGTCAAGGACGCCTTCGGGGCGTCGGAGTCCGGCAACGACGGCGTGGTGGAGTTCGACGCCGACGGCACCAAGCGCATCCGGTCCAACCCGAACATGCTGCTGGTCGACGGGCAGAACCGGGTGCTCGCCGCGGAGTCGGCGGAGCCGGGCTTCATCGCCCGCCGCGGCCACGTCCCGATCGAGTACTTCGGCGACCCGGAGAAGACCGCGGCGACGTTCCCGACCGTCGACGGAGTGCGCCTGGCGGTGCTCGGCGACATGGGCCGACGGGAGGCGGACGGCACCATCGTGCTGCTCGGCCGCGGCTCGACGTGCATCAACTCCGGCGGCGAGAAGGTGTACCCGGAAGAGGTGGAACTGGCCCTCAAGACGCATCCCGCGGTGCTCGACGCGCTGGTCGCCGGCGTCGCGGACGCCCGGTTCGGCGAGCGGGTCGCCGCGGTGGTGGCGCTGCGCGAGGGCTGTGAGGTGGACACCTCCGAGCTGACCGAGCACTGCCGCCTGCACGTCGCCGGCTATAAGATTCCGCGGTCGATCGTGGTGGTGCCCGCGGTCGTGCGCTCGCCGAGCGGCAAGGCGGACTACCGCTGGGCCAAGGAGACGGTCGCGCAGGGCTGAGCCGCGGCCCGGCGGTGTGGCCGCCGAGTACCGTCGGTGGTGTGCTGGTCTGGTACGTCAGTTACGGGTCGAACATGTCGATCGACCGCCTGGGTTGCTACCTGCGGGGCGGTCGCCCGGACGGTGGTCGGTGCACCCAGGTCGGCGCGCGCGACGGTCGCGCGCCGCGGGGGTCGGCGCCGGTCCTGGCGCCCGGCCGGGTCTTCTTCGCGGGTCGGTCGCGGGTGTGGGGCGGCGGCCGGGCGTTCTACGACCCGGACGAGGCGGGCCGGGTCGCGGCCCGGGCGTACCTGCTGACCGCCGAACAGTTCGAGGACATCCGCGGGCAGGAACCCCGGTGCTACGACCGGGTGCTCGACCTGGGCCGCCGCGACGGGCTCGCCATGCTCACGTTCACCTGCCGGGCCCGCGGTTCGACGGCGGTGCACTCCGCGCCGTCGCCCGACTATCTGCGGGTCCTCGGTGCGGGCCTGCGGGAGGCCCACGGCTGGGATGTCGGTCAGGTCGCGGACTACCTCGCGGCCGCCGTTTCGTGGACCCGGCCGTCGCCGGTGACGGCAGCGGCTGTTTCCCGGCTGCCCTGTGATGCGGGCCACCGACCAGGTAGGTTGACGTGATTCGTAGTAATACTCACCAGTAGGGGTGCGAAATGCCTGCTCCGTCCGCCGCAACGTTCGCGCGGCTCCTCGACCTCGTCGCGATCGACGACGCCGCGAGTCGGCCCACCCGGCCCGTCGTCGAGGCCTTCACCGGCCGCGAACTGGCGACCATCCCCGTCGGCACCGCCGCGGATGCGAAGGCCGCAATCGCCCGCGCCCGGGTTGCCCAGGCGGACTGGGCGGCCCGTTCCGCCGAGGACCGTGCGAAGGTCTTCCACCGGTACCGCGACCTGGTGCTGGCCAACCGCAACGCCCTGATGGACATGGCACAGGCCGAGACCGGAAAGTCGCGCGCCGCGGCCCAGGAAGAGGTCCTCGACATCGCGTTGACCTCGCGTTTCTACGCCCGGCTGGCCCCGAAGGCGCTCAAGCCGAAGCGGGTGCAGGGCATGCTGCCGGGTCTGACGAAGACCGTCGTGCGGCACCACCCGAAGGGCGTCGTCGGCGTCATCTCGCCGTGGAACTACCCGATGACGCTCGCGGTTTCGGACGCGATCGCCGCCGTGCTGGCCGGCAACGCCGTCGTCCTCAAGCCGGACAGCCAGACCCCGTACTGCGCGCTGGCCTGCGTCGACCTGCTGTACCAGGCCGGCCTGCCCCGCGACCTGTTCGCCGTGGTTCCCGGCCCGGGATCCGTTGTGGGCACCGCGATCGTCGAGAACACCGAGTACTTGATGTTCACCGGTTCCTCCGACACCGGCAAGCTGCTCGCCGAGCAGGCCGGCCGCCGGCTGATCGGATTCTCCGCCGAGCTCGGCGGCAAGAACCCGATGATCGTCACCAAGGGTGCGAACCTGCGGGAGGTGGCCGACGCCGCCGTCCGCGCCTGCTTCTCGAACTCCGGCCAGCTGTGCATCTCCATCGAGCGCATCTACGTCGAGCAGCCGGTGGCCGACGAGTTCATCCGGCTCTTCGGCGACCGGGTCAAGAAGATGACCCTGGCCCCGGGCTACGAGTTCGGCATCGAGATGGGCAGCCTGGTCTCCGAGGCGCAGGTCAAGACGGTCTCCGGTCACGTCGACGACGCCGTCGTCAAGGGTGCGACGGTGGTCGCCGGCGGCAAGGCCCGTCCGGACCTCGGCCCGCTGTTCTACGAGCCGACGGTGCTCACCGGTGTGACCGACGAGATGGAGTGCGCGCGCAACGAGACGTTCGGCCCGTTGGTGTCGATCTACCCGGTGGCGCACGTCGACGAGGCGATCCGGCTGGCCAACGACACCGAGTACGGCCTCAACGCCAGCGTGTGGGCGGGCAGCAAGGCCGAGGGCGAGGCCATCGCCGCGCAGGTGCGTGCCGGTACGGTCAACGTCGACGAGGGCTACGCACCGGCCTGGGGTAGCACCGCCGCGCCGATGGGCGGCATGGGCGTTTCCGGCGTCGGTCGTAGGCATGGACTCGACGGCATGCTCAAGTACACCGAGTCGCAGACCGTGGCGACCACCCGGGTGCTCAATCTCGGTGGGCCGCGCGGACTTCCGCCGAAGGTGTGGGCCAAGGTGATGGCGCCGTTCATCAAGGTGCTGCAGTACCTTCCGGGCCGCTGACCGTGGACATCGCGAGCGTTCACATCGAGGCCGCGCCGTCCGCAGTGTGGGACGCCGTCACCGACATCTCCGGGTACCACCGGTTCAGCCCCGAGAACATGGGCGGGCGCTGGACCGGTGGGAAGCCGGCGACCGTCGGGGCGACGTTCACCGGAAGCAACCGGCACGGGCTGATCCGCTGGAGCACTCACTGCACGGTTGTCGATGTGGTTGCCGGGCAGAAGTTCTCGTTCGAGGTGGGCGATTCGAAGACCCGTTGGACCTATCTGCTCGAGCCGTCCGATACCGGCGTCAAGCTGACCGAGACCCGCGAGGTAGTCGGCACGCCCCAGTTCTACGTGAGGATGGTGCAGCGGTCGAAGCTGCTGGGCCGCAATCGGGATGAACTGATGAAGTCTGGGATGCAGACCACCCTTGCGCGGATGAAGGGTTATCTCGAGCGCTGACGCGGGGCGAGGATCCGTTGGATTCCGCAGAAGCTCCTCTCGCCACCAGCCCCACCGCACAGCGCGGTGGGGCTGGTTTCGTTCTGTAGTCCGACGAACATTGCGATGCCCCGGACCGTGGCGCCAGTTTCAGGGTCCGCGGGGAGTGACCGCCTCTAGTCACCTAGCGCGGACCGGTTGCAGCCGAGTGTGTTTCGGCCGCAACCGGTCCGGTTGTGGGTGGTGCAGGTCTTCGCCTGGTCAGGTTCCGTGGATCTCGCGCCGGTTGTGGGCCGGCCGGGGTCTTCGCGCCGGGTCGACCCAGGCCGGGGGTGTGAACCACGGATGTCCGTCCGATTCGATCTGCACGGCCCAGTGGTTCTTGTGGATGATCGTGTGGTGCTTCTTGCACAGCAGCACCAGGTTCGACAGTGCGGTGGGACCACCCCTGGACCAGTGCCAGATGTGGTGGGCGTCGGTCCAGGCGGCGGGTCGTCCGCAGCCGGGGAACGCGCAGCCGCAGTCCCTGGCCACCAACGCCTTCCGCAGGCTTGGTGTGACGAAGCGGGTGCTGCGGCCGACATCGAGAGGGTTGCCCTCCTTGTCGACGAAGACCGCGGTGACCTTCGCGTCGCAGGACAGGCGTGCCGCGATGGCGGCGGAGACGGGTCCGGCCCACGGCATGCTGGCGTGCCGGACTCTGCGGTAGTGCCGCGGGGGTCGGACATCTGAGCAGCTATCGCCGGGCGTGCCGCCGGCGGGTCCGGTTGCGTTGCCGGAGTGGTAGTCCCAGCCGTTCTTCGTCCATGCCCCGGTCGCCGGCGTCGGCGCAGTCTTGGCGAGTGCTTCCTTGAGGGCGTCGAGGTCGATGGTGACGGTGACGTGCGGCCGTTCACCGCCCTCGACCGGCCCTCGGGCGTTGTCGAGGTGGCCGCGGATGATCTGCTCCAACGCGTCCGCGCGGCGTTTCGCGGCGGAACGGGGGTCGCGGATCGGGTTTCCGTCGTCGTCGGTGCTCGGATGCGGCTTCGACAGGCCCGACAGCGCGGTGTTGAGGGCTTCGCCGACCTCGGCGTCGAAGGAGCCCTTCACGTGCACTCGTCCGCCGAGGGTGGCGGAGGCGTGGAACTCGTTGAGTTCGGGGTTCTCTCCGTCCGGTGGCACGGTCCCGTCGAGCTGCAGCAGCAGTTCCAACGCGCGGGCTCGTCTGCGGAGGACGGTGGCGTTCTCGAGCTGGGCTGCGATGAGCAGGTAGGCCTGGCAGTCGTCGGGTCGGCCGGTTTCCGGGTCGGGGTGGTCCCAGTCCGTCTCCACCAACGGGCCAGGCTGGCCGACGGTGAGTCGTTCGAGTCGGGCGAGGAAGTCGACGATCACCTGGACATGGCCGAGTTCGATCCGCCCGGCGTCCAACGCGGCGGCCATCCGCGGGTGCAACGGCAGTTCCCGGCCGAGTCGGACGATCCTGCCGGCGTGCCCGGCGGTCATGTGGGTGGCGTCGGAGAGCCAGGAGGTGGTGTCCGCGGCACCGAGATGGTTGGGGACGCATCGCTGGTCGGCCTCGTGCACCAGTCGCACCCGTAGCGCCTCCAACTCGAGGATCTTCGATGACAGTTCCGGGACGGTGCTCGCGAGTTCGGTTTCGTCGAGTCGCCATGCCTCGACCCCGGTGGGGTCGGTGAGCATGGCGTCGAGTTCCATACACCAAACGATACTCGCACGCACGTTCGATCACAATGATGTTTTGCCAGGTGAAGGATGTATGCAGAGCAGAAATTCCTTCCCCGGGACGTTGACAGGACTGTGTGTCCGCACCGTCGGGGATGCGTCGCGACTAGGTCAGAACGCCGCGGGCAGTGGATGCCCGGGAGGCGAGATCCAGGCTTCCTGAACCCCGCGGCCGGTGTCCGGCTACGTATCCCGGGGACCTGACGGACTCGTATGGCCCATCGGGGATGACCCCGGGGAGATACAGGGTGTGGCGTACAGACGTACGCGCCGGTTTCTCCATCGAAAGGTGGAAATTTGGTGGCGACCGGCGGTTCGGAACGGCCGAACCGGACCACAACTGGTGGAATCGAGACGGTCCCCGAAGTCGTTCGGTGACAATTGCTTCGAGCCGGGAGGTTTCACGATGTCGACCGATCCCACCGAGATCGACACCGAACCACGGGCGGACCGACGCGCGTGGATCGGGCTCGGCGTCCTCGCCGCCGGCCTGTCGATGATCGTGGTCGACGGCACCATCGTCGGTGTCGCATTGCCGGTGATCATCACCGACCTGAACATGGACCTGACGGACGCCCAGTGGGTCAACAGCGTCTACTCGGTGGTGTTCGCCGCGTTGCTGCTCACCGCAGGCCGGCTCGGCGACCGACTCGGCCGCCGCCGCATGTTCATCCTCGGCGTGGTGCTGTTCATGGTCGGCAGCCTGATGGCAGCCGCGGCGGGCACCGCCTCCGCGCTGATCGTCGCCCGGGTGGTCCAGGGCGTCGGCGGGGCGTTCGTACTCCCGACCACGCTGTCGAGCGTGAACGCCACCTTCAAGGGCAAGGATCGGATCGTCGCGTTCGCGGTGTGGGGCGCCGTCATCTCCGGCATGGCGGCGGTGGGTCCGCTGCTCGGCGGCTGGCTGACCACGTACTTCACCTGGCCGTGGATCTTCATCGTGAACATCCCGATCGGCATCGCCGTGATCGTCGGCGCCCTGTTCGCGGTGCGGGAGACTCAGGCCAAGATCACCGAACCGGGCCTCGACGTGGACGGCCTGCTGCTCAGCGCGATCGGCTTCGGCGGCGTCATCTTCGCGCTGATCGAGGGACAGAGCCTCGGCTGGTGGAAGCCGATCGCGCCGTTCAGCGTGTTCGGGATCGAGTGGCCGCAGGATGCGCCGGTGTCGGTGGTCCCGGTCGTCGGCGCGATCGGCGTGCTCTCACTCGTCCTGTTCGTGGTCTGGGAGCGGCACCGGGCCCGCGGCAGTCACCGCTCCGCGATCCTCGACCTGAGCCTGTTCTCGGTGCCGACGTTCACCTGGGGCAACCTGACCGCGCTGACCGTGGCGATCGGCGAGTTCGGCCTGCTGCTGGTGCTGCCGCTGTTCCTGGTGAACGCGCTCGGCCTGACCACGATGGGCGCCGGCCTGGTGCTGGCGGCGATGGCGTTGGGTGCGTTCGCGTCCGGCGCCGCGGCCCGGCACGTCGCCGCCGCGTTCGGTGCGCCGAAGACCGTGATCCTGGGATTGGCGCTGGAGGCCGTGGGCGTGGCCGTGGTCGCGCTGTTCATCTCCTCCACGGTGTCCCCGTGGCTGCTGGCGGTGCTGCTGGCGGTGTACGGCGCCGGGCTGGGGCTGGCGTCGGCGCAGCTGACCGGGACCGTGCTCGCGGACATCCCCACCGAGAAGTCCGGGCAGGGCTCGGCCACCCAGAGCACCGTGCGCCAGCTCGGCGCCGCGCTGGGCTCCGCGATCCTGGGTGCGGTGCTCTCGATCTCGTTGGCGCAGAACCTCACCGACCGCCTCGAGCCGGTCGCCGCGGTGCCGCCGCCGGTGCAGGAGCAGCTGGTCACCGCGACCCGGGACTCGGCCGGCGGGACCATCTCCGGCCTGCGCGAGCAGGGCGACGAGGGCAAGCTCGGGCCGACCGGGCCGGAGGTCACCACCGCGCTGGCGGAGGGCTTCGGCGACTCCACCCGCACCGCGCTGTTCGTGGCGTCCGGATTCCTGGCGCTCGGACTGGCCAGCGCGACCGCGCTCAACGCGCGCTCGCGTCGGGACGAGCTCGCGCCGAAACCTGTGAGCTAGGTGGACTCGGAGTCGCGGTCGTACGCCGCGATCACCCGCTTCGGCGCGGTCAGCCGCCAGGCCTCCTCGACCAGTTCGGCCAGCTCCTGCGGGTCCACCCGGGCCAGCACCACGTCGATCCAGCCCCACCGGCCGAAGAACGGCGCCACCAGGAACACGTCCGGGTTCTCGGCGATCAGCGCGGCCTGGTCGTCTCGGGTGGCCTTCAGGCACACCGTCGGGGCGCCGTACCCGACGAGCCCGAACATCTTCTTGCGCACCCGGAAGGTCGGCTGGTCGCCCCAGTTGGCCACCACCACCTCCTCGACCTCGGGGAGGGCCAGCATCATCGTGCGTGCGTCGCGCTCGGTGGGCATGGGTCCTTTCTAGCCCCGCCCACCGACACCGGTCAGGCGGTGGTGGCCAGCGCCGCGGCCAGGCCGAAGGCCACCGACATCGCCAGCACCTCCACCGTGGCGTGGCGCAGTGACTCCTCGGCAGGGGTGCGGTGCGCGCCCGCCGCCGGTACCCAGGTGCGACGCCACCACCAGCCGAGCCCGGCCAGCGCGGCCAGGGCCACGGCCTTGGCCAGCACGATCCGCCCGTAGCCGGTGTCGATCAGCGCGCCGGGGCCGCCGAGTCGGACCGCCGCGTCCACCGTCCCGGTCACGGCCAGCGCCGCCACGCACCGCCACGCCAGGGTGGAGTAGCGCGGCAGCAGCAGCGCCCAGCCGCCGCGTCCTCGCACCAGCATCGCCATCGCGACCAGTGGACCGAGCCACAGCGCGGCGGCCAGCACGTGCGCTGCGACGAACGCCGACCCCAGGGCCTGCGCCGACATGTGCCCGGTCACCGGTCGGGCGGCCAGCGCGAACCCGGCCAGCACCGCCACCGGCAGCGGCGACCACGGCGCCGCGCGGCGGAAGGCGACCGCTGCGAAGGCGGTGGTCGCGGCGGTGCAGGCCAGCACCGCCGCGCCGATCTGGCCGGCGCTGATCTCGCCGACGAACCGGCCGAACGCGGCGGCGGGCAGCCCGCCCGCCGCCCGTTCCGCGGTCTCGGCGGCCGCGGACACCAGCAGCGCGGTCTCGGCGACCGACCAGGCACCGGCCAGTGCCGCGACGGGACGCCACAGGTCGGCCCGGGGGACCGCCGGCCGTCGGTCCCCGCGCTGGAGCCAGTCCAGCGCCGCCAGGCCGAGCACCGTGGAACCGAGCAGCACCGACAGCACCCGGATCGCACTCGACGGGTCCGGACCCGACGGCGTCGCCAACAGCCAGGCAAGGCTGACCCCGGCCAGCCCGGTGGGCCAGGCGAGCAGCAGCCACCGCGGGGTGCTGCCCACCCGGCCCATCGAGGTCAGTCCTTGCCGGGCCGGCGCAGCGTGAACGCCAGCCCGCCCGCGAACACCACCACGGCCGCCGCGATGAACGGCCACAGCGGCAGCCCGTCGGAACTGTCCTCGGAGCCCTCCGCCGCGGCGCCGCCCGGCTTGGGGCCGGGGGTGCCGGTGCCGGGTTCGGTGAGGGTGAACTTGCTGGTGCCGCTGATCGGGTGCCCGTCCGCGGAGGTGATCCGGTACGCGATCGTGTACTCCCCGACGGGGCCGAGCGGTCCCACCGCCACGCTTGCCGTCTCGCCCTGGACCGTCGGCTCGCCCTTCGACCACAGGTTGCCGTCCGGGCCCACCACGGTGAGGGTGGCGAAGCTGGCCTGTGGGGGCTCGTTGAACGTCAGGGTGACGCGGTCGGGCCCGGTGGCCACGGAGGCGCCGTTCTCCGGGCTGGACGCGGTCACCGCCGAGTGGGCGGCGGCGACGCCCCCGCCGACGAGTGCGGCGAGGACGGCGAGCAGCGCGACCGCGAGGACGCGGATCCGGGCGCTCATGCCCGACGGCTTCGGACGGTGGCACCGATGCCGAGGGCCGCGCCGAGCGCGCCGAGCACCAGCCCGGCACCGCCGAGCCAGCGGGCGGTGGTGTCCACGGCGGCGTCGGACGGCTCGTCCGACGAGGTGCTCGCGCCGTGCGAGCCGTCACCCTCGGTGTCCGCGGCCAGGGTCAGGCTGGGGACCGGCTTGTCCGGCTCCGCGCCGTCGGGCCCGGGCTGCTGGTTCCAGGAGACGACCTTGCCGTCGCTGTAGGTCTGCACCGTCGGGAAGGACACGGTGTCCTCGCTGGGCAGCGGGCCCGCGGACAGTAGGAACTGCTGGAACTGGCCGGGGCCGACGGCCACGCCCGGGTCCGCCGTCCAGGTGACCTCGGTGGCGGCCTGGGTGGC
This sequence comes from Rhodococcus kronopolitis, assembly GCF_042654025.1. Taxonomy (NCBI): domain Bacteria; kingdom Bacillati; phylum Actinomycetota; class Actinomycetes; order Mycobacteriales; family Nocardiaceae; genus Rhodococcus; species Rhodococcus kronopolitis. The sequence goes on along the minus strand of NZ_JBHSFO010000015.1, from coordinate 312,952 downwards.
GGGGTCCTTGACTACCTGTGAGGTCCAGCCCGGCATCGGCTCGGTGCGGGCCGACTTCAGGCCCGGGAGGGTGACGGTCAGCTTGGTGGTGCCCGCGGTGTCGGACTCGGTGGGCACCTTGAAGGTGAGCACCGTGTAGCCGCCCTGGGCGGCGCCGGGTGCGCTCACCCCGACGTGGGCCGAGGCGACGCCGGCGCCGAGCAGCAGCACGCCGCCGGCCGCGCCGGCCGTGACGAGGGCACGCGAAAGTGCAGTGTTCATCTGTGGTTGTCGTTTCTACTCGAGTGGAAGACCGGGGGGAGTGCGCTCAGGCGCATGCCGCCGCGGGCGGTCCCCGTCTCGAGATGGCGAAGTCGAGCAGCACCGGCTCGGCGCCGCCCACCGCGACGGCGCGGAGGGCGCTGCCGGTGGGCCGCGGCGGGGCCGGGACCGGCCGCAGCAGCGCCCGCAGCACCCGGGTGACCGGCCCGTACAGCCGTTCCGCGGCCCGGATGAGGGTCGCGCACACCGCCGTGGCGGCGGCGTGCCAGAGGAGCATCGACAGCCCGCGCGCCGACAGGTCGGCGCCGGCATGTTGATGCGTGAGCGCGGTCGACAACGCGAGGTGACCGACCAGCTGGCCGCAGGCCAGCGCGCCGAGCAGCGCTAGGACGCCACCGCCGCGGATGCTGCCGGCGAGCGCGCCGACCCCAGCGCAGCCCAGCACCAGCAGGGTCAGCGCCGCGCTGGACGGGAAACCGCCCCCCGCGAAACCGTGCCCCGCCACGGCCATCGCCGCGGTGAGCGCACCGACCGCCGCGCCGCGCATGCGGTCGGTGGGTGCGGTGCGGGCGGCGGACATCGGCGGCTACGGATCCTTCGGTTCGGTCGGCCGGGTCAGCGCACGCCGAGGCGCGCGAGCAGGTCGGCCTCGACGCCGTCGAGCTCGGCTGCGATCGCGTGGTGCGCGGCCCGGCGGCGCGGGGTGGGCATCTGCTCGGCCGCCCGGACGGCGGTGCTCAGCTCGGCCAACCGGCCGCGGATCGCGGTGGTGAAGGTGATCGTCTCGGGGTCGTTGAACTGCGCCGCGATGTCGTTCGCGGAGCGCTCGGCCCCCGCGATCCGGGCGCTGAGCTGCGCGCCGTGGCCGGTGTAGCTGCCGAGTTCCTCCGCGGCGATGCCCATCTTCGCGGCCCGCTGCTGGTCGAGCTGGCCGCGCACCACCACCGCGCCGCGGTAGATCAGCGGGGCGAGCACGGGGGTGAGCAGCCGCGCGATGCCGATGTACTTGCGGACCTGGCTGACGCTGAGCTTGCCCCCGCGCCGGGCCGCCTTCTCCTGTGCCTTCAGCGTCGAGATCTGGGCCTTCTCGATCTTCTTCGTGGACTTCGAGTCGGACTTGATCTTCTTGCGGTCGTTGCGGGCACCGAGCTTGGCCTCCATCTTGGCCTTCGTCTTGAGTGCCTTCGCCTCCGCACGTCGGGTCGCGCGCGTCTTGCGTTTCCGGAACAAACCCATGCGTAGAGCCCCTCGTCTCGGGTGCGCGAACACCGGCGCGCGCGTCCACTACAGCGTATCCGCGACACCACCCGGCGTGGCGGGGGCATCGCGGCCGCGACCTTGCGATGCGGCTTGTCGGTGCAGCGGACCATAATCTCTTTCATTGTGATTTCTTCGCAAGACCCGCAGGACCAGCCGCAGGCGGTCGTCGCCGAACTGTCCCCGCCCACGCCGGGGCAGTCTCGACCGGTGCTCATCGACCCCCGCGCGCTGACGAGTTGTCGGCACCGCGTCCATCTCGACGCGGCGCACCCGGCCGTGGTCGCGTCGGTTCCGGAGGACGTCGGCGTCCAGCAGCGCCGCGAGGCGGCCCGCGCGCACCGCGAGGCGATGCGGCAGCGGCTGATGGAGGCGGAGGGTCTGCGCTGGGTGGTCGTCGACCCGGCCGCCCCGGCCCGGGAGCGGGCCGCGGCCACGCTGGCGGCCTGCGCGGACGGTGCCGACCGGATCTGGGGTGCGGTGCTGCCGCTGGAGTTCGACACCGGCCGCCGCGGCCGGGCCGAGCTGCTGGTCCGCGACGCCGAGCGGGGCGGCTACTTCCCGGTGATCGTGGTCAACCACAAGGTCACCGACCCGGGCAGCGGCGCGGTGACCTCCGGCCTGGATGCCTGGGCGCCCGCGGTCGACGGGACCCGCAAGGTACGCGCGCAGCTGCGCGATGCGTTCCGGCTCGCCCAGCTGTACCGGATGCTCGAGCGCCGCGGCCACGCCAGCCCCGCGATGCTCGGCGGTGCCATCGGGTACGGCGGCGAGTGCATCCTGGTGCACGACCTGGCCGCGGTGATGGACCAGTACGACGAGCGGTTCGCGGACCGGATCGCCGTCGCCCGCGGCGAGCTGGCGACAGTGCCGTCGCAGATCGGCGAGTGCCGGTCCTGCCCATGGTGGGACGCGTGCCGGGCGGAGCTGACGCAGGCGCGCGACGTGTCCCTGGTGGCGTCGGGGTCGCGGGCGGACGTGCTGCGCGCGGCGGGCGTGGACACCATCGACGCGCTGGCCGCGTGGGACGGGCCGGCGCCGGAGGACTGGCAGGGCAACGGCTTCGCCGACTCCGTGGTGATCGCGCGCGCGTGGTTGGCGGGTGCGCCGTTGGTGCGCAGGCACGAGACGGTGACCGTGCAGCGCGCCGACGTCGAGGTGGACGTCGACATGGAGAGCTACCAGGAGCACGGCGCCTACCTGTGGGGCACGCTGCTCACCGCGGGCGGGGTCACCGCGCCGTACCGTCCGTTCGTCACCTGGGATCCGCTGCCGACGCGGGACGAGGGCCGCTCCTTCGCGGAATTCTGGACCTGGCTGATGCAGACCCTCGACGCGACCCTGGAGCAGGGGAAAACCTTTGCCGCGTACTGCTATTCGCGTGCCGCTGAGGACAAGTGGCTGCTGGACTCGGCCACCCGTTTCGCCGGGATGCCGGGGATCCCCACCGTCAAGCAGGTCCGGGCGTTCATCGACGGCCCGCACTGGGTGGACATCTACCAGGCGGTGGGGGAGCAGTTCGTCTGCCCGAACGGCAAGGGACTCAAGAAGATTGCACCGGTGGCCGGGTTCGCATGGCGGGACGCGGAGGCCAGCGGCGAGGCGTCGATGAGCTGGTACCGGGAGGCGGTCGGCTACGACGGGGAGCCGAGCCTGGACCAGCGGGAGCGGTTGTTCGTCTACAACGAGGACGACGTCCGGGCGACGAAGGTGTTGCGGGAGTGGATGACCGAGCGTGCGGTCGCCGAGGTCCCGCTGGCGTCGGAGCTGTAGGAGGGCGTGGGCTCCGGGGTCGCCCCCCGGGTTCCTCGTCGAAAACCTTTGTGTGGGAAAGGTTACCGCGGGGTCATGCGCAATGCGCCGTCCATGCGGATGGTCTCGCCGTTTAGGTAGTCGTGCTCGACGATCACCTGAGCCGGCGGGCATCGGGGGTGTCGATGGTGCCCCGGGGGTGATGGTGTACGCGGATGCTGTACGGCGCCTGCTGGATTGAACGATAGTGCGGGATCGGTGAGTCGAGTTGGGAACAGTTCACCGGATGGTCGTGTTCGGGAGGCTGATCTGGTTGGTTGAATGTGTTGTGTACAACGTTTGACCTGCGGTGATGTTGGTTTTTGGTTTCGGTGACGGGCTGGGTGGCTGGTCTCTATGCTGGCGCGGTCGGGGGGCGTTCGTGGGTGTTGGCTTTCCCGGCATTCCATGTCGAACGAAGGAGTTTTCTGTATGTCTCGAAACGTGGCTCGCCGCGGGGCGGCGGTTCTTGCCAGTGCGGCTCTGCTCGGTGGTGGTCTGGTTCTCGGTGCCGGTACGGCGTCGGCCTCCTCTGTCGGAGACGAGGCGGTGGGTAGTGTGGTTGGTTTTGTTCCGGAGATGGCCGCGAGTTCGGTGCTGTGGGCTGGTGACCTGATCGGTGTCATCGACTCCCCAAGGTTCTGGTGTAATGCAGTCGATGGCATGGAGGAATGCATTGCTTCGAAACCTACCTCCATGCAGGTCCTGCTCGGCATCTTGGCGGGTAATGGCACAGAGGGTCCTTGGCCCGCCTTGCCGTGGGCACCCGCGACTGAATTTGGGTAGAACTGATCTGCGCGACGAAGGTGTTGCGGGAGTGGATGACCGACCGGGCCGCGGCCGAGGTGCCGCTCGCGGCGGACCTGTAGGAGGGCGAGGGCTCCGGGGGTCGCCCCCGGGTTCCTCGTCGAAAACCATTGTGTGGGAAGGGTTACCGCGGGTTCATGCGCAGTGCGCCGTCCATGCGGATGGTCTCGCCGTTGAGGTAGTCGTGCTCGACGATCATCTGCGCGAGCTGCGCGTACTCGTCCGGACGGCCCAGGCGGGACGGGAACGGCACGCCGGACTCGAGGCCCTTGCGGTACTCGTCGGTGACGCCGGGGGCGATGGCGTTCACGCGGATGCCGTACTGCGCCTGCTCGATTGAACGATAACGCGGGATCCGCGAGTCGAGTTGGGAACAGTTCACCGGATGGTCGTGTTCGGGAGGCTGATCTGGTTGGTTGAATGTGTTGTGTACAACGTTTGACCTGCGGTGATGTTGGTTTTTGGTTTCGGTGACGGGCTGGGTGGCTGGCTCTCTATGCTGGCGCGGTCGGGGGCGTTCGTGGGTGTTGGCTTTCCCGGCATTCCATGTCGAACGAAGGAGTTTTCTGTATGTCTCGAAACGTGGCTCGCCGCGGGGCGGCGGTTCTTGCCAGTGCGGCTCTGCTCGGTGGTGGTCTGGTTCTCGGTGCCGGTACGGCGTCGGCCTCCTCTGTCGGAGACGAGGTGGTGGGTAGTGTGGTTGGTTTTGTTCCGGAGATGGCCTCGGGCTCGGCGCTGTGGGCTGGTGACCTGATCGGTGTCATCGACGCCCCTACGTTCGGGTGTAATGCAATGGAGGGCATGGAGGAATGCGTCGCTTCGATACCTACCTCCATGCAGGTCCTGCTCGGCATCTTGGCGGGTAATGGCACAGAGGGTCCCTGGCCCGCCTTGCCGTGGGCACCCGCGACTGACTGGTAGGACTGATCCCGGTCGTTTTGACGGTGACTTTGTCGGCGATGGTTCGGATGTCGTCGGGTGAGCCGGGCGGGTGCGCACCGCACCCGTCCGGAAGTGCTGGTCGGGTACCCACGTTTGGGAGTCCTGGGCGGGCGGGTCGCGTGCAGTCGATGCATCGCGGTGCGGCGGGATCTCATCCAGGGTGAGCGGCTGCTGGTCTACAACGAGGACGACGTGCGCGCGACGAAAGTGTTGCGGGAGTGGATGACCGACCGCGCCGCGGCCGAGGTGCCGCCGCGGCGGACCTGTAGGAGGGCGAGGGCTCCGGGGGTTGACCCCCGGAGCCCTCGTCGAAAACTATTGTGTGAGAAGGATTACCGCGGCGCCATGCGCAGCGCGCCGTCCATGCGGATGGTCTCGCCGTTGAGGTAGTCGTGCTCGACGATCATCTGCGCGAGCTGCGCGTACTCGTCCGGACGGCCCAGGCGGGACGGGAACGGCACGCCGGACTCGAGGCCCTTGCGGTACTCGTCGGTGACGCCGGCGAGCATCGGGGTGTCGATGATGCCGGGGGCGATGGTGTTGACTCGGATGCCGAACTGCGCGAGGTCGCGGGCGGCCGGGACGGTCATGCCGTGCACGCCGCCCTTGGACGCGGAGTACGCGATCTGGCCGATCTGGCCCTCGAACGCCGCGACGGAGGCGGTGTTGATGACCACGCCGCGCTGGCCGGTGGCGTCGACGGCGTCGGTCTTGGCGATCGCGTCGGCTCCCAGGCGCATCACGTTGAAGGTGCCCAGCAGGTTGACGGTGATGACCGTGCGGAACAGCTCCAGGTCGTGCGGGCCGTTCTTGGACAGGATGCGGCCGGCCCAGCCGACGCCGGCGCAGTTGACGACCGTGCGCAGCGGCACGCCGGAGGCCACGACCTGCTCGATCGCGGCCTGCACCTCGTCGCCGCTGGTGACGTCGGTGGGGATGAGGGTGACGCCGGCCGGGACGCTGTCGCCGGCCCGCTCGATGGACTGGGCCAGGTCCAGCCCGAAGACGGTGGCGCCGGCGTCGGCGAAGCGCTTCGCGGTGGCTGCGCCGAGGCCGGAGGCTGCACCGGTGACCAGTGCCGCGGTTCCCTGGAGTTCCACTGTTCGATCCTCTTTTCTGGCGGCCACCGTTGGCCAGCCGGTAGTGACCTGAACGATAGCGCCTGGCCGTGAGTCTGGTTAACAACAGTTCACCGAAAGTCTGGGAGGCGGGTGTCGATCACTGGGTGGAATCTGTTGTGTACAACGCTTGACCTGCGAATATGCCTGTTCTGGTTTCCGTGCCCGAATTGGTTGTCGATCTCTATGCTGGCGCGGTCGGGGGCATTCGCAGGTGTTGGTCGCTCCGTCATGTCATGTCATGTGGAACGAAGGGAAATCTTGTATGTCTCGGAACTTGGCGCGCCGCGGCGCGGCCGTCCTTGTCAGCGCGGCTCTGCTCGGCAGTGGTTTGGCTCTCGGTGCCGGTACGGCATCGGCGGCGGAGACTGCTGGTGCCGGGAGCGTCGACACCGCGAGTGTCGATATGTCCAATTCGGTCGTGATCAGCGTTGTCGGCTTTGTTCCGGACCTGGTCTCGGCAATGGTGATCCGGCAGGGAATAGCGTCTGGCTCCTTCGACCCCTCCGAAATCTACGCGGCGTGTGTCGGCGAATCCGGTGACTGCCCTAGCCCCACCGACACACAGCGGTTGCTCGCCATCCTGGCGGGTAATGGAATGGGTCCCTGGCCCGCCTTGCCGTGGGCACCCGCGACTTCCCGCTGACCGAACTCGCGGGGCCGCCCCCACCGCGCAGCATGTTGTCGGCGTCGATGAGCCGGGCGGGTGTGTCGCACCCGTCCGGCAGTTCGGTTTGGTGATCGCGGTGGTCTGAGATCGGTACTCCGCGAATGCGTCCCGGCGTCAGTCGGCGGTGGGCGAATCGACGGGCCGGCGCAGCGTGACCGCTGCGACCACGACGCCGACCACCGCACCGACCAGGGTGTCCAGCACCCGGTCGACCGCGATGTCGGGGGTGACGGGTGTGCCCAGTCCGACCATCAGCAGGGCCATCGGGGTGACGGCCAGTGAGGTAAGCGCGTAGTTCCTGACCACCAGGAGTTCGGCGACCACCTGCAGTGCGACGATGACGACCACCGCCTGCCAGTAGTTCGGGGCGGCCGCGATGAGGAGCGCCGCGATCACCGCGCCACCGACGTTGCCGAGCAGTCGGGCGATGGCGCGCTGCGCGGTGTGGCTGAAGGTGAGCCCCTGCATTGCGGCAATGGCGCCGAGTGAGGCCCACAGGGGGTGCCCGAGCCCGGCGGCCGCGGCGACCCAGCCGGCGAGTGCCGACGCCGCGGCGATGCGTGCGCCGTTCACGAGGAGTCCGCGCGCGCGCAGCCGGCGTGCCCCGGTGGCCAGGACTCCTTCGACCAGGGGTAGCTCCGGTGCGTCGAATCGACGGGAAGTACTGATGTGTCGCTTGACCTTACGGAGTTCCTGCTCGTGTACGGCGACTTGGTGCAGCGGGTCGGTGTCGCCGTCGATCAGCCAGCGCTCCACCGCGAGGTCGGCGTCGGCGAGCAGGGCGGTGAGGTCGTGCGCGTGCGCAACTCCGTGCTCGCCGCGGGCGCTGACCGCGACCACCTCGCGGGCATGGGCGAGGGCGCCGCGTGCCGCGGCAGGGTCCCCCGGTCCGGGTTCGCCGAGGCGGGCGACAGCGGCGAGTGCGCGAGCCGTCGCGAGGCGGGCGGCGCCCATCGGCACGAATGCAGCGGGTGTCAGGGCGGCCACCCAGCCGACCAGGGCGCCGGCCATCACGGCGAGCGTGACCGCCGTGAGGTCCGCGGCCGTATGGGAATAGCCGACCGCGGCCATCGCGGCGAAGACGAAGATGACGGCGCCCGGGCCGGTGATCCGGAACGCGCCGAGGACCAACGAGGCCAGGCCCGCGGCCGAGGACAGCAGCACGATCTGCCAGCCCGTCGTGAGTCCGGCGACGCCTGCAACAGCGCCGAGAACGACGAACGAGACCAGGCTGCCGGCAACCACGGCCAGTTTGGCGGCCAGCCTCGGGTAGGGCTCGTGCCGGGCGAACGCCGCGGTCAGCGCGCCGAGGGCCGCGATCCCGGCAAGTGCCGGTTGGCCGAGCAGGCCCCCCGCGACCAGGGTCACCGCCGCGGCGATCCCGACTCGCACGGCGGGCGCCACGGTGGCGTCGGCGGCGCGGACCTCGAGGGCGCCGCGCCAGGCGTCGGCTGACGTCGCATGCGCCAGCGCCTCGCCGGTCCGGCGCAGGTGGCCGGGTCGGGTGGTGAGGGTGAGGGTGAGGGAGTCAGGCATCGCCCCAGGATACATATATTTCACGAGTAAATTAACAGTGAAGCATTGTGTGCCTGGTCGCTACGATGTGCCCATGGGTACGACCGATGACGACTTCGTGGACCGTGTTCGCGATCAGTGGGCCGGGGTCTACCCCGACGAGGACCTGACTCCGGTCGAGGTGATCGGCCGGATCGGCCGGATCGGAGCGCAGTCCCTGGCCAGGCTCGATCAGATGTTGGCGTCGACCGGCGTCACGCGAGCCGAGTTCGACGTGTTGGGTGCGCTGGCCCGTAGCGGACGGCCCCTGCGGGCCAGCGAGGTCACCGCGGTGACGATGGTCAGCGGTGCCGCGACCACCAAGCATGCCGACCGGTTGGTGACGATGGGTCTGATGCGACGCCGGCCGTTCGAGCGTGACGGCCGGGTGGTGCTGCTGGAGTTGACCGACGCTGGCCGTGAGTTCGTTGCCGAGCACTTCCCCCGCCGCCTCGAACTGGATCGACAGTTGCTCGTCGGATTAGATGACGTTGAGCGAGAAACACTTTCAAAGTTGCTGAGGCGGATCTCGGCGGTCTCGGAACGCTGAGGAGGCCGTCTCTGCAGTGGTAGCCACGCCCATTGAGTGACCGGCGACCCGTCGGGGACGGACACCGCATCAGGCGCAGTCGATGCACCGCCGCGCGGCGGGCAGCGCCTCCAGCCGTTCCGGACTGATCGCCCGTCCGCATTTCTCGCACACGCCGTAGGTACCCGCGTCGATCAGTCGCTCGGCCGCGTCGAGTTCGTCGAGGTCACGCCGGGCCTCGGCGAGCAACGCTGCCGTCTGGGCGCGTTCGAAGGCGATGGTCGAGCCCTCCGGGTCGTGTTCGTCGTCGTCGGTGGTCAGGTGCGAGCCCTCGATGATCTCAGCGAGCCGGGCGGCGAGGAGGTCGATGCGGTGGGTGGCCGCGCTCCGTTCGGCGGCGATCCGCTCTTGCGGCGAGGCGGTGCCTGATTCGGGAAGCGTCATGCCTGGTTCAACGTGAAACCGTACGGTTCCGGTACCCGGAGGTCGGCAGGGTGTACGGAAGCCGGTCGGTTCGACGAGCCGGTGGGCGTGCAGTATCCCGGACGCGATCGGTGTCGAAGCCACGATACTGGCCCGTCTGGATTTGTGTTTAACACTGCTGCCTGGGGAAACAGGGTCCCTGATTCCGGGACGGTTGGTCCGTTTTGTGCTTAGTCTGGCGGGGTTGTCTGGGTTGGGCGGGCATTGGGGGGTCGGTTTCCCGGCACGGATGGGGTGTGTGGCAATGGGAAGGAATGTGTGGTGCGGGTGGGGCGATGCTCGCGGCGTTGCCGAGTACGGCGAGCATGGTGCTGCCCGAGGACGCAGTGATTCTTTGCCCGCTAGCTAGCTCGGGTACCTGAACCGTTGCTCGGCGCCTACCTGCCGAGAGGCTCGCGAGGACCCGGCCTGATCAGATAATGGTCATGAAATTCGTTGCTGCCAAGTCGATTTGATGCGCTATCTTTGCGCGGGACGGCGGTGTGAGTGTGGCGGACGTGGCCGCACGCACCTGCCATGTCGGGGCGAGATCGGGGGTCCGGCTTCTCGGAATCGGCCACTTCATCACGTGTTAGAACTACTCGAAGAAGGGTTTTTCTGTGCGAACAATTTCCATGCGGTCGACAGGTCTGATCCGGCGCGCAGCGACCACGCTCGCCGCCGCCGCGCTTCTCGCCGGCGGGCTGACCACAGGTGCCGGTTCCGCCCTGGCGGAACCGGGATCGGCCGACTCTCTTCCGGCCCTCGCCGGGGTCATGCCGATCTTTGCGGCGGGATCGGTGGGAGCGGAACTGCCTGCCTGTGACGATCGCCGTGGCAGTGCGTCTCGGACTTTCGACGGCATCACGGTGGAGCGAAGTGGCCGGGCCACGGCATATCCCGGTGAACTCGTCGAATCGTTGATCCAGATCAAATCGGTCGACAGTTCAAAGTCCATCGAGCGAGTGACCGCGTACCTGCCCAAGGGGTCGCAGTTCCTGTCGGTCGACGTCAAGTGGTACGAGCCGGGTGTCGTGGGGTTTGTATCAGCGCCGGCGCCCGAGACGTCCGTCGACGAGAAGACGGGGGCGGTGACCTTCACGGGTAGCTGGCCGATGAATTCTTTTGTCACCGTCCAGTACAGCGTCCCCTTGACGGCAAGGGTCGGATCCGTGCTGGAGGGTGGTTTCGGGATCACCGTCGCCGGTCTCGAGGCTCGGGACTGGCCGGTGCTCGAGGAGAACGGCACCACGATCAGCGGCTGGTGCGAGTATCCAGACGAGCCGAATCTCGATGACGGGTTTCACCAGGGTTACGGCAGCACCGGTTCCTAGCGGCCGCCTACCGGTCGAGGGACTCGCGAGGCCCCTCGACCGGTAGCGCGCCCAGCCGCCGGGACCGCACCCGGTGCACCACACCGGCCGCGGCCGCGACGGCGAGGATCGACACGGCGGCGATCGGGCCGGCCGGGTTGCCCGGGAACAGCCCTTCGAGCAGCAGCATGACGCCGAACACCAGGAACAGTGTCGCGGCGGCGAGCTGGATGAACCGGTCCGGCAGGTGCCTGCCGAGGACCGCGCCGACGATGATCGCCAGCGCGTCCGCGGCGACCATGCCGATCGTCGAGCCGATCCACACGCCCACCCAGTCGTTGTCCGCGGCGAGGGTGATGGTCGCGAGCATCGTCTTGTCGCCGAGTTCGGCCAGGAAGAACGCTGACGCGACCGCAAGGAACGCTGAGGTGCCGACCCGCGCGGCCTTGTTCTGCTCGTCGTCGGTGAGGCTGTCGCCGCGCAGCGTCCAGGCCGCGAAGATCACGAACGCGATGCCGCCGACGATGCTGATCAGGTTCGTCGGCAGGGCCGCACCCAGGTAGTGGCCGACGCCGACGGAGACCAGGTGCACCACCGTCGTCGCCGCGGTGATGGCGCCGATGACGACCCACCACTTGTAGCGCAGGGCGAACGCCATGGCCATCAGCTGGGACTTGTCGCCGAGTTCGGCGACGAAGATGACGCCGAAACTCAGCAGCAGGGCGGCAAGCACGTGGATCCTCCGTCTCGTCGATTCGGAGGATGTGGGGACCTTCCTCCGGCCCCCGACGCGGGTGCGTCGACGGCCGAAGGTCTCGCCCACCGGCGGTGCCGGTTCGGGCAGCCGGGCGGGGTGCCGATGAGGCGCGCGCCAGTATGTCGACTGCTCGATTGGGGGCTACTCCCCTTCGTTGAAACCGACAGTACCGCCGGTTTTGTGAAATCGCAAAGCGCACAACAAGTTTGGGGAGCCGAACTTTCGAATTCCGGGGTGCGTCAGGCGGCGAGCAGCATCGCCAAAACGGCGGTGTCGGGGTCGCAGCTCGGGTCCAGGCTCACCCGGCTGACCATCGAGTTCACGGTGCCGTCGGGCTCGGCCTCCACCCAGGCCGCCCGGTGGTCGAGCCCCAGGTACGGCAGCCCCGGCAGCAGCACGCAGCCCGACGCAGCCCCCGCGCACTCCGGCAGCGACGGCACCGTCTCCGACGGCGGGTGCAGCATCAGCAGGGCCGGCGGCTGGTGGTCCGCGAAACATCCCGGGGTGACTGCGGAGCTGCCGATCACCGGACCCGCGGCGACGACCAGGCCGACCATGTCCGGGTCCGGGTTCTCGGGAAGCTCCTCGCGTGCACCGAAAACCGTTGAGGTGGAAAGCAATCCGGGAACAGACGCGACTCGGACGGTGAACACCAGCAGCTGAGCCCACTCCCTGGTGGTGTTCGGCCAGCGGCCGTAGATGACGAACCCGCGCAGCGAACCCGCGGCGTGGAACGGTGCGACCCCGATCTGCCCGTGCCTGTCCATCTCCCGCCCCCGATCCCTCGGACTGCGGACCGGGCGACCTGCCCGGTCACCTCCAGGATGCGCCCACCTCGACGGGCAGACAACTCGTCGGGCCGGGCTCAGGGCCGGGCGGCCGGAACCGTCACCCGCAGCAGTCGGACCGCGCCGGTCCGCCGGTCCGCGGCCTCCTCGGGGACCCAGGTGGTGGCGGTGCCGACGAACAGGTCGCGGCCGTCGGCACCGCCGAGGGCCAGGGTGTACGGGTCCGGCACGGCCAGTCGGTCGGTGACGGTGCCCGTGGCGTCGACGCGGATCGCCTCGCCGCTGACCGGCGACGCCACCCAGATGCCGTCCTCGCCGTCGACGGCCAGCCCGTACGGGGACACGCCCGGGTCGAACTCGGCCAGCACGCGACGTTGCGCGAGGCTGCCGTCGGGCTCGACGGTGAAGGCGGTCAGCCGTCCGGGCGTCGCCCGGGCCTCGGCGACCACCAGGGTGTCGCCGGCGGCGGTCACGACCATGCCGCCCGCGAACATCATGTCGGTGGCGACGGCGTGCACGGTGCCGTCGGGCTCGATCATCGCGAGGTCGGCGGCGCGCGGCGGGGACGGGGGAGTGCTGTCGTCGCCGTGGTTGCCCAGATAGGCGCGGCCGGTCCGGTCCACGCACATGTCGTTGACGTGCCACGTCGCGATCCCGGAGACGTCGGCGTGCACCACCAGCGTGCCGTCCACCTCGCGGCGCAGCACCGTCCGGTCCACGGTGGACGCGACCAGCAGCCGGCCGTCGGGCAGGAAGCCCAGGCCGGACGGGCGTCCGGGAACCTCCGCCACGGTGTTCAGCGCGCCGGTGCCCGGGTCGTACGCGAGCACCTCGCAGGCGTGGGTGTCGGAGAACCACAGGTGGCCGTCGTGCCACCGCGCGCCCGTGGGGAACGTGAGCCCTTCGATCAGCGTGTCTGTGATCACAGTCACGCCTCAACCATACGACTCGGCGGCGCCGACGGACCCCGCCGAAGACGACTTTCGCCGCGACCCGGGGACGGGGCGCGGCGAAAGTCGAGCAGTGAAAACTGCAGTTAGACGATCAGACCGGCGGTCTGGGTGCGGGCGCGGTCGAAGCGCGCGGCAACGTCGGCCCAGTTCACGATGTTCCAGAAGGCGTTGACGTAGTCGCCCTTGACGTTCTGGTAGTCGAGATAGAAGGCGTGCTCCCACATGTCGAGCATCAGCAGCGGGACCAGGCCGATGGAGATGTTGCCCTGCTGGTCGTACAGCTGGACGATGATCAGCCGCTGGGCGATGGAGTCCCAGGCCAGGATGGACCAGCCGGAGCCCTGGATGGCGTTGGCGTTGGCCGAGAAGTGGCTGCGGAAGGCGTCGAAGCTGCCGAACTGGTCGTCGATCGCCGCGGCCAGCTCGCCCTCGGGCTTGTCGCCACCCTCGGGGGAGAGGTTGTTCCAGAACACCGAGTGGTTGGTGTGGCCACCGAGGTGGAACGCCAGGTTCTTCTCGTGCAGGTTCACGACGGGCGCGAGCGTGTCGGACGCGCGCAGCTCCGCCAGCTTCTCGAGGGCCGCGTTGGCGCCGGCGACGTAGGCCGCGTGGTGCTTGCTGTGGTGCAGCTCCATGATCTTCGCGGAGATGTGCGGCTCGAGGGCCGCGTAGTCGTAGGGCAGTTCAGGCAGCGAGTAGACAGACACGAGGGTCCCTTCCTAGACGGGCGCGGATGCACCCGGGGTGTACCTTGCTTGAGCTTTCTGGGTGTAAACCCAATCCCATTCGTACACCGTCCGCAAGCGCTGTCGGCAGGCGGGCGCATCGGCGGCGGCACGAAAGGGCCGGTCAGTGCGATGTGACGCGAGCGACGGGAATTCGTCCGGGCGATGAACGGAACCTTAAACTCGTCCGGTGCCCCGACAGCAACGCGATTCCGTGACGGCGCCCGCGCCGGTCCCGCGGATCAACTTCGGGGGCGCAAACCTGCTGCGGGCGCTGGCCGTGCTCGCCGTCCTCTACTCGCACGTCTCGCTGTACCTGATCGACGACCTGGGTTCCGGCTGGTGGCTGATCGACCTGGTCTACGACTCACTGGTCGACGACGGCGGCCTCAACCAGCACCTGTCGTTCCTGGGCGTCGCGGTCTTCATGATGCTGACCGGGCTGATGCTGACCTCGTCGGCGGCACGGCAGACCCCGGGGCGGTTCCTGTTCAACCGGGTCGGCCGCCTGCTGCCCGGCCTGTGGGTGGCGATCGCGCTGGCCGTGCTGCTGGTCAAGCTGGGCGTCAACGGCATGTTCAGCCCCCAGGAGACGATCACCAACTCTCAGGCGGCGCTGAGCTTCGTGCTCGGCGGCTTCTTCCTCACCCCCGAGGTCGCGGTGCTGGGGGTGGTCTGGACGCTGGTGGTGCAGGTGATCTTCTACCTCTACCTGGCCGCGGTCCGTCCGCTGCTGCGCGCCGCCCCGATCGCGGTGCCGATGCTCGGCGCGGCGCTGTGCGCGGCGGTGCTGCTCTACAACCAGTTCGTGCCGCAGCCGTACTCGGTGCCGATGCTCAGCAAGGTCGCGGCGACGCTGCCGACGCTGTTCATCGGCCAGATCATCTACCTCGGTTGGTCCCGGCTGGCGAGCTGGCGCTGGGTCGTGGTGGCGATGATCGCGCAGTTCGAGGTGGTGCGCCTGGCCACCGACATCCGGGTGTACTGGTCGGGTGACCGCTACCTGTGGACCATCGTGGTGGTCACGGCCGCGGTGCTGGCCCTGGCCCGGTACTCCGGGCCGGTCGGCCGGTGGTCGGCGGTGCGCTGGGTCGCGACCCGCAGCTACGCCATCTACCTGCTGCACACCCTGATCCTCTACCGGGTCTTCCAGCTGACCGTCGACTCCGTCGGCACCACCGGCGCCGTGCTGGCGTTCCTGGTGGTGACCGCGGCCGCGTCGGAGCTGATGTACCGGTTCGTCGAGGTGCCCGGCGGCCGCCTGGTCGGTGACCTCGCCGCCAGGATCTGGAGTCGGGAGCCGACGGATCCGCCCGCTCCGGCGGTGCCGGACCCGGCCGCCGCAGCGGGACCGGAGGGGTGGACGGGCGTCGAGTCCGCCGTCGTGGTGGACCGGTCCCCGCGTAGCATTGAGGAATGTCCTGGTATGACGACATCCTCGGCCGCGCATCCGCAAAATCTCACCTGATCAGCGCCGACGAGGCGCTGCCCGGGCGAGAAGAGCCGATGCCGGTGCCGGAGGCACACCACGTCAACGGACACCGGCTGGTCCCGCCCTTCCCGGACGGGCTGGAGACCGCGGTGGTCGGCATGGGGTGCTTCTGGGGCGCCGAGAAGGAGTTCTGGCAGCTCGACGGCGTGTACAGCACCGCCGTCGGATACGCGGGCGGGTTCACCCCCAATCCCACCTACGAGGAGACCTGCTCGGGCCGAACCGGCCACACCGAGGCCGTCCTGGTGGTGTTCGACCCGGCGGTGCTCCCCTACGCGGGCGTGCTCGCCCACTTCTGGGAGAACCACGATCCGACGCAGGGCCTGCGGCAGGGCAACGACCAGGGCAGCCAGTACCGGTCCGCGATCTACACCGTCGACGCGGCGCAGGCCGCGACCGCGCGGGCGACGGCGGAGACCTTCGGGGCGCGGCTGTCCGCGGCCGGCTACGGGGCGATCACCACCGAGATCGCGGCGCTGCACACCTTCTACTACGCCGAGGCGTACCACCAGCAGTACCTGGCGAAGAACCCCAACGGCTACTGCCCCGTGCACGCGACCGGCGTCAGCTGCCCGGTCGGGGTGCTGCGCCAGGACGAGGTGCCGGCGCAGACGGACGTCCTGCCGCCGACCTGAGTTCTACCCACGCGACCGGGCGACCGACTGTGACGGAGCCCGCAAGGTCTTGACCCATGTCCGTACGGCGTACAAATGTGGGGCGAGTGCCCCCGCCGGGGGCGGCGCCGAGTGGTGAGGGCCGAGTGCGGATGTCGGGAAGTGTGCACGGTCGGTTGTCGCTGACGTTGCGGCTGCTGCGCCCGCCGCCCGGATCGGTCGCCCGGGGCTCGGACCGCCTCGAGGCGGCACTGATGGTGGGACTGGCGGTCCTGGCCGTCGTCCTCGTTCCGCTCGCCTGCTGGCTGGGCGCGCGCACCGGCGAGCAGCAGGTCGCGCTCGCGCAGCAACAGGCGCGCGAGCTGCGGACGACCACCGCCACCACCGTCGACGCGGCCGACCACGAGGCGGCCGTCGATCCCGGGATCCGCGCCGTCGACGTGGTGACCGCGACCTGGACCTGGGCCGGCGAGGTGCACCGCGGTCGCGTCGTGGCGGACGCCGGCGCCCCGGCCGGCACCCACGTCGACATCTGGGTCGACTCCGAGGGCAACCGGTCCGCTCCGCCGATACCGGTCGCCGACGCCGCGACGGCCGGGCCGTCCGTCGCGGTGTTCACCTGGGTGTCGGCGATGATGCTGGCGGGTACCGGCGTCGCGATCGGGACGGGCGTGCTCAACCGGCGCCGCGACGAGCAGTGGACCCGGGCGCTCGCGGGCCTGCTGGGCGACGCCCCAGCCCGGTAGCGGATTCAGCGCAGCTGCGGCAGCACTTCCGTGGCGACCAGTTCGAGGTGGTCCAGGTCGTCGAGGTCGAGGGTCTGCAGGTACACCCGGGTCGCACCGAGCTCGCCGTACCGGCCGATCTTGTCCACCAGTTCTGCTGGCGATCCGGCGGCGCCGTTCTCGCGCAGTTCGGAGACCTCGCGGCCGATCCGTGCGGCCCGGGCCGCGAGCTCCGCCTCGGTGCGGCCGCAGCACAGGACCAGGGCGTTCGAGTACACCAGCTCGGCGGGATCGCGGTCGATGGTCCGGCATGCCTGCCGCACCCGTTCGAACTGCGTCGCGGAGTCCTCGAGCGAGGCGAAGGGCAGGTTGAACTCGTCGGCGTAGCGCGCGGCGAGCGCGGGGGTGCGCCGACGGCCCATGCCGCCGATGACGATCGGCGGCCCCTCCGGGTGGTGCGGCTTGGGCAGGGCCGGCGAGTCGAGGATGCGGTGGTGGGCGCCGTCGTAGGAGAAGGTCTCGCCGACGGGCGTGCGCCACATGCCGGTGACCACGGCGAGGGTCTCCTCCAGCTTGTCGAAGCGCTCCTTGAGGCTGGGGAACGGGATGCCGTACGCGAGGTGCTCCTCCTCGTACCAGCCGGCGCCCAGACCGAACTCGACGCGGCCGCCGCTCATCGCGTCGACCTGCGCGACGGTGATCGCCAGCGGGCCCGGGTGCCGGAAGGTCGCGGACGTGACGAGGGTGCCGAGTCGGATCGTGGAGGTCTCGCGGGCCAGACCGGCCAGGGTGATCCATGCGTCGGACGGCCCGGGCAGCCCGTCGGAGTTCATCGCGAGGTAGTGGTCGGAGCGGAAGAACGCTCCGTACCCGAGTTGCTCGGCGGACTGGGCGACCCGCAGCAACTGCTCGTAGGTGGCGCCCTGCTGGGGTTCGGTGAAGATTCTCAACTCCATAGCTCATCAGGGTGCCAGCTCGCCGGGGACCCCGCGCACCGCAGGTCGTTAGTGCTGTGCACTACCTGTGTGGACAAGGCTGTGGAAACTGTGGATAACTCGTGGATAGCTTGTGTCGCACGTCACATATCCGGTCGTGAGCGGGCCCAGGTCTGTGGATAACCCCGGTTGCCCCCCTTTCCCCAGGGTGTGGACAACCTTCGTCGACTCCGCCGCCGTGGACACGGAGAACGTGACAAGATCGAGGATGTGAGCTTTGGTGATGTGCCCTCGGTGTCGGTGGGGGAGGTGCCCGCCGAACTGTCCGCGGACGCCGTACTGCTGGATGTGCGTGAGGAATACGAGTGGGCGGACGGGCATGCGCCCGGCGCCCAGCACATCCCGATGGTCGACGTGCCCGCGCGGATGGACGAGATCGACATCGACGCCCAGGTGTTCGTGGTGTGCCGACAGGGCGGCCGGTCGATCCAGGTGGTCGAGTACCTCAACCGCGTCGGCTTCGACGCCTACAACGTGGCCGGCGGGATGGTCGCCTGGCAACACTCCGGACGGCCACTGACCGCGGACGACGGCCGGCCCGCGAAGATCTACTAGATGAGCGCCGTCCAGGTCTGTGCCCGCTGCGCCGCCCGTTGGCCGGTGGTCGGCGGCCCCGCGCAGTGGTGCCCCCGTTGCCACGGCGTGTTGCTCTCGCCGACCGACCCGGCCCGTCCGGAACCGCCGTCGCGACGCAACTTCCGCTGGGTCGCCCGGCGCCCCGGCGCCTCGCCCCGCCGGTCCGGGCCGGACGCCGGCACGCCGACGGCCGCCGCGGGGCCGCCGTCGTACCGGGAGATGCCGCGCTGGGGCCTGCTGGACCCGCCGCCCGCCGAGGCCGACGACGACGACGAGTACGGCCCGCCGGAGCGGCTCGCGGACCTCGCGCCCACGTTGCTCACCGCCGCCGCGGTGCTGTTCGCGGTCGGGGCGCTGGCGGAACTGTTCCGGTACGCGCTGCTGCTGCGCAACCGCAGCACGCTGATCTCCCCGACCGTGCTCGCGGTGTCCGACGGACTGGTCGGTGCGGCCGGGACGATGGCGCCGATGGTGGCGCTCGCCGCCGCCGCGGCATCGGTGGCCTGGCTGCTGCGGGCCCGCGCCGCCCACTACGCGGCCGCCGGTCGCAGCGATCCGCGTCGGCAGGCCGCGGTGGTCGCCGGATGCCTGGTCCCGGTCCTGAACCTGGTGTTCCCCGGCGTGTACCTGCACGAGCTCGACGAACGGAATACCAAGACCCGCAATCTTATTCGGCTGTGGTGGGCGCTCTGGGTGGGCGGCGGCCTGCTGGCGGCGGTGAACCTGCTGTGGCGTTCGCAGGACTCCGTGCAGGCCCGGGCCGACGGGGTGCTGCTGGCCGCGGCCGGCAACCTGGTGGCGGTGGCGGTGGCGGTGCTGACGCTGCTGGTGATCCGGCGGGTCGACGGGCTCGCGCTCACCGGCAGGCCGCGGGACCGGACGCGATGGGTACTGGTGCCGTGAGCGGGGACCGTCGCGGACCACTCGTCGTCGCCCACCGCGGGGCGTCGGCGGCCCGGCCCGAGCACACCCTCGCGGCGTACGAGCTGGCGCTCGAGCAGGGCGCCGACGGCCTCGAGTGCGACGTGCGGCTCACCCGCGACGGCCACCTGGTGTGCGTGCACGACCGCCGGGTGGACCGCACCTCCTCCGGTACCGGTCTGGTCAGCGAGATGACGCTGCAGCACCTGAGCTCGCTCGACTTCGGCACCGACGACGACCCGGCAGGGCTGCTGACGCTCGCGGAGCTGATCACCCTGGTCCTCGACCACCGGTCCCGGCCGACCAAGCTGTTCATCGAGACCAAGCACCCGGTGCGGTACGGCGGGCTGGTCGAGAGCAAGGTGCTGGCGGAGCTGGCCCGGTTCGGGCTGTCCGCGCCGGTGTCGGCGAGCCACTCGCGGGCGGTGGTGATGTCCTTCTCCGCGACCGCGGTGTGGCGGATCCGGCGGGCGGCACCGCTGCTCCCGACGGTGCTGCTGGGCGACGCCTCGCGCTATCTCGGCGGCGGCGCGGCGACCACGGTCGGGGCCACCGCCGTCGGGCCGTCGATCAAGTCGCTGCGTGAGCACCCGGAACTGGTGGACCGGGCGGCCGCCGCGGGGCGGGCCACCTACTGCTGGACCGTCGACGAGCCCGCCGACGTGCAGCTGTGCCGGGACCTCGGCGTCGGCTGGATTGCCACGAACCACCCGGGCCGCACCAAGGAACTGCTGGCACGGTAGCGGGCCGTGTAGGTTTCCGGTCGTGGGTAAGAGCAAAAGAAACAGTGGTCCGAAGCCCGACAGCAACCGCGCGGCCAAGCTCGCCGAGCGCCGCGCCGCCCAGGAGAGCATCGCGGCGACCGCGGTGTCCCGGCCGTTCGCCGGCCTGGCCGCCGAGTGCGACCTGGTCGCGATGCGTGAGTTCGTCCCGTCCGCCACCGCGCCGCTGCCGATGACCGGCGCCGACCGCGCCGTGGTGATCGCGACCGTGCTGCCCGGCGCCGTCGCCGCGCTGGTGCGCGACGAGACGGACTCCGCGACCGGCTTCGTCGGCATGCAGGTGCAGGCGCACTCCGCGGACCTGGCAGCGGACCTCGCCGCCGCCGCGTCCTGGGCCGCCACCGCCGCGCCCGGCGAGTCCCTCACCGCCGCAGGCGTCGACGCGGACCGCCCGCGGCCCGCCGACGTCATCGACGCGTCCGCGCCGCTCGACATCACCGTGCACCAGGACTTCAACTGGTGGATCCCGGAGGGCGTCACGCCTGCCCCCGAGGTCGCCGCCACCGTCGAGCGCGCCAACGAGGTGATCATGCCGTCCGCCCGCCTCGACGCCGACGGTGTGGTCGCGGCCTGGTGGGTCGACGCCGGCGAGAAGGCGCACCTGCGCTGGGTCCGTCCCGAGGACGAGGACCAGCTGATGCTGGCCCTGGCCCGGGTGCACGCGGCCGGCGGCCTGACCCTCGGCGAGGGCTCGCGCTACGCGGGTTCGTTCCGGGCCCACGGCCTGCTGGTGCCGGTGTTCGACCTCGACCGTGAGCGGCACGCGCAGGAGTGGGCGGCGGCCACCGCGGAACTCGGCGACCGGCTCGACCAGGCGCTGGCCGTCGACGCGCCGCTGACCTCGCAGGAGCGTCGCAGCCGCGACGGCCTGCGCGGCCGCCAGATCACCATTCGCTGACCGCTTCACGACGCCCGACGGGCGCCGCTCGTCCCACGGACTTGCGGCGCCCGTCGTCGTCTACCGGATCGCCGGGGTGCGCCTGGTCGTGACCGCGATCCGGTTCCAGGCGTTGATGGAGAGGATCAGGCCGATCAGCTGGGCAAGCTCGGCGTCGTCGAAGTGCGCCGCGGCCCGGTTGTAGACGTCGTCGGGCACGAAGCCGTCCGTCAGGACCGTCACGGCCTCGGTCAGGGCGAGCGCGGCGCGCTCGCGCTCCGTGAACAGGGCCGGCACCTCCTCCCACGCGGGGAGGAGGTGGAGCTTCTGCTCGCTGATCCCGACTTTCCGGGCGTCCGTGGTGTGCATGTCGATGCACCACGCACAGTGGTTGATCTGGGAGGCGCGGGTGACCACCAGTTCGGCGAGGACCGGGTCGACGCCCGTCCTGGCCGCGGCGTCCAGGGCGATCATCGCCTGGTAGACCTCGGGCGCGTGCTTGAAGAAGTTGACTCGCTGCGGGTGCTCGGGTGTGGTCATGGATTCGACTGTATGCCCCGAATGGTCCGTCCGGATGGTTCAATCTGTCCGTGAAATCGTGGGCCAATTCCGGGCTGGACCTGCATCTGGACCTCGGCGCCCGGGGCGGCGTGCGGTCCGCGCTGACCGCCGCACTCCGCGAGGGCATCAGGTCCGGTCGGCTGGCTCCGGGGGCCGCGCTGCCACCGTCGAGGGCCCTGGCCGCGGACCTCGGGGTCGCCCGCAACACGGTGGCGGACGCGTACGCGGAACTGGTGGCCGAGGGCTGGCTCACCGCCCGGCAGGGCTCGGGCACCCGGGTGGCGCCGCGCGCGGTCGCCGCGACGGCCGGGGGAACCCGCAGACCTCCCGCGGCGGTGGCGCCGGCGTACGACCTGAGTCCGGGCTCGCCGGACCCCGCGTCGTTTCCCCGCGCCGCCTGGATCGCCTCCACCCGCCGCGCGCTGACCGCGGCGCCGAGTGAGGCCTTCGGCCCGGGTGATCCCCGGGGTCGGCCGGAGTTGCGAATTGCCTTGGCGGACTACCTGTACCGGACGCGTGGTGTGCGGGCGGACCCGGACCGGATCGTGGTGTGCGCGGGCACCGCACACGCGCTGACGTTGCTCGGGTCCGTGCTGGCGCGGTCCGCGTCGGTGGCGCGGGCCGGGGCCGCCACGGTCGCCGTCGAGTCGTACGGGCTGCACGTGCACCGCGGCCTGCTCGCCGAGGCGGGCCTGCGCACGGTGCCGCTGACCGTGGACGAGCACGGGGCCAGGGTCGGGGAACTGGCGTCGTCGGGGGCGGCCGCGGTGCTGCTCACGCCGGCCCACCAGTTCCCGATCGGTGGGCCGCTGCACCCGGAACGCCGTGCGGCGGTGATGGACTGG
Source organism: Rhodococcus kronopolitis (assembly GCF_042654025.1). Classification (NCBI taxonomy): domain Bacteria; kingdom Bacillati; phylum Actinomycetota; class Actinomycetes; order Mycobacteriales; family Nocardiaceae; genus Rhodococcus; species Rhodococcus kronopolitis. Next base: position 290,637 of record NZ_JBHSFO010000015.1, on the reverse strand, counting down.
GCCCGCACGTCCGACGGCCTGGTGCTCGAGGACGACTACGACGGCGAGTTCCGCTACGACCGGCAGCCGGTGGGTGCGATGCAGGATCTCGATCCGGACAGGGTGGTGTACCTCGGTTCGGTCAGCAAGAGCCTGTCGCCGGCGTTGCGTCTGGGCTGGATGGTGCTGCCGGACCGGCTCGTGGACCCGGTGGTCGAGGCCAAGGGCGTCTGGGAGCGGTGGGTGAGCGTGCCGGACCAGTTGGCGCTCGCCGACTTCCTGGCCTGCGGCGCCTATGACCGGCAGGTCCGGCTGATGCGGTCGCGCTATCGCGGTCGCCGCGACCGGCTGGTGTCGATGCTCGCCGAACGGGCGCCTGCGGTGCGACTGTCGGGCATCGCGGCCGGGCTGCACGCCGTCGTCGACCTGCCGCCGGGCAGCGAGCGGCGCGTGCTGGCCGCCGCGGCCGCCGCGGGTCTCTCGCTGGGGCCGCTGTCGCCGCTGCGGCACCCGGACGCCACCACCCCGCCTCGGGACGGGGTGGTGGTCGGCTTCGGTGCCTCGCCGGAGAACGCCTTCGCCGGCGCACTCGAGGTGCTCTGCCGGGTGCTGGCGACGGCCGGGATCGAGCCCGGGGGCAGTGCCTCGGTCTAGATGGTCCCGCCGGCCGCCGACGGCGCGCCGACCGAGTCCTTGGGCTGGTTCATCTCGCGCGCGACGAAGTCCTCGAGGTCGAACAGGTTGGCGCCCGCACGGTCCGCGATGGCCAGCAGGGTGGTCATCGAGGCGACCTCCTCGACCTGCTCCTTGAGGAACCACTGCATGAACTGCTCGCCGAGGTAGTCGCCCTCCTCGCGCGCGGTGCTCGCGAGCGCGATGATCTGCTCGGTCACCGTCCGCTCCTGCTGCAGGGCCAGTGCGATCGGCTCCCGGGTGTCCGCGAAGTGCGACTTGGCGTTGTCGACGCCCGTCATGTCCACGGTCATCTCCCGGTCCAGGAAGTACTGGACGATCATCATCGCGTGGTTGCGTTCCTCGACCGCCTGCGAATAGAAATGCTTGGCGAGTTGGGGCAGGTCCGCGTTGTCGTAGTAGACCGCGGTCGCGATGTACTGGTGCGACGCATTGAATTCGTTTCGAATCTGGTCATGCAGCAGGGTGTGAAACTTGGACCTGTCGGTATCTACGGAATCGCCCATGGGCGAGACGGTATCGCTGGTCAGTGGCCATTGTCATCCAAGTGAAGCCTAAATGAGGGCAGTGTTGCCTAATTGAGTTCAGCCTCACCTTGGAAAGGGAAATGGGGGGAATCCGCGGTCACGGATTCCCCCCATTCACTCCGGACGGGTACGCCGCGTCAGACGGCCCCGCCGCCGGCGATCTTCGGCGCGGTGCGGTCCTTCGCCGCGGCCGAGTTCATCTCCCTGGCGACGAAGTCCTCGACGTTGAACAGGTTCTCGCCTGCGCGGTCGACGATGGACAGCAGGGTGGTCATCGAGGCGACCTCTTCGACCTGCTCCTTGAGGAACCACTGGATGAACTGCTCGCCCAGGTAGTCGCCGGTGTCGCGGGCGGTGCGCGCCAGCTTGGTGACCTGTTCGGTGACGGCGCGCTCCTGGTTCAGCGCCAGTTCCACCGGCTCCCGGACCGACCCGAACTCGGTGACGACCTCGTCGATACCCGGGATCTTGACCTCGAGATCGTTGTCGAGCAGGTACTGGATCATCATCATCGCGTGGTCGCGTTCCTCGGTCGCCTGGCTGTAGAACCGCTTGGCCAGCTGCGGGAGGTCGTTTCCGTCGAAGTACACCGCGACCGCGATGTACTGCTGCGACGCGGTGAACTCGTTACGCACCTGGACGCTGAGTAGGTCGTGAAATTCGCTGCGGTCTCGAGTGCTCATGCGGTTCAGATTACCGGGTGGGTCGAATCGCGCCCGTGCGCCTTTCTGACGGGAACCGAGAAAGGCGCACGGACGGTGTGGGGCGACTAATTCGTGGTCACCAAATCGGAGGGAATTGGTTTGTCGTCGGCCAACGCGGCGAAGAACTGCGATGCGCGTTCGCGGTCCCAGAGCAGGACGTTCCCGGAGCCGTCGACATCCTCGAATCCGCCGACCGGGACGGTGGTGGTGACGAGGTCGCCCCGCATCGCCCAGGCCAACCCGGCCAGGTTCCACAGGTGGTCGCCGTCGTCGACCTGCAGGGTGGCCGCGGACTCGCTGGCCATCGACCACAGCCGGAACGGGTTGACCAGCGTGCCGACATCGGTCGCCTTCTTCAGCAGCGCGGCCATGAAGGCCCGCTGGTTGTTCATCCGGTCCAGGTCCGCCAGCGGCGTCGCGCGGCTGCGGACGAAGCCGAGCGCCTGGGTGCCAGTCAGGTCCTGGCAGCCCGGCTGCAGGTTGATCCCCGCCAGCGGGTCGTCGATCGCGTACGGCACGCACAGGTTCACCCCACCGAGGGCGTCGACGATGCCGGCGAAGCCGCCGAAACCGATCTCGACGTAGTGGTCCATCCGCAGGCCGGTCGCCTCCTCGAGGGTCTGGACCAGCAGTTGCGGGCCGCCGAGCGAGAACGACGCGTTGACCTTGTCCCGGCCGTAGCCGGGAATGGGCACGTAGGAGTCGCGGGGGATGGACACCATCGTCGCGGCGCCGCTCTTCGGGATGTGCACGATGAGGATGGTGTCGGTGCGGCCCTCGCCGATGTCGCCGCCGGTGGTCAGCGCGGCCTCCTCCTCCGGGGTCAGCCCGGCCCGGCTGTCGGAGCCGACGAGCAGCCAGTTGGTGCCCGGGGTGTCCGAGATTCGTCCGGGATAGTCGGCGAGCGCGTCGATGCGGTTCAGCGACCGGTCCAGGTAGATCGTGGAGCCGCCGACGAGCACCAGCAGGGCCAGCAGGACTAGTCCGATCCGGCGTCCCCAGTGCGGCCGCCGGCGGGCGCGGGCGGGCGTGGGCGGCTGCTCCGGCGGCGACGGCGGTGTGGGCTGGGGACGCCGCGGCGGAGGCCCGGCGGTGCCCGGTCGGCCGCTCTCGGGCCGGGCCGGCTGCCGGTTCGGGTCGGCGTACGGGTGCGGCGTCTGCCGTGGGGCGTAGGTCCCGGGCGGCTGCTGGCCGGGGGACTGCGACCAGGCTCGATCCGGAGACTGCGGCGGCTGGGCGCGGCGGCCGTCGCGACGGATCACCTGGGTGCCCTCGGGCCCGGGGGCAGTGGGTCCGCCACGGTGCGTGGGCTGGGGATGCTGTGACGGCTGGGGTTGCTGCGTCGGCCGGGGGTACGGGGCCGGCTGGGGCCTCGGCTGCTGCGTCGGCTGGGGCTGCCGGGGCTGCGGGCGTGGCGGGTACTGCCGTTCGGGGTACTGGGGCTGGGGCTGCTGGGGTCGCGGCGGCGGGTAGTTCGGCGGCGGGACGCGGCGCGGGGGCTGATTCGGCTGATTCGGCTGTGCCGGCGGCCGCTGCGGACGCGGCGCGCCGCCGTGACCCGCGCCGGGGTCACGGGGATCACGATGCTGGGGATGGTCGCCGTTCACGTGAATCGACTGTACGGGTCAGGGCAGCCAGGAAATGCGGCCGCGCAGCAGCGCGTACCCGACGAACGCGACGGTGTCGATCAGCCAGTGCGCCACGATCAGCGGCCACAACCGCCCGGTCTTCTGCCAGTAGCGCCCGAAGACCAGCCCCATCAGCACGTTGCCGAGTCCGCCGCCGAGGCCCTGATAGAGGTGGTAGCTGCCGCGCAGCAGCGCGGACGCCAGGAGCGACCGGTTCTCGCTGAAGCCGAGGCGCCGCAGCCGGGAGATCAGGTACGCGACCACCAGCACCTCCTCGGCGGCCGAGTTCGCGAACGCCCATGCCGTCAGGACCGGCAGCCGCCACCAGTGCTCCTCGACGGTGCTGGGCAGCACGGTGAGGTTGATGCCGACGGCGTTCGCGACCAGGTACAGGGCGAGCCCCGGCAGCCCGATCAGTGCCGCGATCCAGACACCGGGCAGCAGGTCGCGACGCCGGCGCGGCGGCCACGGCAGGCCGATCCTGGCGGGCCCGAGGCCGCTGCGCCAGAGCAGGTACAGACCCAGCGCCGCCCAGGCACACAGCCGCAGCACGCCCAGCAGTTGGCGGCCGAGGTCGATCCAGCCGACCCGGGACTGGGAGGTGTTCAGCGCGACCGTCTGCTCGGCGAGCCCGCCGGGAGCCGTGGCGTCCTCGATCAGCGACAGGATTCCGGACAGCCCGCTGAGCCCGAAGGTGACGAGCAGGACGACGGTGACCTCGAACCACAGTGCCCGTCGCTCCGCGGGCGTCGGCGCGGGTTCACTCCGGGGAGGGGCGGTCGGCCGGAGCCATTCGTCGAGCCTGGTCACGTGGGCAACGGTAGTCCGCGCGCCGTCACGGCCGGGCGCGCAGGCCGTTCACGAAGGGGCACCCGACGAGCAGGCGCAGGGCCCGGCTCAGCGCGCCGGCGTCGTCGACCGGTTCGGCGAAGGGCATCCGGACGTCGGTGTCGACCCGCCCGTTGGTCGCGTCGCCGGTCTCGACCCGCAGCCGGATGCCGTAGCGGTCCAGGCCGAGGGGCCGGACCCGGCCGGCGCGCAGGTGTCGGGGCAGCCGCCGCGCGAGCAGGTCCACCAGCTCGCCGTGGTCGGACTCGAGGTGCGCCAGCCAGTGGTCCTCGACCGCGCAGAACGGGTCCGGTCGGGCCGCCAGCAGGTCCTCCAGGGGGACCGGCTCGGCGCCGTGGCTGTCCGCGACGACGGCGGAGTGCAGCACCAGCCGCAGCAGCGTGGTGGTGTGGCCGACGTCGAGCAGGCCGGCGTCGGGGTGGGCGTCGGCGACGGCCGCGGCCAGTGACCGGGACGCTTCGGTGGGCACGGCGTGCAGGCTGCCGCGCAGCCAGACCAGCGAGCGGACCGGTTCGCGGAGCGCGAGCGGTGCCCGGTCGGTCAGTTCCAGCATCGCCGGCAGCCCGCCCCGGCCTGCCTGCCACGCGAGGGCGGTCGCCGACGAGTCGCTGGGCACCGTGAGCACCACGTCGCCCCCGGCCCGCAGGTGGTGGACCGGCACCGCGACCGGGTCGGTGCCGTCGATCGCCAGCACCGCCTGACGGGACCGGGCGCAGGCGCTGCGGACCAGTTCCGCGGTGGACGGGCCGGGCGTGGTGTCGGTGGCCGCGCGGGCTGGGGCACTCATCTCGGGGGATCCTCTCGTTGCCTGGGTCACAGTAGGTTAGCCATGCCTAAGTTACGGGTGGGTGCCCGGGGTGCGCAAGGCCTTCCGTCGCGATTACCGTGGTTGGCGTGTCCACCCTGCTCACGCTGCAAGCGCCCGCCCCTCGCGATCCCCAGCCGCCGCTCGCCGGGCTGCTGTTCGAGGTCTGTGCCGATGCGGACGCCGTCCGCGCCCGCCGTCGCGGCGCCCTGTTCGGGCCGCCGGTGCTCGACGCCGCCGCGCTGCTCGCGGCCGGGAGCGTGCCGCCCGAGGATCCGGTCGGTGTCCGGCTCGATGTGAACTCCGACCTTCAGGCGGCCGCGGGTGCGCGGGCGGATCGATTCGAGATCGACTGCAGTGCAGGGCAACTCGATGACGTGATCGCGCTCGCGCAGGGCGATCCGCTGTCGCTGCCTGCTCGGCTGACCGTCTTCGTCGAGCGTGGCGACCAGCCCCGCGGCTGGGCCGCCGAGTCCGCCACCCGGATCTGCGAGGCCGGTGCCCACCCCGGACTCGACGCCTGCGCCGCGGCCGAGGACGTCGCCGACTTCCTGGCCGTACTTGCGCACTCCGAGGTGGGATTCGTGGCCCGGGCCCGGACCGGGGCCGAGGTGGTGGCGGTGCTCGCCGCGACGGTGGCCGCGCTGCGCGGCGACGACATCGGCGCCGCCTTCGTCGCCGCGGACCCCCGGCCGGTCGCCGCGCTCAGCAGCGCGGCGTCGGCCGCGATCCGTGAGGTGCTCGTCGGCATCGACGTCACCGACCCGGAGGCGGTCGAGTCGCACCTGTTCGAACATGGGATCGCCACCGACCTCAGGTCCTGATCGGCACTTTCCTCTGGTGCGGACAGTAGCCTTGACCCGTGCCTCGCATCGCCTACTTCGGACCATCCGGGACCTTCACCGAGATGGCTCTGGCCCAGTTCGAGAAGGACGGCGCCTTCGACGGCCCGGTCGAGCGGATCGCCGCACCGAGCCAGCCCGCGGCGCTGGACCGCGTCCGGGACGGCGTGGTGGACGCGGCGGTCGTGCCGATCGAGAGCTCGGTGGAGGGCCCGGTCCCGCCGACCATGGACGCGCTGGCCTCGGGCGAGCGCCTGCAGATCGTGGCCGAGACCGAGCTGGACGTGCGCTTCACCATCCTCGGCCGTCCGGGCAGCACCCTCGGTGAGGTGCGCACCATCCGCGCCTACCCGATCGCCGCCGCGCAGGTGCGGCTCTGGCTCGAACGCAACCTGCCGGACGCGGTGCTCGAGTCCGCGTCCTCGAACGCAGGCGCCGCGGAGGACGTGGCGGCGGGCCTCGCCGACGCGGCCGTCTCCACAGCGTTGGCGGGCGAGCGGCTGGGGCTGAGCACGCTGGCCGCCTCGGTCGCCGACGTGGACGGGGCCCGCACCCGCTTCGTGCTGGTCACCCGGCCCGCGCCGCCCCCCGCGCCGACCGGGGCGGACCGCACCGCGGTGGTGCTGCAGCTGAGCAACGAGCCCGGTTCCCTGGTCGGTGCGATGTCCGAGTTCTCCACTCGCGGAATCGACCTCACCCGGATCGAGTCCCGTCCGACCCGCGTCGAGTTCGGCACCTACCGGTTCTTCCTGGACTGCATCGGACACATCGACGACACCGCCGTAGCGGAGGCGCTCAAGGCCCTGCACCGCAAGCACACCGTCCGGTTCCTAGGGTCGTGGCCGGCCGCGACGCCCGGCGGGAAGCGGCCGCCGTCGGACGTGGAGGCGAGCGAATGGCTGCGGCGGATCACCGCGGGTGAGCCGGACGGGGGAAAGTGACGTGCCGGGCAAGCTGATCCTGGTCCGGCACGGCCAGACCGAGGCCAATGTGGGCCTGCGGCTGGACACCCGGTTGCCGGGGGCCCGGCTCACCGAGCACGGCGAGGGGCAGGCCCGGGCGTTCGGCGGCACCCTGGTGGGACCGGCGCCGCTGGCGGTGGTGGCATCGGAAGCGCTGCGCGCCAGGCAGACCGCGCAGTGGGTCGAGCGGGCGTCGGGTGTCGCGGTGCAGGTGCGCGAGGGGATCCACGAAGCACAGGCGGGCGACCTCGAGGATCGGTCCGACCGTGCCTCGCACGAGCTGTTCGCGAAGGTGTTCCACGCCTGGCATGCGGGCGACCTGGCGGCCCGGGTGCCGGGTGGTGAGTCCGGCGAGGACGTCCTCGGCCGGTACGTGCCGGTGCTGAGCGCGTTGCGCCGGGAGTTCCTGGACTCGGCCGCCGACGATTCGGGTGACGTGCTGGTGGTCAGCCACGGGGCCGCGATCCGCCTCGTCGCCGGGTACCTCGCCGGAATGGACGGCGCCTTCTCCGCCCGCACCCACCTGGACAACACCCAGACCGTGGAGCTGGTGCCGACCCCCGGCGGCGGCTGGCAGTGCGTGCGCTGGGGCGCCGTGCTGCCCCCGTTCGATCTCGCCGCGGCCGTGCCTGACGACCCGATGGGCTGACCGTTCGTCGCTCGTATCATGCGTTTGGCCGACTTGCAGGCCCATACGCCCTCGAATACCGCGATTGTGGCTGGTCGGTAGGTAATCTCAGGACATGACCGAGCGAGTTGACAAGCGTAGCCTGCGATACCAGGGGCGCCGCGAGGAGTTGCTCGGCCTGATCACGGAATACGTCATCGAGCACGGTCTCGGAGACCAGTCGATTCGGCCGTTGGCTCAGGCCGCGGGGATCTCGCATGCGTCGCTGCTGGGCCACTTCGGCAGCAAGGAAGAACTGCTGGCCGCGGTCGTCGAGCACCTCCGCCGCGGATCCATCCCGCTGGCGATGGGCCGCGACGACGACGACCCGGTGGAACTGCTGAAGAGTTGGTGGGTCGCGCGCACCGCGCCGGAGATCCTCCCGCGGTTCCGGCTGATGTTCGAGATCTACTCGCAGGCGCTGTGGGATCCGGAGAGGTACGAACGGTACCTCGAATACTTCGTCGACGACTGGCTGGACGCCCTCCAGGTGGGGTTGCGTCACCGCGACTGCCCGGAGCGGGATGTCGCCGAGGTCGCGACGCTGATCCTCGCTCAGGTCCGGGGGCTGCTGCTGGACCTGTTGGCCACCGGAGACCGGGCCCGGGTCGACCGGGCCTTCAAGTTCTTCGTCGACTTCGTCGCCGCCCAGATCCGGGAATGGCAGTCCGCGGCGAGCCGGGCGCAGGCCACCGGCAGTGACGCGTGCTGCGCGGGCTGAACTGATCGGTCGGGACGAACTGATCGGGCGGGGCGGTCAGCGCGGTTCGGCCAGCAGCTCCGCCACCGCCTGACGGACCCGGGCGTCGCCGCCCGGCCCGAGGGTGGACCAGCCGACCCCGTCGGCGGCGGTGCTCGAGGTGCCGAGGATCCGGCCGTGCTCGGTGTCGAACACCGCGACCGGTGCCCCGAGCGGCGCGGCCCGGCCGTCGCTGTGCCGCACGGCGACGATCTCGGTGCGGGCCAGGCAGGTCGCCAGCGCGGCGGCGAGCACGACGGCCTCGGGTCCGGCCAGGCCGAGGCCGGCGAGACTGCGGGCCGTCGCGGTGGGATCGCCGCAGTCCGCGAGCGCCTCGACGAGGCCGGCGGTGACGGTGTTGACGGGGCCGAAGGCCAGCGGCTGTGCCGAACCCAGCGCGTCGCACAGCACGCCGAGTGCCGACGACGGAACATGCCGCAGCACAACGTGATCGCGCCCGCGATCGGCGGCCATGGCGCCGCGTGGTCCGCGGGCCACGCACAGGCGCTCGACGCCGTCGCCGGTGTGGCGGCGCAGCGAGACCTCGCGGTCGGGCCGGGCCAGGGTCCACAGCCGGTCGGCGAGGTCGGGGTGCGGACGGTTGCCGTCGAGCAGCCCGCGGCCGGTGAGGGTCCGGGCGGCCGCCGCACCTGCGGCCTCGCGGGCCGCGACCGCGTCGTGCCGCGGCGCCGCGTCCAGGACCACCGGCAGCTCGTCGATGTCGAGCAGCTGCAGCAACAGGTCCAGTTCGTCGAGTGCCAGGGTCGTCGGCGGCAGGGCCGTCGGGGCCAGTACGGCGCCAGGGGGCAGGGCACCGGGGCACCGGACGGGCCAGATCGCGGTCACGACAGGGTGTCCGGGTCCGCGCCGATCACCGACGGGATCACCACCCGGCCGTCGGCGAAGTGCTCGAAGCCGCGTAGGTAGTCGGGGACCGCGTGCTCCCCGTCCGCCGATCCCGGGCCGCGGGCGCCGCCGGTCATCGGGGCGCCGAGTAGTCCGCCCCGAGCGGCCGAGGCTGCGTCGGCCCGGGCCGCGTCGTGGACCGGCGGGACGTCCCTGCCGCCGGCGCCGTCGCCGGAGTGGCCACCGACCGGTCCCGCGCCGCCACCGCCCGCCGATCCCGAGACGGAACCGCCGCCCCGCCCCGCGGCGGTGTGCCCGGCGAGGTCGCCGACGAGGTCGGGCCCGCCGAAATACGCAGTCGCGCCGGTTGATCCGCCGACGCCAGCCGATCCCGTGGCGCGGATCGGCATGGTTCCGGGGCCGCGGAACCCGGGCTGGGCGCCGCCCTCGCCGCGCGCGGCGGAGCTCGTGGGCCTGGCGGCCAGGCCGTCCCGGCCGCTCGCCGCGCCGCCCGCCGCCGGCCCGACGCCACCGGTGAGGGCGGCGACCGCCGACGGTGCGAGGGAGGTCGCGACGCCAAGTCCGGGCCCGGCGATCGAGCCGGCCTGCGAGGCCGCGCCGGCGACGGCCGGGTGCTGGGACAGGGCCGACACCGCGGTGACGGCCGTGGCGGCCGGGTTCGTGCGGAAGTCGCCGATCCCGCCGCCCGGCGGCGCCGGGACGGGGTCGTCCGCCGCGGCGGCCTTCGGTCCGTGGGCCAACGGTGGTGGGGGAGTGAAGGTCTGGGGCGTCGCTGCGGCGGTCGACGCGGCCTCGTAGGCCTCCATCACCAGCCCGGCCCGCACGTCCATCGCCCGGTCCGCAGCCTCCGCGGCCGCGCCCGCGCCGGCGAGCGACCCGCCGACGGTGTGGGCCACCAGCTTCGCGGTCTTCACCGCCGCGATCTCGGCGAGGCTGGGCATGGCGAGCCGGGCGACGGTGTGCGCGGCGGCCTCGGCGGCGGCCCTGCCCGCGGTCGCGGCGGCCATCGCGCTCGCCTCCTGCGTCCACACCTGGAACGGGACGAGCCTGGCCAGTGCCGCGTCGGCGGCGACGCCCTCCCATCCGGCGGCGAGCTCAGCCAGCACCGTGGTCATCGTCGCGGCCGCGTCCGCGAGGCCGGCCGACAGCGCGGCCCAGGCCGTGCTCGCCGCGGTAAGCGCGGTAGGGCCGACCCCGGCATTGAGTGCGGTCGAGTTCGCGGTGGCGCCGCGCGGCAGCCAGAGGACGCCGGTGAATCCGAGGGACATCTAACGCTCCGCCCGGGCGCCCGCGTCGAGGGCGGCGCCGAACGAGTGGTCGAGGTCCGCGTACTCGGCGGCGTGCCCGCGCAGGGTGGCGGCGGCCGCGACCAGTTCCGCGATGCCGGTGGCCGCGGCGGGCAGGAATCCGTCCGCGACGGAGTTGAACGCGGCCGCTGCCAGCGTCGAGACCTCCTCGCTGCCTGCGGGCGGCAGGTGCAGTGCGGGGGCATGGGCGTCGAGCGAGGACTGCAGGCGCCGCGCCAGGGCGTCGAGTTGGGCGGCGGCGGAGATCAGCGCGTCGGGTGAGACGTACACGTGGGCTGGCATGGTCCCGGCCTCCTGGAGGGCTCGCGGTGGGCGTCCGTCACGAGCTTGGACGCGCCGCGGTGCGGGGAGGTTCCAGCGGGCGGGGGTGTCCCGGCCGTCGTCGGGTGGGCCCCGTGGGGTCGAGCCCGGTCAGCCCCAGCCGAGCTGGTGGAGCCGCTCCTCCTCGATCCCGAAGTAGTGCGCGATCTCGTGGATGACGGTGATCGCGACCTCCTCGACCACCTGCTCCGGCGTCTCGCACAGCTCGAGCAGCGCCTCGCGGTAGATGGTGATGGTGTCGGGCAGCGAGCCGCCGTAGTGGCTGTCGCGTTCGGTCAGCGCGATGCCCTGGTAGAGCCCCAGCAGGCCGGGATCCTCGGGATCTCGGTCCTCGACCAGGACCACCACGTTGTCGATGGCCCGGGCGAGCTTGGGCGGGATCAGGTCGAGTGCCTCGGAGACCAGTTCCTCGAAGGCGGCCTCGGTCATGGGTACCGGCATGTCAGCCGATCGGGGCGGGGGCGGCCCCGGGCAGCGGGGTGGGCACGGAACGACCCTCGGGCAGCGCGGGCGGGGGCACCGGCGGTGCGCCGTTGATCAGGATCTCGCCCTTCGTGGAGTTCACGATCGACGCGAAGCCGCCGGTGTCGATCTCCTTGCCGACCGAGCAGTTGACCTTGCGACTGCCCGCCAGCCAGCTGGTGAGGTCCACGTTGTCCCAGAACAGGGTGAGGGTCTTGTTCCGCAGCCCGTCGGGTCCGAGGTACTCGTTCGAGGCCTGGGTACAGGTCTCCTCGAGGTACCGGTCCTGGTCCTCGACGGTGGGGAAGCCGTCCGGGAACTTCGCGCCCAGGTCGACCACGGAGATCGTCTCGAAGGCGTGCGGTTCCGCGCAGTCGACCGGATCGGTGGGCACGTTCTGGTTGATGCCGATGCAGGTGCCGCCGTTCCACACCTTGGACTGGTCCTGGTTGGCCACGGTGCCGGTGATCGGCTGCAGGTTGCCGGTGGTGCCGGAGTTCTGCAGGCCGCAGCGCACGGTTCGTTCGCCGGCCGCCCAGCCGGCCTCGCCCGGATTGATCAGCCCGACGCTGAACTTGCCGTGCGGGTCGTATCGGGCGCCGAGGTACGCGTTGACCGCGGGCGTGCAGTGTTCGTCGCGCAGCTCGGAGAACCGCAGGACCCCGGGGAAACGCGAACCCGGGCCGAACTCGGTGCCGGGGAAGATGCTCAGGTCCACCTCGGCGGCCACCTCGAACAGGTGGTCGTCGGTGCAGTCGACCTTCGACAGGTCACCGGCGTCGTCCTTGGTCCACGTCAGGCAGTCGCCGACACCGGCGGTGCCGAACGCCTTGCCCGCGACGGCGCCGGTGGACATCGGGCCGCCGGTGTTCGGGTGCGAGATCAACTCGTCGCCGCTCTGGAAACCGTCGGAGAACACGATGGTGATCAACGCGGCGAGCAGGGCGCCGACAGCGACCGCGGCGAGCGCGCGTCGGGTCGTCTTCGCAGACAGGTACCGGCTCCGCGGCTGATCGACGGGCCGGCCGGTGGCGGTGTCCGCGTCAGCGGAGGCGTCGTCGCCGGTCGGGCTCGGGGTGCCGTCCACCGGGTCGGGGCGCGAGGTCTCGGGTGTGGGTTCGTCGGACATCGTCTTCCATCATGCCTGTTGGCGTGAACGGCGGCCGAACCATCGCGCCCGCGCGTGCCGTCGGACGGGTTCCGATCGTCACCGGCGGCGACCAAGTAGGGTCTGTTCTTGTGATTGACCTGAAGTTCCTGCGTGAGAATCCCGACGTCGTCCGCGAGTCACAGCGCACCCGCGGCGAGGACCCGGCCCTGGTCGACGCGCTGCTGGCCGCCGACGAGTCCCGTCGCGCCGCGGTGTTGTCCGGCGACAACCTGCGGGCCGAGCAGAAGGCGCTCGGCAAGAAGGTCGGGCAGGCGTCCGCGGAGGAGCGCCCGGCGCTGCTCGCCGGGTCCAAGGAACTGGCTCAGCAGGTCAAGGACGCCGAGGCCGCGCAGCACGAGGCGGACGCCGCCCTCGACGCCGCGCAGCGGGCGATCTCCAACATCGTGCAGGAGGGCGCGCCCGCCGGTGGCGAGGACGACTTCATCACCCTCGAGACCGTCGGGGAGCTGCCGACGTTCGACTTCGAGCCCAAGGACCACCTCGAGCTCGGCGAGTCACTCGGCCTGATCGACATGGAGCGCGGAGCCAAGGTCTCCGGCTCGCGGTTCTACTTCCTCACCGGGTTCGGCGCGATGCTCCAGCTCGGCATGCTGCAGCTGGCGGCGCAGAAGGCGATGGCCAACGGGTTCACCATGATGATCCCGCCGGTGCTGGTGCGTCCCGAGATCATGAAGGGCACCGGCTTCCTCGGCCAGCACGCCGACGAGGTGTACCACCTCGAGGCGGACGACCTGTACCTCGTCGGCACCTCCGAGGTGCCGCTGGCCGGCTACCACTCCGGCGAGATCCTCGACCTGGAGTCGGGGCCGAAGCGGTACGCCGGCTGGTCCTCCTGCTTCCGCCGCGAGGCAGGCAGCTACGGCAAGGACACCCGCGGCATCATCCGGGTGCACCAGTTCGACAAGGTGGAGATGTTCACCTACTGCCGGCCGGAGGACGCGGACGCCGAGCACCAGCGGCTGCTGGCCTGGGAGCGCGAGATGCTCGCCGCGATCGAGGTGCCGTACCGGGTGATCGACGTCGCCGGCGGCGACCTGGGTTCGTCCGCGGCGCGCAAGTTCGACTGCGAGGCCTGGGTGCCCACCCAGCAGGCCTACCGAGAGCTGTCCTCCACCTCGAACTGCACCACCTTCCAGGCCCGACGCCTCTCGGTGCGCTACCGCGACGAGAACGGCAAGCCGCAGACCGCCGCGACCCTCAACGGAACGCTGGCCACCACCCGGTGGCTGGTCGCGATCCTCGAGAACCACCAGCAGGCCGACGGCAGCGTGACGGTGCCCGCCGCGCTGCAGCCGTTCGTCGGAACCGACGTCCTGCGGGCCCCGTAGTTCGTCCGCGCGTACGGCGACCTCGTGCGCCGTCCGTCGACGGTGGCACGGGGTGGGAGTAGCTTCGGTCGACATGACGGACGATCCGATCGACCCGCAGTTGCAGGAGATCGCCCAGCGAGTGTTCGACGCGGCCCGGGCGGGCGACGCCGACACCCTCGCGGCCTACCTCGACGCGGGGGTCCCGGCGAATCTGACCAACGGCACGGGCGACACCCTGGTGATGCTCGCGGCCTATCACGGTCATGTCGAGGCGGTGCAGCTGCTGATCGAGCGTGGCGCGGAGGTGAACCGACTCAACGATCGCGGTCAGTCCCCGGTCGCCGGTGCCATCTTCAAGGGTGAGGACGCGGTGGTCCGGGCGCTCGCCGCGGCGGGTGCCGATCCGCACGCCGGGCACCCCACCGCGGTCGACTCCGCGCGGATGTTCGGGCGCGAGGATTACCTGGAGTTGTGGGGTTCGTCTCGGTCATGACGACCCGAGACCGGGCGCGGGTTCGGGTTCGGGTTCGGTGACCGGGGGCGGCCACAGCAGGAGCGGCGGAATGCCCTCTCTCCGCTCCTGGAGGTCCTCGCTGTGCTCGTCCTGCAGTCGCTCTCGCTCCTCGTGCCGACGGTCGTCGTTCCGGTCGGAATCGGCGTCCCGCGCCATGCCGGGATCGGCGGCCAGGAGGCTCGGCAGCACGTTCTGGTGGGTCTGACCCCAGTCGGTCGGATCGGATCCGAGACCGGCGGAGACTACTGCGCCTGCGGTGAGCAATCCCAGGGTCCAGCTGATGGCGGTGTCTCTCACGGCCTTGTCCTTCCGTTCGGAAGGACGGTTCGGCGCAGTGCGGGCAGCGCGCCGGAAGACGGACACCAGTGGCCGTCACCAACCTTCCGGGAGGCGTCCGTCATGCTCGCGACCGGCGGTGCCGTCGGCCCCGGTGCACGTTCACTACCGGGGTGCCGTGGGCACGGCGTGCGCCGAAAAGGTGTGCCTTCTGTGCAACGCCGTCCAGTTCGAGGGAAATTCCCCGTACGCGCGAATGCATGTGACGGCAGTCACGTCGATCGGTCCACGTTCAGAGGTCGCGGCAGGTCCGTGTGCCGCACGGTTGTCGTCCCCGGCGGGCCCGGTCGCCGAGGGCTCGACCTCGATCGCGGGAGGGGTCCGTGAATTGGATTGCAGTCCAATGGAATTGATGCCATTACGTAATGTGGGTCGACGGCTCGGGCCACCGGGTGCGGGCGCACCGCTCATCGGTCGGGGAGGGACGTCCGGGCCGACTCCGTGTGGTCGTCCGGCCGGAGTGCGCGGCCCGGGACCAGGCGGTCGGAGGGGCCCTCAGAGGTCCCTTAGGCGTCGGCACTACCGTCATCGCCCATGCGTATACAGATCCTTGCCGCCACGGTGGCATCGTTGGCCCTGGTGGGCGTCGGTGTCGTGGGGGCTGCCACCGACAGTCCGGACCCGGTTGTCGTGACCGAGACGGCCGCGCCGGTGGCTGCCGACACGTCGGACATCGACCAGGCCGCCCTGAGCAAGGCCCGCAAGGCCCTCTCCAGTGCCGGGTTGCCGCTGAGCCTGCTGGGCGGCGGAGTCGGCCAGCTGACCGAGGGTGGTGCCCAACTGCAGGACGGTGCCCGGCAGCTCTCCGACGGACTCGGTCTGGCCCGGGATGCGGCGGGGCAGATCGCCGACGGCACCGGTCAGCTCAAGGGTGGTGTCGCGCTGCTCGGCGACGGGGCGTCACAGGTCAGCGGTGGCGTCGACACGGTGGTCGGCACCCTCTCCGGGCTCGGCGACACCCAGGCGGAGGTGATCGGCACCCTCACCGGGATCGCCGACACGGTGGCGATTCTCCCGGACCCGGTCTCCCAGGGTGCCGCGGCGCAGCTGCGCTCGGCGGTCGACTCGCTCAACGCGAAGGGCCTCGGCCCCGACACGATGGCGCAGCTGAACCTGCTGCGTGACGGTGCCCGGCAGCTCTCGTACGAGCTGAACGACCCGGCCGCGCAGTTCCCGGCCGGCGTCGCGCTGCTGGCCGACGGCACCGGGCAGCTGCGGGACGGACTGGTCCAACTCGACGACGGTGGCAAGCTGCTCGCCGCCGGTACCGACCAGCTGGTGTCGGGCATCGGCCCGGTCACCGGTGTGGTCAAGGGGCTCGACGAGTCGGTGCGCAACGCGACCGCCGCACTGCCGAAGAACACGCCGCCTGCCAAGGCCGAGCCCGCCCCCGAGGCGACCGTCGTCGCCGCCCCGGCGGCCGACCGGCGCTGGTGGCCGTACCCGCTGATCGTGGTCGGGGCACTGGCACTGGCCGCCATCGCACTGCTCGGCAACCGGGAACGGGCCGTCCCCGCCCCCGCACCCGAACCCGAACGCGTCATGCCGGAGCCCGACTTCGCGGCGTGGCGCTGACGGACTGACCGCCGGCCCGTCAGAGCTTGGACGAGCGCAGCTCGTGACCCTTCGAGGTCTTGCAGCGCCCGGTCTCGAGATCCCACTGCCAGCCGTGCAGGTTGCACGTCAGGTTGGTGCCCTCGACGACGCCGAACTTCGACAGGTCGGCCTTCAGGTGCGGGCACCGGCGCTGAATCTCGTAGCCGCCCAACTCGATCGACGACGAGTCGTCGTGCGCCTCGGCAAACCAGCCGTCGGCGTAGGCGATTCGCTCGTCGGTCAGGCACTTGAAGAAGGTGTAGAGGAACTCGTTGTACCCGCCGACCCGCCACGCCTCGAAGCGGGTGGACAGGAAGATGGTGTTCACCCAGTCCGGCTCGTCGTCGCGGAGCACGGTGCGCACCAGCTCGGGGGCGATCCGGAAGCCGTAGCGGTACTTGCCCTCGCCCTCGATGGGGGCGCGGACGGTGCGGTTCGGGAAGTCGAGCACCACCGTCTCCTCGCCCATCACCAGGCCGACGGGGTAGCCGATGCCGTCGCAGATCACGTCGGACTGCGCCATGATCGGCTCGAACTTCGCCTTGAGCGGTTCGAGCAGCGGCTCGCCCTCGGCCGGCGCCCACCCGGCCTTCTCCGCGGCCAGCACCGGAGCCAGGCGCTGCGCCATGTCCTCGATGTACGCGGCCTTGTCCGAGAAGATCGCGTCCACCACGGCGTCCGGGACCGGGTGCGTCAGGGTCGCGTCGGAGCCCTGGATGTCCACCGTCGAGCCGGGGATCATCAGCAGGCCGCCGTCGTTGCCGTGCAACCGCATCTGCTCGAGGAAGACGATCTGGTCGGGGAAGATGTTGCCCTCGTCGCCGTGGTCGTCGTTGAGGTAGCGCAGCTCCGGGTCCAGGAACACCGGCGGACCGGCCGACGGCACCACCCAGGTCGCCCCGACCTGGTCGATGTAGTTGCGGCACCGGTCCATGCCGCGCTGGCGCTTCTGCTTGCCGAAGTTGCGCTTGGTGCCGGACGGGATGTCGTAGACCATCGGGTACCAGATCGCGCCCGAGTACTGCAGCAGGTGGATGTCGACCTTGCCGAACTGCTCACCGAGCACGTCCATGTCCACCGGGCGGGCGTCATTCATGTTGAAGCAGGTGGTGGTGCCGTCGGAGACGACGAGGCCGGAGTCGCCGATCGGGCCGTCCGCGGGCGCCCGCAGCGCGATGATCATCACGTCCAGCTCGCCCGGCTGGAGCGGGGACTGCGGGGCGAGCCGGATGCCGGCGTCGCTCACGCGGTGCTTGACGGAGTCCTGCGTCTCGAAGAACTTGTGGAAGCCGAGCTTCTCGAGCTCGCGGCGCAGGTCCGGCACCGGGTAGTCCGGCAGCAGCACCGTCGCGTCCTTGTTGACGTGCTTGGTCAACGTCTCGGGGTCGAAGTGGTCCTTGTGCAGGTGCGAGACGTACAGGTAGTCGACGTCGCCGAGGGCGTCCCAGTCCAGCCCCGTGTTGTCCGGGAAGGGGAACCACGACGCGAAGTACGCGGGGTTGACCCACGGGTCGCAGAGGATCGATCCCGCCTCGGTCTGGATGTGGAATCCGGCGTGTCCGACGCTCGTGACCTGCACTGGTATGCCTCCTGAGGATATTCGACGCCTCCAGGGTAGTGCCTGGGCCGGGGCGCCCCGGTTGACGCCGGGCGGTTCGCGAACCGTCGGCTGTGACGCTGACGACTACGCTGGCGACCGTGGAACCCGTCTACAGAACCATCATCGGTATCGCGCGCACGATGTTTGCCGCTCAGGGCCTGAAGTTCACGGTCACGGGCGAGGAGAACATCCCGGCCCGGGGCGGGGCGGTGATCGCCGTCAACCACACCGGATACCTGGACTTCACGTACGCCGGCCTGCCGGCGCGCAAGGTCAAGCGGTACATCCGCTTCATGGCCAAGAAGGAGGTCTTCGACAACAAGATCTCCGGGCCGATCATGCGCACGCTCAAGCACATTCCGGTCGATCGCGCCGCCGGTGCCGACTCCTTCCGGGCCGCCGTCGACGACCTGCGCCGGGGCGAACTGGTCGGGGTGTACCCGGAGGCCACCATCAGTCGCAGCTTCGAGCTCAAGGACTTCAAGTCCGGGGCCGCCCGGATGGCCATCGAGGCGGACGTGCCGATCATCCCGGTCGTGATCTGGGGCGCCCAGCGCGTGTGGACCAAGGGGCACCCGAAACGACTGGGCCGCACCAACACCCCGATTTCGATCGCGGTCGGCACCCCGATCGCGCCCCGCGAGCCGGCGGCCGAGCTGACCGCCGAGCTGCACGCGAGCATGTCGGCACTGCTGGCGTCGCTGCAGGCGAGCTACACCCATCCGGCCGGCGAGTTCTGGGTGCCCGCCCGTCTCGGCGGCAGCGCCCCGACGCTGGCGGAGGCCGACCGGATGGACGCCGCCGACGCCGAGGCGAAGGCGGCCCGCCGGGCGCAGGCGCCGCGGGACGGGTCCTCCTGACCGCCACCGCGGGCGGTCGACGGGTGCGGCGTCGGGTGGTCCTCGCCGCGGCGGGCGTCGCGACCCTGCTGGCCGCGGTGGTGCTCGGCTCGATGGCCTGGATCGGCGTCGCCTCCGCAGGCCGAGTCCACGACGCGGCGGACGCGCCCGCGGCGCCGGTGGTGATCGTGCTCGGCGCGAAGGTGCAGGACGGCCGGCCGATGTCGTTCCTGGCCGGCCGTCTCGACGTGGGTGCGGAGCTGGTCCGCACGGGCAAGGCCCGTGCGGTGCTGGTCTCCGGCGATGCAAACGGCAATTCCGGCAACGAGATTGCCGCAATGACCGACTACCTGGTGGACCAGGGCGTCGACCGTGACCTGATCGTCGGTGACGACTACGGGCTGGACACCTACGACACCTGCGCGCGCGCCGCGGCGACCTTCGGGGTGCGCCGGGCGCTGATCGTCAGCCAGGGCAACCATGCCTCCCGCGCGGTCGCGCTGTGCCGGCACGCCGGCATCGACGCGGACGGGGTCAAGGCGGACTGCGACTGCCGGAGGATCACCGTGGCCCGGAACACCGCCCGCGAGTGGATTGCCCGACCGAAGGCCGTCGCGGACATGCTCTCCAACCGGCCGCCGAAGGTGAGCTCGCCCCCGGACGACGCGCTCGATCGGGTGCTGGCGGACTGACCACGCGGGGCGCCGAGCCGCTCGGCCGGGGCGGCGCCGGTGCGGCAAGATGGGTGCGGTGCCGGACAACGGATATGCCAAACCCCTCCTGATCGCCAGCGACGTCGACGGCACGCTGATCGACGACGACGAGATGGTCAGTGCCCGCACCCGCGCGGCCGTGCACGCGGCCGTCGCGGACGGGGTGCCGTTCGTGCTGGCCACCGGCCGCCCGCCGCGGTGGATCGCCCCGGTGGTCGACGGTCTCTCGATGGCGCCGATGACGGTGTGTGCCAACGGCGCCGTGCTCTACGACAGCGCGACGGACCGGGTGCTGCGCGCCGAGACCCTGTCCGCGGACGTGCTGGCCTGGATCGCGGAGCTGGCCAAGTCGGCGCTGCCGGGCTGTGGGCTTGCCGCGGAACGGGTGGGTGCCAGCGCCCACGATGCGGCCACTCCGCAGTTCGTCAGCTCGCCCGACTACGAGCACGCCTGGCTCAACCCCGACGACACCGAGGTCTCCGACGCGGAGGTGATCGCGTACCCGGCGGTGAAGATGCTCATCCGGCTGCCCGGAATCGCCAGCTCACACATGGTCGAGCGGCTCGCCCCGCTGGTCGACGGCCAGGTGGACCTGACCTACTCGACGAACAACGGACTGATCGAGGTCGCCGCGCCCGGGGTCACCAAGGCGTCCGGGCTGATCGCGCTCGCGGAGCTGCTCGGCGTCGACGCCACCGGGATCGTCGCGTTCGGTGACATGCCCAACGACGTGCCGATGCTCTCGATGGCCCGGCACGGCGTGGCGATGGGCAACGCACATCCCGATGCGATCGCGGCCGCCGACGAGGTGACGGCGTCGAACTCCAACGACGGGGTCGCGCGGGTGCTCGAGCGCTGGTGGGCGAACTGACCCAGCCCAGAAGGCCGTGGACCGGCACCCCGGGCGGGGTGCCGGTCCACGGCGTCGGGATCGAAGGGCGTCAGGCGGCCGGGACGAGTGCCTCGACCACGGGGGCCGGTGCCGCGGGGGCGGGTGCGGCCGCGGGGGCCGGAACCGGTGCCGCCGCATCCACGGCCGGCAGGCCTGCGGTGGCGTTCGCGTAGGCCTCGTTGTAGGCCTTCATCACGGTGGTGACCGCGCCGGTGAGCTCGTTGAAGATCAGCGAGCCGAACTCGAAGTCGGTGCGCTTGCCGTCCGGTACCTGGTACTCGTCGCTGGTCGGCAGGCCGAGGAGGCCGGCGTCGAGACCGCTCTCGCTCCAGATCTCGTAGATCTTGCCGAGCACCGACCAGGTGCCGCCGTTGGGCGAGGTGGCGATGGCGCCGTTGTGGAACTTCACGAGGGAATTACCGGCCTTCGCGGGCAGGATCCCGGTCAGGGAGGCGCCGAGACGGCCGAGTTCGCCGCCCTCGGAGATCCACTTCTGCGCGATCGGGGACTGGTCGGTGAGCTTGAGCAGTTCGCCGACCAGGGCGTCGATCGTCTCGATCGACTGATCCACCGAACCGGTGTCGAGCAGGGTCCCGCTGTCGGGGGTTCCGGCCGGGTCGGTCCCGGACGCCGGCGGCTTGTTCACCGGCGGCTTGTTCGACTGAGTCCGGTCCGGTGCGACGGAGAGGATGCCGGTGGACCCGCCGAGGTTCGCCTGGGCGATGGACCGGATCTGGCCCATCTTCGCGTAGGCGGCGTCGCCGGGGCAGCTGGTGTTGCCGACGTCGCGGTGCGCGAAGATGACCGGCAGGTCGACGGCGCTACCCTGCGCGAACGGGGTGAACTCGGTGCCCTCGGAGTACATGGTGGTGTGGCCGGTCGGGTTCAGGCCGGCCCTGCCGAGACGCCAGCCCAGGAACTTGCCGACGGCCTCGACGGTGGCCTGCGGCGGGGTGACGGCCGAGAAGTCGCCCATCATCGCGATGCCCATCGTGTTCTCGTTGAAACCGCCCGCGTGCGCGCCCTGGACGTTGCGGTCGAGTCCGCCCGCCCGGCCCTCGAAGGTCTGGCCGTACTTGTCGACCAGCACGTTGTAGCCGATGTCGCACCAGCCGAGGGTGCGCGCGTGGTACGCGTAGATGGACCGGACGATCTCCACCGACTCGGCCCTGGAGTAGTCGTTGCTGCCGGCTGTGTGGTGCACCGTCGCGCCGCCGAGCGAGTCGTCGTAGCTGGGCGAATCGCAGCGGATGCTCTCGTCGGCGCCCCACTGCGCGCGGGTGATCACCTTCGGTCCGTTGCCGCCGACCGGTCCGGCGATGTCGGTGAGGTCGCCGTCCGCGTCACCGCTGCCGGGCTGGATCAGCACGGCGGTGACGGCGTCCGCGATGTCCGCGGCGGTCGACTGGTCGGTGGTGGTCCCGGGGGCTGCCGGGGCGGTCGGGGCGACCGTCTCCGGTGCCGTCTCCGGTGCCGGTGCCGGTGCCGGATCGCCGCCGGGCGCGGTGTCCTGCGTCCGGAGCGGCGAGCTCAGGGCGGCGGGCGCGAAGCCGACCGCAGGCTTCGCCGGGTCGGCCGGGCTCAACAGGTTGGGCAGCAGTTCGGCGGGCGCGGGGGCGTCCGCGGCGCCGGACGCGGGCACCGCGGCGAGGGCCTGCGCGGCCTTGGTCACCAGCACCTGCACCGCGTTCGTCTCGCCGACGAAGACCGGTTCGGTGCCGGTCTTTCCGCCGGCGGTGCGGTCGTTCTTGCGGGAGTCGACCGGCTCGGTGGCGAACCACGGGCCCCAGGAGCCGTCGGCGAGGCGCGCCCGGATCTTCGCGGCGGCGGCCCCGAGGTCCGAGGTCAGCGCGATCATGCTGAACGGGGATTCGCGGGTGATCTCCTTGACCGCGGTGCCGAACTCCTGCTCCGGCGCCGGGGGAGCGGGGGCAGGCGCCGGGGCGGGCGCGCCGGGGACCGGCTCGGCGATGTCGCCGGCCGCGGGCAGGCCGGGCAGGGCGGGCAGCGTGATGCTGGGCGGCAGGGTCACGCCCTCGGGGAGCGGCAGGTTCTGCGGCAGCGGAATCTCCGTCGGCAGCTTCGCCAGGTTCGACAGTCGCAGGTCGGGCAGGTCGAGGCCGGTGAGCTCCTTGAGCGGGATCACGATGTCGGGGACCTGCGCCAGGACCACCTCCGCGATCTCCGTGGGCACGGTCGGCATGGACTCGGTGGTCGACTGGACCCCGGAGGTACTGGTGACGCCCCACACCGCGAGCGGACTCGCGATGGCTACGGCGGCAACCGTTCCCAGGATGATCGACGGCTTCGATCGGCGGTGCGGCAAGACGACTCCCTAGTTGTTTCGCTGAACCTGCTCGAGGCGCGGCCCCTGCAACGTGTGTTGTGGCTGTTACTCAAGTGACAGATGTTGCCAATGCTCTTGACTCTTGCCACACTAGCCACAGTTTCCCTAAGCCTCAACCTTAGCTTGAGGTTTATGTTGCTCGACTCGGTCGATGAGGGAGTCCAGGCATGGTCATGACCCGTCGGAAGAAATTCACTGCGCGCCGCGCGCCGCGTGTCGGATGGGCGCATCTCGCGTTCCGGGCACTCACCCTCGGCGTCGCACCGGCGCTGGTCGTCGGGGCCGGCGTCGGGGTGGTGGCGGCCCGCGGATCCGGTGGCGACGTCGTCGCCGCGGTGGCCGCGGACACCCCGTTCACGGTCTCCGGGCACGGCCACGGCCACGGCCGCGGCATGGGTCAGTGGGGGGCCTACGGCTACGCGGCCGAGCAGGGTTGGGGCGCCGAACGGATCATCGGTCACTACTACGGCGGCACCGCGCTCGAGCAGCTGCCGCCGCGGGGGATCACGGTCCGGCTGATGGGCCTGGACGGGCAGGGTCTGAACGTCACCTCCGACGCCGGCCTGACCGTCGCGGACCGCCCGGTGGCGCCCGGCGAGGCCGCACACCTGACCGCGATGCCCGACGGTGGCGCCAGCGTCACGGTGACCAAGGGCTGCGACGGGGAGGTGCTCTGGCAGGGCGTGACCGCGAACCCGTGGGTGGACCCGGTGAACCTCGGTGCGGACCGTCCGGCGTTGGAGCACCTGAAATTGTGTGGCGGCAACAGCTTTCGCGGATCGCTCGGTGTCGCACTCGAGGGTGCCGAGCCCAGGGTGGTCAACCACGTAGACCTGGAGGACTACCTGCTGGGCGTGGTGCCGGTCGAGTCGAGGCCGGAGTGGGCGGACACCGGTGGCGCGGAAGCGTTGCGGGCGCAGGCAATTGCCGCGCGGTCCTACGCGGCGTCCGAGGGCAGGTACGGCTACGCGGAGACCTGCGACACCCAGGCCTGCCAGGTCTACGGCGGGTCGACCGCGGAGGACTCCCGGACCACCGAGGCCGTGCGCTCCACGGCGGGCAACACGCTGGTGCGGGACGGAGTGCCGGTGCCGGCCGAGTTCTCTGCCTCCACAGGAGGATTCACGGCAGGCGGCGAGTTCGCGGCGGTCGAGGACGGCGGCGACGCGTCCGCGCCGGTGCACAACTGGACCCAGACGCTCACCGCGGGCGAGATCGCCGAGGCGTTCGGTGTGGGTGAGCTGCAGACGGTGACCGTCACCTCGCGCAACGGGCTCGGCGCCGACGGCGGCCGCGTCACCGGGATGCGGGTGGTCGGCGCCGACAAGACCGTCGACGTCACCGGCGACGACGCGCGCACCGCGCTCGGGCTCAAGTCGGACTGGTTCACCATCGTCGAGGGCCTGACTCCTGCCCCGAGCACCCCGGCGGCCCCGCCGACCGGAGCCGAGCAGGCGCCGCCGGCCGCGCCCGGCGAGCCGGCCCCGGAGGGGGTCGCGCCGTCGGAGATCGAGAAGAAGTACGCGGAACTGGGCGGGGAGAACGGCGTGCTGGGCAAGCCGATCGGACCGGAGTTGTCGATGCCCGACGAGGCGGGTCGGTTCCGGATGTACACCCGCGGAACCATCGTGTGGACGCCGATCACCGGCGCACAGGTCATCGACGCCAGCGTGCTCGAGTCCGCGCTGCCCGGGACCGGCAGCGCGGGCTAGGGCGTCGGCAGGATCGGCCCCGGAGTGCGGGGCCGATCCTGCCCGGAACTCGCCATTGACAAACAGTGTCATCTGTCTCACGCTCGACACATGACGACAACTGTGTCCGGCCAGGCTTGCTACGTTCCTCCGTCCGGCGAGTCCTGGCGCGACCCGTTCGGCATGTACGCGGCGCTGCGTGACCACGACCCCGTGCACCACGTGGTCCCGGAGGCTGCGCCCGCCGACGACTACTGGGTGCTGACCCGGCACGCCGACGTGTTCGCCGCCGCCCGTGACTCCGAGACCTTCTCCTCCGCGGACGGTCTGACCACGCAGTACGGCGAGCTGGACAAGATCGGCATGCGGGACAACCCGCCGCTGGTGATGCAGGACCCGCCGCAGCACACGGACTTCCGCCGACTGGTCGCCCGTGGGTTCACGCCGCGGCAGGTCAACTCCGTCGAACCCGAGGTCCGGGACTTCGTCGTCGAGCGCCTCGAGGGCCTGCGCGCGGCGGGCGGCGGGGACATCGTCACCGCGCTGTTCAAGCCGCTGCCGAGCATGGTCGTCGCGCACTACCTGGGCGTCCCGGCCGAGGACCGGGACCGGTTCGACGGCTGGACCGACTCGATCGTCGCGGCCACCGCCACCGGCGACACCCTCGACGCTGCCGCCGCGGTCGGCGACATGATGGGCTACTTCGGCGGCCTGATCGAGCGCCGCCGCGCCGAGGCGGCGGCCGGGCAGGCCGGGGACGACACCATCTCGCACCTGGTGGACGCCGGGGTCGGCGCGGACGGCGACATCTCGGGGCTGCTGTCCATCCTCGGGTTCGCCTTCACCATGGTCACCGGCGGCAACGACACCACCACCGGGATGCTCGGCGGTGCCGTCCAGTTGCTGACCCAGCGGCCGGACCAGCGGGCGCTGCTGCTCGAGGACCCGTCCCGGATCCCCGATGCCGTCGAGGAACTGCTGCGCCTGACCTCGCCGGTGCAGGGCCTGGCCCGCACCACCACCCGCGACGTCACCATCGAGGGCGTCACCATCCCGGCGGGCCGCAAGACGCTGCTGGTCTACGGCTCCGCCAACCGTGATCCGCGCGCCTACGGCCCGGACGCCGAGGAGTTCGACGTGCTGCGCGCCCCGCGCCAGATCATGACCTTCAGCCACGGCGGGCACCACTGCCTCGGCGCGGCCGCCGCGCGGATGCAGGCCCGCGTCGCGTTGGAGGAACTGCTGCGCCGGTACCCGGACTTCACCGTCGACGTCGACGCCGTCGAGTACGCGCCCGGCAACTACGTGCGCAGGCCCACCCACGTGCCGTTCTCGGTGAGCTGATGCGAGAACCCGACGCCTCCGCGAGCCCGGCCCCCGCCTGGCTGCGTGACGAGCGCACCGAGATCGCGGCGGAACGGATCCTCGACGCCGCCGCGGAACTGTTCGTGGTGCGCGGCGTGGCGACCACCGGCATGGCCGAGGTCGCCAAGGCGGCGGGGTGCTCGCGGGCGACGCTGTACCGGTACTTCGAGAACCGCCGGGCGCTGCACCTCGCCTTCGTGCACCGGGAGGCCCGGCGGCTCGGGGAGCAACTGTCGATGCAGGTCGCCGACATCGCGGACCCGCGCCGACGCGTCGTGGAGGCGACGCTCGGCGCGGTCCGGGAGGTGCGGCAGACACCGACCCTGGCCGCCTGGTTCGGGCTCGGCGACGCGGGCATTGCCTCCGAACTCGCCGGCACGTCGGAGGTCATCGATGTGCTCGGGACGGCCTTCCTCGCCGACTCCGGGCTCGGCGACCACGAGGAGCTCTCCCGGCGGTCCCGCTGGCTGGTCCGGGTGATCGTCTCGCTGCTCACCGTGCCCGGCGCGGACGAGGCCGACGAGCGCGCCATGATCGAGCAGTTCGTGGTCCCGGTGCTGCTGGGACCCACTCGGGGCGACTGACCGCCCGTCGGGCGGCGGGCCGGGTCCGGGGGGATTGTGCGATGTGGGTCACGCCGGTAACCTCTCGCCGCAGTATGTGAGACGACTGGGTCTCACTTTGGCGCGGTGGGGGTCAGATGCAGGGACGGCAAGTTCGAAGACTGGGTCGGGTGGGTGCAGTCGGCGCAGCGCTCGCGCTGTCGGTGACGATGGCCGCCGGGACGGTGGCCGCGGACCCCGCGGATCGGCCGGTGGTGGTGGCGCCCGCGCCTCCACTTCCCGCCCTGCCGAGCCCGCCGGAGCTCGATCCCGCGTTCTATGCGCCGCCGCGCTCGGCCTACGAGTCGCTGGAGCCGGGCGAGATCATCGCGGCGCGCGAGGTGACGGTCGCCAACCTCAGCGTGGTCCCGGTGAACGTCGACGCCTGGCAGTTGTCGTACCGATCCACGAACACCCGCGGCGAGCCCGTCGCCGCGGTCACGACGGTGCTCAAGCCTCGTGGTCCGGCCCGCGACGGCGGCGGCAAGCTCGTGTCGTTCCAGATCGCCGAGGACGCGACCGCCCAGTACTGCGCGCCCTCGTACGCGATGCAGCTCGGCTCGATCCCGACCCTCGTCACCGGCTCGCAGATCGTCTCCGCCGAGTTCCTCGAGGTGCAGACGGCGCTCGCGCAGGGCTGGGCGGTGTCGGTCCCGGACTACCAGGGCCCGAACTCGGCCTACGCCGCGGGACCGCTCGGCGGCCGCCTCGCCCTCGACGGTGTCCGCGCCGCGGAGCGGTTCGCACCGCTCGGGCTCCCGGGCGCGCAGACCCGGGTCGGCCTGTGGGGGTACTCGGGAGGGGCGATCGCGACCGGCCACGCCGCCGAGCTGCACCCGTCCTACGCCCCCGAGCTGAACCTCGTCGGGGTCGCCGAGGGCGGCGTGCCCGCCGACCTGAGCGTGCTGCTGACCAACGCGAACAACGCGGCACCGTCGGGGCTGGTGCTCGGGGCCGTGATCGGTCTCGGCCGGGAGTACCCGGAGTTCCAGCAGTTCCTCGACCAGAAGATGAACCCGCTCGGCCGCGCGCTGATCGCGGCGAAGAACCCGCTGTGTGTCGCCTACCAGGCCGCGCTGGTGCCGTTCGTGAACAACAAGGGCCTGCTCGACGTGCCCGGTGACCCCCTCGACGAACCCGTGGTGCGGTCGGTGATCGACCGGACCCGGATGGGCAAGACCGTGCCGACGGCGCCGCTGTTCGTCTACCAGTCCAACCCGGACTGGATCGTCCCGGTCGGGCAGGTGAACACCCTGGTGGACACCTATTGCAAGGACCCGGCGGCGCGGGTGCAGTACACCCGTGACCACGCCAGCGAACACCTCTCGCTCGGGGCGATCGGGGCGCCGAGCGCGCTGCTGTGGCTGAAGGACCGGATGGACGGGATCCCGGCCCAGCCGGGTTGTGCGACGCGCGACGTCGGCTCCATGGCCCTCGACCAGTCGACCTGGCCGACGTTCACCGCCGCCGTCGGGGAGGTGCTGGCGGGCCTGTTCGGCAAGGCGATCGGCGCCCAGGGCTGACCACGCGAGCACATCCGCTGGTCAGCGGGCGGTCGGGCGCTCGCTGACCAGCGCCACCAGGATGGTGCTCAGTACCTCCACCAGATCGGTGACCGGTGGCCGTGGCTCGGTGATGCTCCACTGGTGGACCAGCCCGTTCACGGCGCCGATGAAGGCCGTCGCCGACGTCTCGTACCCGCCCGGAGGTCGGACGTCGGGGCCGACCAGTTGTCCGAGCAGGGTCTCGAACACGGTGCCCCAGGTCTTGCGCTGGGCGAGTCGGTGCTGCTCCACCTGCGCGTTGACGCCGACGATCTCGACGAACGCGATCTTCGCGCGCCGGGCGTCGGTGCCGATCGAACGCACGTAGGCGGTCATCACCGTCGAGGCCCGCTCCCACAGGTCGTCGGTGATCGCCGCGGCGTATGCGCTCGCGATGGCCGCGCCTGCGTCGCGCTGGATGTCGTCGTACAGCGCGACGAGGACCTCTTCGCGGCCGGCGAATGCCTCGTAGAACTGTCGACGCGAGAGGCCGGCCTCGGCGCAGACGTCACTGATGGTGCTGTTGGCGTAGGACTTGTCGGCGAACACGGTCAGGGCCGCGTCGAGGAAACGCGCTCGCCGGTCCGCTCGCCGGTCCGCGACTGACCTGCCCCCGTAGTTCCGGGTCGAATCCGGCGTCGACACCGCCCGAGCCTACCGCCGGGCGGTCTCGCACCCGATCCGGCTCCGGTCAGAGGGCGACGCCGCCGACCAGCTGTCCGATTCCGTAGGTGACGGCCATCGCGAGCGCGCCGCCCAGCACCACCCGGGTCACCGCGCGGCCGCGGTCGGACCCGCCGAGCCGGGCGCTCACGCTGCCGGTCAGGGCCAGCGCGACGAGCACCGCGACGACCGTGACCGGGATCCGCGCGGTGGCCGGTGTGAGGAGCACCGCGATCAGCGGCAGCAGCGCGCCGAGCGTGAACGAGACCGCCGAGGACGCGGCGGCCTGCCAGGGGTTGGTGAGCGCGTCGGGGTTGATGCCCAGTTCGACCTCGGCGTGCGCGGCGAAGGCGTCGTGCGCGGTCAGTTCCTCGGCCACCGTGCGCGCGGTCGCGGGCGACAGTCCCTTCGCCTCGTAGAGCCCGGTGAGCTCGGCGAGTTCCTCCTCGGGCGATGCGGCGAGTTCGGCGCGCTCCTTCTCCAGCAGCGCGCGCTCGGTGTCGCGTTGGGTGCTCACCGAGACGTACTCGCCGAGTGCCATCGACACCGCGCCCGCGGCGAGCCCGGCGAGGCCGGCCGTGAGGATCGACCCGCGGTCGGTGGTCGCGGCCGCGACGCCGACCACCAGGCCTGCCGTCGAGACGATGCCGTCGTTGGCGCCGAGGACGCCCGCCCGCAGCCAGTTCAGCTTGGCGTAGAGGCCCGGGCCGTGCGGTTCCGCGGCACTCTGGGCGCGGTCGGGGGGTTCCGGGGCGGTCGACACGTCCTCCGAGTCGGTGCTCATGGTCGGAACGGTAGTGGCTGTGAGGGGCTGCGACCAGCAATGCAAGGCTGTCCGAGGTGGTCGGGCGCGGCGCCCCGCCACGGGCGCGCAGCGCGTCGACGAGGACGAAACGAGGACGACGATGACCGACTCCGCCGGACATGTGAACTCGGATCCGGCGTCCCGGCCCGGGATCCACGCCGACCTGCTGGCGGCGAGGACGCGGCTGTACGACCCGTGCGGGTTCGCCTGTTCGCGGCCGGTGCCCGAGCCGGAGAGCGCGGCGTACGGGGCGTACGAGTTCACACTCAACGGGCGGGCGGTCAGGTACCGCGTCGCGAGGACGACGCCGACGAAGGTCGGACAGTTCGTGACGCTGTGGAAGCGGCCCGGCCCGGGTCCGATCGCGCCCTTCGACGCCGCCGACCCCGTCGACCTGTTCGTCGTCAGCTGCCGCGACGGCGACCACTTCGGGCAGTTCGTGTTCACCCACGAGGTGCTGCGCGACCGCGGCGTGCTCTCGCGTGCCGGCGAGGGCGGCAAGCGGGCGATCCGCGTCTACCCGCCATGGGTGACGACCAGCAGTCGCCAGGCCGGTGCCACTCAGGCCTGGCAGCTGGAGTACTTCCTGCCGATTCCCGCCGGCCATCCGGTCGACTTCGTCCGGGCGCAGGCGCTGCACCGCGGATGAATCCGGGGGTGGGTCGGCTCGCCTTGACCTTGGCGCAACGCCAACCTCCGTCCCGGGCATGTCGACACCGACAACAAGTCAGGGAACGGACGTGGGGAACCCGACCGGGGAGTGGACCGTCGCGGGACCACATCCTGGGCCTGGCGGAGATGTACGTCACCGACCAGCGGTTTGCCGCGAACCACGGCGGCGTCGGCGGCGCGACGTTCGTCCCGTGACGCGATGCGGGCGTACGTCGAAAGCACCTTCCGGCAGCGCGCCGGGCGTCCGATCAGCGCCGACGGCGGTGTCGGATACCCTGGTTGCCCGTGACCTCTGTTACCGAGAACTCCGCGTCCTCCGGCCAGTACGACCTGATCATCGTCGGTTCCGGATTCTTCGGACTGACCATCGCCGAGCGGGCCGCGACCCAGCTCGGCAAGCGGGTGCTGGTCCTCGACCGCCGCAACCACCTCGGCGGCAACGCCTACTCGGCGCCGGAGCCGGAGACCGGCATCGAGGTGCACCAGTACGGAGCTCACCTGTTCCACACGTCCAACCAGCGGGTCTGGGACTACGTCACCCAGTTCACCGAGTTCACGGGCTACCAGCACCGGGTCTTCGCGATGCACAAGGGGCAGTCGTACCAGTTCCCGATGGGCCTGGGCCTGGTGTCGCAGTTCTTCGGCCGGTACTTCAGCCCCGAGGAGGCTCGCGCGCTGATCGCCGAGCAGTCCGCCGAGATCGACAGCAAGGACGCCACCAACCTCGAGGAGAAGGCGATCTCGCTGATCGGGCGCCCGCTCTACGAGGCGTTCGTCCGCGACTACACCGCCAAGCAGTGGCAGACGGACCCGAAGAACCTGCCCGCAGGCAACATCAGTCGGCTGCCGGTCCGCTACACCTTCGACAACCGCTACTTCAACGACACCTACGAGGGGTTGCCGGTCGACGGCTACACCGCGTGGCTCGAGAACATGGTCACCGACGAGCGCATCGAGGTCCGACTCGACACCGACTGGTTCGACGTCCGCGACGAGCTGCGCGCCGCCAGCCCCGACGCTCCCATCGTCTACACCGGCCCGCTGGACCGCTACTTCGACTACGCCGACGGCGAGCTGGGCTGGCGCACCCTCGACTTCGAGACCGAGGTGCTGCCGACCGGCGACTTCCAGGGCACCCCGGTGATGAACTACAACGACGCGGACGTGCCCTACACCCGCATCCACGAGTTCCGGCACTTCCACCCGGAGCGCGAGTACCCGGCCGACAAGACCGTCATCATGCGCGAGTTCTCCCGGTTCGCGGAGAGCACGGACGAGCCGTACTACCCGATCAACACCCCCGAGGACCGGCAGAAGCTCGAGGCGTACCGCGCCCGCGCCAAGCAGGAGACCGCGGACCAGAAGGTGCTCTTCGGCGGTCGCCTGGGCACCTACCAGTACCTCGACATGCACATGGCCATCGCGAGCGCGCTGAGCATGTTCGACAACACCCTGCGCCCGCACCTCGAGTCCGGCGCGGCGCTGGGCAACGGGACCGCCGAGTGAGCGCGCGGCACCTGATCGAGGCGGACGTGGCCGCCGACGACCACGTCGAACTGCGTGGCAAGGCACTGCTGCAGCGCGTGCTGCTGCCGCGGCCGGGCGAGCCGCTCGACGTGCGCACCCTCTACCTCGAGGAGTCGGGCACCAATGCCGGTCGGGCGCATGCCCTCTCGCGCACCTCGCTGTCGATCGGCGCCGAGTCCGAGGTGTCCTTCTGCACCTACTTCAACGCCTTCCCGGCCAGCTACTGGCGGCGCTGGAGCATCCTGGACTCGGTGGTGCTGCGGCTCGAGCTGAGCGGGCACTGCCGCGTCGACGTCTACCGGTCCAAGGCCGATTCCTCGCGAATTCACGTGGAGGGCAAGGAATTCGAGGACGGCGACACGACCCTGGAGTTCGAGGTCGAGTTGGCGCCGTTCGAGGACGGCGGCTGGATCTGGTTCGACGTCACCAGCGACACCGCGGTGACGGTGGAGAGCGCCGGCTGGTACGCCCCGATGGAGGCGCCCGGCGAGGCAGGCGTCGCGCTGGGCATCCCGACCTTCAACCGCCCCACCGACTGTGTCAAGGCGCTGACCGCGATCGGCTCCGATCCGCTGGTGATGGACGTGGTCAAGGCCGTCATCATCCCGGACCAGGGCACCCGCAAGGTCCGCGACGAGCCGGGCTTCGCCGAGGCCGCGGCCGTGCTGGGGGACCGGCTCGCGATGCACGACCAGGCCAACCTCGGTGGCTCCGGCGGCTACAGCCGGATCATGTACGAGGCCCTGAAGACCACCGACTGCCAGCACATCCTGTTCATGGACGACGACATCGAGATCGAACCGGACTCGATCCTGCGCGCCCTGGCACTGTCCCGGTTCGCCAAGTCGCCGATGCTGATCGGCGGGCAGATGCTCAACCTGCAGGAACGCAGCCACCTGCACTCGATGGGCGAGGCGCTGAACCGCGGGACCTTCATGTGGACCGCGGCGCCCAACGTCGAGTACGACCATGACTTCGCGAAGTACCCGCTCAGCGACCGGGAGAACTCGAAGCTGCTGCACCGGCGCATCGACGTCGACTTCAACGGCTGGTGGATGTGCATGATCCCGCGCGTCGTCGCGGAGGAGATCGGCCAGCCGCTGCCGTTGTTCATCAAGTGGGACGACGTCGAGTACGGGCTCCGTGCCCGGGCGGCGGGCTACCCGACCGTCACCATGCCGGGCGCGGCGATCTGGCACATGGCCTGGTCCGACAAGGACGACGCCATCGACTGGCAGGCCTACTTCCACCTGCGCAACCGCCTGGTGGTGGCCTCGCTGTACATGCCGGGCAACGGCCGCGGCCTGGTGCTCGACACCGTCAAGGCCACCGTCAAGCACCTGCTCTGCCTCGAGTACTCCACCGTCGCCATCCAGAACCGGGCGATCGCGGACTTCCTCGGCGGCCCGGAGCACATCTTCGACCTGCTGCCGACCGCGCTGGGCGAGGTGCGCGCGTTGCGTGAGCAGTTCCCCGACGCCGTCGTGGTGCCGTCCTCGACCAGCCTGCCGCTGGCGTCCGGCGCGGGCGTCGGCGCGGTGGGGGAGCCGCACGGTCCGCTGGCCAAGATCGTCCGACTCGGCAAGGGCCTGGTGCACAACCTCAAGCCCGCCGTCGAGGAGCACCACGAGCGTCCGCAGCTGAACGTCCCGACGCTCGACGCCCGCTGGTTCCTGCTCTCGCAGGTCGACGGGGTCACCGTCACCACCGCCGACGGTCGCGGCGTCGTCTACCGCAAGCGCGACCCGCGCCAGGCGTGGGCGCTGCTCAAGGAGGCGCTGCGGCTGCGCCGCGAGCTGGCCGCCCGGTTCCCCGCGCTCAAGGCCGAGTATGCGGCCGCGGTGCCGGCGCTGACCAGCAAGGAGAGGTGGGAAAGTGTCTTCCAGTACGAGGCCTGAGTCGGCCGCCGAGGTACGGGTGCTCAACGCGGTGCAGGGCACCGTCGGCGCCCAGCCCGGCGTGATCGCCGCCGCCCGCGGCATGTCGCACTTCGGTGAGCACGCCCTCGGCTGGGTCGCGATCGCCGGTGTGGGTGCCGCGCTGGACCGTCCCCGCCGTCGGCAGTGGGCCGGCGTCGCCGTCGGCGCCGTCGGCGCGCACGCCGCGTCGATCGTGATCAAGCGGGTCGTCCGCCGGGCCCGCCCGAACGATCCGTCGGTGCAGGTCAACGTGTCCACGCCGAGCAAGCTGAGCTTTCCCTCCTCGCACGCCACGTCGACGACTGCCGCCGCTGTGCTGCTCGGACGGCTGACGGGACTACCCTTGCCCGCGGTGCTGGTGCCCCCGATGCTGCTCTCGCGGCTGGTCCTCGGAGTGCACTACCCGACCGATGTGCTCGCCGGATCCGCCCTTGGCGCAGTCTCGGCCGCAGTAGTGCTGCGCGCCGAAAAGAAGTTTGGAGAGAAATGAGCGAGGAGCCGACCGAGGTCGCCGGTCCCCCCAAGACGCTGCTGGGTGGGATGGTCAAGGCGGTCCGACCGCGGCAGTGGATCAAGAACGTCCTGGTACTGGCGGCGCCGCTGGCCGCCGGGTCCGTCACCCAGGCCGACGTGCTGCTGCCGGTGGCGTTGGCGTTCGTGGTGTTCTGCATGGCGGCTTCCGGCATCTACCTGGTCAACGACGCGATGGACGTCGAGGCCGACCGGGCCCATCCCACCAAGCGTTTCCGCCCCATCGCCGCCGGCGTGCTGCCGGTCAACCTGGCCTACGCGATGGCCGTGGTGCTGCTGGCCGGCGCGATCGGCCTCTCGTTCCTGGCGAACTGGCAGCTCGCGTTGGTGATGGCCGTCTACATCGCCATCCAGCTCGCGTACTGCTTCGGGCTCAAGCACCAGGCCGTGCTCGACATCTGCATCGTGTCCTCGGGCTTCCTGCTGCGCGCGATCGCCGGTGGCGTCGCCGCCGAGATCCCGCTGTCGCAGTGGTTCCTGCTGATCATGGCCTTCGGATCGCTGTTCATGGCGGCAGGCAAGCGCTACGCGGAGCTGCAGCTGGCCGAGCGAACCGGCGCGAAGATCCGCAAGTCGCTCGAGTACTACACCGGCACCTACCTGCGCTTCGTGTGGACGCTGTCCGCCACGGCAGTGGTGATCTGCTACGGGCTGTGGGCGTTCGAACGGGACCAGGCCGAAGGCACCAACTGGTTCGCCATCTCGATGATCCCGTTCACCATCGCGATCCTGCGGTACGCCGTGGACGTCGACGGCGGCGAGGCCGGCGAGCCGGAGGAGATCGCACTCGGTGACCGGGTGCTGCAGTTCCTCGCGCTGGCCTGGATCGGAGCGGTGGGTGTCGCTGTCTACCTCGCCTGACATCGCACGTCCCGACGCGTCCGGACCGCCCCAGCCCTCGACCGAACCCCCGTTGCCGAGGTCGGTGACCCGGGCGGTGTACCTGGGCGGGGTGGTGCTGACCGCCGTCCTGTTCGTCTGGGGTGCCTGGGAGCGTCGGTGGATCGCCGACGACGGCCTGATCGTGCTGCGGACGGTGCGGAACCTGCTGGCAGGCAACGGTCCGGTGTTCAACGCGGGCGAGCGGGTCGAGGCGAACACCAGCACCGTGTGGACCTACCTGGTCTACGCGTTCGGCTGGTTGACGGAGATCAGGCTCGAGTACGTGGTGCTGGCGCTGGCGCTGGTGCTCTCCGGCGCGGCCGTGCTGCTCGGCATGCTGGGCACCGGCGCGCTGTGGACCGACCGGGCCGGGGCGCGGGGGCGGTCCGTCCTGCTGCTGCCCGCGGGCGTCCTCGCCTACATTGCCGTCCCCCCGGCCCGTGACTTCGCCACCTCCGGGCTCGAGACGTGCCTGGTGATCTTCTGGATCGCGCTGGTGTGGCTGCTGATGGTGCAGTGGTCGCAGCGCGAGCCGACCACCGCCCGGGTGCTGACGTTGGCCTTCGTGGCCGGCCTGGGCCCGCTGGTCCGCCCCGAGATGGTGATCGTGGCCGGGCTGGCGCTCCTTATGATCTTCCTCACACCGGGCGGCTGGAAGCGTCGCGTCGCGATCGTCGCGGTCGCCGGCGCGCTGCCGGTCGGCTACCAGATCTGGCGGATGGGCTACTACGGCCTGCCCTATCCGAACACCGCGGTGTCCAAGGACGCCGGCGGAGCCAAGTGGGGTCAGGGCTGGTCCTACCTGTGGAACCTGGCCGGCCCGTACTGGCTGTGGCTGCCGTTGCTGCTGGTCGGCGGCTATGTCGGCTGGGTGGTGCTGCGCGCTCGCGCCGACCGGGCGGACGACGGCCGCGGCGCCGCCGAATCGTCCTCGGGCCGCCTCGGCCTGCTGCTGGGGCGGCTGCACTCGCCCGCCGCCGTGGTGCTGTTCATGCTCGGTTCCGGTTTGTTGCTGGGCGTCTACTCGGTCCGCGTCGGCGGCGACTTCATGCACGGCCGGGTGCTGCTGCCGGCACTGTTCTGTCTGGTCCTGCCGATCGCGGTGCTGCCCGTCCGGGTGCCGGCCCGCGACCAGTGGGGCAGGACCCCGGCGACCGCACTGTTCGCGGCCGGGTCCCTGGCCTGGTTGGCGACGGTGGTGTGGGCGATCTCGATCTCGACCGTCACGGGCATGCCGAACGGCACCGTTGTCGGCAAGTCGGGCATCGTCGACGAGCGCGCCTTCTACATCCTCAACACCGGCCACGCCCACCCGATCCGGGCCGAGGACTACCTCGACTACCCGCGGATGCGAGCGATGGTCGAGGCGATCGGAAACACCCCGGACGGTGGCGTGCTGCTCCCGGCCGCCGCGTACACCTACTGGGACGTGGTACCGCCACCCGCGCCGATCCCCGAGGGCGGTGCCGGTCACGTCGTCTACTTCCTGAACCTCGGGATGACGAGCATGAACGTCGGGCTGGACGTGCGGGTGCTAGACCAGATGGGTCTGGCCTATCCGCTCGCGGCCCACACCGAACGGCTCGACGACGGCCGGATCGGCCACGACAAGGCCCTCTATCCGGACTGGGTGATCGCGGACACCGGCATGGTGGACGTGCACCCCTGGCTGCCCTCGTACCTCGACGAGAACTGGGTGCGGCAGGCGCAGGTCGCGCTCACCTGCCCGGAGACAAGTGAGTTGCTGGAGTCTTACCGGTCCGAGCTGACGAGGCCGTTGTTCGTCCGAAACCTGAAGAACGCCTTGGACTATGCGGGGTACCGATTCGACCGGGTGCCGGCGTACGAGATCGAGCGGTGTGGGCTCACGCCACCGCCGCCGGTCGAGCCGAGGTAGGCCGCCGCGGATCGTAATCTACATCTCGTTTCAGTAACGATGGATCCCTGGCGGTCGATGAGGTGAGAGTGTGCATCGCGGTCACGGGCACCCCGTGACCGCTGTTGTCAGAGCAAGTTCGGTGACATACAGTCCACCGAGCGCAGTGTGACCTTGAGTCGTTCCACT
The DNA here is from genome assembly GCF_042654025.1 of Rhodococcus kronopolitis. Taxonomy (NCBI): domain Bacteria; kingdom Bacillati; phylum Actinomycetota; class Actinomycetes; order Mycobacteriales; family Nocardiaceae; genus Rhodococcus; species Rhodococcus kronopolitis. The sequence goes on along the minus strand of NZ_JBHSFO010000015.1, from coordinate 253,701 downwards.
GCCGTTTCTACGTGAGTAGCGACGGACGGTGGCCGACGCCGATCGTGTGCCGCCTTGGCGGACACCGCAAGCAACAGAGAGAGAGCAGTATTCATGCGTATAGGCAGACCGAGGTTTTCTGATCGCCTCAAGCGACGCGTTCTCGGCCTATCGGCCGCGGCGCTCGTCCTGCCCCTAGCCGCTGGTATTGCAGGTACCGCTGTGGCCGGCGCCGCCCCGGTCGCGCACCGCGCGCCGGCAGGTGGATTCGAAGAGGTGATGGTCCCGTCCTCGATGGGTCCGATCAAGGTCCAGATCCAGTGGGCCTCGCGTGGTGGCGACGCCGCGCTGTACCTGCTCGACGGCCTGCGTGCCCGCAACGACCGCAACGCCTGGTCGTTCGAGACCAACGCGCTCGACCAGTTCCGCAACGACAACGTCACCCTGGTGATGCCGGTCGGCGGCGAGTCCAGCTTCTACAGCGACTGGATTTCGCCCTCGAACTTCAACGGCCAGGATGGCACCTACAAGTGGGAGACCTTCCTCACCAAGGAGCTCCCGGACTACTTGGAGACCCGCGGCGTCTCGCGCAGCAACAACGGCATTCTCGGCCTGTCGATGGGTGGCTCCGCCGCCCTGACCCTGGCGGCCTACCACCGCGACCAGTTCAAGTTCGCGGCCTCGCTGTCCGGCTACCTGAACATCTCGGCGCCCGGCATGCGTGAGGCCATCCGCGTCGCGATGCTCGATGCCGGTCGCTACAACGTCGACGCCATGTGGGGCCCGCCGTGGAGCAAGGCGTGGCTGCGCAACGACCCGTTCGTCTTCGCCCCGAAGCTCAAGGGCCTGTCGATGTACGTGTCTGCCGCCAGCGGACTGCCCGGTCAGTACGACCGCCCGAGCTCGGCGATCGACTACTACAACACCGCCAACGGCATGGCGCTCGAGGCGCTCTCGCTCGCGAACACCCGCGCGTTCCAGGTCCGCCTGGGCACCCTCGGCATCCCGGCCACCTACAACTTCCCCGCCACCGGCGTCCACTCGTGGCGCTACTGGCAGGACGAGCTGGGCAATGCCCGCGGCCAGATCCTGGACGCCCTGAACGCCCGGTGACCTGATCAACCGCATGGAGTAGTCATCGATGCCGTCCCCCTGCCAACCGGCCGGGCGGGACGGCATCGCTGTTTTGCCGATCCGAACCCGAAGCAACAATTGCACCACTGGTCACAGCGAGTCACCCGCGTCGGCCGTCGGCCGCCGTGTAGAAAGAATTGCGAGCAGCTGGCGGCACCACCGCGTCTGCCGCTCGGGCCTGGGTCGACGGAGTGCCTGTGGCCCAAGAGCAGAAAGTGAGTCACCGTCAGATGCGACCAGCACTGAGGAATCCGGGCCTGCGGCCCGAACGGACCCGTCGTGGACGGACCCTGGGACTGTTGGCGGCCGCACTGGTGCTGCCGACCGCGGCGGGGCTCACTGGCGTGGCGAACGCGGACCCGACGACGACCACAGCGACAACGACGACGGCCACGGCCACGGCCACACCGACCGACTCGGACGGCGAGGCGCTGGTCCCGGTGACGACGAAGCCGGTCGCGCAGACGTCGTCCTCCGCGGTCGCGACCACCACCACGGCTGAGCCGACGACGACCACGGCGACCACCACGACGGAGGTCACGACCACCACCGTGGCGCCGACCACGACGACGACCACCGAGGAGCCGGCGCCTGCGCCGCGTGCGATGACCGCACGCTCGGCGGCGGCCCCGTCCCAGTCGATGCCCGGTGTCTCGAAGGTGCAGTGGATCACCGACCGCCGCGTCGCGCTGTGGGTCGACTCCCCGTCGATGGGCGCACCCTTCCAGGTGCAGGTGATGCTGGCGCGGGACTGGAACGCCAAGCCCGACGCGACCTTCCCGGCGCTGTACATGCTCGACGGCCTGCGCGCGCAGGACGACGAGAGCGGTTGGACCATCGAGACGGACGCCGCGAGCTTCTTCGCGGACAAGAACGTCAACGTGATCCTGCCGGTCGGCGGCGAGTCCAGCTTCTACGTCGACTGGCTGGAGCCGGACAAGGGCAAGTTCTACCAGCTCGAGACGTTCCTGACGAAGGAGCTGCCGCCGGTCCTCGAGAACAGCATGCGGACCACCGACACCCGTGGCGTGATCGGTCTGTCCATGGGTGGCACCTCCGCCATATCGCTCACCGAGCGCAACCCCGGCTTCTTCAAGTTCGCGGGCTCGTTCTCCGGCTACCTGAACACCACCTCGCTCGGCATGCCGCAGGCGCTGCGGTACGCGATGAACGACGCGGGCGGCTACAACGTCGACAAGATGTGGGGTCCGCCGAGCAACCCGGCGTGGGCCGCGCACGACCCGTACGTGAACGCCGAGAAGCTCAAGGGCGTGAGCCTCTACATCTCCAGCGGCAGCGGCATGACCGGTCCCTACGACCAGCCGTCCGGCATCCCCGGCGTCTCCACCAACTACGCGGGCATGGGCCTGGAGATTCTGTCCCGACTGACCTCGCAGTCCTTCGCGACCAAGCTGAACAAGCTCGGCATCCCGGCGCAGGTGAACTACCGCCCGTCCGGCACCCACTCGTGGCCGTACTGGCAGTTCGAACTGCACCAGGCGTGGCCGCAGGTGGCCAACACGCTCGGCGTCTCCTTGGACGCCCCGGCGTGCGCGCCGGGTGGGGCGATCAAGCCCGTCGCGGACGCCAACCCCTGGCTCGGTGGCTGCGTCACCGGCGAGTACGGCGTGCCCGGCGGTGTGGCCCAGGACTTCCGCAACGGCCGGATCTTCTTCTCCAACGGCACCGGCGCCCAGGTGGTCGCCGGCATGATCGGTGGCGCGTACCAGGGCATCGGTGGCCCCGGCGGCCCGCTCGGCCTGCCCACCACCAGCGAGAACGGCACCCCGGACGGTCGCGGTCGGTACAACCACTTCCAGGCCGGCTCGATCTACTGGACGCCGCAGAGCGGCGCGCACGCGGTGCGCGGCACGATCCGGGACGAGTGGTCCAAGCAGGGCTGGGAGCAGGGTCCGCTCGGATACCCGGTGGCCGACGAGATCAACACGCCCGGCAAGGACGGCGCGGTGCAGGGCTTCGAGATCGGGGCCATGTACTGGAGCCCGGCCAACGGCGCCAACGCGGTGCAGGGCCTGATCATGGCGAAGTACGGCTCGATGGGCTTCGAGAACAGTTGGCTCGGATTCCCCAAGACCAGTGAGATCCCGGTCAAGGACTTCGGCCGCTTCAACGTGTTCGACGGCGGCAACATCTACTGGTCGCCGCTCAGCGGTGCCTGGCCGGTCGCCAACGGACCGGTGTTCGACGCCTGGAAGAGCCAGGGCTACGAGAACGGTCGACTCGGCTTCCCGATCGGTGACGCGCGCGACATTCCCGGTGGCGTCCAGCAGGACTTCCAGGGCGGCAGCATCACGACCGCCGGCGGCAAGGGCGACGTCCACTTCCGTTAGAGCCACGCAGCGGGCCGCGGCCGGGCGTTCGCGCCAGGTCCCGGCCCGCTGTCGTCGGTACGCTCGACTGCGAATCCGCCCCCGACCCCGAGGATTGACACAGACAATGCCCGATTCCACTCGTAGGCCCTTCTCGCGAGCCCTGGCCGTCGGCGTGATGCTGGCGGCGTCCGTCGGCGTCCTCGCCGGCTGCGGCAGCGACGACTCGACGGCAAGCAGCACCCCGACGCTGACCACCGCGCAGTCGCCGGGGTCGGCGACGGTACCGCCGCTCAACACCGACATCGAGGTGCCGCCCTACACGCCGCCCGCGGTCGCGGCCACCGCGCCGCCGGAGACCCCGGAGACGGTGCCCAGCGGTTTTCCGGGCCCCACCAAGGCACCCGAGATCGACAGCCGTGGGCGGGCGTACCTCGACGCCTTGAAGGCAGGCGGCGTGACCCCGGCCGAGGGCGGCGACATCGCGATCTCGACCGCGAACTACATCTGTGCGGCCACGGCGGACAACGTGCCGTCCGAGGAGATCTCCGCGTTCGTGACCGGCATGGCAGGCGTCGAGGCCGGGATGAGTGGCGCCACCGTGACCCCGGAGGATGCAGCACGGGCGGCGCAGGTCTACATCGACGCCGCGCGTGAGAGCTACTGCAAGTAGCCGATGATGAGTGCCGCAAGGAAGGGCCGCAGGTCGGCCGGTAGCCGCCTGCTGCGACTGTTGATCATGCTGATCGTGCTGCTGCTGCTCGCCATCGCGGCGCTGGTGGCGTGGTACCTGCTGGCCGGGCGGGTGCCCACACCGCCGCCCGGCCCGCCGCCGGCACCGGGCCGTCCCGACGCGCAGTCCGCGGACTGCGCGGACGTGCAGGTGGTGGCGATCCCCGGTACCTGGGAGTCCAGCGCGACGGACAACCCGTTCGACCCGACCGCCAACCCGGCCTCGCTGATGCTCAACATCACCCGGCCGCTGGCCGAGCAGTTCCCCGGACAGCGCGTGCAGGTCTACACGGTCCCGTACGTGGCACAGTTCTCCAACCCCATTGCGCTGCCGCCGGACGGTCAGACGTCGTACAACAAGAGTCGCGCCGAGGGCACCGCGCGGGCCACCGAGGCGATCGCGTCGATGCACGCGAACTGCCCGCTGACCAGCTACGTGCTGATGGGCTTCTCCCAGGGCGCGGTCATCGCCGGCGACCTCGCGGCCGGCATCGGCGCGGGGAACGGCCCGGTCCCGCAGGACCTGGTGCTCGGGGTGGGCCTGATCGCCGACGGTCGACGCGACCCCGCGACCGGGAGCGATGTCGGTCCGCCGGTCATCGGGGTCGGCGCGGAATTGTCGTTGAACGGTCTGAAGGTGCCGGGCATCACGATGACCGGTGCGCGTCCCGGCGGCTTCGGTGAGCTCAACGGGCGGGTCGCGCAGATCTGTGCGCCGAGCGACGGAATCTGCGATGCTCCACCGAATGCGTTCACGCCGGGCAACATCCTGGCAAGCCTGGCGCGGGTCGGGGAGTACTTCAACAACCCTGTGCATGCGCTGTACAACAGCTACGTCGTGGACCAAAGTGGCACCACGGCCACCCAGTGGATGACAAACTGGGCTGCCGAAAGGGTGCGGTCCGCGCCGACCCCTGCGCACAACTAGTGGGGGAGAACACCTACCCGATAGAGTGGTCAATCGGCCACCCGCCGCCTCCACGCCGCTGCGCTCAGTTCCTGCTCAGTGCCCTTCGCTCTGCCCAGTTTCAGGAGAAGTGATCGATGAGTTCCGCCGACGCCGCTGCGCCGCGCAAGTTCCGGTTCGCCGCGGGCGGTGAGGGCAACTCCGAGGAAGGGGGTGCCCGCCGCTTCGTCAAGCTCGCGCAGAAGGCCGAGGAGCTCGGCTACGACAGCTTCATGATCCCGGACCACCTGGGCAACCAGGTCGGTCCGATCGCCGCGCTCGGCGCGCTGGCCGTCGCGACGGACAAGATTCGGATCGGCACCGCGGTGTTGGCCAACGGGTTCCGTCATCCCGCCGTCCTGGCCAAGGACGCCGCGACCATCGACGTGCTCTCCGGCGGCCGGCTCGAGCTGGGCATCGGTGCCGGTTGGATGAAGGAAGAGTTCGACAAGGGCGGGATCGCCTACGACAGCCCCGGCGTGCGGATTGCCAAGCTGGAGGAGACGCTGCAGATCCTGGACACGCTGCTGCGCGGCCAGGAGTGCAACTTCCAGGGCGAGTACTTCCAGATCAACGGACTCAAGGGCAGTCCGCGGCCGCGTCAGGGCCCGCGTCCGCCCATCGCGGTCGGTGGCGGCGGTCCGAAGATGCTTGCCTTGGCGGCCAAGTACGCCGACATCATCTCCGTGGCGGCGCCCAGCAACAAGGAGGGCAAGATGCTGCTCTCCGGCATCACCATGGAGGCGACCGCGGCCCGGGTGGAGAAGATCCGGGAAGCGGCAGGCGACCGGTTCGACGACATCGAACTGAACTGGACGATCACCGCGATCATGCCGACCGACGACCGCGAGGCGATGGCGGAGATGGCACTGGCCGCCCTCGACAACGGCTACCCGCCGAACATCGAGGTCGACGTGAAGCTGAGCGTCGAGGACATTCTCAACTCGCCGTACCTGGCATTCGGCACCTATGAGGAGATCGCCGACCAGATCCGCGCGGTCCGGGCCCGCACCTCCATGTCGTACGTCGGGATCTTCCCGACCCAGATGGAGGCCTTCGCTCCGGTTATCGCCGAACTCAGGGGTGAGTGAGAGCATCCGCCGCTGCGCGGTCCGGTATCTGTAACATGCTTTTGGTTTGGATACCGAACCGATTCGTTACCGTTACGAGATATAAGAACAAGAAGCCACTTGACCATTGCTCGACCACCCCGTGCCACACGGGGTTGCAGCCCGTCGGAACCACCTAGTCGCACCGAGGGCTTGCCTTGGAGGAGAAAAAGGTATGAACCAGCAATTCGATGACTACATCGACGAAGACGGTCAGATCAGGATGATGCCTGGCAGTACCCTCGTCGACCACGTCGAACGGCACACCCGGGACAACGCGGACGAGCTGGCATACCGATACATCGACTATTCGCGTGAGCGCGACGGCGAGGTCTTCGAGCTCACCTGGGATCAGTTCGGTCACCGCCTCCGCGCGGTCGCGGCCCGTCTGCAGCAGGTCACCGAGCCCGGTCAGCGGGTGGCCATCCTGGCGCCGCAGGGTCTCGACTACGTCGTCTCCTTCTTTGCGGCCATGCACGCGGGCACCATCGCGGTGCCGCTGTTCGATCCGGACGAGCCCGGTCACGGCGACCGCCTCTACGCCGTCCTCGGCGACTGCAAGCCGTCCGCGATCCTCACCGCGACCCAGTCGGCCGCAGGCGTGCGCCAGCTGTTCCGCCACCTCCCCGCGGCGGAGCGACCGCGGATCATCGCGATCGACGCGATCCCGGACACCGTCGGCGAGAGCTGGGTCTACCCGGACATCGACCTCGACGACATCGCCTACCTGCAGTACACCTCGGGCTCCACCCGGGTGCCCGCGGGCGTGGAGATCACCCACCGCGCGGTCGGCACCAACGCGCTGCAGATGGTCGACGCCATCGAGCTGACCACCGACTCCCGCGGCGTCACCTGGCTGCCGCTGTTCCACGACATGGGCCTGCTCACCGTGATCCTGCCTGCGCTGGGCGGCAAGTACATCACCATCATGAGCCCGCGTGCCTTCGTGGCGCGTCCCTACCGCTGGATCAAGGAGCTCGCGGCCATCACCGACGGTGCGGGCACGTTCGCCGCGGCACCGAACTTCGCGTTCGAGCACGCGGCCGCCCGCGGCCTGCCCAAGGACGGCGAGAGCCTCGACCTGAGCAACGTCATCGGCCTGATCAACGGCAGCGAGCCGGTCACCACCTCGTCGATGCGCAAGTTCAACGACGCGTTCGGCCCGTACGGGCTGCCCAAGACCGCCATCAAGCCGTCCTACGGCATGGCCGAGGCGACGCTGTTCGTCTCCTCCACCAAGCACAGCGACGAGGCCAAGATCATCTACGTCGATCGCGACGAGCTGAACCGCGGTCGCATGGTCAAGGTCGACTCCGACGCCCCGGGCGCCATCGCCCAGGTGTCCTGCGGCTACGTCGCGCGCAGCCAGTGGGCCGCGATCGTCGACACCGAGACCGGCGGAGAGCTGCCCGACCTTCACGTCGGCGAGATCTGGCTGCACGGCAAGAACATGGGCAAGGGTTACTGGGGTCGTCCCGAGGAGACCGAGCAGACCTTCCACAACCGGCTCGCCTCCACCCTCGACGAGGGCAGCCACGCCGACGGCGCGCCCGACGACGCGAAGTGGATGCGCACCGGTGACTACGGCGTCTACGTCGACGGCGAGCTGTACATCACCGGGCGGGTCAAGGACCTGGTGATCGTCGACGGCCGCAACCACTACCCGCAGGATCTCGAGGCGACGGCCCAGGAGGCCAGCGCCGCGCTGCGCCCCGGCTTCGTCGCGGCCTTCGCTGTTCCCGCGAACCAGCTCCCCAAGGAGGTGTTCGAGGCCGGCGTGACCGGACTCACCTTCGACGAGGACGATGCCTCCGAGCAGCTGGTTGTCGTCGCCGAGCGTGCTCCGGGCGCAGGCAAGGCCGAGCAGGGCCCGATCGCGGACGCAGTCCGGGCCGCGATCTCGACCCGTCACGGCGTGACGGCCCGCGACATCCTGCTGGTGCCGGCGGGGTCGATCCCGCGGACCTCCAGCGGCAAGATCGCGCGCCGGGCGTGCAAGGCCGCATACACCGAGGGGACACTGCGCGGCGGGCACACTCAGACCGCCTTCCCCGACAGTGTCTGACTTCCATCTTCCTTCTGACGGGTAGCGTGACCAGTGATGGCTGATACAGAGATGACAGTCGCGCAGCTGCGCGAATGGCTGCGGAACTGGGTGGCCGAGGCCACCGGGCAACCGGTCGCCCAGATCTCCGACGATCGACCGATGGAGGAGTTCGGGCTCTCGTCCCGCGACGCCGTCGCGTTGTCGGGCGAGATCGAGGAGCTTGTCGGCATCACGCTGAACGCCACGGTCGTCTACCAGCACCCCACGATCGCCGCGCTTGCGACCCTGATCATCGAGGGTGAGCCGGAGGTGCCGGACGTCGCCGAGGACGCCGCGTACTACGCGGTCACGGACACCTCGCAGTCGCACGACATCGCGATCGTCGGCCTGTCCAGCCGGTTCCCCGGCACCGGCCACACCCCCGACGAGATGTGGCAGCTGCTCATCGAGGGCCGCGACGCGGTCACCGAGCTGCCCGAGGGCCGCTGGTCGGAGTTCACCGCGGACCCGACGGTCGCGGCCGCCATCGAGAAGGCCAACACCAAGGGCGGCTACCTCGACGACGTGAAGGGCTTCGACGCGGAGTTCTTCGCGATGTCGCCGCTGGAGGTCAAGAACGTCGACCCGCAGCAGCGCCTCGCCATGGAGCTGACCTGGGAGGCACTCGAGCACGCCCGCATCCCGGCCAACGAGCTCAAGGGCGAGCAGGTCGGCGTGTTCATCGGCAGCTCCGCCAACGACTACCAGCTGCTCGCCGTCAGCGACCCGGTGCACGCGCACCCGTACGCACTGACCGGCACATCGACCGCGATCGTCGCGAACCGTGTCTCCTACTACTTCGACTTCCGCGGCCCCTCCATCGCGATGGACACCGCGTGCTCGTCGTCGCTGGTCGCGGTGCACCAGGCCGTGCGATCGCTGCGCTCCGGCGAGTCGGACCTCGCGCTTGCGGGCGGGGTCAACATGCTCGTCGCACCGCCCGCCACCCTCGGCTTCGACGAGACCGGCATCCTCACCGACGACGGCAAGATCAAGGCCTTCTCCTCCGACGCGAGCGGCATCGTGCGCGCCGAGGGCGGCGGCCTGGTGGTGCTCAAGCGGCTCGAGGACGCCGAGCGCGACGGCGACACCCTGCTCGCGGTGATCGCAGGCAGCGCGGTCAACCAGGACGGCCGCTCCAACGGCATGCTCGCCCCGAACCCCGACGCCCAGGCCGCCGTGCTGCGGCAGGCCTACCGGGACGCGGGCATCGCCCCGTCCGGCGTCGACTACATCGAGGCGCACGGCACCGGCACCATCCTCGGCGACCCGATCGAGGCGGACGCCCTCGGTCGCGTCGTCGGTCGCGGTCGTGACGCCGACAAGCCGGCGCTGCTCGGCAGCGCGAAGACGAACTTCGGTCACCTCGAGGCCGCCGCGGGCGCCGCGGGCCTGATCAAGGTCGTGCTGGCGATGCAGGCGGACAAGCTTCCGCCGTCGCTGAACTACGCGGGACCGAACCCGTACATCGATTTCGACAAGGCGCACCTGCAGGTGATCCCCGAGGCCACCGACTGGCCGCGGTACACCGGCCGCGCGGTCGCCGGCGTCTCCGGCTTCGGCTTCGGCGGCACCAACGCGCACGTGGTCGTCCGCGAGTACGAGGCGGCTGCGCCGCACGTGAGTCCTTCCGGCCCCGATGCGGACCACACGGACGCACCGGAGACGGAGTCGCTCGACGTGGTGGCCGAGGCCGCAGGCGTGCTCGCCGACGCCGCCGAGTCCATGGGCATCGAGCCCGAGCTCGCCACCGAGTCGGCCGAGGCCGACACCGAGCCGACGCCGGTGCTCCTCGCCGTCTCCGCCGCGCTGCCCTCGCGCCGCCGTCGGGCCGCCGCGGACCTGGCCGACTGGCTCGAGACCGAGGAAGGCAGCACCACCGAGCTCGCCGACCTGGGCCGCGCGCTGGCCCGCCGCAACCACGGTCGCTCGCGCGCCGTGGTGCTGGCCGGTACCCGCGCCGAGGCCATCACCGGCCTGCGCGCCGTCGCCGCGGGCAAGCCCGGCCAGGGCGTGTTCTCCGCGGATGCGCCTGCCACCAACGGACCGGTCTGGGTGTTCTCCGGCTTCGGCTCGCAGCACCGCAAGATGGCCAAGCAGCTCTACCTGAACAACGCGGTGTTCCGGAAGACGGTCGACCAGGTCGACGAGCTGATCGAGTACGAGGCCGGCTACAAGATGGCCGAGAAGTTCCTCGACGACTCGGTCGACTACGACGTCGAGACCTCGCAGGTCGGCATCTTCACCATCCAGATCGGCCTGGCCGCGGTGCTCCGCCACCACGGCGCCGACGCCGATGCCGCGGTCGGGCACTCGATGGGTGAGGCCGCCGCGGCGTACGTCACCGGCGGGCTCGCGCTCGAGGACGCGGTCCGGGTCATCACCGCGCGCTCGCGGCTGATGGGCGAGGCCGAGGCGACGCTCTCCGGCGACGACATCCGGCTGATGGCGCTCGTCGAGTACAGCGCCGCCGAGATCGAGGCCGTCCTCGGCGACTTCCCGCACCTCGAGGTCTGCGTGTACGCGGCCCCGACGCACACCGTCATCGGCGGACCGCAGCCCGAGGTGGAGGCCATCGTGGCCCGCGCCGAGGCGGAGCAGAAGCTCGGCCGGATCCTGCAGACCAAGGGCGCCAGCCACACCTCGCAGGTCGACCCGATCCTCGGCGAGCTGGCCGCGGAGCTGGCCGGCATCGAGCCGCGCAAGCTGACGGCCGGGCTGTACTCCTCGGTGGACAAGGAGACCTTCTACCGCGCCGGTCACGACCCGATCCACCAGGTCGAGTACTGGACCAAGGGCATGCGCCACAGCGTGTACTTCACCAACGCGGTGCGGATGGCGGTCGACGCCGGGCACACCACCTTCGTGGAGCTGGCGCCGAACCCGGCCACGCTGATGTCGGTGGCGGCGACCGCGTTCGACGCGGGCCTGCACGACGCGCAGCTGATCCCGACCCTCAAGCGCAAGGAGGACGAGGAGCTCGGCGTCCTCACCGCGCTGGCGCAGCTCTACGTGCACGGCCACAAGGTGGACCTGCCGTCGCTGTTCGAGGCCGGCGCCTTCGCGAACCCGCCGCGGACCGCGTTCCTGCGCAAGGAGCACTGGCTCGACATCCGGATCGGGTCGTCCGGCAGCGGTCGCCCGCCCGGCGCGCACGTGGCGCTGCCCGACGGCAGGCACGTCTGGGAGGTGTCGGCGGACGCCGTCACCGACCTGAACGAGCTGGTGACCGCCGCCGCGGCGCAGGTGCTCTCCGACGTCACGCTGACCGCCGCGATCGCGCACGGCGAGCTGCCGGCGTCCGGCACCCTGACCACCACCCTGGTCCCGCACCCGGGCGGGGCGTCGCTGCAGGTGCACGCCAAGAGCGGGTCGAGTTTCACCGCCCTGCTCGACGCCGTCGTCACCGCAGGCGAGCCGCTGCCCGAGCTCGTGGTCGCCGCGCCGACCGAGCGGTCCAGCTCGCCGATGGAGGAGCTGCCCGCAATCGAGGAGTCGTTCGGCGACCGCTGGGACCCGGAGGGGTCGCAGCCACTCGAGGACCGGCTGGCACTGATCGTCGCCGAGTCCATGGGTTACGCACCCGAGGACCTGCCCGCCGAGATCCCGCTGATCGAGCTGGGCCTGGACTCGCTGATGGCGGTCCGGATCAAGAACCGCGTCGAGTACGAGTTCGACATCCCGCAGCTGCAGCTGCAGGCGGTGCGCGACGCCAGCCTGCGCGAGGTGGAGAAGTACCTGCGCTACGCGATCGAGAACCGTGAGGAGGTCGCTGCGCTCGCCGAGCAGCAGCGCCTCGACAAGGAGGCAGAGGCGGCGGCGGAGCTCGACGCCGCGTCCACCGCACTCGACTCCGCGCTGGCGGACGAGACCACCAGCCCGGTCGCCGAGGCCGAGGAGATCGTCGCCCAGGCCGCCCCGACCGTCGGCGACGCGTCCGACGAAGAGGTCAACGTCCCGCCGCGCGACGCCGCCGAGCGCCTGACGTTCGCCACCTGGGCGGTGGTGACCGGCAAGTCCGCCAAGGGCATCTTCAACATCCTCCCGGTGCTCGACGACGACACCGCGGAGAAGCTGGCCGCGCGTCTGACCGAGCGGGCAGGCGGCGAGGTGAGCTTCGACGACGTCCTCGACTCCGAGACCGTCGAGCAGCTCGCCGAGAAGGTGCGCGAGCACCTCGAGGACGGCGTCAAGATCGAGGGGCTGGTGCGCACGCTGCGCGAGCGTCCCGAGGGTTCGGACGCCGTGCCGGTCTTCGTGTTCCACCCGGCGGGCGGGTCCACCGTCGCCTACGAGCCGCTGCTCCGGCGACTGCCCGCGGGCACCCCGATGTACGGCTTCGAGCGCACCGAGGGGTCGATCGAGGTGCGGGCGGCGGAGTACCTGCCGCTGATCAAGGAGATCCAGGGCGACGGACCGTACGTGCTGTACGGCTGGTCGCTCGGCGGTGTCCTGTCCTACGCCGTCGGCAAGATGCTGCGCGAGGAGGGCAAGGACGTCCGGATCGTCGGCCTGATCGACACGGTCATGGCCGGTGAGGACGTCGAGGACACCCCCGAGGAGATCAAGAAGCGCTGGCAGCGGTACGCCGCGTTCGCGAAGAAGACCTACAACGTCGACGCCCCGCTGCCGTACGACAAGCTGGCCGCGGCCGAGTCCGACGAGGAGCAGATCCAGCTCCTGATGGACCTGCTGAAGGCGAGCGGCGCGAAGATCCCGGGCGGGATCATCAAGCACCAGCGCACCTCGTGGCTGGACAACAGGGCGCTGCAGACGGCGAATCCCGACAGCTACGACGGTGACGTGGTGCTGTACCTGGCCGACAAGTACCACGACGACGCGATCGCGCTCGAGCCCGCCTTCGGGACGCGTGCAGCCGACGGCGGCTGGGGGAAGGTCGCGAAGAACCTCGAGATCATCCACGTCGGCGGCGACCACATCCAGATCGTCGACGAACCGTACATCGCCAAGGTGGGGGCGGACCTGACCAAGAAGCTGGCCGCCATCGAGGCCGAGAACCGGAGCAACTGAGTGACCACCACGACGGCCGAGAAGCTGGCCGACCTGCGCGAGAAGCTCGAGGCGTCGAAGACCCCGGGCAACCCGAAGGCCATCGCGAGGCGCGCGGAGAAGGGCCTGCCCACTCCGCGCGAGCGCATCGACATGCTGCTCGATCCGGGGACCTTCATCGAGATCGGGCAGCTTGCACGGCAGCCCGGGGACCCGTCCAACCCGTACGGCGACGGCGTCGTCACCGGCCACGGCCGGGTCGACGGTCGCCCCGTCGCGGTGTTCGCGCACGACCAGACGGTCTTCGGTGGCGCGGCCGGTGAGATCTTCGGCCGCAAGGTCGCGGCGATCAACGACTTCGCCATCAAGATCGGCTGCCCCGTCGTGGGCATCAACGAGTCCGCGGGGGCCCGCATCCAGGACGCCGTGACCTCGCTCGCGTGGTACGCCGAGATGGGACGCCGCCAGGAGCCGCTGTCGGGCATGTGCCCGCAGATCTCGATCATCCTCGGCAAGTGCGCCGGCGGTGCGGTGTACGCGCCGATCAACACCGACATCGTGATCGCGACCGAAGACTCGTACATGTTCGTGACCGGTCCGGACGTCATCAAGTCCGTCACCGGCGAGGACGTCAGCCTCGACGAGCTCGGCGGCGCCCGGAACCAGGCCGAGTACGGCAACATCCATCACGTCGCGGCCGACGAGAAGGCGGCCTTCGAGTACGCGCGCCAGTACCTGAGCTACATGCCGTCCAGCTGCACCGAGAAGCCCCCGATCGTCAACCCGGGTCTCGAGCCGGAGATCACTGCGGACGACCTGTCCCTCGACACGTTCATGCCGGACGCCGACAACGCCGGCTACGACATGCACGACGTCCTGCTGAAGATCTTCGACGACGGCGAGTTCCTCGAGGTTCGCGGCGAATCCGCGCGCAACATCATCACCGGGTTCGCGCGGGTCGACGGCCGCTCGGTCGGCGTGGTCGCGAACCAGCCCATGCACTTCTCGGGCGCGCTCGACGCCGCGGCCTCGGACAAGGGCGCGCACTTCGTGCGGGTCTGCAACGCGTACGACATCCCGCTGGTGTTCGTCGTCGACACCCCCGGCTTCCTGGTCGGCGTGGAGCAGGAGAAGGTCGGCGTAATCAAGCGCGGCGGCCGGTTCCTGTTCGCGTACGTCGAGGCGACCGTGCCGAAGGTCACCGTCGTGGTGCGGAAGGCGTACGGCGGCGCCTACGCGGTGATGGGCTCCAAGCAGCTCGGCGCCGACGTCAACCTGGCCTGGCCCACGGCCCGCATCGCGGTCATGGGCGCGGAGGGTGCGGTCAACCTCATCGGTCGTCGCCAGATCGAGGCGGCCGGGGAGAACGCCCCCGCCGTGCGTCGGGAACTGATCAACTTCTACAACGAGCACGTCGCGACGCCGTACATCGCGGCCGAGCGTGGCTACGTGGACGCGGTGATCGACCCGTCGACCACCCGCCTCGAGATCCGCAAGGCGCTCACGCTCCTGCGGGACAAGACGGTCTTCAAGAACCCGCGCAAGCATCACCTGCTGCCGTTCTGACCTGACATCCCTCTCACCCCGGGCCGAATTCGGCTCGGGGTGAGGTCGTTTCAGGGGTCGGCGCCGGGAAGGCGCCCGGTGGCCGGACCGGGAAGGCCCCCAACGACGGAATGCACCACCCGAGTTTCCTCGGGTGGTGCATTCGGTGGATCCGGCCGGGTCTAGTAGACCCGCATCGTCCCGGGACTCCAGAAGCCGGACCGCTTCACGTCGGTGGTGTCCACCGTCGCGGGGACCGCATCGGGGTAGAAGCGGGTGTACCGCTCGAGTGCGCCCCAGTCCCGGCCCCAGTCGTGGTTGAGGTAGGTCGGCACGGTGGACGGTTCGGCCAGCATCTCGGTCCAGCCGAGCGGTCCGCCGTTCTCCTGGGACTGCCAGGTGTCGGTGGAGCTCACCGCGAGCGGGCGGTCCGGCAGGATCCGGTACTCGGGCATCTCGGCGACGCCGTACAGGTGGTCGAACGGACGCTGGCACGGGAACTGCAGCCCGACCGCCCAGTCCAGCAGCACCGGCGTGGTGGACCCGACGTACTCGTCGAGCGTCTGCAGCTGCGGCACCCGCGGCGGGGTGAACGCGAGCCACTGGTCGCCGGTGAGGTTCGGGTCGTTCGCGACGACCCGGACCGTGTTGGTCTCGGCGGGCAGCTCGTCGAGCGGGATCCGCAGGTTCCGCCAGGACGGCGCGGGCCCGATGTCCTTGGGCAGGTAGGTGCCCAGCGCGGTCACCGCGCCGTTGGCGTCACGGCGACCGTACTCGAGCAGCAACGACTGACCGTAGGTGCTCTCGCCCTCGTCCGACTCGGACCAGATCCGGCCCGCCGCGGAGACGACCACCAGCGGTGCCGCGTCCGAGCGTTCCGGCAGCTGGTACCAGCTGGAGGTGGCCTTCGCCGGCTCCTGGACCCCGGACTGGTAGCTGCCGAGGACCGGCGTGGTCGCCGGGTCCAGGCCGAACGGGAGCTTGGCGGTGCTGCCGTTGACGCCCTGGGCGCCGGTGCCGCCGGAGGTGCCTGCGTTCGAGCCGGTGGCGAAGTTCGCGCCGACGGACTGCGAGTCGGTGTTCGACTGGCCGGGCTTGACCTCGGTGTAGTCCGCGGTCAGGTCGGTGGGCACGCCGTTGGGGGTGAACCCGGTCGGGTCGGCGCCGCCGAGGGGACCGAACGGCTCGACGGGGAGCGGCGTCTCGGAGATCGGCTGCAGGCGCCCGGCGTTCGGGTCGGCCTCGGTGAGCACGTCGGTGGCCAGCCCGCAGCTCGAGCCGGAGACGGCGTCGATGTTGGACCGGGCCAGCGAGTACGCCGGGTACTGCGCGACCGCGCCCTTGGCCAGGGAGAGGATCTCGAAGATCACCATGGCGGCGGCGACGACGGTCAGCGGCATCGCGGCGAACTGCGTGATCCGACGGCGCTTCTTGCCGCTGGCCTGGACCTCGGTGCCGATGAAGTCCTCACGGAAGTACTGCCAGCCGACCAGCAGCAGCGCCAGCACGAACAGCGCCAGCAGTGCCGTGTTCAGCTCGTAGCCGGCGAGCGAGACGGTCTTGTCGAACCACGGGATGCCGTAGCTGGAGACGTACCACCAGCCGTTGATACCGGAGAACGAGAAGGCAAGCACCAGAAGCAGTCCCGCGGCGAACATGGTGCGGTTGCGGCGCGAGCGCAGCGCGGTGGCGGAGACCGCGACCGCGGTCAGCGCGGCCAGCGAACCGGCGATGCCTGCGTACACCCCGAAGTGGTGGGTCCACTTGGTGGGGCTGAACATCATGAAGAAGATGGTGCCGAACACGACGCCCAGCAGCCGCCACGACGGACCGACGGCCGCGCCGGGCACCTTCTTGCGCCGAAGCAGCACGAACAGCGTGGTGAACAGGCACAGCATCATCACCAGGAAGGCGAAGCGGCGCGAGACCGAGCCGTCGACGGTCTGCACGAACAGGTAGTAGTACCGGAGGAACTCCTCGTACCAGTTCATGTTCGGGCCGATCAGGGTGCGGACCCGGGTGGCCTCGCGGACCCCGGCGAAGGTCTGGTCGGCGAACACCGCGACCAGCACCACCGTGCCCGACGCCATCAGCGGCGCGAGCAGCGGCCAGAGGCCGACCTCGCGGTGCCGGCGGACCAGGATCCGCAGCATGGGGCGGGCGCCTGCGAGCAGCGCGGCCACGCACATCAGGCCGGTCGGGGCGGCGCCGAGGGAGAAGGCGGCGATCACGATCGCGACGGCGGCAGGCAGCAGGCGTCCGGTGGCGATGGCCCGTTCGACCGAGCACCAGGTCAGCAGGGCGCCCAGGGCGACGATCGGCTCCGGTCGCAGGCCGTTGTTGTAGGGCATCCAGAACGCGAGGAACACCAGACCGCCGGTCCAGACGGCGGCCTGGCTGTGCCGCACCGCGCGACCGAGGCGGGGGATCACCTCGCGGCTGATCACCATCCAGCACAGGATGCCGGCGAGCAGCGCGGGCAGTCGCATCCACGGGCTGGCCGTGGAGATCTTCGCCATCGCCGCGAGCACGTCGTAGTACCAGCCGAACGGCGCCTCGGGGACACCGAACCAGCGGAAGTAGTTGGCCATGTAGCCGGAGTGCTCGGAGACCCGGGCCATGGTCAGCAGGTAGCCGTCGTCGGCGGTGTTCGCGCCGATGAAGTGCCAGAGCACCAGCACCGCGGTGACGGTCGCGTCGATGGGCCGGAAGCGCAGCCAGTGGGCGGGCAGGAACCGTCGGTGCACCCGGCCGTCGGTGCCGTCGAGGCGGCCCAGCGCGACCAGCGAGGAGATGGTCAGCAGCACGGCCAGCACCATCGAGGCCAGCTTGACGAAGGTCGGCGACGAGGAGAACCGCGAGTCGACGTTCGCCGTGAAGGTCAGGTCGGACGGGGCGGCGCCGGTGAGGTTGGTGAACACCCCGACCATCTGCGGCCGCAGGTCGCCGGTGAGGGTGCCGGTGACGGGGTCGCCGTCGACGGTGAGGCCCTCGAAGGTGGCGGTGGTCTGCTCGACGTCGGAGACGATGGTCAGCGCCGAGCACCCGCCGGACTCCACGGCGGCGCGGGGCGCGGTGGCGACCACGACGTTGCGGTCGAGGACGTCCACGGTGGACTCGGTGACCCGGACGAACATCGCGTTGAGCGCGGCGTCGGTGCCCTGCGGGGGCGCGGTCGCCAGAAGCAGTCCGCCCGACGGCGGCAGGTCGCGGACCAGGCGACAGGGGACGCTGGCCTGCAGGTCGATCGGCACCTGCGACATCAGCGGCGCGTCGACGTTGCCGATCTCTCCGGCCTGCGGCCAGTTGACGGCGGCGGCGGTCTGGTTGACCGGCAGGAACGGCGTCGCCACCGCGAACAGGAACCCGAGCAGGCCGGTGACGATCGCGATCAGCCGCGCGGTCCGGTACTTCGCACGCATGTCCACGGGGGTGGGTGCTGTGGGAATGGGCGGGGGAGCTGTCACGGCTTCGGGCACGATTGTCGATGGTATGCGAGTGACCTGAGTGGATCACATCGCATTGGAATAGTCAGAGATCCGCGCCGCCGGGTCCGGGAGTGTGCCGTGTCGGCACGAGTCCCGAACCCGGACGGCGATCGGAATCGTCAGCGCGCGGCGATCGGGCCCGGGCTCCAGAGCCCGGACCGGGTGACGGGCTCCGTCTCGACCTGTGCGGGCACCGCCGCCGGGTCGATCGGGGTGTACCGCTCCAACGAACCCCAGTCCCGCGCCCAGTCCTTGTTCAGGTAGCCGGGCATGGTCTGCGACTTCAGCAGCAGGTTGATCCAGCCGAGCGGGCCGCCGCCGAGACTGTCCTGCCAGCCGTTGGTGGAGTCGGCGCCCACCCGGTCGGGCAGGATCCGGTACTCGGGCGCCTCTGCGACGCCGTACTCGTGCGCGAACGGACGCTGGCAGGGGAACGAAAGCCCGACGGACCAGTCCAGCAGCACCGGCGCGGTGGACCCGACCACCTCGTTCAGGGTCTGCAGCTGCGGCACCCGCGGCGGGGTGACGGCCAGCCACTGCTTGGGAGCGAGGTCGTGGTCGTCGGCGACGAGCCGGACGGCGTCCGCGTCGGCGGGCAGGTCCGCCATCGGCACCCGCAGGTTCCGCCAGGACGGCGACGGGCCGATGTCGATCGGCAGCACCCGTCCGAGGACCTCCACACTGCCGTCCGCGGCGCGGGTGCCGTACTCGACGGCCAGGTCCTGGCCGTAGGTGGCGACGCCGTCCGCGTCGACGGACCGGATCCGGCCTGCTGCGGTCACGACCAGCAGCGGCGCGGCGTCGGACCGGTCGGGCAGGCCGTACCAGTCGGAGGTCAGCTTCGCGGGCTGCTGCTCGCCGACCTGGTAGCTGCCGAGCACCGGGGTGCGGGCCGGGTCGAGGCCGAATGGCAGGGCCACCGCGCTGCCGTTGACGCCGGTGGCGCCGGTGCCGCCGCCGGTACCGGCGCTGGTGCCGGTGGTGGTGACGGTGGTCGTCGAGTCGAGGGTGTTGGCGCCGCCCGCGCCCTTGTTCTCCTCGTCGGCGGTGAGGTCGACGGGCACCCCGTTGGGGGTGAAGCCCTCGTGCTGCTCGCCGCCGAGCGGGTCGGGCGAGGCGGTCAGCGGGGCCAGGGCCCCCGTGTTGGCGTCGGGCTCGATCAGCACGTCGTCGGCGAGCGCGCAGCTGTTGCCTGCGAGGGTGTCGAAGTTCGACCGGGCCACCGAGTACGCGGGGTACTGCGCGACCGCGCCCTTGGCGAGCGAGAGCACCTCGAAGAGCACCACGAATGCCGCCGCCAGGGTCAGCGGCGAGCAGAGCAGCGCCCGCCAGCCGCGGGTGGGCGCCGGTTCCTCCGGCGGCAGGTACGGCTGGCGCAGGTGCTGCCAGCCGGCCAGCAGCAGGGCCAGCACCGACAGGACGAGCAGCCCGGAGGCGAAGCCGTAGCCGGAGATGGACGGCGGCTTGTCCCACCAGGGCACGCCGTAGCTCGAGACGTACCACCAGCCGTTGGAGCCGGAGAAGGCCATGGCCAACAGGAAGAGCACGACGGCCGCGAACAGGCTGCGGTTGCGCCGCGAGTGCAGGGTGGCCGCCATGACCGCGACCGCGGCCAGCGCGGCGACGGACCCGGCGATGCCTGCGTAGACACCGAAGTGATGCGTCCACTTGGTCGGCGTGAACATCATCAGCACCAGCGAGCCGACGATGATGCCGAGGATCCGGCGCGACGGTCCGGAGGCGGCCCCGGGGATGCGGCCGCGGCGCAGCAGCACCGCCGCGCACACCAGGACGCACAGGATCATCACGAACACGCCGAACCGGCGGGCCAGCGAACCGTCCGGGGAGACGTTGAGCAGCGCGTCGTAGCGGTGGTACTCGTCGAACCACTGGACATTCGGCCCGACGCCCGAGCGCACCCGGGTGGACTCGAGCACGGTGGCGAGGGTCTGGTCGGCGAAGACCGCGATCAGCACCACCAGCCCGGCGGCACCGATCGGCGCCAGCAGCGGGAGCCAGCCCACCTGCCGGGCCCGGACGACGAGGATCTGCACCAGCGGCCGGGCACCCACGACCAGCGCGGCGATGCAGATCAACCCGGTCGGGCCCGCGGCCACCGAGAAGGCCGCGATCAGCACGCCGACCGCGGCAGGCAGCAGCCGTCCGGTGGCGATGGCGCGTTCGATCGAGCACCAGGTCAGCAGGGCGCCGAGCGCGATGATCGGCTCCGGCCGCAGGCCGTTGTTGTAGGGCAGCCAGAAGGAGAGGAAGACCAGGCCCGCGGTCCACACCGCGATCCGGTTGCGGCGCACCGCCCGGCCGAGGCGGGGGATCACCTCGCGGCTGATCACCATCCAGCACAGGATGCCTGCGATCAGCGCGGGCAGTCGCATCCAGGTGCTGGCCGTGCCGACCTTGGCCATCAGGGTGAGCACGTCGTAGTACCAGCCGAACGGCGCCTCGGGGACGCCGAACCAGCGGAAGTAGTTGGCCATGTAGCCGGCCTGCTCCGAGGCCCGGGCCATGTTGAGCAGGTAGCCGTCGTCGGAGGTGTTGGCGCCGATGAAGTGCCAGAGCACCAGCGCGCCGGCGACGACCGCGTCGACGCCGGTGAAGGTCCACCAGTGCCGTGGCAGGAAGCGTCGGGCCCGACGGCCGTCGACGTTGTCGAGGCGGTGCAGGGCCAGCAGCGCCAGCGCGGTGGCCAGCGCGCCGACGACCATTGCGAGCAGCTTGAAGGCCGTCGGGCTGGAGGAGAAGCGGGAGTCGACGTCGGCGTGCACCGTGAGGCCAGCCGGGGCGGCGCCCTGCAGGTCGCTGAACACGCCGACCAGCTGCGGCCGCAGGTCGCCGGGGGCGTCGACGCTGGTGGTGGCGTCGGATGCGTCCGCGGGCAGCCCGGCGAACGTCGCGGTGGTGTGGGTGGCGTCGGAGTGCACGACGATCGCGGTGCAGCCGTCGAGCGCGGCGAGGGGTGCGGCGATCAGCTGCGTGTTGCGCAGGATCACCTGGACGGTCCGGTCCGCGTCGGACCCGACCTTGACGACCAGGCCGGCGAGCTCGGCGTCGGGGGCCTGCGGCGGGACCGTGGCGACGAGGGCGCCGCCGCCGTCGGGCAGGGCGGCGGCCGTCGCGCAGGGAATGTGCAGGTCCAGGCTGATCGGCTCGTAGCTGACCAGCGGCGCCTCCACGCTGGTCAGGGTGCCGTTCTGCGGCCAGGAGACGGTGGCGGCCTCCTGGGTGACGGGCAGCAGCGGCGTGAGCACGGCCAGCACCATGCCCACCAGGCCCGCGACGATCGCGATCAGTCGCGCGGTGCGAGGGGTGGAGCGGTCCGGGGCAGGCGTCGCCCCCGGGCTGGACACGGCGGGAACTTCAGGCTCGACGGGCACAAGGTCAGATCGTATGGGATCACGTGGGGTGGGCCGCCGAACCTCGCGGACCGGGCTTCGATCAGGGAACCTGCCGACGGACGTCCCAGACCCACACGTCGCCTGCCCGGTGCCCCGGGTCGTCGATCAGCGCCTGCACGGTCCGGCGCAGGACCGCCGCGTTCTTGCCCGGGGGCAGCACCAGCACGTCGGCGTGCCAGAACCGCAGGTCCTCGACGGCCTGCGCCCGTTCGGCGTCGGTGACCCTCGGAACCAGCCCGCTCTTCTGGGCCTGCGCCAGCAGCAGCGCGGTGGGTCGGTCCGCGGGACCGTACTTGGCCACCTTGTCCGGACCGACCGGCCCCACGAAGTAGCCGCCGGCGAGCGGGAACCCGAAGTCGGCGTCGACCTGCCAGGTCAGCGCGCGGGCGTCCTCGGGCCGGGGCAGCGGGACGGTGACGACGGAGCCGTCCGAGACGTAGTTGCGCCAGGTCCCGTCGGTGAAGAACGCCGGAGCCGGGGCGCGGTCGACGGAGGGCAGCGGCGTCGGGACCAGCGGCACCAACGCGACCAGCAGGAGCGCCAGCCACGGGCCGAGCGCGGCGCGCTGACGCAGGGCCCGCTCGGTGGCGAGTGCCAGCAGCACCGCGATCGCGGGGATCGCGCCCATCGCGAAGCGCGTCTCGAGCACGGACTCGAGCAGCGGCACCCGCTCGAGCCAACTCCAGGGCAGGTCGATCCCGGTGCCGTCGCGGCCGACCGTCAGCTCGGCGCCGAGGGAGAGCACGCACATGACCGCGGTGGTGATCGCCGCCGCCCGGGCCGTCGGCGAGTGCCGCAGCCAGACCGCTGCGCCTGCGACCAGGGCGAGCAGCGGCCAGCCGAAGTAGGCGTTGTACTCGGTGGGGTTGATGGCGACGTCCTGGCCCGGGCTCAGCATTCCGCCGAGGGACTGCGCGGGGAACTGCAGCAGCGCCTTGAGGTCGTTGCCCATCGGCCCGTGGTCGATGAACTGGTAGCTCTGCGGACCGAAGAACTGCCACCACAGCGGGATAGCGGTGAGCGTCAGTGCGATCGCGGCGGCCAGCAGCAGGGGCCTGAGCGCGGCCGCGATCGTGGGCAGCGCCAGGCGCGGGTGGCCGGCGAGGTACGCCACGGTGAAGATGCCGAAGCCGATCGCGAGGATCAGCAGGGGTTCCTCGCCGAGCAGGATCTGCGCCGCGACCAGCACGCCGAGCAGGACGGTGGTGCGGGTTCCGGCGCCGCGGGCCAGGCCGATCACGCACGCCAGGATCAGCGGCAGCAGGCCGAGGGCGACGAAGTTGGGGTGCCCGTTCGCGTGCGAGATCATCCCGGGGGCGAATCCGCAGAACAGGCCGCCGACCGCCGCCGCGGCCCGTGAGTCGACGACGTACCGGGACAGCAGCCAGTACCAGGCGAAGGCGGTGCCTGCGAGCCCGGCGGTGAGGACCAGCGTCCAGGTGACGGTCGGGCCGAACAGCAGGGTGACGGGGGTGAGCGGCAGGCTGACCCCGAACATGGCCGTGTTGGCCATCAGGTTCACGCCCTGCGGGTAGTTCTGCAGCACGGTGCCGAGCGGGTTGTGGAAATTGGTGACCGAGTGCGCGGCGACGGCGAAGAACCACTCCCACATTCGCTGGTCCTGGCCGCTCTCGACCAGGTATCCGCTGGCCGGTGCGCGCCACTGCCGGCCGAGGACGTACACCGCGATCGCGGTGAATCCGGCCGCCGCCACGAGATCCGTCCTGGTCGGCAGCCAGGCAAGGGGGGCTCGGGTGACGCCGGTGGCGGCCTGCGCGACGTTCGACGGCTCCCGGCCCGGATCGGTAGTCGTCTGCACCGAGGTCATCCACGCTCCTTCACGAAAATTGGGCCCACGTCGGCCGTGGAACCAGTTGACGGTACGGCCGGACCCTGAGAACTGTCTGTGTCAGGTCCGGCCTCCGGACGTGGAAGTTCGGGTCAGGACGCGGCTTCGCGTTCCGGCGACGGCACGGCGAGCGCCTCGGCCACGCGGTCCAGCGACAGCCCGAGCACCTCGGCCACGGCGGCGATGGTGAAGAAGGCCGGTGTCGCGATGCGGCCGGTCTCGATCTTGCGCAGCGTCTCGACGGAGATCCCGGCGGTGAGCGCGACCTCGACCATGCTGGCCCCGGCACGGGCCTCGCGCAGCAGTTCGCCGAGTCGTCGGCCCCGTTCGAGTTCCTCCGCCGTGAGCGGCACGCGCACCATGGGTCATATAGTAATACCGGTATAGTTATTGGTTCCATGGTTGTCGACGGGAAGGCGCTGGAACGGATGGTCGAGATCAAGACCGAGGGCGAGGTGCGCTCGATGCGGGCCGCGGGACGGGTGGTCGCGGAGGCGCTGGCCGCGGCCCGGGCGGTAGCGGATGTTGGGGTTCGCGTGACCGAACTCGATGCCGCCGCGGCGGCGGTGATCCGGGCGGCCGGCGGAACCCCCGCCTTCCTCGGCTACCACCCGGACTGGGCGCCGAGCCCGTTTCCCGGCGTTGTGTGTGCGAGCGTGAACGATGCCGTGGTGCACGGCATTCCGTCCGACTACCGGCTGGCTGACGGCGACCTGGTGAGCCTGGACTGCGGGGCCTACCTCGACGGCTGGTGCGGCGACTCGGCCGTCAGCTTCGTCGTCGGTGCCGCCCATCCCGAGGACCTTCGGCTGATCGCGGCCACCGAGGAAGCGCTTGCCCGGGGCATCGACGCCGCGCGGGTGGGGAACCGGATCGGCGACATTGCCGACGCCATCGGGAGTTTCGCCCGGTCGCGGGGGTACGGGGTGCTCGCGGACCATGGCGGTCACGGGATCGGTCGGGCCATGCGCGAGGAACCGCACGTGCCGAACGAGGGCAGGGCCGGTCGTGGCATGAAACTACGTGCCGGAATGGTCCTCGCGCTGGAACCGATGCTCATCCGCGGCGGCAGCGACGACTACCGACACGACCGGGACGGGTGGACGCTGCGGACCCTCGGCGGGGAGCGGGCGGCGCACAGCGAGCACACGGTCGCGATCACCGCGGACGGCCCACTGGTGCTGACGGCCGCGTGACGCGGCGCGGACCGGTTGCGGCCGAGTGTGTCTCGGCCGCAACCGGTCCGGCTATGGGTGGTGCAGGTATTCGCCTGGTCAGGTTCCGTGGATCTCGCGCCGGTTGTGGGCCGGCCGTGGTTTTCGCGCCGGGTCCACCCAGGCGGGTGGTGTGAACCACGGGAATCCGTCCGATTCGATCTTCACGGCCCAGTGGTTCTTGTGAATCATGGTGTGGTGCTTCTTGCACAGCAGCACCAGGTTCGACAGGGCGGTCGGACCGCCGTCGATCCAGTGCCGAATATGGTGGGCGTCGGTCCAGGCGGCGGGGCGTCCGCAGCCGGGGAACGCGCAGCCGCAGTCCCGCGCCACCAATGCTTTGCGGAGGCTTGGTGTGACGAAGCGGGTGCTGCGGCCGACGTCGAGGGGGTTGCCTTCCTTGTCGACGAAGACCGCGGTGACCTGTGCGTCGCAGGACAGGCGTGCGGCGATGGCGGCGGAGACGGGTCCGGCCCAGGGCATGCTGGCGTGCCGGACTCTGCGGTAGTGCCGAGGCGGCCGGACGTCTGAGCAGTTCTCGCCGCGGGTTTTGCCGATGGGTCCGGTTGCGTTGTCGGAGTGGTAGTCCCAGCCGTTCTTCGTCCATGCCCCGGTCGCCGGGGTGGGCGCGGTCTTGGCGACAGCCTCTTTCAGCGTGTCGAGGTCGATGGTCACGGTGACGTGGGGTTGTTCGCCGCCCTCGACCGGCCCGCGGGCGTTGTCGAGATGTCCGCGGATGATCTGCTCCAGCGCGTCGGCGCGGCGTTTCGCGGCGGACCGCGGGTCGCGGCTCGGGTTTCCGTCGTCGTCGGTACTGGGGTGCGGCTTCGACAGGCCGGACAGTGCGGTGTGCAGGGCCTCGCCGACCTCGGCATCGAAGGAGCCCTTCACGTGCACCCGCCCGCCGAGTGTGGCGGAGGCGTGGAACTCGTTGAGCTCGGGGTTCTCTCCGTCCGGTGGGACGGTCCCGTCGAGCTGCAGCAGCAACTCCAACGCGCGGGCGCGGCTGCGGAGGACGGTGGCGTTCTCGAGCTGGGCGGCGATGAGGAGGTAGGCCTGGCAGTCGTCGGGCCGGCCGGACTCTGGATCGGGTTGGTCCCAGTCCGTCTCCACCGCATCGACATTCGGTAGGTCGGTGGTGAGTCGTTCGAGGCGGGCGAGGAAGTCGACGATCACCTGAACGTGGCCGAGTTCGATCCGCCCGGCGTCCAAAGCGGCGGCCATCCGAGGATGCAACGGCAGTTCCCGGCCGAGTCGGACGATCTTGCCGGCGTGGCCTGCGGTCATGTGTGTGGTGTCGGCGAGCCAGGAGGTGGTGTCGGCGGCCCCGAGGTGGTTGGGGACGCATCGCTGGTCGGCCTCGTGGACCAACCTGACCCGCAGCGCCTCCAACTCGAGGATCTTCTCCGACAGTTCGGGGACCGTCGCGGCCAGCTCGGTTTCGTCGAGTCTCCATGCCTCGACCCCGGCGGGGTCGGTGAGCATCTCGACGATTTCCATGCACCCGACATTACTCGCACGTACATTCGATAACAATGATGTTTCGCCAGGTGAACGTCCTTTGATCTGTGAGCCCGGGGGCGCCTCAGTGCCCGGTGCCGAAGAACTCGGACAGCACCGGGGCCAGGATCTCCGGAGTGACCTCGTGGAAGCCGCCGTCGACGATCCCCAGTCCCGCGCCAGGCACCGCCTCGGCGACCGCCGCCGCTGCCTCGCGCAGCCAGGGCGGACTCCCGGCGCTGGCCAGCGCCAGGGTCGGGGCGGAAATCGTCGCGAGCCGTGCGCGCGGCATCGCGCCGCCCTCGACCACCAGGGCGTCGTAGAGCAGGGTGTGCGCGATCGCCTTCATCGGCACCCAGGCAGGCGACTGTCTGATCGACGGGACCGCCTCGGCCGGGATCCCGACCGCCTCGGTCATGAACAGTTCCACCGCGTCGCCGCGTCGACCCGCCGCGGTGAGCCCGGCGAGCCGGGTGAGGTAGTCGTCGGAGGTCCGCGGGCCGTCGGAGTACGGCGGCTCGAACACGGCGAGCCGCGCGACCGGCAGTCCCGCCGCGGCCGCCTCGAGGGCCAGCACCGCGCCGGAGGACACGCCGTAGAGGTGCGTCGGCCTGCCGATCTCGTCGAGGACCGCGGCCAGGTCCTCGATCTCGCGTTCCGGTGCGTACGGCGCGGTGTCGCCGCTCGCCCCGCGTCCGCGCCGGTCGTAGGCGATGGTGGTGAACTCCGGTGCGAGCGCCTCGGCCAGCGGGCCGGCCGTCTGCCGGTCGTTGAACGCGCCGCCGACGATCAGCACCGGTGGGCCGTCGCCGGAACGCTCGTACGCGATGACGGTGCCGTCGGCGGAGCTGACCTGGTGGGAGGTGACTGCGACCATGACTTCCCCTTCCCGGGGGTGGACGGATCGGAGGCCTGTTCCCAGTACAGACCATCGGGCACCGATGAATCCACCGATCACCGATGAGTTTCGAATTCGCCGCGGGTCTGTACATGCATGGGATTCCAGGGAAATGTGTGCGTCATGACTGAGAACGCGGTTCGTGAGGACTTTGCACCGTTGGCGGAGCCGTACCGGCGTGAGCTGCTCGCGCACTGTTACCGGATGTCCGGATCGGTGCACGACGCCGAGGACCTGGTGCAGGAGACCTACCTCAAGGCGTGGCGCGCCTACGAGAAGTTCGAGGGCCGCTCGTCGCTGCGCACCTGGCTGTACCGGATCGCGACGACCACCTGCCTCACCGCGCTCGAGAGCAAGGGTCGGCGTCCGCTGCCCACCGGGCTGGGTGCGCCCAGCTCGGACCCGGCCGACGACCTGGTCACCCAGGACGAGGTGCCGTGGCTCGAACCCATCCCGGACACCCTGGTCGACATGTCCTCGAACGACCCGGCGGTGGCGGCGACCTCCAAGGAGACCATCCGCCTCGCCCTGATCGCCGCGCTGCAGCACCTGCCGCCGAAGCAGCGCGCGGTGCTGATCCTGCGTGAGGTGCTGGCCTGGCCGGCGGCCGACGTCGCCGAGCTGCTCGGCACCACCACCGCGGGGGTCAACAGCGCGCTGCAACGGGCCCGCGCGCAGATCGACCGCGCGGCACCGAGCGAAGACGCGGTGCTCGAACCCGTGGGGCCCGAACAGCGTGAGCTGCTCGACAGGTACATGTCGGCGTTCGAGAACTACGACATGGCTGCGCTCAAGGAGCTGTTCACCCAGGACGCGGTCTGGGAGATGCCGCCGTTCGTCGGCTGGTACCAGGGTCCGGACGCGATCCGGACGCTCATCGAGAACAACTGCCCGGCGAAGGGGCCCGGCGACATGAAGCTGCTCTCGACGGTGTCGAACGGCCAGCCGGCCTTCGCGATGTACATGCGCGACGCAGACGGCACCTACCCCGCGTTCCAGCTGCAGGTGGTCTCGCTCGGCCCGTCCGGGATCGGTCACGTGACGGCCTTCTTCGACACCGCGCTGTTCGAGAAGTTCGGTCTGCCGGCGGTCCTGCCGGTGGGATCGTGACGGGGAGCCGGGTCGCCTGGCCGGTCGTCGATCCGGTTGCGCTGCTCGAGCGGTCCATCGGGTACACGCTCGGCAGCCTGCAACTGGTGACGGCGCAGGACATGTCGGCCCCGACGCCGTGCCGCGAATGGAATCTCCGGGAGTTGTTGACGCACATGAACGACGCGCTCGAGGCGTTGCAGGAAGCCGTCGACGACCGGGTGGTGACGCTCGTGCCGGACGAGGGTCCGGCGAGCATCTCATCCGATCTCGTTGCCGCCCTGCGGGATCGGGCCTGTCACCTGCTCGGCTCGTGGGCCGGGTCGGCGGATTCCGCGCCCGTCCGGATCGGCGGGGTGCCGGTGCTGTCGGACATCGTGCCCTCCGCGGGGGCGCTCGAGATCGCGGTGCACGGGTGGGACGTTTCCGTGGCGTGCGGGCGCCCCCGTCCGATTCCTGCCGCCCTGGCAGACGAATTACTCACCTGCGCAGCGTTGTTCGTTACCGATGTGGATCGGCCTGCGCGCTTCGGCCCGCCGGTCGAGGTGGTGGGAGATGCGGATCCGGGGAGACGGCTGCTGGCATTTCTGGGCCGGGATCCGCGCGGTGGACGGATCTGACCCCGTACCCGGCCGACCGAGCTAGCGTGCCGCGGCGATCGCCCGCAACGCGTCGACGGTCTCCTGCTCGTCCTGTTCGGCCCCGTAGTCGCTGAGCTTGACGATGACGGTACGGGTGGTCGGGTCGACGTAGGTGTACTGGCCGTAGACGCCGACCGCGGACAGGTCGGCGCCGTCGCCGCCGGTGGGGTGCCACCACTGCGCCGAGTAGCCCCACTTGGACACCGGGTCGGGTGCGGGGCTGCTGATCCGCGAGATCCATGCCGGTGGAACGACTTGCGTGTCGCCGACGCGGCCGCCGTCGAGGACGAGTTGCCCGATCTTGGCGAAGTCGCGGGCGGTGGCGTTGATGCAGCAGAACGCCTTCTCCTGTCCGCCGTCGCGGTCGAGGTTCCAGGTCGCGTCGTCCTCCGCGCCGATCGGGCCCCACAGGTCGTGGGTGAGCAGGTCGGTCAGCGGCCTGCCCTCGACGCGGGCGAGCACCTGGCCGAGGAGTTGGGTGTCGACGCTGCGGTAGTCACCCTTGCTGCCGGGCGTGAACTGCACACTCCGGTGGTCGCGGACGAATTCGTCGAGGTCGCCCGTGAGGTACATCCGGGCCGTGCCGGTGAGGGGGAAGTACGGGTTGTAGTTCTCCGACACGTCGACGCCCGAGGTCATGTCCAGCAGGTTCCGCACCGTGATGGCGTCGTACTCGCCGCCCCCCGCCAGCTCCGGCAGCACGTCGACCAGACGGTCGTCCTCGCTCAGTCTGCCGGCGTCGATCGCCCGGCCGACCAGCAGCGAGACCACCGACTTCGCCATCGACCAGGACGCCAGCCTGGTGGTGGGCGTGACCCCGTCGCGGTACCACTCGTGGGTGAGCGCGCCGTCGCGCAGCACCAGGAAGGCGTTCGTCTCGGTGGTGTCGAGGAACTCGGCGACCGGGATCTGTGTGCCCTTCCACGGCACCGTCGCGGGCAGTGCGGCCTCGTGCACGGGCAGTGGCCGTGGGTCGGTGGCGGGCACGGCCCGCTCGGGGTAGAGCGAGCCCTGGGTCGACGGCGCAGCGGTGAGCAGCCGGGCCAGCGTGGGCGGCGCGGGGATGTCGAGCGCGGCGGTCGCGGCGTAGGACCCGGCGATCAGCACCGCGAGTGTCAGTGGGACCGCGATCGCCGCCCGGGCCATGTTTCGCCGGCGGTGGGTCGGCCCAGCGGTGCTCGGCTGCACTGAGATGGGGCGGGTGTCGGTGGCGGCGGGCTCGGTCATGCGCGGGTGTTCCTCGATCCTCGGTGCGGTCGGTCGCGGGTGGCGGCCGTCATTCGGGGATGGCCGGGGCGCGAGCAATGATGGCAGGCGGGTGCGACCGCGGGGTCGAATCGGGAGGGGGCGCTACGCGGCACCGTCCCAGGCGAACGCCGCGAACGGCTCGTCGAGGGGCGCGCCCGTCATCCGGTTCGCGAAGGTGGACAGCGTGTACGTGCCGACGCCGAGCACGACCTCGAGCGCCTGCCTGCGGCTGAAGCCGCCGTCGAGGAACGCGCGCATCCGGGCGTCGTCCACCGCGCCCGCACTGTCGAGCACGGCCAGGGTGAACTGTCGCAGCGCCTCGAGTCGAGGGTCGTCGAGCGGGCGACGCTCGCGCAGCGCTGCGGTGAGCTCGGGCGACGCGCCGTCGCGGGTGAGGCCGGCCGAGTGCAGGGCGACGCAGAGGTGGCACTCGTTCCGGGTCGCGACCGCGAAGACCACCACTTCCCGTTCGCGGTGGGTCAGGGTACCGCTCTCGAACAGGGCGTTCGCGCGGGCGAACGCCTGCATCAGCTCCGGCGACTCGGCCATCAACGCGCTCGCGGCGGGCAGGAACCCGAACTGCTGCTCGATCGCCGCCATGATCGGCCGGGCGGCGACGGGGGCGGTTACTGCGGTGTGTGCGGTGAACGTCATGGCGGCTTCCCTTGGCTAGAGTGGACAACGTGGTTGACCAAAACAGTAAACCTGGTTGTCGATATGGTGCAAGGGTGCCGAATGAGTGAGCGCGAGAGCCCGGGCTACGAGCTGCCCCTGCTGCTGTTCTCCGGATTCCGGTCGCTGATCGACGAGACGCATCGGCGGCTCGCCGCGCAGGGTCATCCCGAGATGCGGCCGGCGCACGGATTCGCGATGCAGGCCATCGGCGTCGCGGGCGCCAGCGCCAGCGAGGTGGGGCGGCGACTCGGTGTCTCGAAGCAGGCCGCAGGCAAGACCGTCGACCGACTGGAGGCGATGGGATACGTCTCCCGGCAACCCGATCCGTCCGACGCGCGCGCCAAGACGGTGGTCCTCACCGAACGTGGTGTGGACAGCCTGCGCCGCTCCGCCGTCATCTTCGACGAGCTGCAGTCCGAATGGGCGTCGGCGATCGGGGCGGACCGACTGCGTGCGCTCGAGTCCGACCTGCGCACGGTCACCGGCGGGCAGGGTCATCGTCTCGACGCGCAGGCCTGGTTCGGCGGCTAGGAAGCGACGGCTCGGTCAGTCCCCGTAGAACCCGTCCGCGGCGATCTCGGTCAGGGCGAGCCAGTCCGATTCCGGGTTCGCCGCCACCGTCGTCGAACGAGCGCCGTTCTCCCGCAGCGCGACCGCGACCGCCGGTTCCTCGTCGACCCTCCGGACCAGGCCGTACAGCACTGCGAGGTGGTGCACGCACGGGCTGCGGCGGCCGGTGCACCCGCAGGTTGCCGTGCACTCGGCGATCACGGGTGCCACCGCGATGTCCTTGGCCAGCAGTTCGGCGACCAGCCCGTCGGGCAGTTCACCCGCGGACACCCGACGATCCTGGGCGCCGGCCCGGCCGAGCAGCCGCCGCACCGTGCCGGCGTCCTTCCTCGTCCACACCGGCACCTGAACGGTCACCGGGAAGACCTTGCCGCGGACGGTCACCTCGGCCAGGACCCGCCCGGCCCCGACCGTCGCCAGGTGCACCGCCCCGTTGCGCGCGAGGGAACGAGCCTGGGGGAGAGCCGGATTCGGGGCGGATACGGTCGTCGACTCGACCGTCCGCAGCCACGCCCGGCCCCACGCGGTGACCCCGAACTCCGCGCTCATCAGCAGACGCCGATCGCGTCGAGGTCGAGCAGTGCGCGCAGCTCGGTGTCGGGGAGGTCGGCCAGCGCCGCCTCGGTGTTCCCCGTGACCGACTCGGCCAGCGCGCGTTTCGACTCGTGCATGGCGGCGATGTGGTCCTCGATGGTGCCTCCGGTGACGAGGGTGTGGACGTTGACGGTCTGCTGCTGGCCGATCCGATGCGCACGGTCGGTGGCCTGTGCCTCCACTGCCGGGTTCCACCATCGGTCGTAGTGCAGCACGTGGCTGGCCCGGGTCAGGTTGAGACCGAAGCCCGCCGCTCGCAGGCTGAGGATCAGGACGGGTGCCGCGTCCGGCCCGGTCTGGAAGTCGTCGACCAGCCGGTCGCGCCGCTCCACACTCAGGCCGCCGTGCAGGAACGGGATCGTCCCCACACCCAGCTCGGCGGTCAGGTGCGACGAGAGCAGCTCGCCCATTCCGCGGTACTGGGTGAACACCAGCGCCCGGTCGCCGTCCGCGACGATCTCCGCGAGCATTTCGGTTGCGCGGTCGAACTTTCCGGACCGCCCGATCAGCCCGTCGTCGCCGCCGGCGCCGACCTGTGCCGGGTGGTTGCACACCTGCTTGAGCGTCGTCAGCAGGGCCAGGACGTTGCCCCGCCGGGCGATGCCGCTGCCCAGTCCGGAGGCGAACGCGTCCGCGACGGCCGCGCGGTACAGCCGGGTCTGCTCGTCGGTCAGCGTGCACGCCACCGTCGAGAACTGCTTCGGGGGGAGTTCGGTCGCGACCTGAGACTTGGTGCGGCGCAACACGTACGGCTCGATGACGGCGGCGAGCCGGACCGCGGCGGTGCGTGAGCGGCCCGACTCGATGGGCGTGGCGAACCGCTGCCGGAACCGCGCCCGGGTGCCGAGCACGGCGGGGTTGGTGACGTGGAAGAGCGACCACAGCTCCTCGAGCCGGTTCTCGACCGGGGTGCCGGTCATCGCGACCTTCAGCGTCGCGGGCAGCCGGGCGGCTGCCTTGGCGGCCAGCGCCGTCGGGTTCTTGATCTGCTGGGCCTCGTCGAACACCACGCAGTCCCACGCGCGGGCCGTCAGCGCGTCCGCGTCGGTGCGCAGGACGCTGTAGCTGGTGAGCACCACCGTCGCGTCCGGCACGGTCGCCGGCAGCCCGCGGCTCGCGCCGTGGTGCACCAGCACGGGCAGGTCGGGGGCGAAGCGGCCCAGTTCGCGTCGCCAGTTGCCGATCACCGATGTCGGGCACACCACCAGGTGTGGCCCGGACCCGGCGCGGGTGGCCAGCAGCGAGATGGCCTGCAGCGTCTTTCCCAGCCCCATCTCGTCGGCGAGGATGCCGCCGCCCTCGCCGGCCAGCGCCCGCAGCCAGGTGACGCCGTGAATCTGATACGGCCGCAACGTCGCCCGAATGTCGGCGGCGGCCAGCTCGCTGCCGGTGCCGGCCGCGGCGGCGAACTGACGCAGGGTGGACGCCGCCGTTCCGATCGCGGTCTCGTCCGCGCGCAGCCAGGCGTGCGCGGCGGTGGGCATCGAACCCGCCAGCTCCGTCCATGCCGTGGTGTCGTCGCTCTCGTCGAGCTGCAGCGCGGCCCGGTGCCACGCCCACACCGACGCGCCCACCTCGTCCGGACCGGCGTCCATGCGCCGCAGCGCGGGCAGCACGTCGGTCAGGTCCGCGGTCCGAACGCCCACCGTCCGCGGTGCGACCGTGGTGCCGTCGGCCGGGACCGCCAGCCGACACGTGCTCGCGGTCCCCGACGGGAGGCCGAGCGCGGACAGTGCCGACTCGAGGTCCGCGACGCCCCACCACGCGAGGGTCGCGAGGGCGGGCACGAAGGTGGCCTGCAGGCGCCCGGGGTCCGCACTCGACTCGTTCATGTCCGCCGAGGGTAGCCGTCCGGGGAGCCCCGCCGCCAACGAGAATCGGCCAGAATCTGCAGATCAGGTGTGGTTTTCCCGACATTGACGGATCCCGGATCGGTGCGTCTCTGCCGGGGCGGCGATGAGTTCCGCGGGCCGTACCGGTCTACCTGGTATGCGCCTCCGCACCCCGCGTGAGGCCCACCAGGACGAGACGGAGCCCGCCATGACCATCACCCCGAACACCACGTCCGTCCCCGCCGCCCCGACGGCCGACGCGGTCACGCCGCGGCAGCGCCTGGCCGGCCGGATCGCCACCGGACTGGTCGTGGTCTTCCTGCTGTTCGACTCGGTCACCCACCTTCTGAACGTGGAGCAGGTGCGCACCGCGATGGCGGACCTCGGCTTCGATCCCGGGCTGAACCGGGTCTTCGGCGTCGTGCTGCTGGTGTGCCTGGCGCTCTACCTGGCGCCGGTCACCGCGATGCTCGGCGCGGTGCTGCTGACGGGGTACCTCGGCGGCGCCGTGGCGACGAACCTGCTCACCGAGCAGCCGATCGTCAGCACCACGCTGTTCCCGATCTACACCGGCATCCTCGTGTGGGGCGGGCTGTACCTGCGCGACGCCCGGGTCCGCTCGGTCATGCCGCTGCTGCGCGGCTAGTCGGGCCGCTGCGCTGCTCGTGCGCGGTTGACGGGTCTCGAGGCCCGTCAACCGCGCACGAGTGCATCAGTGCCTGGTGACCACCACGAACGGGCCGACCTCGGTGACCGAGAACCGCGGGTCCTCGAACAGCTTCGCCGGGAACGTCACGGTGTAGCGGCGCACGTTCGGGTCGTTCGGGTACACGTCCTCCGCGAGGCGCAGCGTGTACCCGTCGTCGGACTGGCGGAAGACGAACGTGTCGGGTCCCCGCAGGCCGGTGGCGTCCATAGCCGCGATCAGCTCGTCGGGTGTCTCGAGCTCGGTCCAGGACTCGATGTCGGCGGCCCGCTTGTCGAACTGCGCCAACGGGTTTGCGTAGTGCGAGGTCAGTCCCTGGAAGCCGAAGTACGGGTAGAAGCTCAGGAAGCTGGTGTCGGCGGTGAGCACCACGGTGTCGGACCGCGGTCCGGGGCGCTGCGCCCGGATGGCCTCGTCCACGGCCGCGTAGTACGCCGCGGCGCCCGGCGGACGCTGGTCCGCGCGCACCCCGTCGCCGTCGGTGTCGGTGTACGCGATGGTGATCTCCGGGGCCAGCAGTTGCGGGATCGACTGCGCGAAGGCAACCGCGCCGAGTGCGCCGACCGTCACGATCGCGGCCTTGATCCGAGGGTTCTCACTGGTGGCCAGGATCGCCCAGCGGGCGAAGTCGACGAACCCGAAAACGCCTGCGGCGCCGAGCAACACGATGAGCACCGGCTCGAGCCGGAAGGACAGCAGGGTGGTGCCCGCCGCGGTCGCGGCCATCGACAGCAGCGCCCACAGGTAGACCGCGACCACGCCGAGGCCCAGCGCCTGAGCGCGCCGCGACGAGGTGGCGCGACCGGCCAGCCACACCGTGCCGAGCAGGCACAGCGCCCCGGTCAGCGAGCCGTCGAACATCGGCAGCGGCAGGTCCGCACCGGACTGCGGCAGGTAGTGGGTGGCGGAGCCGGTGCCCGACAGCGTGCCGGTACGGAGGGCGAGCAGGAACGGCAGCCACACGATCAGCGCGATCAGGCCGGAGATCACCGCGGCCGCGGCCAGCCGCAGCAGGATGGGCACGGCGGCCCGGATGCCGTGCGCGCGGGCCGCGAGTCCGGCCGCGACCAGTGCCATCAGGGTGACCGCGAACGCCGCGTAGCCGAGGTAGAGGGTGTAGAAGGTGGCGGCCAGGCCGAGGAACAGCCCGGTCCCGACGATCGCGCCCCAGCCCGCGGCCCCCCAGTTCCCGGAGCCGGCCTGCAGCGGTCGGTACAACCCTCCCCACGCCAGCAGCAGCACCGGCGGCAGCAGCACCACGAGGATCGCGCTGTAGGCCTCTGGGGAGGCGTACCCGAGCGTGAGCGCGGTCGTCGCCAGCGTCACCAGCACCGCCAGGTCGGCGCGAATCAGCTTGGACCACAGCACCAGCGCGATCACCGCCGCCACCGCGAGGGAGGCGATCGCGTAGGGCTTGAACACCTCCCAGCCGTCCATGCCGAGCAGGTTGGCGACGCGTCCGCCGACCCAGAACCAGCCGGCCGGGTAGAACGACGGCAGGTCCGCGTAGGTCATGTCGTCGAGTCGCGCGGTGTCCGTCATCCGGGTGAGGAACTCGGTGCGGAACTCCTGGTCCACCGAGACGCCGTGCAGGTACAGCTTGGTGGCCGCCAGCGGCATGCCGAGGGTGACGGTGACGAACCCGGAGACGCCCACCCAGGACAGCGCCTTTGCGACGGCCGTCGCGCGGCGTCGGCGCAGCAGCCACACCGAGACGGCGAGCAGCGCCATCGTCGCGACCTGGCCGACGGTGGTCAGGGCGCGGGTGACGTTGGAGGAGTTGAACGCCGGCCACTGGACCACCGAGAAGGCGAACAGTCCGATGGCGGCGACCACGGCCGCGACGAGCGCCGCCAGCATCATCTCCCCGGCGGCGGACGCGGCGCGTCGCAGCGGGTCCGTGCGGGGCGGGGCCGTGCTCGGGGCCGTGTCGGGGATCGGAACCGCGGGAGCGTCAGTCACAGCCACTGAGCTTAGTGACCGGCGAGGACCTCGGACGCGAGCGCCGCGGATTCGTCACCGCGACCCTGCGCGGGAACCGTTTGCCCGCGAAAGACCGATCGGCCCACCACAGTGCGTTGTGGTGGGCCGATCGATGGGGTGTGGCGGTCGCGGAGCCTAGATCGGCAGCTTGCGGAAGATCGCCCGCGGGACGTGCCGCAGCGCCATCATCACGAAACGCCAGGGACCCGGGGTCCAGACGATTTCCTTGCCCTTGTCCGACGCGGCCACGGCGAGCGAGGCGACGATGTCCTTGTTGACCGTCAGCGGGGCTTCCTTGACGTGTTCGCTGAACTTGGTGCGCACCATGCCCGGCCGCACCACGGTGACCTTGGGGCCGAACTTGGCCAGGGCCTCGCCCAGGCCCAGGTAGAAGCCGTCCAGGCCGGCCTTGGTGGAGCCGTAGACGAAGTTGGCGCGCTTGACCCGCTCGCCGGCCACCGAGGACATCGCGATGATCCGGCCGAAACCCTGGGCCTTCATCTTCTCGCCGACGAGCACGCCGACGGAGACGGACGCGGTGTAGTTGACGTTCGCGACCAGCACGGCCTTGCGCTGGTTCTGCCACAGTTCCTCGGCGTCACCGTCGAGCGCGAACGCGACGATCGCGACGTCGACGTCGCCCTTGGACCAGGCCTCGTCGATCACCTTCGGGTGCGACTCGGTGTCGAGGGCGTCGAAGTCGACGACGTCGACGGCGGTGGCGCCCTTGGCCGTCAGCTGCGCGACGGCGCCGTCGCGGCCCGGGTCACCCGGCAGCGCGGCCAGGATCACCCGCATCGGGCCCTTCTTCAGGTACTCCTCGCAGATGGCCAGGCCGATCTCGGAGGTGCCGCCGAGCAGCAGGAGCGTCTGGGGGTTACCCACGGCGTTGATCACAGTTCCAACCTTCTGGACATATCGGAGGCGAAAACGCCTGTGGGGTCGTACTTCCGGCGGGTCGCGATCCACTCGTCGATCCGCGGGTACATGGCGTGGAAGGTCTCGGCGGTGGCGCGCGAGTCCTTGGCCGTGTACAGCCGGCCGCCGAACTCGAG
Organism: Rhodococcus kronopolitis; assembly: GCF_042654025.1. Lineage (NCBI taxonomy): Bacteria > Bacillati > Actinomycetota > Actinomycetes > Mycobacteriales > Nocardiaceae > Rhodococcus > Rhodococcus kronopolitis. The sequence continues at coordinate 216,075 of NZ_JBHSFO010000015.1, read as the reverse complement.
CACCCGCTTGTCGAGTTCGGTGACCAACTCGTTGAGGCCCGCCTTGATCGGGAAGTCCATGGCGACGTTCCAGCCGGCCATCGGGAAGCTGAGCGGCGCATTGTTGCCGGGACCGAACAGCTTGAACACGTTGAGTGCCGAGTGGTGGCCCGACGCCTGGATGTGCCGAATGATGCTCTTGAACTCTTCGAGAGCCTCGGTGGGCACCAGGAACTGGTACTGCAGGAAGCCCTTCGAGCCGTAGGCGCGGTTCCACTCGCCCAGCAGGTCGAGCGGGTGGTAGAACTGCGTCAGGTTCTGGACCTTGCCCGTGTAGTCCCCGCCCATCCGGTAGTACAACTCGCCGATGGCGCTGGCCGACAGCTTGTTCATCAGGCCGTTCGGGAACACGTCCGGAACGGTCATCAGCTGTGGGGCGTCGAACTTCAACGGGTCCTTCTGCAGCTTCTTGGGAAGCTGGTCGAACTTGGCGAGCGAGCCTCGGGTGATGGTCGCGCGACCGAGCTTCGGCGGCCCGCTGACCACGTCGAACCAGGCGCTCGAGTACGTGTAGTTGTCCTCGGTGCCGTCCTGGTGCGCGGCGACCGTCTCGTCGAGGCTGTCGGTACGGATGCCGTCGTTGATGAAGTACGCCGTCTCGGTGGGCGTCATGCTGATGGTGGCCCGCAGGATGATGCCGGTCAGGCCGTTGCCGCCGACCGTCGCCCAGAACAGCGCGCCCTTGGGGTCGTTGCGACCGCCCTTCGGGGTCAGCTTGCGCACCTGGCCGTCGGCGGTGAGCAGGTCGAGCGAGACCACGTGGTTGCCGAAGCTGCCCTCGCTGTGGTGGTTCTTGCCGTGGATGTCGGAGCCGATCGCGCCGCCGATGGTGACCTGACGGGTGCCGGGCAGCACCGGAACCCACAGGCCGAACGGCAGGGCCGCCCGCATCAGCTGGTCGAGGCTCACGCCCGCGTCGACGTCGACCAGCGCGCTGTCCCGGTCGATCCGGTGAATGCGGTTGAGGGCATTCATGTCGATGACCAGGCCACCGGCGTTCTGGGCCGGGTCGCCGTAGGAGCGGCCGAGGCCGCGGGCGATGACGCCGCGCCGCAGGTGGCTGGGCTTGCCGTCGTTGCGCTCGGCGACCTGGGCGACCGCGGATGCGATCACCTCCACGTCGGGGGTGGAGAGCACCTCGGCCGTCGTCGGCGCGGTGCGTCCCCAACCGGTGAGGGTGCGGGTCTGGGTGGTCAGAGGCTGCGGCTGTGCTGCTTCGGCCGGCGTCTCTTCAGCTGTCGTAGACATCGTTGTAGAGGTTACCTGGAGGTAGCGTCCGCGGCCCGTGGCAATGCGCGGATGTGGCCCGGTCGACGCGTCGCCTACTCTCGACCGGTGTCCGGTACCCCCCACGCCCCCGAGCCGCACCTGCCGCTCCCCGTCGAGTTGCCGCTGGTGGACGAGCCCGGCGGCACCGACGTCGACCTCAAGACCCAGCTGGTGCGGTTCGTGCTCACCGGCGCGCTGTCCGCGGTCGTCGACTTCACCGTCACGATGCTGTTGCAGGGCGGGCTGGGCCTGCCGCGGGCGGTCGCCAAGTCCGTCGGCTTCGTCCTCGGCACGACGACGGCCTACCTGATCAACCGCCGCTGGACGTTCAACGCCCCGCCGAGCCGCGCGCGCTTCGTGGCGGTGGTGGCGCTGTACGCGGTCACGTTCGCGGTGCAGGTCGGCATCTACACCGCGCTCGGGGAGGTCTGGTCGGATACGCTGCTCTACAACGCCCTCGCCTTCGTCATCGCCCAGGGCGTCGCGACGGTGATCAACTTCGTCGTCCAGCGCGCGGTCATCTTCAAGATCCGCTAGCCGGTCGCCCGCCCGGCCGCCGCAAGATCACGGCGTTCCGTTGCCGAGCACCAGCGTGGCCGTCTGAACTGCCCCCGCGGCGTCCACCCAGCCGATGTCCACCCGGTCACCCGGATACCGGGCGGTCATCTCGAACGTCAGGTCCGACGCGGACCGGATCGGCGCGCCCGACCAGGAGATGACCACGTCGCCGTCGCGGATCCCGGCCCGCGCGGCGGGGGAGTCGGTGCCCACCGCGACCACCTTCGCGCCGTCCTGCAGCGTCGACGAGTCGGTCACGGCGAGGCCCAGGTACGGGGTCGGCCCCACGTGCACGGTGCCGCCGGTGCGGCCCTCGCGGACCTGCCCGGCCACCCCCATCGCGTCGGCGATGGGGATCGCGAACGAGGTGATCAGCGCCGGGTCGGCGCCGGGCAGGTCCGGGCGGGTGTCCGGATTGCCCGCGGTGCTGATGCCCACCACCGCGCCGTAGGCGTCGACCAGCGGGCCGCCCGAGTCGCCGGGCCGCACGTCCGCGTCCACCTCGATCATCCCGGTCAGCCGGTTCCGGGAACCGTCACCGGCGTTGCGCGCGGTCACCGACTGGTTGAGCCCGGTGACCTGGCCCGGCGCCGCCACCGGGAGACCGCCGCCGTCCGCGTTGCCGATCGCGGTCACCGGGTCGGCCAGTCGGACCAGCGTCGAATCGCCGATGGTCGCGACGGGCAGGCCGTCGGCCGACTCGAGCCGCAGCACCGCCACGTCCCGGAAGCGGTCGTAGCCGAGCACCTCCGCGTCATAGCGCAGGCCGTTGGACAGCGACGTCGCGTCGATGTCGGTGGCGCCGTCGATCACGTGGTGATTGGTGAGCACCAGCCCGTCCGCGGTCAGCACGATGCCGGTGCCTGCGGTCGCGCGCGGCCCGGTCGAGGAGGTGACGTTGACGATGGTCGGCACGACGCGCTCCGCCAGCTCCGCCGGGCTCAGCGGTACCGGCGCCGGTGCCGGGGCAGGGACCACCGGCGTCGCGACCACCTGCGGGCGCGGCGGCTCGTCGACCAGGCGGGTGCCGACCAGGGCGAGCGCGACCGCGGCCAGCACGGCGATCAGCAGCCGGGGCCCGCGCCGACGCGACGGCCGCGACTGGTGACGCTCGGTCCTGTCCATGCACACACCCGGCATCCCGCGGCTGGGCCGCTGATCGATTACTCGCGCAGTGGTGCAGGTGAACTTACGCCCGTTTCGGGCTCCCGGGCCGGGAGAACACGGCCGGCGGCGGTGGGCGCGCCGAAGTTCTACGAATTAGCCAGCCGGTCGCGGCCGCGACTGTACGGTCACAGCGGCGGCAGCATCGTTTCGCGAGGGCCCGCCAGGCCCGTTCGGTACGTGCGACGCGGTGGTCGGCGCAGGTTCACCCTTGTCGAGGCACGTTCCGAAGCTGTGGCCGTTCCGGCCAGGATGGAGCACTCCATGAACTTCAAGACTGTCCGCAGACCACGCCGGTTGGCCTCCCGCGTCGCGACGGTGACCACGCTCGCCGCCGCCTCCACGCTCGCGGCCTTCGCGGTGGGATCCGGCGGCATCGCCAACGCGGACCCGGTGAGCGAGCTGATCCAGGCGCACGCGGCGAACGTCGCGGCCACCGGTCCGTCGTGCGCCGAACTCGGGCTCTCCGATGTCGCGGTGGCCGTCCGGTCGCTCGCGCCGGAGGACATCGCCGGCCTGCTGCCGTGCCGCGACGTGGCGGGCAGCATGGGCTCGTCCGGATCCGAGGGCGGCGGCAGCAGTTTCGGGTCGAACAACCTCGGCCCCGACAACACCGGCTCCTACAACACCGGTTCCAACAACACCGGGTCGCAGAACGTGGGGTCGGCGAACACCGGCTCCGCCAACGTGGGGTCGGCGAACACCGGGTCCGGCAACGTGGGGTCGGCGAACACCGGCTCCGGCAACGTCGGGATCGCGAACACCGGCTCCACCAACGTCGGCTCGGCGAACACCGGCTCGAGCAACACCGGCTCGGGGAACACCGGCTCGCTGGTCACCGGGGTCGGGTCCGTCGGCGTCGGCTCGCTCGCCATCTGACCCGAAACCGATTCGCTGCGTCGCCGGTCGGGCTCAGCCCATCCGGCGGCGCAGCACCATGTACACCGCGCGCCGCATGAACGAGGTCGCGAGCGCGCGGGCGTCGCCGATCCGGACGTCCATCGCCGAGAGCAGGGTGGGATCGGACTCGCGCAGCGCCCGGTGGAACGCGGCGACCTGGCCGGCCTGCTGCTTGGCCAGCCGCACGCTCCACTGACCGGCGTTGACCCGGAACGACGCCAGCGGCTTCGCGATCGCGTAGACGTCGCCCTGCAGGGCGACGCCGGTGTAGGTGGCCTCGTCGATCACGTACGGGTTGGTGTCGTCCCACCAGCCGATGGACTCGAGAGCGGAACGTTTCATCAGCACGCACCCGGGCTCGCCGAAGATGTTGGCGCCTGCGGTCACCGTGCGGCGGGCGGCGTCGCGCCCGGACACCAGGCCCTTCAGTCCGGCGAGACCGCGGGCGGAGAGCACCGTCCGGCCGGTCGCGTCGACCAGCTTGCGCTGCGCGGCGACCAGCACCACGCTCGGGTGCGCGTCGAAGGCGGCCACCTGTTCGGCCAGGCAGGTCGGGTAGATGGTGTCGTCCCCGCAGACCAGCTTCAGCAGCTCGCCGGTGGCGGCCTTGCTGACCCGGTCCCAGTTTCGCTTGGCGCCGCCGCCCGCCTCGGTGGTCAGCAGCTGCACCCGGGGGTCGTCGGCGTACCGCTGCATCACCGCCATGGTCCCGTCGGTGGACGAGTGGTCCGCGATGATCAGCTCGAAGTCCTCGAACGTCTGGTTCAGGATGGAGTCGATCGTCTCGGCGAGGTAGTCGGCGTTGTTGTAGGCCGGGACGACGACGGAAACACGCGGGGTCATGAGGTACCTGTTCTCTTCTTCCTACTGAACGAGAAGTCGCGATAGCCGAAGAAGCTGGCCGTCGCGGTGATCGCGGTGATCACCAGCTGCGACGGGATGGGCGGGAAGTCCAGCACGGTCACGGCGACGGTCATCAGGGCGAGGTTGACGGCGAACGCGCCCGAGTTCACCACCACGAACCGCCAGAAGTCCCGCATGAAGTGTCCGCGCACCTCGAAGACCAGGTAGCGGTACATGGCGAAGGCGCACAGCACGTTGCACAGGTAGCCGGCGACGATGGCGAAGTGGTAGCCCAGCTGGTCGCCGAGGGCGAGCTGCCAGACGACGAACCAGGCGGTGCCGAGCACCGTGTTGACGCCACCGACCAGCAGGAACGCCAGCCCCTGGTTCTTGACCACGCGCATCAGCGGGCCGGGACTGCCGGTCATGCCTGCGACCGGCTGGGCCGTCGAGTTCTGCCGCGGCATCAGCCTTCGCCGAACGTGGGCAGCAGCCCGGTGGCGATCGCGGCGGCCAGGGACGGCGCCACGGTGTCCTTGTCGGACAGGGTGAGGGTCAGCGGGGAGCCGTCTCGCGCGACCGTCGGCCAGTCGATCGCCAGGTCGGGATCGAGCGGGTGCACGCCGTGCTCACGTTCCGGCGCGTAGCTGGTGGAGCACAGGTAGACGACGGTGGAGTCGTCCTCGAGCGACACGAAGGCGTGACCGAGACCCTCGGACAGGAAGATCGCGCGACGGTCGACGTCGTCGAGCAGGACCGAGTCCCACTGGCCGAAGGTCGGCGAGCCGACGCGCAGGTCGACCGCGACGTCGAGCACCGCGCCCTTGACGCACGTCACGTACTTGGCCTGGCCGGGCGGCACGTCCGCGAAGTGGACGCCGCGCAGGACGCCTGCCGCGGAGACCGAGCAGTTGGCCTGCTGCAGGTCGAGGCTGCGCCCGGTGACCTCGGAGAAGCCAGGTTCGCGGAACCACTCGAGGAACACCCCGCGGTCGTCGCCGAACTGCCTGGGGGTGAACTCCCAGGCGCCGGGCACCGTCAACTCCCGGTACTGGGACGCGGGCCCAGCCGCCGTCTTCGATTCCGTCATCATCACCAGTCCTTGCCGCGCTCGAGCAGGCCGAGCAGGTAGCGTCCGTAGCCGGACTTGAGCAGCTGCTCGGCGCGCACCCGCAGCTCGTCGTCGGTGATGAAACCGTGCCGCCACGCGACTTCCTCGGGTGCGCCGATCTTCAACCCCTGACGCTCCTCGATGGTGCGCACGTAGTTGGAGGCGTCGAGCAGCGAGTCGAAGGTACCGGTGTCGAGCCAGGCGGTCCCACGCGGCAGCACCTCCACCTGCAGGCGGCCGGCCTCGAGGTACGCGCGGTTGACGTCGGTGATCTCGTACTCGCCGCGGTCGGACGGCTTGAGGTCCCGGGCGATGGAGACGACGTCGTTGTCGTAGAAGTAGAGGCCGGGGACCGCGTAGTTGGAGCGCGGCGCGGCCGGCTTCTCCTCGAGCGAGACCGCGCGGCCCTCCCGGTCGAACTCGATCACGCCGTACGCGGAGGGGTCGGACACCCAGTACGCGAACACGGCGCCGCCGTCGATCTTCTCGAACCGGGTGAGCTTGCTGCCCAGGCCGGGCCCGTAGAAAATGTTGTCGCCGAGCACCAGGGCCGCCGAGTCGGACCCGATGTGGTCGGTGCCGAGGACGAACGCCTGGGCGAGGCCGTTCGGTTCGTGCTGTACCCGGTAGGTGAGGCTGACGCCGTACTGCGAGCCGTCCCCGAGCAGGCGTTGGAACTGCGGCGCGTCCTCGGCGGTCGTGATGATCAGGATGTCGCGGATACCGGCCAGCATCAGGGTGCTCAGCGGGTAGTAGATCATCGGCTTGTCGTAGACGGGCACCAGTTGTTTGCTCACGCCGAGGGTGATCGGGTGCAGCCGTGAACCCGTGCCGCCTGCCAGGATGATTCCGCGCATGCCCGAAGTGTTCCAGTGTTCGCGGGAGAAACAAATCTCCCCCGCACGGTATCGTGCGGGGCCGTACGAGTGGATCGTCCGGTTCGGCGTTGTGGAGGCATTGATGCGGGTTCTCGTCACCGGTGGGGCGGGCTTCATCGGCGCCAACTTCGTGCACCAGACGGTCGCGGAGCGGCCCGATGCCGAGGTCACCGTCCTCGACGCGCTGACCTACGCAGGCAACCGGTCGTCGCTGGACCCGGTCGCGGACCGGATCCGCTTCGTGCACGGCGACATCACCGACGCGGCCCTGGTCGACGAGCTGGTCGGCAATTCCGACCTGGTCGTCCACTTCGCCGCCGAGTCGCACAACGACAACTCGCTGAGCAACCCCTGGCCCTTCGTGCAGACCAACATCGTCGGCACGGTCACGCTGCTGGAGGCGGTCCGCAAGCACGACGTCCGCTACCACCACATCTCCACCGACGAGGTGTACGGCGACCTCGAGCTCGACGACCCGGAGCGGTTCACCGAGTCCACGGCGTACAACCCGTCCAGCCCGTACTCCTCGACCAAGGCGTCGAGCGACATGCTGGTGCGCGCCTGGACCCGCTCGTTCGGGGTCCGCGCGACGCTGTCGAACTGCTCGAACAACTACGGCCCGTACCAGCACGTGGAGAAGTTCATTCCGCGTCAGGTCACCAACGTCCTGGCCGGCCTGCGGCCCAGGCTGTACGGCGACGGGCTGAACGTGCGGGACTGGATCCACGTCGACGACCACAACAGCGCGGTGTGGGCGATCGTCGACGGCGGCCGGATCGGGCAGACGTACCTGATCGGCGCGGACGGCGAGGTCGACAACCGCACCGTGATGGAGACCATCCTCGAGGTGCTCGGGCAGCGCCCCGACGCCTTCGACTTCGTCACCGACCGGCCCGGCCACGACATGCGCTACGCCATCGACTCGACGATGCTGCGCGAGGAACTCGGCTGGGCGCCGCGCTACCGCGACTTCCGCAGCGGCCTCGAGGCGACGGTCGGCTGGTACCGCGAGAACGAGCAGTGGTGGCGACCGCAGAAGGACGCCACCGAGCGGGCCTACCTCGCGGCGGGCGAGAAGACCACCGGCTGACCGCTACCGGGCGGCCATGCCGCGGCGGATCGAGTCCAGCGTCGACGCGATGCCTGCCGGCAGCGGCCGATGCTCGCGCTCGTCCAGGTCCGTCCACACCACCGACCGCAGGCGCAGGTCGCGGGCCTGGGCGGCGGCGAGCGGCGAGCTGGCCAGCACCACGTTGGGACGCCTGCGGAACACCGTGTGGCAGGCGCCGAGGATCGCGCCGATGCTGACGCTGCGGCCGGAGGCGTAGATCTTGGTCACCACGCCCGACTGCTCGCGCTCGGCCCGCGCGAAGCTGTCGACGACCATCCCCGCGGCGTCGGTGACGTAGACGTAGTCGCGCAGGGTGTCCATCGGCACGTAGATCGAGATCGGCGTCGACATCAGGTAGCCGCGGCACAGGTGGGAGATCAGCCCCTGCGGCTTGCGCAGGTTCTGCCCCGGCCCGTAGAGGTTCGCGACGCGGCCGACCACCACCCGGGTGCCGGTCCGGGCGCCGAACTCCCGCACGATCGCCTCCGCGTCGAGCTTCGCCCAGCCGTAGTCGCCGAGCGGCGCGGTGTCGCTGGCCTCGGTGTGCGGCGCCCCGGCCGCCCCGGCGTACACCCCGCCCGCGGACGACGCGTGGAAGACGGTGCCGCCGCCCGCGCCCGTCTCGGCCAGTTCGTCGAGCACGGCCTTCATCAGCGCGTTCTCCCCGGCGAACTCGGCGCTGCTGGTGCCGTTGACGCCGGCGCCTGCACACCAGGCCAGCCGCCACGGGCCGCCGTCGGCGTCCCGGGTCAGCCGTCGTGCGTCGGCGAGCAGGACCTCCCGGGCCTCGTCCGGCCGACTCCACGGCACCGAGCTGGTGCGCGGCTCGTCGCCGCGTCGCCGCAGATCCCGGGTGACTGCGCGGCCGAGGAGTCCGCCGCTGCCGACGACCCAGGTGGGGGTCATGGCTACTCGGTCGCCGGTGTGCGGTCGCGTCGGCCGAGGGGGCCGGCCGCGGGGTCACTGACGATCAGGTACGGCGGCTTGCCCATCGCGGTCTTCACCGCGACGCCGACGTACTCGGCGATCACCCCGAGCGAGAACAGCACCGCGCCGAACCCGAACAGCATCACGATCATGGTCGACGCCCAGCCCCGGACCTCGGCGCCTGCGTCGAAGAACAGGTACGACACCAGCACGTACAGCACGATGGCCAGGCCGCAGACGGCGAACAGGAAGCCGATCAGGCTCACCATCCGCAGGCCCTTGGTGCCGCTGGAGAGGACCATCCGCCAGAAGTGCGAGAGCAGGCTGCGCAGGTGGTAGCCGGACGCGCGGCCCCGCTCGTCGCGGAGCCGGACCGGGCTGGTGGTCACCTCGCCTGCGATCCAGCCGAGGGCCACGTCGAGGTAGGCCTCCGAGCCCGCGTACGCGGCCACCGAGCGGCCGACCTCGCCGAGCACCAGGCGGAAGCTCTGGTACTTCACCGAGTTCTCGGAGGACAGGATCTTGGTGGTGAGCCACTTGGACGACTTCGACGCGGCGTTGCGCAGGGCGCCGTGCGGCGCGGGGTTGACCGGCTGGGCGTAGACCAGGGTCGCCTGCTGGTCGAGGGCGGTGTCGAGCAGGCCGCCGATGTCCGCCGGGTCGTGCTGACCGTCCTCGTCCATGGTCACGACCCACTCGCCGCCGCTCGACGCCATGCCCGCGAGGGTGGCCGGGTGCTGTCCGAAGTTGCGGCTGAGCCAGATGGGACGGATGAACTCGTGCTGTTTCGCCAGCGCCCGGATCACCGCGGCGGAGTCGTCGGGGCCGTGGTCGAAGACGAGCAGGACTTCCTCGACCACCATCGGACGCCCGCCGGGCGTGGTCGTGGTGGTGGTCAGCGGCCGGATCTCCTCGATCAGCGCGTCGAGGGTGCGTTCGCCCTGGTACACCGGCACCACGACGGAGATTCGGTGCGGCTGCACCGACGGTCGGGTGTTTTCGGTGGTCACAGCGGGGGAGTTTACTCGGCGGCGGGCCTCCACCCCGCCAGGCCGCTCGGCGACGTCACCGGGTGGTGACCGATTCGTCCGCCTCGGGCGGCGGCGGGCAGCCGTCGCCGTAGACCCACAACCGGGCCGTGCCCGCGATCAGGAACGGCCGGTAGGTCCACACCGACTCGGCCGCCCGGTCCGGCTGCTGGCCGACGGTCACCAGGTGGCAGGACCGGTTGCCGGGGAACTTCCACGATCCCGGCGGCGACATGCCCACGGCCGAGTGATAGCCGTTCCACTCCAGCCCGGCGTTGACGTCGGTGGCGGGCACGCCGGTGGCCACGATGGCCTCGGCCGCGTCCCAGCGGGCGGCGTCGTAGGCGAAACCGGCCGCGGTGACCGCCGTCGAGAAGGCCGCCAACCCGGCGAGCGCGGCCCCGGCGGGCACCTTCCCGGCGATCCGGGCGGCGGTCGGGCGCGGCGACCCGGTCGCGGGGCGTTCCGGCCGCTCGGCCAGCACCATCGCGAGCAGCGGCGGCAGCACCAGCAGCCAGTAGCGGTCGAACAGGTTCTGGCCCGACAGCGCGCTGGCGAGGTTCCCCAGCACCATCAGCGCCACGAAGGTCCCCAACACCGGGTCGACCCGGCGGAACTGCCGCACCAGGACGCCGGCGAGCAGCACCCCGGAGACGCACGCGAGCGCCACCACGAGGGTCCACACGGGGCTCGGGAAGATCGCGGGCGGACGGCCGTTGCCCGCGGCCCAGTACGGTCCGGCCGGGTCGAGGTAGTTGCCGACGAAGAAGCCCTGCCTGCCGAAGTGCAGCACGGCGCCCGCCGCGACCGCCGCGGCCGCCGCCGCGGCCAGGAGCGCGCCCCGTCCCCACCGCCAGGGCCGGGCGACCAGCAGCACCGCCGGCGCCGCGGCCAGCGCGAGCACGAAGTAGCCCTGGACCAGGACGGTCGCGCCGACCTTCGTCAGGCTCTCCGGCACCGCCACCACCGGCGGGTCGCCGGCGCCGTAGGACTGGCGCCACAGCTCGAACCCGACGATCGCCGCGCCGAGGGCCGCGCCCGCGCAGACCGTCACGGCCCAGGCCCGACGACTTCGCGAGCGCCACGCGGCCGCCGCGGCGACGAGCAGCACCGCCGCGGGTGCGGCGAGCGCCTGCTCGCGGATGGTGAAACCCCAGAGCCCGGCACCGATCGAGAGCGCCAGCAGCACCGCCGACCGGTTCCGCAGCGCCCGCCGTCCGACCGCGAGGCAGACCATGATCGCCGCCATCGCGGGCACGTCGAGCATGAAACTCGTGGTCAGCAGCCCGAATCCGGGCCAGACCGCGACTGTGAGCACGGCGAACGCGGCCCGGGTCCGCCCCGCCGCGGTGACGACCAGGTCGTACACCGCCGCGAGCGCGACCACACCCAGCGCGGCGACGAAGAGATGCTGGACGACCAACGAACGGGCGAGCGGCCCCAGCACCACGAACTGCCCGAACAGCGCCGACCGGTTCCAGCCGAGCAGTTCGATGCGGCCGTCGGACCCGAAGGTCTGCGCGATCCGGCTGTAGGACCACGCGTCGTTGTGCGGAATGGACAGGCCGCCGGTGACCACCGCCAGCGTCAGCGGCACGAGCACGCCCAGCAGACCCGCCGCGGCGAGCAGCACCCAGACGGTCCGACCCGTGGGTGCCGACGCACCCGGCGCCACGAGGGGTGGCTCGCTGACCGGTGCCGTCCCGAGGTCAGGGGCGGGCGTTCGACTCATGGAAGACCTTTCCGGCCGGTTCCCTCGCGGCGGCGCGAGCGGACACTATCACCGGAGTTGGCCGCTCCCACCAGGCTTCTCGCGTCGACGGTCGCGGTAGTACAGGACGGTCAGGGCGGCGAGCAGCACCAGCCCGAATCCCATGGCGGCGAACCCGAGCCGCTGGCCCGGCGGCCGGAAGTTGATCACCAGCTCCGCGTCGTGCGTCCCGGGCGGCAGGTCGACGTACAGGAAGGTCCCGCCCAGCCCCTTCGTCGTCAGCGGCTCGCCGTTCAGGGTCGCGGTGTACCCCGGCCACGCGAGCCGTGCGAAGACCACGCTGCCGCCGAGCTCCGAGCTCACCCGCACCCGCTCGGAGGTCACGCTCGTGTACTCGGGCTCCGCCGTCGCGTTCACCGTCGCGGACACCCGTCCGGCCTGACCGGAGACGGGTCCGCCGTCTCGTTCGAGGATGTAGATCTGGCCCTTCGCGACCTCCGGGACCGGCGCCCAGTGCCAGCCGGCCGGCGCCGGGTGGGCGTCGGCGTCCGGGTACTGCTTGCGCTGCAGGACCACCCGGTCGAGCCGCATCAGGTCGGCGTGGGTCCGGCCGGTGTACTGGTCGACGCGGAAGACGTTGCCGTACGCGTCGGGGCAGGTGGAACCGTCGAAACCCATGCACAGCAGCGAGGCGAAGGCGGCGTGCCCGACGGGTGTGTAGGCGTTGACGTAGTCGAGGTCGAGGTCCTTGGCGTAGTTGCCGTACACCTGCGAGGTCCACGGCCGGTCGGGGGTCTCCTCGTCGATCTTGGTCAGCGCCCGCTTGCCGAGCTGCAGCGTGGTGCCCTCGAAGTCGGGGAAGTTCGCCTTGGCGTCCGCCTGGCTGGTCGGCAGGTACCACTTGTTCAGCGCCTGCGGATACGTCATCACCTGGTACATCGCGATCGGGGCGATGGTCAGGATCAGCAGCCCGACCAGGGCCTCCGCCCCGAACCGCCGGCCCAGGTACAGGGCGACGGCGCCGACCGCGAGGATCGCCACGCCCCACATCAGGTGCCGGCCGAAGTACTGCGGGCCCGCGGAGCTGGCGCGGATCACCAGCACCAGCACGATCAGCGCGGCGGCGACCAGCCGCGCCCGGAGCGGTCGCAGCGTGCCGAAGCGGCTGAGCAGCACGGCGAGCAGGACCATCGAGAAGACGGCCACGAACGGCAGCAGACGCGCAGGCCAGCGAATCTGACCGATGTCGCTCGGGCCCGCGGTGAACAGCAGGATGAAGACCAGCAGCACCAGCGGGGTGACCAGCTCGCGCAGCGAGGACTGGGCCGCCCGCCAGGCGACGAAGGCCAGCGCCGGAACCGCGAACCACGCGATGTAGGTGATCGGCGCGGTGGTCGTCTCGCCGGTCCAGGACTCGATGGCGCTGACGGACGACGGGATGCTCGCCGTCAGCGTCTCCGACCACGGCGCGGTGAGGAAGTTGTCGTTGAGGGCGCCCTCCTCGCCGGTCCGCCAGGTGACCGAGGATGTCAGCAGCCCGGGCAGGAAGGTGATCGCGCCGCAGGCGGCGGCCGAGACGCCGACCGCGGCGAGCTTGACCGTCGTGCGCCACTGCGGCCGGTAGACGTACTCGCCGATCATCAGGGCGCCGACCGTCACGCCCGCCATCAGCGCCGCGTGGACGTAGCCGACGCTGATGGCGAGATAGAGGAACACGAAGACCGGAATCGGGCCGGAGCGTCCGCGGGCGTACCGGATGCCGCTGGCCCATGCCTGCACCACCCAGGCCATGCCGATCAGCGACGTCACCCAGGACGGGTACTCGAAGTACATGGTGAAACCGGCGAACGGCACCGCGGCGCCTGCGAGCGCGGCCCACGGCGGACGGGCCCCGTACTCGAGGGCGACGCGGTACACGCCCCAGCCGAGCAGGATCGCGAAGGCGAGCTTGACCAGGGTCGCGAGCAGTGCCATGTTGTCGACCGACGGCGCGATGTAATTGATGAAGATCTGGACCGGGTTCCACAGTCCGCCCTGGCCCTCGACCGGATAGTTGCCCGCCATCCACTGGTCCAGGACCAGCGAGGGGAACTGGCCCTCGCGCATCAGGTGGCCGAGCTGCAGCCAGTTCCCGACCGCGCCGGACTCGGTGTCGTCCGCGTAGAAGTACCGCGGGTCGACGCTGACGATCATCAGGAACCCCAGGCTCACGACCGCGGGGATCACTGCGCCCCATGTCCAGCGTTCCCGACGCGTGGGCGCGGGCAGTACGTGTGTCACAGGATCTCCAGGTGGCGGGGCAGGTGCTCAGTGACAGTAACCGAGTCGAGTTCTCCGGTTACGGAGCCAATTGCACCTCGGATACCCTGCACGGTGACAGTGACGGCGAGATCGAGAGCGGCGGTGGGGCACAGATGCCCGAGCAGGTCAAGGCGGAGACGTCGATGAACGGGCAGGCCGCGGAGCGGCTTCTGGTGGTCCAACGAGGCGTTTTCGTCGGCATGTCGCCGATCGTCAACGACGACCTCTACCTGGAGTTCACCAAGGGAACCGGCGAGCGGCAGCGCCATCGCGCCACGCTGGCCAAGGGTGCCAGGGTGAGCACCAACACATACTTCGGGCGTTTCGCCGCGAGCTACTGGCAGCGGTGGACCGACGTCGCCGAGGTTCGGGCCGCGCTGCGCCTCACCGGCGACGGCCGCTACCGGGTGCGACTGGTCGCCTCGGACATCGCCGGTCACCGCCGCATCCTCGAGACCGTGGACGGCTCCGGAACCGGCGAGGTGTCCGTGACCTCGCCGCTCGACAAGTTCGTCGACGGCGGCGCGCTGTGGCTCGAGGTGGACGCCATCGACGCCGCCCTCGACATTGACAACCTCGCCTGGACGGTGGCGGCGCCGGAGACGGTGCGCCCGGTGTCCGTGGCGATCTGCACGTTCAACCGTGCCGACGACTGCGCCGAGACGGTGTCCGCGCTGGCCTCGGACGCGACGGTGCGCGAGCTGATCAGCTCGGTGTACGTGGTGGACCAGGGCACCGACCTGGTCCGCGACCGGGACCGGTTCGTCGAGGCGTCCGCCGCCCTCGGTGACAAGCTGAAGTACCTGCGCCAGCCGAACCTCGGCGGGGCCGGCGGCTTCAGCCGCGGGCTGTTCGAGGCGAGCGCGGACGGCGCCCCGGACGCCGACGTGATCCTGATGGACGACGACATCCTGTGTGAGCCGGAGACGGTGTTGCGTCTCAACGCCTTTGCGAACATGACCGTCGAGCCCACCCTGGTCGGCGCGCAGATGATGTACCTGCTCAACCCCGACTACCTCAACGTCGGCGCCGAGGACGTGAACCTCGCGACCCTGCAGCACGGCCAGCGGGTGGCGAAGGCGCTGCTGAACACGAGCATGCTCAAGAAGCGTCAGGAGCGCCGGGTCGACGCGGGCTACAACGCGTGGTGGACCTGCCTGATCCCCGCCGAGGTGGTCGCGAAGATCGGCCTGCCGGTGCCGATCTTCTTCCAGTGGGACGACGTCGAGTACGGCATCCGGGCCCGCGAGGCCGGCTACGTGACGGTGACCCTGCCCAACGCCGCGGTGTGGCATGCGGACTTCTACTGGAAGGACTTCGACGACTGGGCGCGCTACTTCAGCACCCGGAACTCGTTGGTCGTCGGGTCGCTGCACAGCGACCTCGACACCAAGGGCCTGTCCCGTCAGTTCTTCCGGCAGATCTCCGAGTTCCTCGTCGGCATGCAGTACGGCCTCGCGTTCACCACGCTGAAGGGCATCGAGGACTTCCTCGACGGCCCGGAGACGTTGCAGGACGGCGGCATCCGGGCGATGGCCGCCATTCGCGAGGGGCGGGCGGCGTACCCCGAGACGGTCAAGCACCCGGCCGCCACCGCGCCGGTGCCGTCGAACGAGATGAAGACCGAGCGCGCCGGCGGCGAGCCGTCCCTGATGCGGACGATCCTGGCCAAGCGGGCGGTGGACCAGTGGTTCGGCCGCACCCGCGGTGGCCTGGTCAACATCCCGCGCGAGGACGC
Source organism: Rhodococcus kronopolitis (assembly GCF_042654025.1). Classification (NCBI taxonomy): domain Bacteria; kingdom Bacillati; phylum Actinomycetota; class Actinomycetes; order Mycobacteriales; family Nocardiaceae; genus Rhodococcus; species Rhodococcus kronopolitis. The sequence continues at coordinate 200,497 of NZ_JBHSFO010000015.1, read as the reverse complement.
GCACTGGTGGCACATCTCGAAGTTCGACCACGTCGTGGTGACCGACGCCTCGCAGTCGGGTGTGCGAATTCGTCAGCGCGACAAGGAGACCGCACGAGCGCTCCTGATCCGCACGGTCAAGCTGCTGCGTCGTTTCCAGAAGGAGGCGCCGTCGGTGTCGGCCCGCTACCGGGCCGCCATGCCGCAGCTCACCAGCCGGGAGAACTGGGCCCGCCTGTACGGCAAGGAGTAGCCGAGCCCCCGAGCCGGAAACGGCGGGCGGGTGTGCGACGAACTCCGTCCACACCCGCCCGCCGTTCTTCGTACGGGGGTCAGGCCCGCTCGAACTTCTCCTGCCGGCCGAGCTTGCGCAGCCGCATCCACTCGCGGAACCCGGCCGGGTCACGCCGGTCGACCAGGAAGTACCAGGCGAACCGGGCGTACTCCTGCGGCAACAGCTTCCGCATGCCGGGCTGGGCCATCAGGTAGCCGCGGTTGCGGTAGGTGTAGAACCGCTTCGTCTCGTTGTCGGGGTACTGGGTGTGCATCCGGCCACCGAGGATCGGCTTGAACTCGTCGGAGCCGTTCGGGTGCACGTACGCGGTCTGCAGGCAGGTACCGAACGGCAGCCCGGAGCGGACCAGCCGGCGGTGCACCTCCACCTCGTCGCCACGCACGAACAGCCGCAGGTCCGGAACCCCGACCGCGTCGATCGCGTCGGCGGAGAACAGCGCGCCGTTGAACAGCGACGCGATCCCCGGCAGCAGGTCCTCGCTGCCCAGCTCGGACCGCAGCCGCCGCCACTCGACGCCGCGGCGCAGCGGGAACGCCAGCCGGTCCGGGTCGTCGATGTCGCACACCACCGGGGACACCTGCGCCAGCCCGTGCCGCCTCGCGCAGTCCAGCAGGGTGGCCAGCACGTCCGGGCCGTCGGGCCGGCCGTCGTCGTCGGCGAGCCAGACCCAGTCGGCGCCGAGCGAGAGCGCGTAGAGCATGCCGAGGGCGAACCCGCCTGCGCCGCCGAGGTTGTGCTTCGAGCCCAGGTAGGTGGTCTCGATCGCGCTGCCCTCGACCAGCTCGCGGACCGCAGGCTCGTCGGCGTTGTCGACCACCACCAGGTGGTCGAGCGGCCGGGTCTGGGCGGCCAGCACCTGCAGGGACTCGGCCAGCAGTTCGCGGCGCCTGTGGGTGACCACGACGCCGATGATGCGGGACTCGCTCATGCGCTCTGCTCGCGTTCCAGCTCGCCGATGACGTGCCGGACGTGGTCGGCGGCGTCGTCACCCTCGTAGGCGCGGACGACCTCCTCGATCCCGCCGTGCATGCGCACCGTGCCGTGGTCGATCCACATCGCGCTGTCGCACAGCTGGGCCAGGAACTCGTTGGAGTGGCTGGCGAACACCAGGATGCCCGAGCGGGCCACCAGCTTCTGCAGCCGGACCCGGGCCTTCTTCATGAACTCCGCGTCGACCGCGCCGATCCCCTCGTCGAGCAGCAGGATCTCGGGGTCGATGCTGGTGACGACGCCCATCGCGATGCGCACCCGCATGCCGGTGGAGTAGGTGCGCAGCGGCATGTCCAGGTACTCGCCGAGCTCGGTGAAGTCCGCGATCTCGTCCATCTTCGCGAGCATCTGCTTGCGGGTCTGGCCGAGGAACAGGCCCCGGATGATGATGTTCTCGTAGCCGGAGATCTCCGGGTCCATGCCGACGCCGAGGTCGAACACCGGCGCGACGCGGCCGCGGATCCGGGCGGATCCGCGGGTGGGCTCGTAGATGCCGGAGAGCAGCCGCAGCAGCGTCGACTTGCCGGCGCCGTTGTGGCCGACCAGGCCGACGCGGTCACCCTCCTTCAGGGACAGAGTGATGTCCTTGAGCGCCTCGACGACCACCACGTCCGAGCTGTTGCGGCCGATGGCGCCGCCTGCCTTGCCGAGGAAGGCCTTCTTCATCGAGCGGGACTTGGCGTCGAAGATCGGGAAGTCGACGCAGGCGTTGTGCGTGTCGATACTGACGTGCTGTGTCATTGCGGATGCCCCTAAACCCAGTAGGGCACGCGGGCCCGGTATTTGCGCAACGCCAGCAGTGCGACGGCCCAGCCGACCACCGTGATCGCGATGACGATGTACCAGTGGTACATCTGCTGCGGCTGCCCGATCATCGGGGCGCGGACGATGTCGAGGTAGTGGAAGAGCGGGTTGAGCTCGGCGATCTTCGCGCGGTCGCGGACCGCGCCGCCCTGGGCCTCGAGGCTCTGCGTCGTCCACATGATCGGCGTGAGCACGAACAGCAGCAGCGTCATCGACGACAGGATCGGCGCGATGTCGCGGTAGCGGGTGGCGAAGATGCCGAACACGATCGAGACCCACAGGGCGTTGAGCACGATCAGCGCGATCGCGGGGATCGCCGCCAGCGACGCCCAGCTCAGGTCCTTCCACACCGCGAAGGCGAGGACCATGACCACGTAGATCACCAGGTTGTGCGCGAAGAACAGCAGTTGTCGCCACACCAGCCGGTAGACGTGCACGCTCAGCGCCGACGGCAGCTGCTTGATCAGGCCCTCGTTGGCGACGAACACCTCCGAGCCCTCGATGATCGAGGCGTTGATGAGGTTCCAGACGATCAGGCCCACGGTCACGTACGGCAGGAACTCGTCCAGCGGCATGTCCAGCAGCGCCGCGTAGAGGATGCCGATGGCGGTGGCCTGCACGCCGGTGGCGATGGTGATCCAGAACGGACCGATCACCGACCGCCGGTAGCGCTGCTTGATGTCCTGCCAGCCCAGGCTCAGCCACAGCTCGCGTTGGTCGAAGCCGTCCCGCAGATCCTTGAAGGCGCGACGGAACGTCTGCGAGTCGGAACGCGGCGGGGATTCGCTCACAGGTGTCGAAGTCGCTTGATCCACAGTCGCCCACAGTACCGGCGTCGGCGGGGCGCTCCGCGCACCCAACCCGGGCGGGCGATGCACCCCGCCGCGGGTGCGTCGTCCGGTACCACCGGTTCGTCCGGGATGGGCGTTTCGTACCCTCGGGTATGGCCTCCTTCCCTCGTCTGCGTCGGTTCCTCCCGGACCCGGCCGGTTCCGCGGCGGTGGACAGCGAGATGACGGGCGCCCCGGCCGACCGCCGGGAACTGATCTACCTGATCGCCCCGAGCGGCGCCCCCAACTACGGCGACGAGTTCATCGCGCGGGCCTGGCTGACCTACCTGGCGCAGGCCCGCCCCGACGTCGACGTGGTGCTGGACTGCCACACGCCGGGGCAGGCCGCGGTGCTCCTCGGCGGGCTGCACCCGCGGCTGACCTTCGTCGACACCGCCTGGCGGATGTGCGCGCAGGCCGCCCACCTGCCCGCGTGGGAGGCGGCGGCGTTCGTCCGCCGGGCGGTGGGCGACCCCGGCCTGGTGTGCCCGGTCGCGGCGGGCATCGAACTGATGCAGACCGCGACCACGGTGCACCTGCTCGGCGGCGGCTACCTCAACGCGGTGTGGCCGCAGCACCTGTCGCTGCTGGCCATCGCGGCGCAGGTGGCCGCCCGGGGCGGCGGCCGGGCGGTTGCGACGGGGCAGGGGCTGACCCCGGTGGGGGACGAGGTGCGGGCCGACCTCGTGCGGTCGCTGGCCGGCGAGTTCACGGTGTTCGACGTGCGGGACGACCAGTCGCTGGCCCTGCTCGACGCGTCGCGGCCGGGGGTCGGTGCCAGCGGTGACGACGCCTGGCTGCAGCTGGCCACGGCGCCTGCCGCGGTCTACGACAGCACCGGCCCGGCCGTCGCGCGCGAGTTCGTGCTGTGCCTGCAGTCGGACCTCACGGTCGGCGAGGGAGCGGGCGACGGCGTAGACCGGTTGGCCGCGTACGCCGCCCGACTGCTGGCGAGCTGGGCGGTCCGCGGCGAGCAGGTGACGGTGGTCGAGGGCATACCGGGCGTCGACCGGGTGGTCTTCGACCGGATCGCCCACCTGCTGCCCGGCGCCCACTTCGTCCCGTTCACCCAACTGTGGCGCGACGGCCTGCCCGCGCGGAGCGGGCAGACCTGGATCTCCACCCGGTTCCACCCGCACCTGCTCGCGGCCGCGGCCGGCGCCTCGGGGGTCGTCCTGGCCACCGGCTCCGACTACTACGACGTCAAGCACGGTTCGCTCGTCGCGCTCGGTTCCCGGTGGCCGGTCTACGCCGGCGCCGAGTCGGTGCCGCCGCGGCCGTCCGCAGGCGGGTTCACCGAGGCCGTGGTGGCGCGGCAGGGTGAGGCGAAGGCCGCCCTGGCCCGCGCGCTCTACCCCGGCGCCCGCCGCTGACGGTCAGAGGTACTGGCCGGTCCCCGACGCCTGGTGTGCCGCGCCCCCGAGTGAGGGCGGCAGGGACCCCTGGCGCATCTGCTCGAGCTGCGCACGGGCGGCCATCTGCTGGGCGAACAACGCGGTCTGGATGCCGTGGAACAGGCCCTCGAGCCAGCCGACCAGCTGCGCCTGGGCGATCCGCAGCTCGGCGTCCGTGGGCACCGAGTCGTCGCTGAACGGCAGGGTGAGGCGTTCGAGTTCGTCCCGCAGTTCGGGGGCCAGGCCCTGTTCGAGCTCCCGGATCGAGGACCGGTGGATCTCCCGGAGCCGGGCGCGGCTGGCGTCGTCGAGCGGGGCGGCCCGGACCTCCTCGAGCAGCTGCTTGATCATGGTGCCGATCCGCATCACCTTGGCCGGCTGCTCGACCATGTCCGCGAGCGACTCCCCGGCGTCGGCGGCGTCGTCGGCGGTGGTGGTGGTGCCGTCACGGTTGGGGGATCCGGCCGTGATGCTCGCCGTGGGTGTGGTCACCGGGCGACCGTCGGGCCCGATCACGTCGATGTGTTCATTCTCCGCTGAGGTCATGAGTCCATCTTGTCGGGTCTGCGTCGGTTCCGCTCCTCTCCCGCGGGCCCCGCGCGCGGCGACATCCGGTTTGTGCCAGCGCACAAGTTGATGTGACATGTCCCCTACGTTCGATCCCCGTCACACCGCGACCGGCCCCAAGTCTTAGGCTGTCGGGCATGGCATACGACGTCGCCCGGGTGCGGGGACTAATCCCGTCACTCGGAGACGGCTGGATCCATCTCGATCCGCAGGCCGGAATGCAGCATCCGGACAGCGTCGCGACGGCCGTGTCCACGGCGTTCCGCGGTGCGGGCCCGTCGCACTCGGGCCGGCACGTCTCGGCCAAGCGCAGCGCCGCGATCCTCGAGTCCGCTCGCGAGGCGGTCGCGGACCTGGTCGGCGGGGACCCGGCGGGTGTGGTCCTGGGCCCGGAGCGGTCGTCGCTGCTGGCCTGGCTGGCCGAGGCGCTGAGCTCGAGGCTGGGTCTGGGGACCGGGGTGGTGTTGTCCCGGCTCGACGAGGAGGCGAACGTCGCCCCGTGGCTGCGGGTGGCCAACCGGTACGGCGCGCAGGTGCGGTGGGCCGAGGTCGAGATCGACACCTGCGAGCTGCCCAGTTGGCAGTTCGCGGAGCTGATCGGGCCGACCACCCGGCTGGTGGCGTTGACCGCCGCCTCGCCGATCGTCGGTTCGGCGCCGGACGTCCGGGTCGCCGCGGACCGCGCCCACGAGATGGGCGGCCTGTTGGTGGCCGACGCCATCGCCGCCGCACCGTACGCACACGTCGACATCCACGAACTCGGGGCGGACGTCCTGGCGGTGAACGCGCCGAGCTGGGGCGGACCGCAGGTCGGCGCCCTGGTGTTCCGCGACCCGGGCCTGATCGACCGGATCCCCGGGGTGTCCCTGAACCCGAACGCCCGCGGCCCCGAGCGGCTCGAGATCGCCGGGCACCAGTACGCGATGCTGGCCGGGCTGACCGCGTCGATCGACTACCTCGCCGGGCTGGACGAGACCGCCAGCGGGTCGCGTCGCGAGCGCCTCGAGACGTCCATCAGTTCACTGCAGGACTACCAGGACCAGCTCTTCGACTATCTGATGGCGGCGCTGCGCCGGCTGCCGCAGGTGACCCTGATCGGCACCTCGTCCAGCCGGGTGCCGACGATCAGCTTCACGGTCGACGGCGTCCCGGCGGAGAAGGTCTCGCAGCACTTCACCGAACACCGGATCGGCACCGTGGTCGGTGGCCGCGGCAGCCGGCTGCTGGATTCTCTCGGCGTCAACGACGAGGGCGGCGCGGTCACCATCGGTCTGGCGCCGTACACCACCCGGTACGAGATCGATCAGCTGGTGCGCGCCGTCTCCTCGCTCGGCTGAGCCGCCCCCGGCCAGCGGGTCGCGGGCTCAGGACACCCGCAGGACCACCTTGCCGACGGTGTCGGGGGAGTCGAGCATCGGATGCGCGTCGGCCACTTCGGTGATCGGCAGCTCCGCGTGCACCACCGGCCGGACCCGGCCGTCGGCGACCATCGGCCACAGCTGCGCGGTGACCGCCGCGACGATCTCCGCCTTGCTGGACCGGCCCGTCTCGGGCCGACCCCGAAGCCCGGTCGCGAACACACGCCCGCGCTTGGCGAGCAGCGTGCCCAGGTCCAGTTCGCCGAGTCGGCCGCCCTGCATGCCGATCACGCACAGCTGGCCGTCCGGCGCCAGGGCCTCGACGTTGCGGCCCAGGTACGCGGCGCCCATGTTGTCGAGGATCAGGTCGGCGCCCCGACCCGTCGCGGCCACCGCGGCGACGAAGTCCTCGTCCCGGTAGTTGACGGTGACCGCGGCGCCGAGCTCGCGGCAGGCGGCGAGCTTGCCTGCCGAGCCGGCCGTGGTCACCACCGTGGCGCCCAGTGCCACGGCGACCTGGATCGCGTGGGTGCCGATGCCGCCCCCGCCGCCGTGGATCAGCACCAGCTGGCCGGCGCCCATGCCGCCGATCATCACCAGGTTCGACCACACGGTGCAGGCCGCCTCCGGCAGCGCCGCCGCCGTGTGCAGGTCCAGGCCGTCGGGCACCGGCAGCAACTGGGTGGCCGGGACGACGACCCGCTGCGCGTAGCCGCCGCCGGAGAGCAGCGCGCAGACCCGGTCGCCGACGGCCCAGTCACGAACCCCCTCGCCGAGTTCGGCGACGGTGCCGGAGCATTCGAGGCCGAGGATCTCGCTGGCGCCGGGCGGCGGCGGGTAGAGGCCCCGGCGCTGCAGGATGTCGGCACGGTTGACAGCGGTGGCGGCGACGTCGACGAGGACCTGTCCGGGGCCCGGGCGAGGGTCGGGAACCTCGGTCCAGGCCAGCGTTTCGGGGCCGCCCGGTGTGGTGACGGTGATTGCGCGCATACCTCGACGCTAGCGGCTACGGTCACGCCGTGACCAACTTCGGCAACCTGCAGAACGAGATCTACTTCGCCGGGCTGGGCGGCACGGTGCCGGCTCTCCCGATGACCGCGGCCGGGCTCGAGGAGCGCGCCCGCACCACCCTCTCTCCCGAGGCGTTCGGGTACATCGCGGGCAGCGCGTCGACCGAGCGGACCGCGGCCGCGAACGTGGCCGCGTTCGGTCGCCGCGCCCTGGTGCCGCGGATGCTGCGCGGGACCGCGGCCGCCGAGGCACGCGACCTGAGTGTGCAGGTGCTCGGCACCAGGCTGGCCGCGCCGGTGCTCACCGCGCCCGTCGGGGTGCTCGAACTGGTGCACCCGGACGCGGAACTGGCGGTCGGCGAGGTCGCGAACGAACTCGGCATCGGCTCGGTGCTCTCCACCGCGGCGTCCACCCCGATCGAGAAGGTCGGGGCGGTGTCGGGGGAGAACTGGTGGTTCCAGCTGTACTGGCCGTCGGACGACGAGGTGGCCGAGTCGATGGTGCGACGGGCCACGGCGGCCGGCGCCAAGGCGATCGTGTTGACCGCGGACACTCCCGGAATGGGCTGGCGGCCACGTGATCTCGAACTCGGGCATCTGCCGTTCCTGAAGGCCAAGGGGATCGCGAACTACCTCACCGACCCGGTGTTCCGGTCCCGCCTGTCGAGTCCGCCGGAGCAGAGCGCGGAGGCCATGCAGATGGCGGTGCTGACCTGGGCGTCGATGTTCGGCAACCATGCCATCCGGGCGAGTGACGCGGCGCGGCTGCGGGACTGGACGGACCTGCCGATCGCGGTGAAGGGGATCGTGCATCCGGACGACGCGCGGGCGGTGGTCGATGCCGGCGCGGCCGGCGTGGTGGTGAGCAACCACGGCGGCCGACAGGTGGACGGCGCGATCGCCGCGCTGGACGCGCTCGGCCCGGTCGCGGCCGCGGTGGGGGACCGGGCGGACGTCCTGCTCGACTCCGGGATCCGTTGCGGCGCAGACGTGATCACCGCGCTGGCGCTCGGCGCCGACGCCGTGCTCTACGGCAGGCCCTGGGTGTACGGGCTCGGGCTCGCGGGCCGGGACGGCGTGCGGCATGCGCTTCGGGTGCTGCTGGCGGACCTCGACGTGACGCTCGGTCTGGCCGGTTTCGCGAGCGTGGCGGAGCTCGATTCCGCCGTGTTGCACCACCTTCCCGAGCGGTAGCGTCCTACCCGCACTTGCCCGGGATGGCGGTTACGGTGTTCACCAGTCGGTGCCGGACCAGGTGGGCGCCCTCAGCGGAATGAGTGTGCCCATGCAGCAGTCCAGGCGTTCACCGTTGGCCACTCGGGTGGCCGTCGGGTGTGCGGTCGTGGCGGGTGCGGCGCTGGTTGCGTCGCCGGTCGCCGCGGCGGTGCGGCTCTCCGCCCCGGACGAGGGTGCGCAGCAGGGGTACTCGGACGAGATCAGCAGCAAGTACGACGCGTTCGGTGGGGCGAGCACGCCGCTCGGCAAGCCCGTCGGCGACGCCTACGTGATCAGCGGCGGCGTCGGGCAGGACTACGAGGGCGGCGCGATCTACTACTCCGCGGAGACCGGCGCGCATGTCCTGTACGGCGACATCCTCGCCCGGTACCGCGAGGCGGGCGGTCCCGCGGTCCTCGGCTTCCCGACCGTCGACGAGACCGATGCACTGGCGGGCGCGGACCGGTTCAGCGACTTCAGCGGCCCCGACGGCGCGACCGGCTACTGGACGCCGGAGGGCGGCGCCTGGCTGGTCCGGGGCCCGATCCTGGCCGCGTGGAACCACCTCGGCGGCGCCGAGGGCCCGCTGGGCGCGCCGATCGCCGCGGAGACCGAGGTCGACGGCGTCCGGGAGATGAGGTTCGGCGGCGCGGAGGGGACCGCCTCGATCCGCTACAGCGCGGCCGACGGCTACGTCGTCGTGCCGGCGGAGCTCGCGGGGCGGCTCGACGGACTGCAGGACACGGGGACGTCGGCCGCGCGGGTGCCGACCGGTGACGTGGTCGAGACGCTCGCGGACGTCGACGCCGTCGTGGCGGACGAGGGCCCGGAGGGCGACAGGTCGTGGCTGGGGTGGGTCGTCGCGGCGGTCGTCGCGGGTTCTGCGGGCCTGTTCCTGCTCTGGGGTCGGCGGGGCGCGGCGGCGGCCGGGCCTCTGGCGCCGACTACGCCGGCAGTGCCGGCAGTGCCGACTGTGCCGGCAGTACCGGCGCCGGTCGTCGAGGAGACCGAGGCGGCTGCGGACCCGGAGGCGGCCCCGGCCGGCGAGCCCGTGCGGCAGCCGCTCCCCGGCGGCGCCGGCCTGGCACTGGCGGGTGGCCTCGCCGCGGCCGGGGTGGGCGCCGGTGCGCTCGCCTGGCTGCACCGGGCGGGCGAGGCCGGTGCGCCCGACACCGAGCTCGACGCTCGGCTCTCGGGTCTCGACGGTGCCGACGACCTCGACGTCGCCTATCCGGACCTGATCACCGGCATCCCCTCGGCGGCGGTCGCGGGGTTGGCGTTGTTGATCGACGAGAACCTCAGCACCCGGGTGGCGGCGCAGCTGCGGGACGCCGGGTACGACGCGGTCCACCTCTACTCGGCCGACCTGCGTGGCGCCGACCGCACGCGGGTGCTCGCGTGCGCCGCCGCGGAGGGCCGGGTGTTGGTCACCGCCGAGGTCGGCTACGTCGACGACCTGATCGAGGCGGAGTCGGGCCCGAGCGTGTTGCTGCTCCGGCGTCCGGACGCCGCCGTCGACGAGCAGGTCTCGGTGCTGCTGGCCTCGTTCCCGCACATTGCCCAGGCGTTCGATCCGGGAGCGCTGGTGGTTCTCGGCGCCGAGCGGATCCGGGTGCGCGCGTTCCCGATCGGAGGGAGCTGAGTGCTCGGCCACAATTTAAAGACTGTTCGGTCGGTAGTTTCCCTTGGTACATATTAGGATGGGTGCTGTGCTGACAGATACTCCCGATGACACGGTCTCGAATCCCCGCTGGCTCGACGGTACCGAAATGGGCGCCTGGCGGGGGTTCATCGACGCCAGTCAGCGGCTGATGGAGGTGCTCAACAGGGACCTGCAGGCCGCTCACGGGATCTCGTTGGCGGACTACCGGATCCTGGTGATGCTCTCTGAGTCGCCGGACGGTTCGGTGCGGATGAGCGAGCTCGCCGACGGGGTGCTCTCGTCCCGCAGCAGGCTCACCCACCAGATCCGTCGCATGGAGGTCGAGGGACTGGTCGCCCGGAGCACCTGCGTCGACGACGGCCGCGGCGTGCTGGCCGTCATCACCGACGCCGGCCGCGAACGGCTCGCGGTGGCCGCGCCGACGCATGTGCACGGTGTCCGCAAGTACCTGATCGACCTGCTCGAGCCCCAGGAGTTGGCCGCGGTGGCCACGGTCTTCGCCAAGGTGGATGCCGCGCTCGACGAGCGCGACGACGCCTGAGATCCGGGGCGCTCGGGTGCCGTCGGCCGTGGGCGCTAAGATTCGCCACGGAAGCGTGGCAGAGCGGCCGAATGCACTCGCCTTGAAAGCGAGCGTGGCGTTAAACCCACCGGGGGTTCAAATCCCTCCGCTTCCGCGAAGGCCCCGACCTGGTACCCGCAGGTCGGGGCCGTTCTTGTTTGCGTGCCCTGTCGGTACCGGCCCCTACGGGCGGATACTTGACGGGCGGAGCGGTCTGCGGGGGTTCCCGGTACGACCCGGGGCTGTCCACCAGTCGGATGCATGTCCGCGCCTCCACGCCAATGGCGATCGCTCCCGGTCTGGCAAGGAGTGAGTGACGATGCCTGCAGAGATCATGGCCATCATGATGTGGCTGCACAGCATGGGCATGCCGATGCCGATGATGCCCATGTCGCCGATGATGCCGAACATGCCCGACAAGTGAGCGGTCCCGCCGTCGAGTGAGGGCGCCCGCCGGTCGGCGGGCCGGTGGTGCGGTCCGGTCCTACTGCTGGTCCTTCTGGGCGCTGAGCACCGCCTCCAGCGCCGCGATGACGTACGCGTCGGTGGCGGCCTTGCCGAGTCCCAGGCCGCTGAGCGGACCGGAGCCGTCCTCGAGTTCCAGCAGGGCGAGCAGCAGGTGCTCGGTCCCGACGTAGTCGTGGCCGAGCCGCAGCGCCTCGCGGAAGGTCAGCTCGAGTGCCTTGCGCGCGGGCGCGTCGTACGGGATGAGGGCGGGCATGGTGTCGGCGTCGGCCGCCGGCGGCAGCGTCGCGGCGACGGCCTCGCGGACCGCGTCCAGCGTCACGCCCTGCGCGAGGACGGCGCGGGCCGCGAACGCCTCCGGCTCGGCGAGCAGGCCCAGGGCCAGATGTGCCGGCCCGATCTCGGCGTTGCCGGCCGCGCGCGCCTCGTTCTGCGAGGCCATCACCACGTTGCGGGCGCGCTCGGTGAATCGGCCGAAGCCCTGGTTCGGGTCGAGGTCGGACGGCTGGTCCGCGGCCTTGGTCGTGTACCGCTTCTGGGCGGCCTGCTTGGTCACGCCCATGCTCCTGCCGATGTCGGTCCAGGAGGCGCCCGAGCGCCGGGCCTGGTCGACGAAGTGGCCGATCAGGTGGTCGGCAACCTCGCCGAGGTGGTCGGCGGCGAGGACCGCGTCGGAGAGCTGGTCCAGGGCGTCGGGGTGGATCCGCTTGATGGCGTCGATCAGTTCGTCGAGGCGGACGGGGTTGGTCATGCGTACGGGATCGGTCATGCGTCAACCGTAGGTTGACGATTGGCGATCGTCAACCTCGGGTTGACGCATGGTGTCTGCCGGTGTGGCGGTTCCTACGGGGTGTTGATGTAGTCCTGAATCGCCTGCTGCGCATTGGGATTGCCGTTGCCCATGCCGACGAGGGCGCCGACGACCGCGCCGGTCGGGGCTCCGATCATGCAGCCGGCCAGGCTGCCGGGGAACATCGAGATGCAGCCAACGCCGAGCCCGATGGCCGCGCCGATCGCCGTCCCCGCCGCGCCGCCGTTGGCCCAGCCCAGGTTGAGTTCGTTGAGCATCTTCTCGAGGGCGGCCTGCTTGGCGGGGGAGTCGACCTGGTGGACGCCGGGGAGCGACTGGCCCGGTGGACCGACCGGGTTCGCCTGCGCGGTGCCCGCCCCCGCCACCACCGCCGCGGCGATCAGGGCCGATGCTGCTGTGCTCTTCATCAGGTTCATTTGAGTTCCTCACCTGGGCAGACGAAGGATTATGAAGCCAGGCCCCGACTGTAAACCCGTTGCCGGGCCACCGCCGGGCGAACCGTCGGATTCTCAGGGTCCCGTTCTCAGGGTCCCGGTCGGGCCGCCATCTCGCCGAGGTCGATCACGTACTCGGCGGTGGCGTCGTCGTACGTCACGGAGTACGCGGTCGGGTAGCGGCCGGGCTTCGGATAGCTCTCCGGCTGCGAGATCTTCTTGTGCACAGTCGGTTTGGTCATCAGCCATGCGCGCGTCATCATCGGCTCCATGAAGGTGTACGCGCCGTCCCAGGATCCGGCGAGGAACGTCTCGGTGAAGTCGTACTCGCCCGGGACCATGTGGTCGGCGTCGTTGGTCCAGTGCACGCCCATCCCCGTGGCGGTGTTCAGGACGGCGGGCCCGGCCGGCGGCGAGTAGCCTGCCGGCATCTTCTGCACCGGTGGCAGATTGCTGGCGCGAGGGATGAAATCCATTCTGGCCGGTGTGATCTCGGCGCGCGCGGCCTCGTCGATCAGGTAGAAGTGCATGTCGAAGTGCGGCTTTCCGAACAGCGCCGCGGGCCCGTGGCCGTGTGGATTCCAGTCCACGACCACGGCTTCGAAGATCGTCGACGCCCCCTGTGCGGGCAGTGCGAGTGGGAACTCGTTCATCGGGGCGTCCGGCAGGCCGTCCAGGGCGGCCGCGGTCATCCGGATCCCGGCGTCCGTCGGACGTCCGTCGGCGTCCAACGTCACGTAGGCCCGGGCGGTGCCGTCGCCGATGCCCGTCGGTGCGCCGAAGAAGGTGCCGCCCCGGTCGACGTTCGCCCCGGCGATGCCGCCGGCGCGGGCGCTCGCGCAGCCGGTGAGCACGGACATCCCGGTGCAGGCGGCCACCGCCAGGGCGGCGAGCCGGATGCCGGGCGGGCGGAGCGGTCGGTGTGCGCGCATGTGCACCTCGCGGGATGGTCTTCCGGGAGTTAGAAGACTACCGACGCGGACGTCGGTGTTCCAGCGTTCGGCCGCGGTCAGCCCTTGCGGGACGCCCGCCAGATGTCGAGGCCCGCGCCGGTCGCGAACGCCAGGAAGGCGTCGTTCTCGGCCGGATCGCCGAGGGTGACGCGGACGCCGTCGACGTCGTACGCACGCAGCAGGACGCCCGCCTCGGTCGACGCCGCGCTGTATGCGGCCGCCTGGTCGCCGAGCGGCATCCACAGGAAGTTGCCGCCCGACCGCGGCACCTCGTAGCCGACCGCGAGCAGCGCGTCCCGCACCCGGGCGCGTTCCACGACGAGGCGGTCGGTGCGGGCCAGCAGCTCGTCGGCCGCCTCGAGCGAGGCGATCGCCGCGGCCTGCGCGAGGGTGCTGACCGAGAACGGGACGTGCACCTTGCTCAGTGCGGAGATGATGGCCGGGTCCGCCACCGCGTAGCCGACGCGGACGCCCGCCAGCCCGTAGGCCTTCGAGAACGTCCGGAGCACAACGACATTCGGACGTCCCTCGGCGAGGGCTACGCCGTCCGGATGTTCGGTGCCGTCGTAGTCACCCGGCCGGGTGTACTCGATGTACGCCTCGTCGAGCACCACCAGGATGTGCGAGGGGACGGCGTCCAGGAACCGGGCGAGTACGTCGTTGCCGAAGGCGCCGCCGGTCGGGTTGTTGGGGTTGCACACGATGATCATCCGGGTGCGGTCCGTGACGGCGGCCAGCATCGCGTCGAGGTCGTGTGCGAACTCGGCGGTCAGCGGGACCTCGACCGGGGTGGCGCCGGCGACCTTGACGACCACCGGGTACGCCTCGAACGACCGCCACGCGTAGACCACCTCGTCGCCGGCGCCTGCGACGATCTGCACCAGCTCCTGGCACAGGCTCACCGACCCGCATCCCGTCGCAATCCGGTTGGCGTCGACGCCGAGCCGGGCGGCCAGGGCTTCGCGCAGGGCCACCGCGCCGTTGTCGGGGTAGCGGTTGATGCCCGTCGCAGCCTCGGCGATCGCGGCCAGCACTCCGGGCAGCGGGCCCGGTGTGGTCTCGTTGCTTGCCAACTTGATCGCGCCCGGGACGTTGCGTCCGGGCACGTAAGGGGCAATGGCGGCGAGGTCGGGGCGGATGCGTGCGGTCACGGTGGGACATTATGCGCGGCCCGGTACGGGCCCGGTGCGATTGACCGGCTACTGGCTCGGGAATCGGGGGAGCGCACAGGCGCGCGTCGTGCCAGAGTGGATGTATGTCGGGGATATCCACCGGCAGTGCGGTGCTCCGTGCGGTCGGTGGGCGGTCGGAAGCGGCGGCGCCGGGTGAATGGCCGGGCCGGGTGCCGCTGACGGTCGCCGTCCCGGACGGGCCGGCGCGCGGCGGGATCGTGGTCCTGCACGAGTCGCGGGTCTTCACCGAAGCGCTGCTGGACCTGATGGGCCTGCTGGCAGGCGAGGGTTGGCTGACGGTCGCGCCGCACCTGTTCCACCGCCAGCCCGCAGGCACCGATGTCGAGGTGTTCGGTGACAACCTGTTCGCCGACTTCGACGCGGCCTTCGACTGGTTGACCGGACGCGGCGTGTACCCGGACTGCGTCGGGGTGCTCGGCTTCGACGACGCCGGTACCGCGGCGCTGCTGGTGGCGACGGACCGACCGGTCGGGGCGGCGGTGAGTGTCGCCGCCCGCGGCATCGTCACCGCGCTGCGACCCGACGCCCCCGCGCTCGTGGACGCCGTGGCGGCGCTGCAGGCGCCGTGGCTCGGTCTGTACGGGGAGGACGACCCCCGGACCCCGCCCGCGCACGTGGAGCGGCTGCGCGACGCCACCGCCCGTGCCCCCGTCGCCACCCACGTGGTCAGTTACCGCGGTCTCGCGCACCGCGCCGACGAACCCCCTCGGGTCCCGGCCGACGGGGACGAGGCCGATCCCGCGACGCAGGCGATCGTGGACGCGCAGCGGAGGATCTTCGACTGGTTCGACGCCAACCTGCGCTGACGGGCACGGAACCGGCGTTCACCTGGTCTTTTGGAGGCGTTTTGCCTTACTGGTCCAGCCTGTGTAACCTTTCGATCCGGCGGAACCGAACGGTTCCGGAGCCTAGGAAGCGTGCCAGAGCGGCCGAATGGGACTCACTGCTAATGAGTTGTCCTCCTCAAAGGGGACCGGAGGTTCAAATCCTCTCGCTTCCGCCACGCTGGTGCTAGTAGGCCAGCACAATTGAAGATGAACATGCGCCCGTAGCTCAACGGATAGAGCACTTGACTACGGATCAAGAGGTTAGGGGTTCGAATCCCTTCGGGCGCACAGTGAGAGAACCCCGTCACCGTCAGGTGGCGGGGTTCTTTCGGCATCGGGCCCGTCGAACGGGACGTTGCCGGGCTCTGCTCTCGGCCGATGTTCCGGTATCCACCCGTTCGGTGCGGCCACCGCTGAGGGCGCGCGGGTGAACTCGATCGGTGCCTTATCCGGTGGCGTCGCATACCGTAGTCGGGTGACCACTCCTGATCAGGGCGCCGCGTCGGCGCCCGCGGGCTCCGTGCCGGCCTGGCCGTCGGTCCTGACCTGGCGCGCGCACTCGGCGCCGCGGATGGAGTCCGTCCGCGTCCAGCTCGTCGGCAACCGGATCAAGGCCACCGGCCGGATCATCGGCGGCCAGTGCGCCGACCACCCGGCCTTCAGCGCCTCCTACGACCTGGTCACCGACGAGAACGGCATCACCCGCCGGCTCTCGCTGCGCACCAGCCTGGCCTCGGGGGAGCGGCAGGTCTCGATCAGCCGGGACGAGGAGGGGTACTGGATGATCGAGGACGGCACCAACCCCAAGCGTTCGACGTTCGGCGGCGCGCTGGACGTGGACGTGGTGCTCAGTCCCTTCTTCAACACCCTGCCGATCCGGCGATTCGGCATGCAGACCGACGCCGAGGAGATCCAGGTCCCGGTCGTCTACGTGTACCTCCCGGACCTGAGCGTGCAGGAGGCGAGCCTGACCTACAGCAGCGGCTCGGACGGCATCCACGTGCTCTCGCCGGTGTCGAGTTCCTCGGTCACCGTCGACGCCGACGGGTTCATTCTCGACTACCCCGGCCTGGCCGAGCGCATCTGACGCCTGCGCCGGGCGGACCGCCCGGAGGCGACCGGCTCAGGGGAGGGTACGCAGCACCTCGCCGCGACGGCCGGCCTCGCGCATCCGGCGCTCCCAGCCCGGCTCGCCGACCCGCACCCCGGTGATCTCGGCGCGCGCCAGGTTCTCGTACCGCAACCGGGCCGCATGCCCGGAAAGCACCAGTGTCTCCGTGCTGGTCTCCGCGACCAGGGCGGTCCGGGCCGCGGTGAGCAGTGCCAGCGCCTCGTCCAGCGCGACGGTGAGGGCCTCGGCGTTCGCCTCGCACATCGCGCGGACCAGGTCCGGTGCGGTGCCGGCTACGCGGGTGCCGTCGCGGAAGGAACCGGCGGCCAGCGCCAGCGCCAGGTCGCCGCCGGCCGCCGCCGTCGTCGCGAGGGCCTCCGCCAGCAGGTGCGGCAGGTGCGAGATCCGCGCGACCGCGGAGTCGTGTTCGTCGGGGTCCGCGGGCACCACCACGGCGCCGCACCCCAGGGCCAGGTCCGCCACCCGGGACCAGGACCGCGGGTCGACGCCGTCCTCGGAGCCGACCACCCAGACCGCGTCCCGGAACAGTTCGGCGTCGCCGGCCGACCAGCCGGACTCGGCGGTCCCGGCCATCGGGTGCCCGCCGACGAATCGCGCGCCCAGTCCGTGCCGGGCGACGGCGTCACGTACCGCTCCCTTGACGCTGACCACGTCGGTGAGGGTGCAGTCGGGGGCGTGGACGGCGACCTGGGCCAGTACCGCGTCGAGCGCGGGCACGGGCACCGCGACCACCACCACGGCGTCGGCCTCGGCGGCCCGGCGCAGCACCGCGGCGAGGTCGGTGTCGGCGTCGAAGCCGTCGGCGCGGGCGTCCCGGACCGGGTCGGCGGAACGGTTGTAGCCCCAGGCGGACCGGCCGTCGGCGACCGCGGCGCGCAGCAGCGAACCGCCGATCAGCCCCAGCCCGAGCACGCACACCGGCGGGGTGGTGGTTTCAGCAGACACCCGGATAGGTTGGCACATTTGTCGCTGGACTTCTGTTACCGGCGTGCGGCGGACTACGGTGACGGGATGGCTGCTCAGCGCGCGAGGGACAACAGCGCACCTTCGGACGATCTCGAGGAGCTCGACGGCTTCGCTGTCGCGGTCGTTCGTGAGGACGGCCAGTGGCGGTGTACCGCGCTGACCTCGGCCGCACTGGACAGCCTCGAGGCGGCGGAGACCGAGCTGCGGGAGATGCGCAGTTCAGGGGCGGTTTTCGGGCTGATCGACGTGGACGAGGAGTTCTTCGTGATCCTGCGCCCGGCGCCGTCCGGGACCCGGCTGCTGCTCTCCGACGCCACCATGGCGCTGGACTACGACATTGCCGCGGACGTGCTGGACTCGTTGAACGTCGAGGTGCCGGACATCGACCCGGACGACCTCGACACCGTGGAGCCGTGGGAAGAGGGCGACCTCGGTTTGCTCGCGGATCTCGGGCTGCCGGAGCCGGTGCTCGGCGTGATCCTCGCGGAGACGGATCTGTACCCGGACGAGCAGCTCGCGCGGATCGCGCAGAGCCTCGGATTCGCGGACGAGCTGACCGCGGTGCTCGACGCCGCACCGCGGTAGTCGGACTTGGGTCCCACGGCGCTGGCCCGCGACGAGGCGATGGTCCGGGCGGCGCTCGATGCCGCGGCTGGGGCCGGCGAGGCGGACGTGCCGGTGGGTGCGGTGGTGTTCGACGCGAACGGCGTGGAGCTGGCGCGGGCCGCGAACGCCCGCGAGGCCTCCGGTGACCCGACCGCGCACGCCGAGATCCTGGCGCTGCGCGCCGCCGCCCGCGTGCACGGCGACGGCTGGCGGCTCGAGGGCGCGACGCTGGCGGTGACCCTGGAGCCCTGCACGATGTGCGCCGGTGCGCTGGTGCTGGCCCGGGTCTCGCGGGTGGTGTTCGGGGCGTGGGAGCCCAAGACCGGCGCCGTCGGGTCGCTGTGGGACGTGGTCCGCGACCGCAGGCTCACCCATCGGCCGGGGGTGCGCGGCGGTGTCCTCGAGGTCGAGTGCGCGGCCCTGCTCGACGAATTCTTCCGTCACCGCAGGTAGAGGGGCGATTTCATCCCAAGTCGGCGTTCGGGTACAGTTCTCGCCGGTGGCGTGTCCGAGCGGCCGAAGGTGCAGCACTCGAAATGCTGTGTACGGTAACCCCGTACCGAGGGTTCAAATCCCTCCGCCACCGCCAGCAAAGCCCCGACCGGTTTCCGGTCGGGGCTTTCTTGTTTCCGGTGCATGTTTCCCGGGGGTCCGGCGCCCACTACCGTGGCACCGGTGAACAGGCGCTGGTTGGTTGTCGGGGGACTGGTACTGGTCGCGGTGCTGGCCCTGGTCGTCGGGCCGTGGGCGTACGGCACCTGGTTCGCCCACGACGACGCCCCGGCCGCGTCGGTCTCCACGTCCGGCGTTCAGCCCGGGGTGGGGGAACTGGGCGGACGCTGGCGGGTCGACGCAGGCGCCGCACCGAACGCCACCTCCGCCGGGTACACCGTCCACGAGGTGCTCAACGGTGCGAGCGTGACGGTCGTCGGCTCGACGGACCAGGTCGACGGCCACGCCACCGTCGACGGCAGAGTGCTCACCGAGGCGGCGGTGACCGTGCAGGTCGGGTCCGTCACCACCGACAACGCCCGTCGCGACGGGCAGTTCGCAGGCAACGTGATGTCCACCGACCGGTACCCGACCGCGTCGTTCACCCTCGACGCCCCGGTCGACCTGACGGCGCTGCCGACCGACGGCACCGCCGTGACCGTGCCTGCGACCGGCACCCTGGAACTGCGCGGTGTCCGTCGGCCGGTCGCCGTCGACCTCGACGTGCTGCACTCGGGTCGGTCGCTGATCGCCTCGGGCAGCGTCCCGGTGACCTGGACGGACTTCGGGGTGCGGGCGCCGTCGTTCGCGTTCGTCTCCGTCGACGACTCCGGGACCGTGGACTTCCTGGTCCACCTCGTCCGGGACTAGGACGCCTGGCCCGATCCGTTTCACCCGACCGTCACCCGGGCGTCCGGGCCGGATCCAGTGGCCTCACAATTGCCGGATGACACGCACCATCATCGCCCTCGTCGCAGGCAGCGCGCTGCTGCTCACCGGCTGCGGTTCCGAGGACTCCTCGGCCGCCCCCGCCGCAGGCCCGTCGTGCCCCGCGGACGCCAGCAAGGACGACCCGACGGCCACCCTGATCGCCAAGACCGCGGTGCTGCCCGCAGGCGTCACCGTCGACGGCGCCGTCACCACGCTCAACAGCGACCACACCCCGGTCGACGTCGACGTCACGGTCCGGCTCTGCGCGCAGGGGCTCGACGGCGACGGGCTCGCGGACGCCGCGTCGGCCGTCGCGACCCCGGTCATCGGTTCGTTGCTGGGCAGCTCGCTCGGCACGCTGACGGTGCAGGTGGTCGGCGGTGACGTCGTGCGCAGCACCGGCTTCCAGCCGCAGGACTGGGATCCCGCGGCGCCCGTCGAGAGCCACCGCGCCGCCTGGACCAGCTGACGCCCGAGCAGGTCCGCCCCCTTGTTCCTTGCCTAGTCAAATGGTAGGAATTGGATCCCGTCGATCCGCCGATCCAGTGAAGGGGCCGCGTGCACATCACCGCGAAGGTCGACTACGCCGTGCGTGCCCTCGTCGAACTGGCCGCGGCGGGTGACGGACCGGTCAAGGCGGACCGGTTGGCGCAGGCGCAGGCGGTACCGCACAAGTTCCTCGAGGCGGTGCTCGGCGAGCTGCGACGCGCCGGCATGGTGAGCAGCCGCCGGGGCCGCGACGGCGGCTACTGGCTGGCCCGCCCGGCCGCGGAGATCACCGTCGCCGACGTGATCCGCGCGATGGAGGGCCCGCTCGCCTCGGTGCGCGGGGAACGGCCGGAGGAGGTCCACTACGACGGCCATGCGGCGGCGCTGGTGGAGGTGTGGATCGCCGTCCGGGTGAACCTGCGGGCGGTGCTCGAGGGGGTCTCGGTCGCGGACATCGCGGCAGGCGCGCTGCCCGGCTTCGTGGCCGAACTCAACAGCGACCCGCAGGCGTGGCGTCGTCGGTGAGCGGGACCCGGGGAACCCGACCGGCCGCTCGTGATGCGATCTTCAGGAGCCGGAAACCAGCTGGTTGGTAGCCTCGGACACTATGTTGTACTCCCTGTTGCGCAATCACCTGCGCCCGTACTGGGGCGATCTGGCGGGTGTGGTTGCGCTCCAGTTGATTTCCACGATGGCGTCGCTCTATCTGCCCAGTCTCAACGCGGACATCATCGACAAGGGCGTCACGAAGGGCGACACCGCGGTGGTGCTCTCCACCGGCGGAATCATGCTGCTGGTGACCTGCCTGCAGATCCTCTGCAGCATCGGCGCGGTGTACTTCGGCGCCCGCGCCGCGATGGGCCTGGGCCGCGACCTGCGCGGTGCCGTGATGCACAAGGTCGGGGAGTTCTCGGCCCGCGAGGTCGGCTTCTTCGGCGCGCCGTCGCTGATCACCCGCAACACCAACGACGTGCAGCAGGTCCAGATGGTGGTGGTGATCAGCTGCACCATCCTGGTCGCGGCACCGATCATGTGCATCGGCGGCATCGTCATGTCGATCCGGCAGTCGCAGGGCCTGGCCTGGGTGCTCGCCGTGGCTGTGCCGCTGCTGGCGCTGGCGATGGGCCTGGTGATCCGGCGGATGGTGCCGCAGTTCCGGGTGATGCAGGTCCGGATCGACTCCATCAACCGGGTGCTGCGCGAGCAGATCACCGGCATCCGGGTGGTCCGGGCCTTCGTCCGGGAGCCGCAGGAGATCCAGCGGTTCGAGGACGCCAACGAGGCGCTCGCCGGCACCGCGCTGCGGATCGGCAGGTTGATGGCGTTCATGCTCCCGGTGGTGATGCTCATCGCGAACATCACCAGCGTCTCGGTGCTGTGGTTCGGCGGCCACCTGATCGACCAGGGCAAGATGGAGATCGGTGGCCTCACCGCGGTGTTGTCCTACATCATGCAGATCCTGATGTCGGTGATGATGGTGTCGGTGATGACGGTCCTGATTCCCCGCGCCTCGGTCTGCGCCGAGCGCATCTCCGAGGTGCTCGACACGGTCCCGTCGGTGCAGGCGCCCACCTGGGTGCTGCCGAACTGGCAGGAGCGGGGCATCGTCGAGATGCGCGGTGTCTCGTTCGCGTTCCCGGGCGCGGAGAAGCCGGTGCTGCGCGAGATCAGCTTCCTCGCCGAGCCCGGCATGACGACCGCGATCATCGGCGGCACCGGCTCCGGCAAGTCGACCCTGCTGAACCTGATCCCTCGGCTGATCGACGCCACCGACGGCCAGGTGCTGGTCGGGGCGGCGGACGTGCGGTCCATCGAACCGGACCGGCTGCGGGCCTCGATCGGGCTCGTCCCGCAGAAGCCGTTCCTGTTCTCCGGCACCGTGGCCACGAACCTGCGCTACGGAAAGCCCGATGCCACCGACGCCGAACTGTGGCAGGCGCTGGAGATCGCGCAGGCCGCGGACTTCGTGCGGGAGATGCCGGAGGGCCTCGACACCGCCGTCGCGCAGGGCGGCACCACCGTCTCCGGCGGGCAGCGCCAGCGCCTCGCGATCGCCCGGGCGCTGGTCCGACAGCCCGAGATCTACCTTTTCGACGACTCGTTCTCGGCGCTCGACCTGAGCACGGACGCCCGGCTGCGGGCGGCGCTCAAGCCGGTCACCAGCGGGTCCTGCGTGATCATCGTCGCGCAGCGCGTCTCGACCATCGTCGACGCCGATCAGATCGTCGTGCTCGACGACGGTGCGGTCGTCGGTATCGGCACCCATTCCCAGTTGCTCGACAGTTGCGAAACCTACGCGGAGATCGTGTCCTCGCAGTTCGCCGCGCAGGAGGCGTCATGAATCCCGGCGACGACTGGACCGCGCGCGGCGGTTTCTGGGACAAACAGGGCGACGACTGGACCGCCCGTGGCGGTTTCTGGAGCAAGCAGGGCGACGACTGGACCGCGCGCGGCGGTTTCTGGAACAAGCCGGGCGACGACTGGGACGCCAGGGGCGGCTTCTGGGGCCACCACGGCGACGACGACGCGCCGACCACCCAGATCCCCCGCTACACCGACGGCCCGCCGCCCCCGGTTCCCCAGTCCACCGGGCCCGCCGACGACTCGCCCACCGAGGTGTTCGCCGCGGTGGGCGCCGCCGGTACGCCGCCGGAGCCGCCCGACACGACGCCGCCCGCGGTACCGCCCGCCCAGTCGCCGCGCGGACCGATGGGCATGGCGACGGGTCCGTCGGCCAAGGCGATGAACTTCCTGCCGTCCGCGAAGCGTCTGCTGCGACGGCTGGCCCCGCACCGGCTCGCGGTGGCGGTGGTGATCGCCATGGCCACGCTGAGCGTGGTGCTCAGCGTGATCGGCCCGAAGATCCTCGGGCACGCCACCAACATCATCTTCGACGGCATCGTCGGCAGGCAGCTGCCCGCGGGCCTGACCAAGGAGCAGGCGGTCGAGGGCCTGCGCGCGCAGGGTCAGGACACCTTCGCGGACATGGTGTCCTCGATGAACGTGGTGCCCGGGACCGGAATCGACTTCACCGCGATGGGCAGGGTGCTGGCGCTGGTCCTCGGTCTCTACGTGCTGTCGTCGCTTTTCGCGTGGGTACAGGCGTACCTGCTGAACATCATCGTGCAGGGCACCGTCAAGAAGCTCCGCGGCGACGTGGAGGAGAAGATTCATCGGCTTCCGTTGCAGTACTTCGACACCCATCCCCGCGGTGACCTGCTCAGCCGCGTCACCAACGACATCGACAACGTCTCGCAGACCGTGCAGCAGGTGATCAGCCAGCTGCTGATGGCCATCCTGTCGGTGCTCGGCATCCTCGGGATGATGCTGTGGATCTCGCCGCTGCTGGCCGGGATCGCGGTGCTGACGGTGCCGGCGTCGTTGCTGGTCACCACGCTCGTTGCGAAGCGCTCGCAGAAGCACTTCGTCGCCCAGTGGAAGACGACCGGCGCGCTGAACGCGCAGATCGAGGAGTCGTTCACCGGGCACGAGCTGGTGAAGGTCTTCGGTCGGCAGCGCGAGGTGCAGGCCGACTTCGACGAGAAGAACCAGGAGCTGTACAACTCCGCGTTCAGCGCGCAGTTCATCTCCGGGATGGTCATGCCGGCGGTCAACTTCCTCGGCAACCTCAACTACGTGGCGATCGCGGTGATCGGCGGCATGCGGGTGGCGTCGGGCTCGATGAGCCTCGGCGACGTGCAGGCGTTCATCCAGTACTCGCGCCAGTTCAGCCAGCCGATCAGTCAGGTCGCCAGCATGGCCAACCTGATGCAGTCCGGGGTGGCGTCCGCCGAGCGGGTGTTCGCGCTGCTCGACGAGGACGAGCAGGGCGCAGACCCGGACCCGGCCAAGAGCCCGGCGGTCGCCCGGGGCCACGTCGAGTTCCAGAAGGTGTCCTTCCGCTACAAGGCGGAGCAGCCGCTCATCGAGGACCTCTCGCTCACCGCGGAGCCCGGACACATGGTCGCGATCGTCGGCCCCACCGGCGCAGGCAAGACCACCCTGGTGAACCTGATCATGCGGTTCTACGAGGTCGACTCCGGACGGATCGTGCTCGACGGCACCGACATCGCGACGATGACGCGCGACGACCTGCGTTCCCGGATCGGGATGGTGCTGCAGGACACCTGGCTGTTCGGCGGCACCATCCGCGAGAACATCGCCTACGGCCTGCCCGGCGCCACCGACGCGCAGATCGCGGAGGCGGCGCGGCTGAGCCACGTGGACAAGTTCGTGCACACCCTGCCCGACGGCTACGACACCGTCATCGACGCGGAGGGCAACAACGTCAGCGCAGGCGAGAAGCAGCTGATCACCATCGCCAGGGCGTTCATCGCGCAGCCCTCGATCCTGATCCTCGACGAGGCCACCAGCTCGGTGGACACCCGGACCGAACTACTGGTCCAGCACGCCACCGAGTCGCTGCGTACCGACCGCACCAGCTTCGTCATCGCGCACCGGCTCTCGACCATCCGGGACGCGCACCTGATCGTGGTGATGGAGAACGGGAAGATCGTCGAGCAGGGCACCCACGAGGAGCTGCTGGCACACCGCAGCGCGTACTTCGAGCTCTACAACAGTCAGTTCGTCGGCGCGGCAGTGTAAACCGGCCGCGGGGACGGGGCCGGCCGGCGGGGACGCGGGCCGGCCCCGTCCCGTCCCGCGGTCGCTGACCTGCTGCGCAGGGTGCCCTCGCGCCGCGCTGTGACAGGATTGCCGGGTGAATTCCGCAGTACAGCCGCAGTCCGCCGCGAGCCCCGCGAAGCGTCCCGAGTCGATCTTCAGCATCGGGACCCGGCTCGAGGACCGACTCGGCCGCACCGGCACCATCCACACCCCGCACGGCGACATCGCGACGCCGTCGTTCGTGGTGGTCGGCACCAAGGCGACGGTCAAGGCGATGCTGCCGGAGTCCGTCAAGGACGTGGGCACCCAGTCGGTGCTGGCCAACGCGTACCACCTGTACCTGCAGCCGGGCGCGGACATCGTCGACGAGGCCGGCGGGCTGGGCAAGTTCATGAACTGGGACGGCCCCACCTTCACCGACAGCGGCGGGTTCCAGGTGATGTCGCTGGGCGTCGGGTTCCGGAAGGTGCTGGCGATGGAGTCGGTGGGCGTGCAGTCCGACGACGTGATCGCCGACGGCAAGGAGCGCCTCGCGACGGTCGACGACGACGGCGTCACGTTCAAGTCGCACCTCGACGGCAGCAAGCACCGGTTCACGCCCGAGGTGTCGATGCAGATCCAGCACCAGCTCGGTGCCGACATCATGTTCGCCTTCGACGAGCTGACCACCCTGCTCAACACCCGCGGCTACCAGGAGCGTTCGGTCCAGCGAACCCAGGAGTGGGCGATCCGCTGCATCGCCGAGCACGAGAAGCTCACCGCCGAGCGCGCCGACAAGCCCTACCAGGCGCTGTTCGGCGTGGTGCAGGGCGCGCAGTACGAGGACCTGCGCAGGCAGGCGTGCCGCGGCCTCGAGTCCATCGAGGGGGAGAACGGCTACGGCTTCGACGGCTACGGCATCGGCGGCGCGCTCGAGAAGCAGAACCTGGGCACCATCGTGCGCTGGTGCAACGAGGAGCTGCCCGAGCACAAGCCGCGGCACATGCTCGGGATCAGCGAGCCCGACGACTTCTTCGTCGCGATCGAGAACGGCGCCGACACCTTCGACTGCGTCAACCCGTCCCGGGTGGCCCGCAACGCCGCCATCTACGTCCGGTCCGGTCGGTTCAACATCAACACCAGCCGCTTCCGCCGCGACTTCACGCCCATCGACGACGAGTGCGACTGCTACACCTGCGCCAACTACACGCGGGCGTACATCCACCACCTGTTCAAGGCGAAGGAAATGCTCGCGTCGACGCTGTGCACCATTCACAACGAGCGGTTCACCGTGAGACTGGTCGACGACATCCGCGCCAGCATCGAGGGTGGCTACTTCCACGACTTCAAGGCGGAGACCCTCGGCCGGTTCTACGGCCCCGACAAGCCGTAACGGGCCCGTACCCGCCCGCCGGTCAGGCGGCGAGCACGTACGTCGGCTCGCGCTTCTTGATGTAGGCGATGACGCGGTAGGTGATCGGCATGACCAGGATCTCGACCAGGATCTTCCACACGACGCCGACGATCAGGTAGTTGACGAAGTCGCCGCCGGTGGTGATGCCGATCGCACCCGCGGCGATCGAGCAGAAGATCAGGGTGTCGGCGAACTCGCCGACGACGGTCGACCCGATCAGCCGAGCCCACAGGTGCTTCTCCTTGGTGCGCTCCTTGATGGCGACCATCACCAGCGAGTTCAGCAGCTGCCCGACGAGATAACCGGACAGGCCGGCCAGCAGCAGTCGGGGGTAGACGCCGACCACCGATTCCAGCGCCGCCTGGTGTTCGTAGAAGTCCGCCGACGGCAGCGCGAGCAACAGCCAGAAGCAGCCCGCCGCCAGGATCAGGGCGCCGAAGCCCAGGTAGATCGCCCGGCGGGTTGCCTTGAAGCCGTACACCTCGCTGAGCACGTCGCCGAGCACGTAGGCCAGGGGGAACAGGAAGAAGCCGCCGTCGGTGATGATCGGCAGGATCTGCAGCGGCCCGAGGCTGAGCTCGGATCCGGCGAAGAAGGCCACCCCCTTGGTGGCGCAGATGTTCGAGATCAGCAGCACGGCCGTGAACAGCGCCACGATGGTTGGGTAGTAGCCGCGGCTCACGTGGGCGAACGTCGCTGCCACGGGCGGGGCCTCGGGGGCGGTCTGGGCCGGTTCTGACACTGTCACGACGTCATCCAAGCACCACGACGACGCCGGGCGCGAACCCGACCGTGGTGGTCGGTTTCGCGCCCGGCGTGCCGAGTGGGTGGATCAGGCGGTGACCCGGCCGCCGACGACGACCCGGTATGCGTAGGTCGAGGCAATTGTCGTGATCGGGATGGTGACCAGCAGGCCGACCATGCACAGCAGCGCGCCGACGATGTTGATGCCGATCAGCGCGAGCGTCAGCAGCACCAGCGGTCCGACGTTCTGCGAGATCGCCCGGAAGCTCGACTTGATCGCGGTGATCGGATCCTGCTGCTGGTCGATGACGAACTGCAGGGTCCACCAGGTCAGGAAGGCGACGACGATGCCGGGGATGATCAGCAGGAGGAAGCCGATGCCGGTCAGCGCGCCCACCACGAGGCTGGCGACGATGATCGCGCCGACGTTCGTGAACTGGAAGAAGGAGCCGATGGCGGGCTTGTTGCCGTCGAGCTCGTGCAGGGCGCCCCGGACCAGAGCGGCATTGACCAGGTAGCCGACGATCGTGGTGACGATCGTGCCGATGGCCCCCCACACGGTGAACTCGGTGGAGTTCAGGTCGAAGATGAAGCTCAACGCGATCTCGATGAGCGCGATGAGGAGCACGATGCCGACCCAGACGCCGGCATTGGCCTTGAACTTCTCCCAGGCGTAGCCGAGCGCGTTGCCGACGGTCAGCTGCGGCATGCCGCCGGGGCCGCTGAAGCCGGGCGGCGGAAAGGCCGGCGCGTCGTAGCCGGGCGGGGGCGGGGGCATGTATCCGCCCTGGCCGCCGGGCGGCGGCGGGTAACCGCCTGGGGCGCCGTAGCCGGGGGGCGGCGGGTAGCCGCCGGGCATGTTCGGGGCGCCACCCTGCGGGCCGTAGTTGGGGGGCGGCGGGTATCCACCGGCGGGATTCGGCGGCGGGGGGTAGCCGCCCTGCGGCCCACCGGCCGGGTTCGGCGGCGGGGGGTAGCCGCCCTGCGGCCCACCGGCCGGGTTCGGCGGCGGCGGGTACCCGCCGGCCGGGTTCGGCTGGGGCGGGTTCGGTTGCTGCCGCGGATGGTTGGGATCGGGGAATCCCTCGGGGCTCTGATCGCCGGGAGGCGGGTTCTCGCTCACGTGTACTCCCCTCGTCGTCGGGCGTCAGGGCGTCATTCGGCCAACTGACGTGCTCGATCGACCCTACGTCGGTTGGGGGGTGCAAAACAGCTCCCACGCGGGAGGGTGTTCGAGAGAGTCGCCGTCGCGATCGGGGTTGCCTGCGGGCCGATCGTGCCGGTCAGGTCGGCGCGAACACCCACGGGGTGCGGGGGAGCTCGGCGGGGGTGAAGGCCGCGAGCAGTTCGTCGACACTGGCATGGGTGCCGGCCGGCACGATGTGCAGGGACGCCGCGAGTGCCGTCCGGACCTCCTCGGCGGTGTGCCCGAGTGCCCGCTGATCGGCGAGCGTCACCGCGCCGTCGCGCTTGGCCAGGCGTTTGCCCTCGGAATTCAGGGCGAGCGGCACGTGCGCGTACACGGGAACCGGGAGCCCCAGCAGGCCGGCGAGGTAGGCCTGCCGCGGGGCGGAGGAGAGCAGGTCGTCGCCGCGCACCACCTGGTCGACGCCCTGAGCGGCGTCGTCGACCACCACGGCCAGGTTGTAGGCGGGGATGCCGTCGCCGCGCCGCAGCACCACGTCGTCGACGGCGCCGGTGTAGCGCCCGTGCAGGACGTCCTCGACGGTGTACTCGGTCCGGTCGGCACGCAGTCGGACCGCCGGCACCCGGCCCAGGGCCCGCTTCTCCTCGCGCTGGGAGGCGGTCAATCTCCGGCAGGTCCCCGGGTAGTGCCCGTCCGGGCCGTGCGGCGCCGACGCGGCCTGCTGGATCTCCCTTCTGGTGCAGAAGCATTCGTAGGTCAGCCCGGCGGCGGTGAGTTCGTCGAGGGCGGCGCCGTATCGCGGCAGCCGCGTCGACTGGCGGACGACCGGGCCGTCCCAGTCCAGCCCGAGGTCGGCGAGATCGGCGAGCTGGCGTTCCTCCGCGCCGGGACGGACCCGGTCGAGATCCTCGACCCGCATCAGGAACCGGCGGCCGGTGGAACGGGCGAACAGCCAGGCCAGCAGTGCCGTGCGGAGGTTGCCGAGGTGCAGGTCACCGGAGGGGCTGGGGGCGAACCGGCCCGCTCCGGCGTCCTGACTCATGGGGAAACCCTATCGAGACGACCCGCCGAACCCGTCGCGGCGGCCCGTCCGCGGGCTCAGACCCGGCGGCCGAGGAGGCCGAGGAGCCGGGTCTGGGTGTCGGCGTCGGCGGGCGTCGGCACGGCCGGTCCGCACACCCCGGGACTGCGGAGCGCCTCGCCCATCTGCTCGGTAAACCCGGCGATCATCGCGAGGTCCTCTTCGGGGAGGGTCTCGTCGAGGCCGGCCGCCCGTGCCATGTCCCAGCGGTGCACCGCCAGGTCGAAGGCGATGAACCGGGCGAAGGTGGAGGCGACGGAGGTTCTGCCCATCTGGCCGTCGAACTCGAGGCTTGCCCGGGCCGGGTCGTCGAGGATCTCCTGCACGGCGTCGCGGGTCTGGGTCCAGGCGCCGAGCGGGTCCGCGTCCACATCGGGCACCGGCGGCAGCGTCAGGCCGGCGGGGCCGAGCGGGAAGGACTGCGTCTCGATGATGTGGCGCAGCAGGTCACGGGCATTCCAGCCCTCGCACGGCGAGGGGCTCGCCCAGCGGTCCGCCGGCACCGCCGCGACGGTTGCGGTCAGGTTCTCGGCGAGGCGGCGGTACAGGTCGGCAGTTTCTGTGGTGGTCATCACAACATCGTGCCTCGGGGCACCGACACTCCCGGGCATTGACGCCACGCGGAGGGGCATCGCTGGGCGGGCGATGGGCAAGGTTGCGCAGCTCGGGGTCCTTCAGCGCCTCTTCGTCGATGCCGCCCAGTTCCACCAGCTTGGCCACCACCCGGGCGTCGCTCGCGCCCGAGGTGTTCTCACGTTCGCTGCGCAGGTGCGGCGGCGATGGACTTGGCCATCTGCCGGGCGTCGGTCAGGAACGGGTCGCGCATCCGGTCGGCGCGGCCCGGATACTGCACGGCGTGCACCTCGACGGCGGGACTGGGCGTCCACGACCGGTAGGCGACCGCGCTGCCGCCCGCGTGCGGGAAGCAGATCAGCCGGGCCGTGGCCTACGGGCGCGGGGTCGGGCAACGCAGCCAGCTCATCGGGTCAGTCCTCGTCCTGTACGAGCCTGGCCGTCCGGGGGTCACCGGGCAGAGGCCAGGGAGCGATCCTGGGGTCGGGCACATTCCTCAGAAAGGACTCCTCCTCGGCCACTTTGAAGCCACGGCGCAGATAGTTCGCCTTGGCGTTGGGGTGGTCGAGGGTGCTGGTACGCAGCCATACCCGCCGGGTCGGGCCGAAGCCCTCGGCCCACAGCTGACCGCGCTGCCAGGCCCTGCGGACGGCCTGCTCCACCAGGTAGCCGCCGAATCCCTTGCCGACGAACGCCGGGACCAGGCCGACCAGATGCACCTCAGTGTCACCGTCGGGCTGGGCCTCCAGCTCGAAAAAGCCGGCCACCGTGCCCTCGGCCATCGCGATCCAGGTGCTCAGCTCCGGCCGGTTGACCCACTTGTCCCAGTCCTCGTAGGTCCAGGAGAACCGGTCGGTCCAGCACACTCGGGACCCGACCGTGGCGTAGAACGCCCGGTTGAGGTCGGGTGAGGGGAGCATCGAGAGACTGAAGGTCATCTCACCGGACGGCAGCGGGCTCGGCTGCAGGTCACGCCGGTCGAGCATCTCCAGCGACCATTCGGTGACTGGGATCTCGACCGGGGGCGCCTCCGTGGCGACCTGCATCAGGCCGCGTCGATCAGGCTCTTGGGGCGCATGTCGGTCCAGTTCGCGGTGATGAACTCCAGGCAGGCGGCCCGGGTGTCCTCGCCCTTGGCGACGGTCCAGCCCGCGGGCACGGCCGCGAACGACGGCCACAGGGAATGCTGGTTCTCGTGGTTGGTCAGCACGAGATAGGTCGCGCCGTCGTTCTCAAAGGGGTTCGTCATGATTCCTCCGGGGTGGGACTGGTGGGAAGGGTGTTAGCCGAGTTCAGTGGCCAGAACCCGGCCTATCTCAGCACGGATTCACCTTCGAACAGGGCCACATTGGCCACATTCAGCAGCCGGTCGCCGATCCGGCCCGACACGTACGGCCGCCAGTTGCCCTCGGCGGTCGGTGACGCTCCGGTCCGGACCTGGATCGCGGTGAGGAACGGACGTCACCGGTGTATGCCGGGGCTCGTACTCGGTGGCGATCCGCGCCGAGTCGGCCGAGCTCGAGCGCCTCACCACCGAAGGTCACGTAGCGGAGGCCGAGGCCTGTGGTGTCGGTGGGGTGCGGGACAGCCGCGGTGCTGCCGATCGGCCTGTCTCGGCCACGGGTGCGCCGGCGCATCGGCCGAGGTGGACGGTCCGGACGGATCCTGTCACGCTGCAGGTGTGGGCAAGAAAAAACCCCTGTGACCCGCACGAATGCGGTTCACAGGGGGTTTCCCTATGGCGGAGGATAGGGGATTTGAACCCCTGAGGGCGTTAACCCAACCCGCGTTCCAGGCGAGCGCCATAGGCCACTAGGCGAATCCTCCGTGAGCGAGCATACGGGACGGTCGCCGTAGAACGAAAACGGGGCCGCCGATCGGTGCTGTTCCCGGCCTCCGACCGGTCCTCGGCCACCCGTCGAACCGCGCTGGTACCCACCCGCCGTCCATGCCCGTACGGGGGTCGGTATGCTCGTCAGTGGATCCCGCGCGGCGCGCATCCTGTGAACTCCCCCAGGGCCGGAAGGCAGCAAGGGTCAATGGGCTCTGCCGGGTGCGCGGGGTCCCCTTTAATTTCCACCCCAGCTCCGCCGCCACGGTGTGAAAGGTCATTCGGGATGCCTACTCAAACCCAGATTGGGTTGATGAGCCATGAGGAACTCCGCTCCGAGCACGAACGGCAGGCCGCGAAGTACGCGCAGCTGAAGGCCGAGAAGCTCGCGCTGGACCTCACCCGGGGCAAGCCCGCACCCGAGCAGTTGGACCTCTCCCTCGCGCTGCTGTCGCTGCCGGGTGACGGCGACTACCGCGACGGCTCCGGCACCGACTGCCGCAACTACGGCGGTCTCACCGGCCTGCCGGAGCTGCGCGCAATCTTCGGCGAGCTGCTGAACATCCCGGTGGCCAACCTCATTGCCGGCAACAACGCGAGCCTCGAGATCATGCACGACGCGATCGTGTTCTCGCTGCTGCACGGGAACCCGGACTCGCCGCGGCCGTGGTCGCAGGAGCCGGTGGTCAAGTTCCTCTGCCCCGCACCGGGTTACGACCGTCACTTCGCGATCACCGAGTCCTTCGGCATCGAGATGATCGCCATCCCGATGCGCGACGACGGCCCGGACATGGCGAAGGTCGCGGAGCTCGTCGCCGCCGATCCGGCGATCAAGGGCATGTGGGTCGTCCCGACCTATTCCAACCCGACCGGTGCCGTGTACTCGGAGGACGTCGCCCGCGAGCTCGCGTCGATGCCCGCAGCCGCCCCCGACTTCCGGGTCTTCTGGGACAACGCCTACGCGGTGCACCCGCTGGTCACCGAGTGCGCCCCGGCGCTCGACATCCTCGGCCTCGCCGCCGCGGCCGGCAACCCGAACCGCCCGCTGGTGTTCGCGTCCACGTCCAAGATCACCTTCGCCGGCGCCGGGGTCAGCTTCTTCGGCGGCTCCGACGCCAACCTGGCCTGGTACCAGCAGCACCTGGGCAAGAAGAGCATCGGACCGGACAAGATCAACCAGCTTCGCCACCTGCGCTTCTTCAAGGACGCCGACGGTGTCCGCGCGCACATGGACAAGCACCGCGAGATCCTGGCACCCAAGTTCGCGCTGGTGCTGCAGATCCTCGAGGACCGTCTCGGTGCCTCCAAGATCGCGTCATGGACCGAGCCCAAGGGCGGCTACTTCATCAGCCTCGACGTGGTGGACGGCACCGCCAAGCGCGTCATCGCGCTCGCGAAGGACGCCGGCATCGCCCTGACGGCCGCAGGCTCCGCCTTCCCCTACAAGCAGGACCCCGAGGACCGGAACATCCGCCTCGCGCCCAGCTTCCCGTCGATCGACGAGCTCGCCACGGCCATGGACGGCGTCGCGACGTGCGTCCTGCTCGCCGCCGCGGAGCAGGCGCTCACGCACTCGTGAGCGGTTGACGGGTCTGTGGACCCGTCAACCACGCACGAGCGAGAGCCTGGCTGACGCCGAGGCAGATCCGAGCCAGGTGTGCGGATTGCCGTTCCAGCACCAGCCGAGCTTCGGTCGACGCTCGCTGATCCACAGCGCCGGTACCCGCTTGTCCCCGCACCTCGACGCCAGCAGCGAGAAGCACTTGTTCTTGCGCAGCATGTCCGGACGCACGGTGAGCAGGGCAATGCCCTCCTCGACGGTCAGCGGGGTGCGCTCCATCGCGGTCAGCGACTCCAGCGCCGCCGCCGGCGTCACGTTCAGGAACTCCGATCCGGTGTCGATGTTCATCAGCGCGTAGGCGATGCCGTCCGGGATCTCGACGGACTCGACCGGCCGGAACTGTGACAGCTCGGCCGGCGCGAGAACCGAGAAGCCGGGCTTGGCGCCGAATGCGGTCCGGGACATCGCCTCGTGGGCGTCGAGGGACGCGCCCTTGGCGGTTCGCGCGACCACCAGGACGAACGGGATGTGGTCCTCGCCGTGGTCGTCCGTCGACTCGGGATGGGTGCGGACCGTCTCGCGCAACGGTTCGAGCTCGGCGGCGAACTGCGCGGGGGTGAGGCCGGTCAGCGCGGGATAGCCCAGCGTGGTGAGCACCTCCACCTGGCGGTCGAACTCGGACTCGACAGTGGTCGACGGCATCGGCATCTCTCCTATGTGTGGTGTACCGGACCAACGCGCGTGGTCCGCGTGAGGTTCCCCGGCGGCCGTGGTGGGTGGCAGGATCGACGCCATGGCCCTCACCCTGCACCTCGCCGGCGACGCGGACGCGGACGCCCTGCTCGCCGCGGACCCGCTGGCCCTGCTGATCGGCATGCTGCTCGACCAGCAGATTCCGAT
Organism: Rhodococcus kronopolitis; assembly: GCF_042654025.1. NCBI lineage: Bacteria > Bacillati > Actinomycetota > Actinomycetes > Mycobacteriales > Nocardiaceae > Rhodococcus > Rhodococcus kronopolitis. The sequence goes on along the minus strand of NZ_JBHSFO010000015.1, from coordinate 166,676 downwards.
GGAGGTCGCCTTCGCCGGACCGAAGAAGCTGGACGACCGCCTCGACGGGCTCGACGTGCACAAGATCGCGGAGATGGATCCCGAGAAGTTCCTGGCACTGTGCGCCACCCCGCCCGCCGTGCACCGGTTCCCCGGGTCGATGGGCAAGCGGGTCCAGGACCTGTGCGCCTACCTGGTCGAGCACTACGACGGCCGCACCGAGGCGATCTGGACGGACGGCGACCCGGACGGCAAGGAGGTGCTCCGTCGGCTCAAGGCGTTGCCCGGCTACGGCGACCAGAAGGCCCGGATATTCCTGGCGTTGCTCGGCAAGCAGATCGGCGTCGAGCTCGACGGCTGGCGGGCGGCCGCGGGCGCGTACGGCGACGACGGTGCGCGCCGGTCGATCGCGGACGTGGTCGACGACCAGACGCTCGCCGAGGTACGCGAGTTCAAGAAGGCCGCCAAGGCCGCGGCGAAGGCGGCCAAGGCCACCTAGTCGCACACACCGTCTGTCTCCGTCACCCGCCCCCTGCACCGCAACGAGTGAGTCACAGCGCGAAAGAGGGCGTGACGGCCGCGCGGTGGGCGGCTACTCCTCCGTCCGGTCGCCGCCCACGATGGCGCGCACCTGCTCGGTCTGCGCGGCGGTCCAGTCGGCGGGGTCGAGGATGCCGGCCCACATGTTCACCGCGTCCCGGCCGAAGGTGTGGCCGTGGCCCTCCGGCACGTCGGCGGAGAACACCATGTCCATGGTGACCTGCCAGAACGTGACGAACGGGATCCACCGCATGCCGGGGTCGACGTCCGGGCCCAGCGGTTCGCGGAGCCAGTCCGGCTTGTTCAGCAGCAGGTCGAAGGACCACCAGGTGATCGGGTCGCTGGCGTGCTGCCAGTAGACGACCCGCGGGGTGCCCCACGGCCCGGGGAGGTCGAGGTCCGCGGCGGACGCGGCGAACCGGACGTTTGCGCCGCCGTCGACCACCGGAAGGCGTTCCGGCGAGCCCGGATCGCGGTCCGCGGTGATCTGCGCCCACTGCGGCGCGAAGTTCGGGGTGCCGACCCACAGCGCGCCGTCCGTGCGGGACAGCATGTCCTGGGCCCCGCCGAACGCGCCCTGCCCGCCGAACGAGCCGAGGCTCTCGCCGAACACCACCAGCTTGGGACGGGACTCCGCGGGACGCGCGTCCACGGCCGCCGAGACGGCCTCGAACAGCGCGCGTCCGGCCTCCGGCGGGGTCTGCCGGTCCGCGACGAAGGACAGCGCGCTCGGCAGGAACGAGTACTGCATCGACGCGATCGCCGAGTCGCCGCCTGCGACGTACTCGAGCGACGATGCGACCCGGGCGTTGACCCAGCCGCGGCCGGTGGTGGTGGCGACGGCGAGCACGCTGCGGTCGAAGCCGCCGGTGCGCTCCAGCTCGGCGACGACCCGATCTGCCACGCCCTCAACGGAATCGGCGGACTCGCGGCCCGCGTAGACCCGGATCGGCATGGGCGCCGGGCGGCCGGTGACGGCGGTGATCTGCTCGGGGGTGGGGCCGCCGGCGACGAACGTACGGCCCTCCCGGCCGAGACTGTCCCAGGGTTCGGCGGAGGCGGGGGAGCCCGACCGCTCGCTGGCGGTCGGTTCCGTCACGTCGGGTGCGGTGCTCTGGTCCGCGGCCGCCGCGGACCGGTTCGCGAGGCCGATGACGCCCTGGTAGACAACGCCGTTGACCACGAAGACACCTACGACCAGCACCACCACCAGGCTCGCGAGCCGCGCGACCGGGGCGGGCACGTAGCGCCGCCCGAACGCGGTCAGCCGGTTGGTGCCGCCGCGGATCGACCGCGCGATCGCCAGGATCAGGGCCGCGACGGTCAGTGAGAGTGCCAGCACCAGAAGGTAGTACGAGCGGGATGCGGCCTCCGCCTCCGCGAGCTCGCGGACGATCTGCTGCCACCAGGAGCCGAGCACGAGGAAGGTCGGCACCGCGACCACGGCCAGGCCGAGCAGGATCCACCAGCCGATCCGCCGCGTCCGCTCCGAGTACCGCGCGGTGACCCCGCACTTACGGACCAGCCACGCTGCGAGGCAACCGATTCCGTAGCCGGTCGCGACGCTGATGCCGGTCGCGACGGCCTGCAGGTACCAGACGCGCGGTAGCAACGACGGCGTCATCGACCAGCAGAAGAACAGCAGGGCCAGCGTCAGGCCGACGGGGTGCAGCGAGCGGCCGTAGCGGCGTAGACGGCCACCGACACCGACACCGACCGGCGACGCGGTGTCCGCGTCGCCGGTCGGTGTCGGTGCGTCGGGTGTGTCGTCGGACGGCGACGTCGTTGCGTGGGTGACAGTGGTCTCGGACATCGGTGCTTCCTGGTGGGACGAGGAATCTTCCGTGCGGTGCCCGGACCCCAGGACAGTAGCGGACCTGTTGCGGGGCGGCGGCGGATCCCTCGGCCAGGTCAGTGCACCGGGTCGTCGTCCTCCTGGGCGGGGCGGCGGCGGGGCTCCTCGTCGCGCGGCGGGAACAGTCCGGATCCGGTCGGTCCGCCGTGCGCGAGCACCGCGTGTTCGTACGCGGACTCGGCGTGCAGCGCCAGGTCGACGCCGGTGACCTCGTCCTCTGCGCTGACCCGGAATCCGAGGTACCGGTCGATCAGCTTGCCGAGGCCGTAACTCATCGCGAAGGCATAGAGGCCGACCACCAGGATCGCCGCGACCTGCTTGCCGAGCTGGGCCAGTCCGCCGCCGAACAGCAGTCCGGACACGCCGCCGGTCATCACCTTCGCGGCGAGCAGGCCGATCAGCAGGGTGCCGATGATGCCGCCGACCAGGTGCACGCCGACCACGTCGAGCGCGTCGTCGTAGCCGAACTTGAACTTCCAGCCGACCGCGAACGAGCAGACGGCGCCGGCGACCACGCCGATCACCGCGGCGCCGCCTGCCGTCACCCAGCCGCAGGACGGGGTGATGGCGACCAGGCCCGCGACCACGCCGGACGCGGCGCCGAAGGTGGTGGGGTGGCCGTCGCGGCGCTGCTCGACCACCAGCCACCCGAGCATGCCCGTGCAGCCCGCGACCAGGGTGTTGAGGAAGACGGCGGCGGCGGTGCCGTTGGCGGACAGCGCGGAGCCGGCGTTGAAGCCGAACCAGCCGAACCACAGCAGGCCCACGCCGAGCAGCACCAACGGCAGGTTGTGCGGGCGCATCGGCTCGCTGCGGAACCCGATGCGCGGGCCCAGGACAAGCGCCAAGGCCAAGCCGGAGGCGCCGGAGACGATCTCGACGACCAGTCCGCCTGCGTAGTCGAGTGCGCCGAGCTGGGCGATCCAGCCGTCCGGACCCCACACCCAGTGCGCGACGGGCACGTACACGGCCAGCGTCCAGACCGGAACGAACACCATCCACGCGGAGAACTTGGCGCGGTCGGCGATCGCACCGCTGATCAGCGCCGCGGTGAGGATCGCGAAGGTCAGCTGGAAGGTGGCGAACAGGAACTCCGGCACCGTGCCGTGCAGGGTGGTCGGGTCGATGTCCGCCATCCCGAAGTGTTCGAGCCCACCGAGCAGTCCGCCGCCGATGTCGTCCCCGAAGGCCAGGCTGTACCCCACGAGGAGCCAGACCACGGTGACCAGGGCGATTGCGACGAAGCTCATCATGATCATGTTGAGCACGCCCTTCGAGCGCACCATGCCGCCGTAGAACAGGGCCAGGCCGGGCGTCATGAGCAGCACCAGGGCGGTACTCACCAGCAACCAGGCGGTGTCGCCGGTATCGATTGTCTGCACGTCAGTCCTCCTACCGGGGCGGTTTCGTCGCCTCCCGTGACAGACGATCCGGGTCCGCGGTTTCCCTGGCGATGCCGTCGTGTTGCCGCTGTGTTTCGGAATTTGCACAGCTCGTCGGTGCGTCCGCGGCGGCAAGGGACGCGCGACGCGACGGTGGGAGCGGTCCGCGGGCACGATGTCGGTGCTCGCCGGTACCCTCACCGCGTGGCCCTCTACCGGAAGTATCGACCGGCGACCTTCGCTGAGGTGGTGGGGCAGGAGCACGTCACCGAGCCCCTGAGCACCGCACTGGACGCCGGACGCATCAATCACGCCTACCTGTTCTCGGGTCCGCGCGGCTGTGGCAAGACGTCCTCGGCCCGCATCCTCGCGCGGTCGCTGAACTGTGTGGAGGGACCCACCTCGACACCGTGCGGCGTGTGCCACTCGTGCGTCGCGCTCGGACCGGGTGGTCCGGGCAACCTCGACGTGATCGAGATGGACGCGGCCAGTCACGGCGGCGTCGACGAGGCCCGCGAGCTGCGTGACCGGGCGTTCTACGCGCCCGCCGAGTCCCGCTACCGCATCTTCATCGTGGACGAGGCGCACATGGTCACCACTCAGGGCTTCAACGCCCTGCTCAAGATCGTCGAGGAGCCGCCGGAGCACCTCATCTTCGTGTTCGCAACCACCGAACCGGAGAAGGTGCTGGCCACCATCCGGTCGCGGACCCATCACTACCCGTTCCGGCTGCTCGCCCCGACCACCATGCGCGGGCTGCTGGAGAAGATCTGCGCGCAGGAGCACGTCCCGGTCGAGCCCCCGGTGTACCCGCTGGTGATCCGGGCCGGCGGCGGCTCGCCGCGTGACTCGCTCAGCGTGCTGGACCAGCTGCTGGCCGGCGCGGGGGAGGAGGGCGTGACGTACGCGCGCGCGCTCTCGCTGCTCGGCGTCACCGACGTCGCTTTGATCGACGACGCCGTCGACGCGCTCGCGGCCGGTGACGGCGCGATGCTCTTCGGCACGGTCGACCGGGTGATGGACGCCGGACACGATCCGCGGCGGTTCGCGGTGGACCTGCTCGAGCGGATCCGCGACCTGATCCTGATGCGGGCGGTGCCCGACGCCGCCGAGCGCGGCCTGGTCGACGCGCCGGGTGACGTGCTGGAGCGGATGCGGGAGCAGGTCGAGAAGATCGGCCCCGCGACGCTGGCGCGGTACGCGGAACTGATGCACGCCGGCCTCGGCGAGATGCGCGGTGCGACCGCGCCCCGCCTGCTGCTCGAGGTGATGTGTGCGCGGATGCTGCTGCCCTCGGCATCCGACGCGGAATCTGCTGTGCTGCAACGCCTGGAGCAGTTGGAGCAGCGGCCCGTCGGAATCGCTCCGGAGGGCGTGCGGCCGAGTGTGGGCCCGGCGCCGGCGCGTAGCAACCCGACCGAGCCGGAACCCGAGCCGATCTACCAGCGGCCCTCGCAGCGCCGGCCCGAGGAGGCCGCCGCACCCGTGGCGCCGGTCGCCGAACCTGCGGCCCAGATCCCGGCCGTGCCGGTGACGCCGCCGCCTGCGCCGACACCGATCCCCGAGCCGGATGCTGCGGCACCGGCCGCGTCGACGCCGGAGCCCTCCGTCCAGGTGACGCCGCCCGCGCCGGTGACGCCGCCCGCGGCTCCGGTCGTGGAGGCACCCGTGCCCGTGCCGGTGCCCGCGCCCGCGCCGGAGCCCGAACCCGAACCCGAGTTGCCGGCGCCCGCAGACCAGGCCACGGCGCCGGACCAGTTCGTGCCGGAGCCGGTCGAGCCCGTTTCGGTGGAGTCCGCCGCGCCGGAGCCTGTTCCGTCTTCGCCCGCTGAGTACGTCGCTCCGGTCCCGGAGGAACTCTTCGCGCCGGAGCCGGTCGCCCCCGAGCCGGACGAACCTCCCGCGCAGGTGGCCGAGGTCGCGGCACCTGTCGAGATCCCCACTCACGCATCCGTTCCGGAGCCGATGCCCGGACCCGCGCCGGAACCGGCAGGCCCTGCGGCCGGTCAGCCTGACGCCGACGCGGTCCGCTCCGCGTGGTCCGAGGTCCGTGCCAAGGTGCGGGATCGCAGCCGCACCGTGGAGGTGATGCTCTCGGGCGCCGCCGTCCGCGGGGTCGCGGACGGCCGACTGGTCCTCGTGCACGCCTCGGCGCCGCTCGCCAAGCGACTGGTCGAGGCCCGCAACGCGGACGTGATCCGAGAGGCGTTGCGCGAGGTCTTCGGTGTGGACTGGGTGATCGACTGCCAGGTCGGCACCGCCGAGCCGGCGGCGCCGGCCCAGCGTGCCGCAGCTCCGCAGCAGGCCGCGAAACCGGCCGGTGTGCCGCGTTTCTCACGGCCGAGCCAGGAGAGTGCGCAGCCGTCGCGTCCCCGGCCGGTCGCCGATCGGTCGGACGACATCCCGCCGCCGGACTACCCGGACTACCCGGACGATCCGGGGCCGCCCGACGAGCCGGAGCCGCCGGCCCCGGTGAACCTCACCCCGGAGACCGAGGAGGAGCTGATCGCGCAGGCCGCCGAGCCCGGCGACCAGTCGGTCCGACGGGACCCGGAGGAGCTGGCTATCGAACTGCTCAAGAACGAGCTCGGCGCCACGCCACTCGACTGACCGTTGCCGCCGCCCGGTGCTGAAGGGTCAAGCCGAGCGCTCCCGCACCGTCGCGAGGCTGCGGCGCAGGAAGTCGGCGCTCAGGTCGATGATCTCGCGGCTCTCCTGAAGCATCGGGCTGAGCACCGGGAAGGCGTGGATCTGCCCGGCCCACAGGTGGGTCTCCACCTGCCGGCCTGCCCGTTCGAAGCGGGTGGTGAGGAGCTCGACGTCCGGTCGCATCAGCTCGTACTCGGCTGCGACCAGGAACACCGGAGGGAACAGTGACGGGTCGGCGTCGACCGGCGAGGGCGTCCCGATGATCTTGTCGGGCCCGGACAGCCAGCGGTCCTTGATCCTGCGTACCTGCCGCATCGGCAGGTAGGCGTCCCGGCGCATGAACTCCGGGTCGTGTGCCTCGAGGTTGAGGTTGAGCAGTGGCGAGTACCCGATCACCGCGGCCGGCTTCGGCAGGCCCTGCAGCGCGGTGATCTCGGCGACCTTCATCGCGAGGTAGCCGCCCGCGGAGTCGCCGGCGACGACGATCTTGGTGGGGTCGTCGCATCGGTCGAGCAGTTCGCGGTACGCGGTCATCGCGTCGGCGATCGAGGTCCCGATGCCGCCCTGCGGGATCTGGCGGTAGTCCACCGAGACCACCGGCACACCGGTGACGGCGGCGAGCTGGGCACACGCGCCGCGGTGCGAGCCGAGCCCGCAGAACACGAAGCCGCCGCCATGGAAGTACAGGACGGTGGCGCCGGCGAGGGCGTCGGTCGCGTGGCGCGGGTGGCTGATGCGTTCGCACGGCACCCCGCCGAGCGTCAGCGGCTCGACGGTGGTGTGCGGCGGTGCGGGCATCCGGTCGAGGCGGTCGTCGAGGCGGGCGAGCGCCGCCAGTCCACGCCTGCCGGTGGGCCAGACCGTCATCACCGGTTTGACGAAGACCCGGGCGAATCCGAAGACGAGTCGAGCCCGCCTGCTCGTCGTCCAGTGCCACACCGTGGATTCACCCGTGCGCATGCCGCCTCCTCTGCCCCTGCCGTGCAGTACCCGACCACGATAGGACGCGGCACCCGTATTGGGCGGCTGTGACGCGATCCCGACACCGAACGCCCCGGTCGGCGGGTTTCGGCCACCGGTTCCTCCGTGGGCGACCCCGCACGTGGGCCTACCGGTCGGGCCGCCGGCTCAGGCGCGCATGCCCTCCCTGGCCCGCAGCCGCTCCCGGGTCTCCTCGAAGCGGACGGCCTTGCGGGAGAGCTCCTCGAGGTGGGCGCCGAGCCGGTCCCGGGCCCGTTCGCCGGTGTCGGAGAAGTCGTTGCGCTCGAACACCTTCCACATCCGGAGCACCGGCCACAGCACGTCGTCGAGGTGCTGGCGCAGGTCGTAGATGCCGTGCATGGCCAGCAGCAGCGCGTTGCGTCGGAAGTCCGGCATGGTCAGGCCGGGCATCTGGAACCGGATCACCACCTCGGTGATCGCGTCCATCGCCGCGTCCGGCGTCAGGTCCAGCGCCGCGCCGGCGAGCGTCCGGTAGAAGACCATGTGCAGGTTCTCGTCGGCGGAGATCCGGTCCAGCATCCGCTCGGCGGCGGCGTCCGCGCAGGCGTGGCCGGTGTTGCGGTGGGACAGGCGCGTCGCCAGTTCCTGGAAGGTCACGTAGGACACCGAGTGCAGGAAGGACCCGTCCATCGGCGAGTTCAGCCCGGTGGTCAAGTGCGCCATGCGCAGCTGTTCCAGGTGCACCGGGTCGACGGACCGGGTGACGGTCAGGTAGTCCCGCATCACGATCCCGTGGCGGTTCTCCTCCGCGGTCCAGCGGTTCACCCAGGTACCCCACGCACCGTCGAGGGAGAAGCTCGACGCGATCTCCCGGTGGTAGGACGGCAGGTTGTCCTCGGTCAGCAGGTTCGTGATCATCGCCGCCCGGGCCACCTCGGAGAGCCGGGACTGGCCGGGCTCCCAGTCGTCCCCGCCCATCGCCGCGAAGTTTCGGCCCTCGTCCCACGGCACGTAGTCGTGCGGGTGCCACTGCTTCGCGATGGACAGGTGCTGGTTCAGTCCGGACTCGACGGTCGGCTCGAGTTCGCGGAGGAGTGCCGTCTGGTTCGGTGTCGCGATCGCCATGGGAGAACTCCGGTGCGATGTGTCAGCCCCTCAGGGACTGAGAAGGGACGTGCCGTACTTGCTGCGGTGGGCCGCCGCCAAGCGGCCCGAGTGGGTGAAATCCCCGCCGTTGCGCGATATCGGTGACCATGCTGTTCGGGTCCGGATCGAGAGGTGCCGGGTTGACCGTTCGAGTCGGATGTCGAGCAGTCACAGGTCGGGCAGCTACTCGGACGGGCTGCGTCCAACGTACCCGTGGAACCGTTACTGCGTGCGGCGGACGACCACGTCGGCATGCGGCGCGGAGGGTGGGCGCGACCCCTTTCCGACCGGATCGCGTCCGGCGAGGCCGGGCGTTCGGACAGCGGTCGTCCGGTGGAGTTGGTGAGCGGCTCCGTCGCCCAGCGGGATCGATGCAAACAGGGCCGCTCCCTCTCGGGAAGCGGCCCTGTCATGGTGTGGATCGGTGACCCGACAACGGTCAGTTGGTGGTAGCCATCTGGGCCTTCTCGTACATCGCCTGGGAGACGGCGCCGAAGCCCTGGCTGACCAGGGCGGGACCCGCAAGCCAGGCCGTGGGCACGATGGTGCCCTGCGCGTTGGAGAAGCGGGAGGTGACGCCGATCTGGACGCCGGCGCCGGTGGCCGGGTCGAAGTCCTTGAGCCAGGGGCCGCCGCTGGAGCCGGGGGACATCGCGGAAATGAGGTCGTTCCCGTAGTAGTACTTGTCACTGAAGCTGGTGCCGTGGGCGTACATCATGGTCCGGCCGTCGTAGTTCCGCCGGTCCGACGGGTCGCCGTTCGAGGCGCCTTTGCTGTACCAGTTGCGGGAGTTGTCGGTGGGATAACCGAACTGGTAAACGGTCTGGGGGTTGCTGACCTGGTTGAAGCCGATGCGCTGCCCGCCGGTGACGTCCTCGACCGGGCGGCTGTCGTAGGGATTGTCGACCACGGCCATGGCCACGTCCGAGCCATTGACCCAGTTGGCGCCGTAGTACCAGTTCGACGGCATCCAGACGCGTGTCACGGGCCAGACTCCGTAGGGGGCGACGTCGGTACCGGGTGGCTGGCTGTTGTCGAAGTCGCGCGGCAGGTTCGCCCCGTTGAAGCCGGGGATGAAGGCGACGTTCGTGGCTTCCCAGTCGCCGATCACGGCACCCATGACAACGCCAGCCAACTTGAAGCAGTGGCCAGCCGACGTGATGACGCTCTTGTTCGCGCTTGTCACGACATTGGCGGAACACGCACTGAGAACCTTCTTGCCGCCGACGGTGTGGGTGTACTCGGTCAGGAGCTTTCCGGTGGTCCTGGAGACCAGGCCCTGGTCTGTCCAGGGGGCGCTGAGCTCGTCCCAGCCTCCGCTGGGAGCAATCTCGTCGTTGCCGTCAGAGTTGAGCCCTGCGGCGGCCATTTTCCCGAGGGTCCAGAAGTCGGCGTCCTTCTTGAGGTCCGCCTCGTAGGTGCTTCCTGCCGCGACCGGCCGTTTGAGTTCGACCAGATCGCTGGCGGCGTTCGCCGGGGCTGCGGTTGCAACGGCGAACCCGGTCAGTGCGAGTGCGCAGGTCGCAAGGTAGGCGGCTGGTTTTGCCAGCCAGTTACTGATCTTCACGTAGTTTGTCTCCGGTCGTCTGTGCATGGGACTGATACGGCGGCAATGTATTTCACGGCGTGCGGATCGATCGGTATCCAATGGCGGCGCAGCTGAGCAGGACTGCAAGGTAGCAACGATCGCCCAGCGCATTCGGCCTTAGTGACAGTGATCCAGATCACTGTCTTTCGAAGGCTTTGGGCGGTGTTCGGATCCCGCATCGGTTGCCGTGTTCTCGGCCCGCCCGGACTGGTGTCCGGGCCGCCCGCTCGCGTGACAGGACGCTCGGCGAGGGAATCGGTGCTCGTCACGGTCACAGTCTCTGATCGCTTCAGTCCTAGACCACTTTCTGGAACACGTTCTAATATGGCTGAGTCGAGGTGTACGCCTCGAGCCCGACGCTGAAGTAGACGGCGTCAGGCGTGGACGTTGGACTGACATCGCGAACCGCACGCACGCGCGCGGGGACGTGCACAGGAAGGAACACTTCACAGTGACCACAGAGGCATTCATTTATGAAGCCATCCGAACCCCGCGTGGCCGCGGCAAGAGCAGCGGTTCGCTGCACTCGGTCAAGCCGATCTCGCTGGTCACCGGCTTGATCGACGAGCTGCGCGTGCGCTTCCCGGACCTCGACGAGGACCGCGTCTCGGACCTGATCCTCGGCGTGGTCTCCCCGCTCGGCGACCAGGGCATGGACATCGCCCGCATCGCTGCGACCGACGCCGGCCTGCCCGACACCGTCGGCGGCGTGCAGATCAACCGCTTCTGCGCCTCCGGCCTCGAGGCCGTGAACATGGCCGCGCAGAAGGTGCGTTCCGGCTGGGACGAGCTGATCATCGCCGGCGGCGTCGAGTCGATGTCGCGCGTCAAGATGGGCAGCGACGGCGGCCCCTGGGTCAACGACCCGGCCACCAACTACGACAACTACGTTGTCCCGCAGGGCATCTCGTCCGACCTGATCGCCACCATCGAGGGCTTCAGCCGCGACGACGTCGACGCCTACGCCGTCCGCTCGCAGGACCTCGCGGCGAAGGCCTGGGCCGGCGGCTACTTCGCCAAGTCCATCGTCCCGGTCAAGGACATGAACGGCATCACCATCCTCGACCACGACGAGCACATGCGTCCGGGCACCACGGTCGAGAGCCTGTCGAGCCTGGCTCCCGCCTTCGCGATGATCGGCGAGATGGGCGGCTTCGACGCCGTCGCCATGCAGAAGTACCACTTCGTGGAGAAGATCAACCACGTCCACCACGGCGGCAACAGCTCCGGCATCGTCGACGGCGCCGCGCTGCTGCTGGTCGGTACCGAGCAGGCCGGCAAGGACATGGGCATGACCCCGCGGGCCCGCGTCGTCGCGACCGCCACCTCCGGTGCCGACTCGACCATCATGCTCACCGGCCCGACGCCTGCGGCCAAGAAGGCGCTGGCCGCTGCCGGTCTGACGATCGAGGACATGGACCTCGTCGAGATCAACGAGGCGTTCGCCTCCGTGGTGCTCAAGTTCCAGAAGGACATGAACATCCCGGACGAGAAGCTCAACGTCAACGGCGGCGCGATCGCCATGGGCCACCCGCTCGGCGCCACCGGCGCGATGATCACCGGCACCATGATCGACGAGCTCGAGCGCCGCAACGCCCGCTACGCACTGGTCACCCTGTGCATCGGCGGCGGCATGGGCGTGGCCACCATCATCGAGCGCGTCTGACGCGGCCCGGACTACCAGGAGACTTAGCAGTGAGCGAGCAGAACATCATCAACTGGGAGCAGGACGCCGACGGAATCGTCGTGCTCACCATCGACGACCCCAACCAGGGCGCGAACACCATGAACTCGGCCTACATCGCCTCGATGAAGGCCACCGTGGACCGGCTGTACGCCGAGAAGGACGCCATCACCGGCGTCGTGCTGACCTCGGGCAAGAAGACCTTCTTCGCCGGTGGCGACCTGAAGAACATGATCAAGGTCGGCCCCGAGAACGCCGAGGAGATCTTCAACCACAGCGTCGTCCTCAAGGCGGACCTGCGCCGCCTCGAGACCCTCGGCAAGCCCGTCGTCACCTGCATCAACGGCGCGGCCCTCGGCGGCGGCCTGGAGATCGCGCTGGCAACGCACCACCGCATCGCCGCGGACGTCAAGGGCGTCAAGATCGGCCTGCCCGAGGTCACCCTCGGCCTGCTGCCCGGTGGCGGCGGCGTGGTCCGCACCGTCCGCATGTTCGGCCTGATGCCGGCGCTGACGCAGATGCTGCTGCAGGGCCAGCAGCGCGGCCCGCAGCAGGCCAAGGAGGTCGGTCTGGTCGACGAGGTCGTCTCCTCCGTCGAGGAGCTCGTCCCCGCCGCGAAGGCGTGGATCAAGGCCAACCCCGAGTCCGGCGTGCAGCCGTGGGATGTCAAGGGCTACAAGATCCCCGGTGGCACCCCCGCCACCCCGGCGTTCGCGGCGAACCTGCCCGCCTTCCCGGCGAACCTGCGCAAGACCCTCAAGGGTGCTCCGATGGAGGCCCCGCGGGCGATCATGGCCGCCGCGGTCGAGGGCAGCCAGGTCGACATCGACAACGCGCTGACCATCGAGTCGCGCTACTTCACGTCGCTGGTCACCGGCCAGGTCGCGAAGAACATGATCCAGGCGTTCTTCTTCGACATCCAGGCGATCGGCTCCGGCGCCTCGCGTCCGGCCGGCGTCGAGAAGACCCAGATCAAGAAGATCGGCGTGCTCGGCGCCGGCATGATGGGCGCGGGCATCGCATACGTCTCCGCCAAGGCCGGCTTCGAGGTCGTGCTCAAGGACGTCACCATCGAGGCGGCGACCAAGGGCAAGGCCTACTCCGAGAAGATCGAGGCCAAGGCCCTCTCGCGTGGCAAGACCACGCAGGAGAAGTCGGACGCGCTGCTCTCGCGCATCACCCCGACCGCCGACCCGGCCGACTTCGCGGGCGTCGACTTCGTGGTCGAGGCCGTCTTCGAGTCGCCCGAGCTCAAGGCCAAGGTCTTCCAGGAGATCGAGGACATCGTCGAGCCCAACGCCCTGCTGGGATCGAACACCTCGACGCTGCCGATCACCGGTCTGGCGACCGGCGTCAAGCGCCAGGAAGACTTCATCGGCATCCACTTCTTCTCTCCCGTGGACAAGATGCCGCTGGTGGAGATCATCCGCGGCGAGAAGACCTCCGACGAGGCGCTGGCCCGGGTGTTCGACTTCGTCCAGGCGATCCGCAAGACCCCGATCGTGGTCAACGACTCGCGCGGCTTCTTCACCTCGCGCGTCATCGGCACCTTCATCAACGAGGCCATCGGCATGGTTGCCGAGGGCATCGAGCCGGCGACCATCGAGCAGGCGGGCATGCAGGCCGGTTACCCGGCGGCGCCGCTGCAGCTCTCGGACGAGCTGAACCTGACGCTGATGCAGAAGATCCGCGCGGAGTCCAAGGCCGCGGCGCTGGCCGAGGGCAAGGTCCTGCCGGCCGACCCGGCGGGCGACGTCATCAACTTCCTCGTCGAGGGCAACGACCGCAAGGGCCGCCTCGGCGGCGCGGGCTTCTACGAGTACGCCGACGGCAAGCGCACCGGCCTGTGGTCGGGCCTGCGCGAGGAGTTCAACTCCGGCTCGAACCAGGCTCCGATCCAGGACCTCATCGAGCGGATGCTGTTCATCGAGGCCATCGAGACGCAGAAGTGCTTCGACGAGGGCGTCCTGATGACCAGCGCCGACGCCAACATCGGCTCGATCATGGGCATCGGCTTCCCGGCCTGGACCGGTGGCGTGCACCAGTACGTCGTCGGCTACAAGGGCGGCAAGGAGGGCTTCGTCAAGCGGGCCGAGGAGCTCGCCGCGAAGTACGGCGAGCGCTTCACCCCGCCGGCTTCCCTCAAGGCCTAGTCGGTTCCGGTGGTTGTCCACAGATCCTGTGGGCAACCACCCGTCATGCCCGGATCGTGTCGCACTCGATGCGCACGATCCGGGCATGACTGTGTTCGGGCCCGGTGGCGGCGGAGCTGCCTAGCCCGTCCACCACGGGCGCAGTGGCAGGTTCGCTTCGCCGCGGGGGCCGGGCTTGACCGCGAGCACCTGATGCAGCTGGACGACGTTGCGTTCGAACCCGAGTCGCGAACCCGCCATGTACAGGCCCCACACCTTCGCGGTGCCCTCGCCGACCTCGGCGACGCAGGCGTCCCAGTTCTCGACCAGGTTCCGGCACCAGCCGGCCAGTGTCAGGGCGTAGTGCTCGCGCAGGTTCTCCTCGTGCCGCACCTCGAGCCCGACGTCCTGCATCTCGGTGATGATCCGCCCGGAGCCGGTCAGCTCGCCGTCCGGGAACACGTACCGGTCGATGAACCCGCCGGCCCGCGCCGAGTGCTTGTTGTCGGGCCGGGTGATGCAGTGGTTGAGCACCACACCGCCCTCGCGCAGCCGGTCCTTGATGAATCCGAAGTAGGCGGGATAGTTGCCGACCCCGATGTGCTCGGTCAGCCCGATCGAGGAGACCGCGTCGAAACCGGTCTCGACGATGTCCCGGTAGTCCGAGTGCCGAACCTCGGCGAGGTCCGAGAGTCCTTCTTCGGCAATGGCTTTCTGTGCCCACTCGGCCTGTTCGGCGGACAGCGTCGCACCGATCACCCGGACGCCGCGCCGGGCGGCGTACCGGACCATCGAGCCCCAGCCGCAGCCGATGTCGAGCAGTCGGTCGCCGGCCTTGAGTCCGAGCTTGTCGAACACCAGCCGGTACTTGTTGTGCTGGGCGTCCTCGAGGGACTGGGTCGGGGACTCGTACGCCGCACAGGTGTACGTCATCGACGGCCCGAGCACGTGCTCGTAGAAGGTGTTGGACACGTCGTAGTGGTGGTGGATCACCTCCGCGTCACGAGTCTTCGAGTGCCGCAACCCTTCCGCGAACCGGCGCCACCGCGGCAGGTGCTCCTGTGGGGGAGGTGTGATGGGCCGCAACAGGTCCCAGCCCAGCGAGCGGGTGATGGTGGCCAGGGCCAGTGGGGACGGCCGATGGAAGTGCAGCTCGTCGCCCATCACCCGGAGCAACTCGTAGGGGTCGCCCGGGTGCACGCCGGTGGCCTCGAGGTCGCCGGCGACGTACGCGCGGGCCATCCCGAGGTCACCGGGCGCGGTGGCCAGGTAGGTGGCGCCGCGCGGGGAGTTGAGCGTCAGGCCGTACTCGGCGTCGGCGGGCCCGGTCGCGCTGCCGTCGTACGCGGTGAAGCGGAGCGGGATGTCGCCGCCGGCGACGGTCTCGAGAATCTCGGCGATCGAGAGCTTCGGCGCACCGACCCGAAGTCCGGTCGAGGTGTGGGGGTCCTTGTACGTGGTCACTTGCGCTGCACCGCCTTTGCATACAGGTCGAGTAGACGTGAATCGGGGTCGTAGCGTTTCTTGAGTTCGCGGAGGCGTTCACCGCCGTAGAGGGCGTCGAACTCCGCCTCGGGGTAGTAGGAGTCGGAGTAGAGGGACTTGTGGCCGTCGTAGTCGCTGACGGTGCGTTCGATGAGCCGGTTCGCGGCGCCCTCGGGTTGGCCCGCGACGACCGGGACCGAGGACCAGAAGCCGATGTTGACGTACGTCCGCTTCGGTTCGAGCGGGTACAGCGGCCACGGGCGGGCGGCGGACGCACCGGTGGGGGCCGGCTCGCGCAGTCGCAGCGGGCACAGCCACAGCGGCTCGATCGGGACCTCCCGCAGGAACCACTGCAGGAACTCGGCGGTGCGCTCGATCGGCACCTCGACGTCCTGCACCACCCGCTCGCGCGGCGGGTTGCCCTTGCGTCGCTCGAGCCGGTCGCCGATGTCGTACTTCTGGTCGAGCGCGATCAGCTTCCAGTAGAAGCTGCTGCGCCGGTAGCGTTTCGGCCACACCCGACGGATCCGCGGGTGCTGTGCGCCGAACGCCCGCGAGCACCAGAACCAGTCGGTGTCCCAGCGCCACAGGTAGTCGGCGATGGTGAGGCGGTCGGTCTTGGGGCGGTGGGCGAACGTGTGCTGCAGCGACCGGTAGTAGACCTGCTGGCCGGTGTAGTCGCTGACCGGTCCGGGTTCGTCGGTCTGGGTGCCCAGGGTCAGGTAGCTCTCGGTCGCGGAGAACACGGTGCCGTCCAGGTAGTCCACCGCGACCCCGTCGTGGCTGCGGTCCGTCGTGATCGTGTCCATCGCGGCCTGCATCTCGGCCAGGTCGTCGAACCGCAGGTGCCGCAGCGCGACAAAGGCTTTCACCGGCTCGAGTGCGATTCGCAGCCGCGTCGAGTAGCCCAGCGTGCCGTACGAGTTGGGGAAACCCCAGTACAGGTCGGCGTGCTCGCCGTTCGGTGTCGCGGTGACGATCTCGCCGCTTCCGGTCAGTACGTCGATCTCGAGCACCGACTCGTGCGGCAGGCCGTTTCGGAACGAGCTCGACTCGATGCCGAGGCCGGTGACGGCGCCGCCGAGGGTGATGGTCTTGAGCTGGGGGACCACCAGCGGGGCCAGGCCGTAGGGCAGCGTCGCGTCGACGAGGTCCTCGTAGGTGCACATGCCCTCGACGTCGGCGGTCCTGGCCACCGGGTCCACCGAGATCACGCCGGTCAGGCCGGAGACGTCGAGTCCGGGGGCGTTCGACCGCGCGCGGGCCCGGAACAGGTTGGACGTCTTCTTCGACAGCCGGACTGTCGCGTCCGGTGGGATCGCGTGGTAGCTCGCCAGCAGTCGTTCCACACCCGCGTGGTGGGATCGGGGTCCCACTTCCCGCGGTGTGGATGATCGCCGGCTCAGTCCGTCGCGCAAGGCACTTGGAATTACAGCCACCACCCGACGCTATCGCGCGCCGAGCGTCTCGGCGAGCGATGTCGACGTGTCGCCGGAAAACGTCAGGTAAACGATGCGATCGGGCCGCGGATCAGGCGGCGGCGTCATGGACGCTGTGATCCCCCGCACAATGCGGCGACGGATGGTGGCCGGGGCATTCGGGCAGCGGGCACGATGGTCGGGACCGGCGCATATTCCGCGTCGGCCGGCGAGAAGGAGATCCACAGTGGGACAGGTCAGCGCCAGCAGTTCGGTCGAGGTCACCGCGACACCGGAGCGGGTGCTCACCGCACTGGCCGACTACGAGACGGTGCGCCCGCGCATCCTCACCGAGCAGTACCTGGACTACCAGGTGCTCGAGGGCGGGCAGGGCGCAGGCACCGTCGCCCAGTGGACCCTCAAGGCCACCGAGAAGCGCTCCCGCGACATCAAGTCCACCGTCACCGTCTCGGGCAACACCGTCACCGAGACCGACGCCAACTCCAGCCTCGTCACCACCTGGTCGGTGGCGCCGTCGGGTTCCGGTTCGACCATCACCACCACCACCGAGTGGAAGGGCGCCGGCGGCATCGGCGGGTTCTTCGAGCGCACCTTTGCCCCGCTGGGACTGCGGAAGATCCAGGGCGCGGTGCTGGCGAACCTGGCGCGCGAGGTCGGCTGACCCCACCCCGGTCCGCCCGACGGTCCGCCCCCGTCCGTCCGCCCCGCCGCCCGCCCGTCCCAACCGCGGCGCATCGAATGAACGGACCGTTCATTCGATTGGATCGAATGAACGGAATCGTTCATTCGAGGAAGTCGGCGACGCCGCGGGCCACCGCCCGGGCGTAGCGGGCCCGGCCCGCCGGGTCGGTCATGGCGCGGGCCTCGTCGGCATTGCGCATGTTGCCCAGCTCGACGAGCACGCTCGGCCGGGTCGAGAGGTTGAGCCCCGCGAGGTCCTCGCGGGGCATCAGCCCGTCGGTGCCGGCGTAGTTCGACGGTGTGAACCCGGACGCCGCCAGTCGGTCGCGCAGGAACCCGGCGAGGGCGACGGCCGGGCCGGTCTGCGCCGGGTTCAGGGGCGGCGCCGAGTAGCAGACGTGGAAGCCGTGCTGGTTCGGGCCTGCGCCGTCGGCGTGCACGGAGATCACCGCGTCCGCCGCCGCCGCATTGGCCGCCTCGGCGCGGGCGTCGACGCACGGGCCGGTCGCCGCGTCGTCCGGGCGGCTGAGCAGTACCCGGGCGCCGAGCGCCTCGAGTTCGGCCCGGATCAGCCCGGTGACGTCCCAGGCGAAGGTGTGCTCCGGGTACCCGGCATCGGTGGCCGTGCCGGTGGTCTGACAGTCCTTGAGGCCGCCGCGGCCGGTGGGCACCTGCTCGCCGATCGAGGCGTCGTTGGCACCGCTGTGCCCGGGGTCCAGGAACACCGTCCGGCCGGTCAGGGCGGGGGAGGGGACGCCCGTCGACGGGGCGGCGGCCGCGGGGTCCGCGGTCGCGTCGTCGACGGGGATGGTGCAGCCCGAGAGCAGCAACCCGACCGCGACCGCCACGCCGGTCACCCAGGACATCGATTGCACGCGGCTCACGCTAACCGGATGCGTCTACGCTGGCGGACAACACGCAGAAAGGACATCGACGTGCAGCCCGGTGGACAACCCGACATGCAGCAACTCCTCGCGCAGGCCCAGCAGATGCAGCAGCAGCTGATGGCCGCGCAGGCCGAGATCGCCAAGGAAGAGGTCACCGGCCAGGCCGGCGGCGGACTCGTCACGGCCACCGTCCGGGGGACCGGCGAGGTGGTGGCGCTGGCGATCGACCCGAAGGTCGTCGACCCCGACGACGTCGAGACCCTGCAGGACCTGGTGATCGGGGCGATCGCGGACGCGTCGACGAAGGCGCAGTCGCTGGCGGCAGGCAAGCTCGGGCCGCTCGCGGGCGGCCTGCCCGGACTCCCCTTCTAGCGGCGCCCGGTGTACGAGGGTCCGGTTCAGGATCTGATCGACGAGCTCGGCAAGCTGCCGGGAGTCGGTCCCAAGAGCGCGCAGCGGATCGCCTTCCACCTGCTCAGCGTCGAACCGCCGGAGATCGACCGGCTGCAGAAGGCGTTGCAGCGGGTGCGCGACGGCGTGCAGTTCTGCGAGGTCTGCGGCACGGTCTCCGACAAGGAGCGGTGCCGGATCTGTGCGGACTCGCGTCGCGACCGGACGATGATCTGCGTGGTCGAGGAGCCCAAGGACGTGCAGGCCGTCGAGCGCACCCGCGAGTTCAAGGGGCGCTACCACGTGCTCGGCGGTGCGCTGGACCCGCTCAGCGGCGTCGGGCCGGACCAGCTCCGGATCCGGGAGCTGCTGGCGCGGATCGGAAACCAGGAGGACGGCGTCGATGTCGCCGAGGTGATCATCGCGACCGACCCGAACACCGAGGGCGAGGCGACCGCCACCTACCTGGTGCGGATGCTGCGCGACTTCCCCAGACTGTCCGTCACCCGGCTGGCCTCGGGCCTGCCGATGGGCGGCGACCTCGAGTTCGCGGACGAGCTGACCCTCGGTCGCGCGCTGTCGGGCCGCCGCGCGATGTAGTTCGCGGGGGACGGCGGACGACCGCCGCCGTCCCCGCTTCCCTCCGAGAGGGCTAGGCGTCGGGGTCCGCGGCGTCGGCCGAGTTCTCGGCGGGGTACATGGTCTGGCGCAGCGAGCTCACCAGGTGCGCCATCGCCGGCGAGGGCGCACCGCCGCTGCGCACGACGCCGCAGACCGGGACGCGGAGCCGTCCGCGGGCCTCGCGCATCACGCTCAGGCCGGTCCGGGCGACGTCGGTGACCGTGCTGGCGTAGAGCACCGTCCAGGCCCGCGGGTTGGTGAGCACGTCGAGGGTGGCCCGGTGGTCGCGCGCGATCGGGGGGCCGAGCTGTACCCGCCGACCCACCTCCACGAACGCCTCCTCGACCACCGAGTGCAGCAGGACCTGGCTGTGCCGCGGCGGCAGCAGCAACGGGTACGGCGCCAGCTCGCCGAGCTCGACGGTGGAGAACGCGGACAACGGATGCTGGCTGGACGTCACGATCACCAGGTCCTCGATGCCCAGCCGGACGGTCTCGAGGCCCGGTCGGTCGACCTCCCCGCGGATCAGCGCGAGGTCGGCGTCGCCGGTCGCGACGGCATCGATGCGGTCCGCGAAGCTCTTGATCACGAACTCGATGTCGACCTCCGGGTGCCGTTCGCGGACACGGGCGACGGCATCGAGGCTCTGCGGCGCGAAGCTCATGTTCGCGCTGATCCGGATCCGGTTGCGGGGCTCGCGCGCGACGGCGAACGCCTGGCTCTCGAGGCTCAGGACCTCCTGCGCGATGGGCACCAGTCGGGCGCCCGCGGGGGTGAGCCGGACGACCCGTGTGGACCGTTCGAACAGCGACGCGCCCAGTTCGCCCTCGAGCCGGGTGATCTGATGGCTGATCGCCGACTGCGAGATGAAGCAGCGTTGCGCGGCGCGGCTGAAGTTCAGCTCCTCGCTGACCGCGAGGAAGTACCGCAGTTGTCGGAAGTCCATGCCGCCATCCTACTTATGAGCGATCCAGATAACTGTTCTCCGAATATCCCAGCTGGGTGGCCAAACCGCGCGCGGAATCCATAGCGTGGCTCTCATACATCTGATCTAGCTGGAGGATTTCGTGAGCGAGGCAGGCATGGACCGCACTGAGGTTGTCATCGTGGGCTCGGGCTTCGGTGCCCTCGCCACGGCGAAGAAGCTGGCCAAGGCGGGTACGCCGTTCGTCCTCATCTCCGAGACCACCGAGCACCTCTTCCAGCCGCTGCTCTACCAGGTTGCCACCGGCGTGCTCTCCGCAGGCGAGGTCGCGCCGTCGGTGCGTTCGATCCTCGCGAAGTACCCGAACGCCGACGTCCGGCTGGGCCGGGTCGTCGACGTGCGCCCCGACGACCAGGAGCTCGACTACGTGGCGGGCGGGGTGCGCCACACGATCGCGTACCGCTCGCTGGTCGCGGCGACCGGCGCCCGGCAGTCGTACTTCGGCCGTGACGAGTTCGCGAAGGTCACCTACGCGCTCAAGACCGTCGACGACGCCGAGCGGCTGCGTTCGCAGATCGTGCGCTGCTTCGAGGAGGCGCACACCACCACCGACCCGGAGCGCCGCAAGAACCTGCTCAGCTTCATCGTCATCGGCGCCGGCGCGACCGGCGTCGAGCTGGCCGGCCAGATCAAGGAGCTCGCGGGCCGCTACTTCGAGCAGTCGATCCGCGGCATCACCGCCGCCGATGTCACCGTCACCCTGGTCGAGGGCGCCGGCGTGGCGCTGCCCGCGTACGGCGGCAAGCTCAGCGAGTACACCCGGGTGTCCCTGGAGGAGTCGGGCGTCGAGGTGGTGCTGAACACCCTCGTCACCGACATCGACGCGCACGGCGCGACCTTCAAGGCGCACGGCAGCGAGACCGGCGAGCGGCGCACCGCCGAGACGATCATCTGGTCGGCGGGTGTGCAGGCCAACGACTTCGCGGGCGTGCTCGCCGAGCGCACCGGCTGCGAGACCGACCGCGCCGGGCGACTGCTGGTCAACCAGGACCTGACCGTCGGCGGCCGCGCCGACATCTATGCGATCGGCGACATGACCTCGCTGAACAACCTGCCGGGCCAGTCGCCGGTGGCGATGCAGGGCGGGCGGCACGTGGCCCGCACGATCCTCGGCAAGACCCCCCGCGGCACCGCGTTCAAGTTCCGCGACAAGGGCAGCATGGCGATCATCAACCGCTTCCGCGCGGTGACGAAGGTGAAGAAGATCGAGCTCACCGGCGCCCTGGCCTGGGTGCTGTGGCTGGTCGTGCACATGATGTACCTGGTCGGCTTCCGCAACCGCTACATCGCGGTGATGTCATGGTTCGGTTCGTTCCTGGGGCACCGTCGCCCGCACTTCTACTACGCGCAGAAGGCAGGCGCGGCGGCGGAGGCGACGCCGGCCGAGGCCGAGCAGGCCGCGTCGGAGTCGGTCGAAGCCGAGCCGATCAAGACCGAGCTGATCAAGGCCGAGGTGCAGACCGAGGAGCGCGAGCCGGTCTCCGTCTCCTGATCACGGGCGGCCGCGCACCGGCCGAACCGCGAGGGCCCGGACGCCCGGCGACTGTCGGTGCTCGGGCGTAGGTTTGGGTTCGCACCTTTCCTCCGCACCTACGCCCAAGGAGACATTCGTGCCCGATCACAAGTCACTCACCGGCGCCCCCTGCTGGATCGACCTCACCAGTTCGGATCCGGAGCAGGCCAAACCCTTCTACAGTGGCCTGTTCGGCTGGGACGTCGACTCCAACGAGGACCCGCAGTACGGCGGGTACGCGATCTTCAGCAAGGACGGCAAGCCCATCGCGGGGCTCGGCCCGCAGCAGGAGGGCAATCCGTACGGTGACGTGTGGACGGTCTACCTGAGGTCCGACGACGCGGCCGCGACCGCGGACCAGGTGGCCGCCGCCGGTGGACAGGTCATGATGCCGGCGATGCAGGTGGGGCCGCAGGGGACCATGGCGATCCTCGGCGACCCGGCCGGCGCGGTGATCGGCGTCTGGCAGCCCGACCAGCACGAGGGCTTCGGCCTCGTGGACGAGCCCGGCGCGCCGGTCTGGTTCGAGACCCTCTCGCGGAAGTACCGCGACGCGCTGCCGTTCTACGAGAAGGTGTTCGGCTGGAGCTACACCCCGATCGGGGAGACCGACGACTTCCGCTACTCGCAGGCCATGCTCGGTGAGCAGATGGTGGCCGGGGTGATGGACGCGGACGGGTTCCTGCCCGAGGGCGTGCCGTCGTTCTGGCAGTTCTACGTCGGCGTCGACGACATGGACGCGGCCCTCGCCAAGGTCACCGAGCTCGGCGGCCGAATCCTGCGCCCCGCCGAGGACACGCCGTTCGGCAAGCTCGCCGCGGTGGCCGACCCGCTCGGCGCGGCCTTCCAGATCGCGATGATCGCGGAGTCCTGACCCCGCCACATTCTCGGCCTGGCGTCGCCGCGTGGCGACGCCGGGACCGGCCGAAGTTCGCGGGGGACAGGACGGGCTCGGACTCGCGCACACCGGCCGGCCGGTCCCGCAACAACGGGCCGGAAACGCTGGTCAGGGCTATTGCGCGAGGTTCGGCGACGGGCGTACGCTCAGGGTGCGGATCAAGGAAGAACGACCGGTGACGGTCAGAAACTTGAGAAGCAGAGATCCGGCCGAGGATGCGATTAGTCGCTACATCCCCGGCCGAACCCCTGTCTGGGGTAGTTCCGGGTACGGCCCGGAACGGGCGGGCGCGGTCCGCATCACGAACCGCGCGTCATCACGAACCGAGGGTCATCACGTACTGCTGGCCGCGACTACATCTGCTCGGTCAGCGTGGCGAGCCCGTCGCCCGACAGCTCGGCCAGCGCGATCTCGCGACCGGTCATCGCCATCAGTAGCGACAGCATCGGTCCGGTGACCTCCGGGCCCGAACCGGTGGACCAGTCCGTGTCGGTGGCCCGCAGCGTCAGCCCGGAGATCCGGGTCTTGGTGCCGATCAACAGGTTTGATCCGCTGTAGAAGTCGGCGACCCGGATCACCGCGTCCGCCGGGTAGGTGTGCGCGATGCCCAGCGGCCGCCGGATGTCCTCGGCGTGCACGATCGTCTCGCCGAGCCAGGAGTCGACCGGGCCGGGCGGCGCGGACGTGGACCCGCGCACGGACCGGAACTCGGCGAGGGTGTCGGCGGGGGACCCGGCCGTCTCACGCGCGATGTTCTTGGCGGCGAACGACTCGAACCGGAACCCGGTGCCCAGCATGCCGAGGACGAACTTGGCCGGGGTCATCTTCGCGGTCGCGGTCAGGTGCCCCAGCGTCTCCCACACCGACCAGCCGCGGCACAGCGACGGCGTGGACCACTGCTCGTCGGTCAGCGAGGCCAGGTCGTCAGCCAGCGCGGTGCGTTCGGTATGGATCGTGGGCCACGGGCTTGCAGCAGACATCGGTCCTCCAGGGACGAGGCGTACCCCCACTGAAGCTGAAGCTACACCCGTCGCCCGGCCGCCGTCAGCGCCCGACGGCGAGCCGTTCGCGGCGCAGCCGGTCCACCTCGTCGAGCGGCAGGGGCGCCAGCGCATCGACCCCGGTCGCCCGCGCCAGCAGCAGGTCCGCCAGCTCCGGGTTTCGGGCCAGCACCGGCCCGTGCATGTAGGTGCTGATCACCGACCCCTGGACGACGCCCTCGAGGCCGTCGCCGACCCCGTTGCCGACGCCGTGGGTGACCCGGCCCAGCGCCGCCGCCGCCGACCCGAGAGTGGTTCCGCCACGATGGTTCTCGAAACCGGTCAGCGGCTGCGTCAGACCGTCGAGGAGCGGCCGGGTGATCACCTCGCCGATCGACCGGGTGGGCTGCGGCGACGTGGTGACGTCGAGCATCGAGATGCCGTCGACGCGTTCGCCGGCCGAGGTCTCGTACCAGTGACCGAGCACCTGGATCGCGGCACAGATCGCCAGCACCGGTGCGCCCCGCTCGGCGGCCTTCTGCAGGCCGGGGTAGCGGGCCAGGTGCCGTGTCGCCAGGCGTTGCGCCGAGTCCTCGGCGCCGCCGAGGGTGTAGACGTCCAGCGAGTCGGGGACCGGGTCGGCGAGGGTGATCTCGACGATCTCCGCGGCCAGGCCCCGCATCCGCAGCCGCTGCCGCAGGATCAGTGCGTTGCCGTTGTCGCCGTAGGTGCCCATCACGTCGGGCAGCACCAGGCCGATCCGCACGGTTGACTCAGACATCCCGGGTCTCCTTGGCAATGGCGGTGTTGAGGTCGCGGAACGCGGTGTAGTTTGCGAGCACCTCGACCCGGCCCGGCGGGCAGGAGGCAATGGCGCGCAACGGATCCGGCTCGAGCGTGTGCTCCACCCCCGCATAGGTCAGCCGCACCGCCAGATCGGTGGCGCGCTCACCGGACGCCACCACCTTGACACCCTCGAAGTGCTCGAATCGCACGTCCCAGAGCCAGGACAGGTCCTCGCCGTCCGGCACCTGGCCGTTGACGGCGATGACCAGGCCGTCGACGTCGGGATCGATCATCGACAACGCCTCCTGCCAGCCGGCCGGGTTCTTGGCCAGCAGCATCCGCAGCGAGTGCGAGCCGACCTGCACCGCGGAGTAGCGGCCGGCGATCTCGCGGACCGAGGACGCCGCGGCGACGGCGTCGGCGGCCGACGCACCCATCGTGACGGCGGCGGCGACGGCCTGGGCGGCGTTGCCGCGGTTGGCCTTTCCGGGCAGGGCCAGGGTCATGGGCAGGACCAGCCCGTCCGGTCCGTAGAGGTTCTGGTCGTCGAGCCACCACTGCGGCGTGGGCCGCTGGAAGTCGGTGCCGGTGCTGCGCCAGTGGCTGTACGCCAGCCCGGTGACGTCGCCGGTCCGTTCCTCCCAGACGATGGCCTCGCCGCTGCGCGGGCAGCTCACCGAGTCGCCGGCCCAGCCGCCGCCTGCGGCCACCCACACCACGTTCGGCGCGTCGTAGGCGGCGGAGGCGACCAGCACGTCGTCGCAGTTGGCGATGACGACGGCGTCGGGATGCCGGACGAGGCCGGCCCGCAGGGCCCGCTCGATCATGTTGATCTCGCCGACCCGGTCCAGCTGGTCGCGGCTGAGGTTCAGCAGCACCACCGCGGCCGGGTTCAGGGCGTCGCTCACGTGCGGGACGTGCAGCTCGTCTACCTCGATCGCCGCCAGCGGCGCGTCGCGGTGCACGCTGAGCGCGGCCACGATGCCGGCGTCCATGTTCGCGCCGTCCGCCTGGGTGGCCACGTCGTCGACGGTGGCGAGTGCCGCGGCCGTCATCCGGGTGGTGGTGGACTTGCCGTTGGTGCCGGTGATCAGCACCGTCGCCTTGCCACGGCCGAGCTGCGTCATCAGGGTCGGGTCGATCTTGAGCGCGATCAGCCCGCCGATCATCGAGCCCTTGCCGCGACCGGCCTTCTGCGAGGCCCAGGACGCGGCGGCGGCGGCCCGCAGTGCGAGCCTGCCGCGCACAGAGAACCGAGCGCGCTGCTGGGTCGCCCCAGAATTTCCCGGGCTCGTCGCCCCGCGATTGTCAATTGCCACGGGCCGAGTTTTCCACACCGGACCGATCGGTCAGACGCGTGCCGCCACCGGGGTGGGGGAGCTCACGGGTGCCGCCGAGTCCGGCCCCGGTGCGGTGCCGGTGGAGCCCGCCGGCCGCGCGCTCCACCGCATGGTCCCGAAGAGGCAGCCGCCGACGACCACCGCCGCGCCTGCCAGGGCGAGCGCGCTCGGCTGTTCGTCGAGTACCAGCCAGGCAGCGCCGATGCCGACCACCGGAACCAGCAGCGACAGCGGCGCGACCGTGCTCGCGGGGTACCGGCTCATCAGCACGGTCCAGAGGCCGGATCCGACGAGGGTGCCCAGGACGACGATGTACGCGAGCCCGGCCAGCGCGGGCCAGCCGCCGGGGCTCAGCGAATCGCCGAGGGCGGACCAGCCGGCGGTGGGCCCCTCGACCGCCGCGGACAGGGCCAGCAGCGGAAGCGGCGGGATCACGGTCATCCACAGCATCAGCCGCATCGGGTTGTCCGGTCGGGCCAGTCGGCTGCCGATGTTGCCGAACGCCCAGCCCAGCGCGGCGAGCATGGTCAGCAGCAGCGGCAGCACCGTCGCGTGCTGGGCCCGGTCCCAGCCGATCATCGCCATGCCGGCGACGGCAACCGCGATGCCGAGCACCTGCCGTCCGCTCACGCGTTCGCGCAACAGCGCCGCGCCGAGCAGCACCGTGAAGGGCGCGGCCGACTGCAACACCAGCGATGCCAGTCCGGTCGGCATCCCGGCGCTCATGGCCCAGAACAGGAAGGCGAACTGCACCACCCCGAACCCGACGCCGTAGAGCAGCAGCCATCGCAGCGGCACGGCCGGGCGGGGAACGAACAGGACCACCGGGACCGCGATCACCAGGAAGCGGAGTCCCGCGAAGAAGTACGGCGGGAAATGGTCGAGGCCGGCGCGGATGGCCAGGAAGTTCAGCCCCCACAGCAGCACGACGGTCAGTCCGAGCAGGCGGTCGCGAGTGGTCACCCGGACAATGGTGCGCCGTCCTAAGCATCAGGACAATCGAATATAAGTACACCTATGCAGTAGCTTTTCTACATGGATGTCGAACGTCTGCGGCTTCTCCGTGAGCTGGCCGACCGGGGCACGGTCGTCGCGACCGCCGTCGCGATGAACCTGACTCCGTCCGCGGTCTCCCAGCAGCTGAAGGTCCTGGCCCGGGAGGCGGGGGTCCCCATCCTCGAGCCGGACGGCCGCCGGGTCCGGCTCACCGCCGCCGGTCAGGCGCTGGTGCTGCGGGCGGAGGACGTGCTGGCGGCGCTGGACCGGGCGACCGCGGAGATGGACTCCTACCGCGGCTCGCCCCGCGGGCGGGTGCGGGTGGCGTTGTTCCCCTCGGGCGCCGCGCTGATGCTGCCCGGCCTGCTGCGCCGGCTCGCCGGATCCGGGGTCGACGTCGAGGCGCAGGACGTGGACGAGCCCGCGTCGGCGGTGCCGCAGCTGCTCGCCGACTTCGACGTGATCCTCACCCACCGGGACGAGCGCGCGCCGACGGTGGCGTCGCCGCGGGTCCGGATCGAGCAGCTGATGCGCGAACCCATCGACCTGGTGCTCTGGCCCGGGCATCCGCTGGCCGGCCGGGCCGGCGTCGAGCTCGACGAGCTGGCGGAGGAGAGCTGGATCAGCGTGCGCGGCGGATTCCCGGTGGACGACGTGCTGGAGTCGGTGGCCGCGGCGACCGGCGTCCGCCCGCGGGTGGTGCAGCGGATCAACGACTTTCGGGTGATCGAGGAGCTGGTCGCGGCCGGTCACGGGGTGGCGCTGATGCCGCGGCACGCGGTCGCCCACCCCGGCCTGGTGCACACACACCTCGCGGGTATCCGGGCGGCGCGGATCTACGATCTGGCCACCAGGCCGGCCGCGGCGGATCGTCCGGCGGTGGAGGCGGTACTCGACGCCTTCCGCGCCGAGGCACGGGCGGTGGTCGAGCGAGGCTAGTCAGCACAACGGCACCGGGTCCGCATGGCTGCGGGAACCTCGGTGCCGTTGTCCGGCAGTCGAACTGCCGGATCGTTCGTGACCTCTAGGCGAGCGCCTTGGCCTTGAGTGCCTGGAACTCCGCCTCGGTGATGGTGCCGTTGTCGAGCAGCGCCTTGGCGTCCGCGATGTGGTCGGCGGGCGACTTGCCGCCCGCGACGTGCTTGATGTACTCGTCCTGCTGGTCCCGCATGTGCTGAGCCGCACGGACCGAGCGCTTGGTCATCGCGTCGCCGTTGACGATCAGGTAGACCAACGCCGAGATGAACGGCAGGAAGATCAGGAAGACGATCCAGATCGCCTTGACCCAGCCCGAGGACTTCTCGTTGCGGAACAGGTCCCCGATGATCGAGAAGAGCAGCATCAGGTAGGCGATGAATGCGAAGCAGACGATGATGTACCAGATGATGTCCCAGAACGACATTGTGGTCTCCAGTTTCTGATGTGACGTCGGGTGTTGCCATGACAGTGGCAGAGTCGCCGGGCGCCCACCTCATTCTTTGCAGGTGAAACGCCGACAATCTTTGGTGGTCGAACGCCGGCCGGATATCGCGATACCCGGGGTCTCGTCGGCCGTCGATGCCGCCACGTCGGTCGGCGAGCGCCCGGGATGGGTGATTGACTGAGCCCGTGAGTCTCGGCCCGGGCGAAGTCGGGGTCACGACCCTCCCGGTGTGCGTGCTGGGGCAGCCCGGTTCGCGGACAGGCGGAGACCGGTACGAACGGCCCGGCTACCGGTCACCGCGGTGTTGGACCCACGACGGGCCGCGAGAAGAGGTGACAGGTATGTCGAATCTCGACGACTCGGATCTCGCCGACGTGGAGCGGGGATTCATCGCCGCGCTCGACCCCGGCGTGGTGACCGCGGCGGACGGCACCGTGGTGTGGGACAACGACTCCTATGCCTTCCTGGCGGAAGCCTGTCCGCAGACCGTCAACCCCAGCCTGTGGCGGCAGTCGGGGCTGGTCGCCAGGCAGGGCCTGTTCGAGGTCGCCGAACGGATCTACCAGGTCCGGGGGCTGGACCTGTCGAACATGACCCTCGTCGAGGGGGAGACCGGCGTCATCGTGATCGATCCGCTGATCTCGTCGGAGACCGCGGCGGCGGCGCTCGCGCTCTACCGGGCGCACCGCGGCGACCGAGAGGTTCGGGCGGTGATCTACACGCACTCGCACATCGACCACTTCGGCGGGGTCAAGGGGGTCACCACCGCCGAGGACGTCGCCGCCGGGCGGTGTCAGGTCATCGCGCCTGCCGGCCTCGTCGAACACGCGGTGGCGGAGAACGTCTACGCGGGAACCGCCATGGCCCGCCGCGCCGCCTACATGTACGGCGCGGCGCTGCCCCGCGGTCCCCGAGGCGGGGTCGGCGCGGGGCTCGGGCAGACCACCTCCACCGGAACCCCGACGCTGATCCTCCCGACCCTCGACGTGTCGACGACCGGTCACCTCGAGACCGTCGACGGGGTGCGCATCGAGTTCCAGATGACGCCGGGCACCGAGGCGCCGTCGGAGATGAACTTCTACTTCCCGGACCTGCGCGCGCTCTGCATGGCGGAGAACGCCACCCACACCCTGCACAACCTGCTGACCCTGCGCGGCGCCCTGGTTCGGGACCCGCACGTGTGGTCGAAGTACCTCACCGAGTCGATCAACCGCTACGCCGCGAAGTCCGACGTGGTGTTCGCCTCGCACCACTGGCCGACGTGGGGGACCGAGCGGCTGACCGAGTTCCTGTCCCTGCAGCGCGACCTGTACGGCTACCTGCACGACCAGACGCTGCGGCGGATGAACCAGGGCCGGACCGGCTCGGAGATCGCCGAGGAGATGGAACTGCCGCCCGCGGTCGCCGACGCCTGGCACACCCGCGGCTACTACGGCTCGGTCAGCCACAACGTCAAGGCCATCTACCAGCGGTACCTGGGTTGGTTCGACGGCAACCCCGCGCACCTGTGGGAACACCCGCCGGTCGAGTCCGCGAAACGGCATGTCGAGTACATGGGCGGGTCGGCAGAGGTGCTGCGCAGGGCCCGGGAGTCGTTCGCGGCGGGCGACTTCCGCTGGGTTGCGCAGGTGGTGAACTACGTGATCTTCGCCGAGCCGGGCAATGCCGAGGCGAGGGCGCTGCAGGCGGACACCCTCGAACAGCTCGGATTCGGTGCGGAGAACGGCACCTGGCGGAACTTCTACCTCACCGGCGCCCACGAACTGCGCAACGGTTCGGTCGGGACGCCGACGGTGGCGGCGGCGCCCGACATCGCGTCTGCCCTGTCGGTCGAGCAGGTCTTCGACGCGGTGTCGCTGCGGGTCGACGGCCCGCGCGCGTGGTCGGCGCGGATCGTCATCGACTGGCACGTGACCGACGAGAACCTCGTGCACCGGTGCGAACTGCGCAACGGGTTGCTGGTGCACTGGGATCTCGAGGACGAGTCGGCAGGCGCCGATGCCGTGTTCCGGTTGACCCGGCCGTTGTTGCTGCAGGTTCTGGTCGGGGGCGCCGACCTCGGAGCGGCGATCGCCGACGGCAGCATCGTCGCGGAGGGCGACCCGGGGAAGCTGGTCGAGCTGGCCGGCTACCTCGACAGCCCCGATCCGGACTTCGCGATCGTCACGCCGTAGGGCGCGGCGACAGAGTCGGACATGGGTGCGTCGCCGGCGCGAGGCTCGTCGGCGCGAGGCGTGGGCCCCACACCGGCACCCGCTCCGGCAGTCCCTCGCGCTCGTCGAGGGTCAGATCTCCGCGGCGACCTTCCATGCCGTGTGCATGGCGCCCTCGATGTAGTCGACCTGCCCGGCGTCGCCGACGACCCGCACGTCGACTCCGGCGGCCGCCAACGCGTCGGCCAGCGGCGCCGCGGCGGACACGCCGGACGCGACCACGACCATGCTGGCCGCCACGGACATGGTCTTGCCGCCGACGGTGAACTCGACGGTCTTGGGCGTGATGCGCTGTGCGGTGGCGTGCCGGTGGATGGTCACACCCATCGCGGTGGCGTGCTTGACGGCGGTCCAGCGACGCGGCATCGCCATCGGCACGCCCAGCTGCTGGCCCTCCTCGAGCAGGGTGACCCGGCTGCCCCGCTCCGCCAGGAACTCCGCCAGTTCGAGGCCGACGAGCGATCCGCCGATGACCACGACGTTCTTGCTCATCGGCAGGAACTTCAGGAACCGGCGGCTCAGGTTGCGGATCAGGGTGGGGCTCTTCGTGATGCCGGTGAGCGCGCCCAGCTTGCCCATGGTCCGGAGGAACAGCGTCTGGTCCGAGACGTCGCCGGATCCGGTCATCAGGTTCCGGAGGGTGTCGCCGGTGTGCACGTGCGGCAGGTCGCCGCCCGGGATGCCCGGCCGCTCGCGGATCGCGCCGGTGGCCACCACGACCACGTCCGGGGACAACGCCCGGATCGACTCGGCGGTGGCGGTCGTCTTCAGGCGGACCTCGATGCCGAGGCGCTCGACCTCGACGGTGAGCCAGTCGAGCAGCCGACCGTTGTCGGGGGTGGTCAGGGACGAGAACCACAGCGTGCCGCCGAGGCGATCGGTCTTGTCGAGCACCGTCACCCGGTGGCCGCGCTCGGCGGCCACCCGGGCCGTCTCGAGGCCGCCGGGTCCGGCGCCGACGACGACGACGTGCTTTCGGCTCGGGACGCCGGGGAAGGGCAGCAGGGTCTCGTTGCCCAGCGCGGGGTTGACCGCGCAGATCGGCGTGTCGTCCCAGAAGTTCTCCTGGACGCACACGTAGCAGTTGATGCAGGGCCGGACCTGGTCGGCGCGCCCGGCCACGAGCTTGCCGACCAGCCCGGGATCGGCCAGCAACTGCCGTCCCATCGCGACGAAGTCCGTCCGCCCCTCGGCGATCATCGTCTCGCCGACCTCGGGAAGCATGCGGCCGACGGTGATCACCGGGATCGACACCGCGCGCTTGATGACCGTGGCGTTGTCGGTGTAGTAGCCGACCTTGTCGGGCAGCGGGCCGTCGGTGAAGTTCGCGAACGCGTTCAGTGCGGTACCGGTGACGTGGATGGCGTCCGCGCCTGCCTGCTCGAACAGGGCGGCAGCCCCGGCCGCCTCGTCGACGGTCAGGCCGTCGGACTCGCCGTACTCCTGCCCGGCGAGTCGGACGATCACGGCCAGGTCGTCGCCGACCTCGTCCTTGACCGCGCGGACCACCTCGCAGGTCAACCGCGCCCGGTTCGCCAGCGATCCGCCGTACTCGTCGGTGCGCTGGTTCGTGTAGCGGCTCAGGAAGCCGCCGAGGACGTAGTTGTGGGCGCAGTGGATCTCGACCGCGTCGCCGCCGGCGGCCTTCACGCGGCCGGCGGCCTCGGCGAACATCCGGACGATCCACGCGAGGTCGTCGGTGGTGGCCTCGCGGTAGCTGGCCTTCTTGCCGCCCTGGATGGCGGCCATCTTCTGCAGTTCGGCCGGGGTGTTGTCGGCCAACGCGCTCATGTCGCCCGGCGCCTTCGGGGGAGACGGCACCAGCATGGACCGACCCTCGAGGGTGTCGATCCGCGCGACCTTGCCGTGGTGTGTCATCTGCACGCACAGCTTGCTGCCCGCCTCGTGGACGGCGTCGGCCAGCGCCCGGATGCCCGGGATGAACCGGTCCTCGGACAGGCCCGGCTCCTTCAGGCTGGTGCTGCCGATCGGGTAGGCGACCGCGCAGCAACCGGTGATGATCAGCCCGGTGCCGCCGGCGGCGCGGGCGACGAAGTGGTCGATGTCGGTCTGATGGATCTCGCCGTCAACGCAGAGGTTCATGTCCATCGCGGGGAGGACGACCCTGTTGCTCAGCGTCATGGGCCCGATGGTGCCGGGCGCGAGCAGGTGGGGGTACGTCTGGTTACGGGTCGTCACGATCGGTAGTCAATGCGAAACGGGCGCCGGGGTGGTGCTCGTTTCCGATCAGTGAGACCGGCGCGGAGACGACGAAGGGGCCGCACCCCGATGGGTGCGGCCCCTCCCTGCGCCTGGCTCAGTGCGCGCGGTTGACCGCCGAGACGACCGCCCGCAGCGACGCGGTGCTGATCGAGGTGGCGATGCCGACGCCCCACACGACCTTGCTTTCGCCGTCCTTCGTGGTGACCGCGGCCTCCACGTAGGCGGCGGCCTGGGCGTCGTCACCAGCGGACATGGCGTGCTCGGAGTAGTCGAGCACGCGGACGTCGAAGCCGATGCTGCCGAGCGCGTCGACGAACGCGGCGAGCGGGCCGTTGCCGGAGCCGGAGATCTCCTGCTCCTTGCCGTCGACCTTGACCACCGCGTCGACGCTGTCGATGCCGCCGTCCTCCTCGGATGCGGTCACCTTCTGCCGCATCCGCTCCAGCGGGGTGACCGGGGCCAGGTACTCCTCGTGGAAGACGTCCCACATCTCCTTGGGCGAGACCTCGCCACCCTCGCCGTCGGTCAGCTTCTGCACCGACTGCGAGAACTCCATCTGCAGCCGCCGCGGCAGGGCCAGGCCGTGGTCCGCCTTCATGATGTACGCGACGCCGCCCTTGCCGGACTGCGAGTTCACCCGGATCACGGCCTCGTAGCTGCGACCGACGTCCTTCGGGTCGATGGGCAGGTACGGCACCTGCCACACGATGTCGTCGACGTCCGCGTTCTGCGCCTCGGCGGTGACCTTCATGTCGTCGAGGCCCTTGTTGATCGCGTCCTGGTGGCTGCCGGAGAACGCGGTGTAGACCAGGTCGCCGCCGTACGGGTGACGCTCGGCGACGGGCAGCTGGTTGCAGTACTCGACGGTGCGACGGATCTCGTCGATGTTGGAGAAGTTGATCTGCGGGTCGACGCCGCGGGTGAACATGTTCAGGCCGAGCGTGACCAGGCAGACGTTGCCGGTGCGCTCGCCGTTGCCGAACAGGCAGCCCTCGATGCGGTCCGCGCCCGCCTGGTAGCCCAGCTCGGCGGCCGCGACACCGGTGCCGCGGTCGTTGTGCGGGTGCAGCGACAGGATGACGGAGTCGCGGCGCGCCAGGTTGCGGTGCATCCACTCGATGGAGTCGGCGTAGACGTTCGGCGTCGCCATCTCGACGGTGGCCGGCAGGTTCAGGATCACCGGGTTCTGCGGGGTCGCGCCGAGGGTCTCGGTCACGGCGTCGCAGACCTCCTTGGCGTAGGAGAGTTCGGTGCCGGTGTAGGACTCGGGGGAGTACTCCCAGCGCCAGTTGGTGTCCGGGTACTTCTTGGACTCCTCGAGTACCAGGCTCGCCGCGTCGGTGGCGATCTTCTTGATCGCGTCCTTGTCTGCGCGGAAGACCACCCGGCGCTGCAGGATCGAGGTGGAGTTGTAGAAGTGCACGATGACGTTGTGCGCGCCCGCGCAGGCCTCGAAGGTCCGGGTGATCAGCTCGGGCCGCGACTGCGTCAGCACCTGGATGGTGACGTCGTCGGGGATGGCGCCGTCCTCGATGATCTCGCGGACGAAGTCGAAGTCGGTCTGGCTCGCGGACGGGAACCCGACCTCGATCTCCTTGTAGCCCATCCGGACCAGCAGGTCGAACATGCGGCGCTTGCGGGCCGGGCTCATCGGATCGATCAGGGCCTGGTTGCCGTCACGCAGGTCCACCGCGCACCACATCGGGGCGCGGTCGATGACCTTGTCCGGCCAGGTGCGGTCGGGGAGGGTGACAGGCTCGACCTCGTCGGCGAACGGCCGGTACCGGTAGCTGGGCATCGAGGAGTTCTTCTGCGGGTTCCAGGATGGCTGGTCGGCAGGAGCGGGCTTGGACGGCGGCGTGATGATGCGCGATCCAGAGGTAAAGGCGTCGGCGGGTGACATGACGATTCTCCGAAATGAGGGGACGGGTGGTCCATGGGTCGACCGGCGCGACTGAACCCCGCGACGGGAAGCCAGTCTGGATCAGACCCCGTCGCGGCGGTGAAGAAGGAGCGCCCGCTGCATGAGGGGGAGTCTACTCGCCACCGGCGCGCTACGCGTTCTCCCCCACGGAAGCGGTGACGGTCGGCAGGTCCGGGCGCCGGCTCGAAACCCACGGTGCCGACCGGTTTCGCGGGGCGCAGGACCGGCCGGAACGTGAACCTGGACGCTTGTTTTCCAAAACCTGACTATGAGGGTTACAGGTTGGCTACTGTGTGGCCGTTGGATTGGGATTTCCCCGGATTGGGAGTCCCCCTTGAGTTTCGGTTTCTGGGAAGTGAGATGTGTATGTCGGCTTTCGTGAATGACCCTGCCCGGGTCGCGGTCGGTTCTCGACGAGTTTCGGGCCGGGGCAGCCTCGCGCGCCGCTGCGCCGCAGTGCTCGCCGGTACCGGAGTCGCGTTCGCCGGAATTGCGGCGCTGGCGCCCACCGCGGGTGCGGCCGTGATCAACGGCTGCGAGATCGTCGCCAAGCCGACGGCAGAGAAGTTCACCGACTGCGCCAAGGCCAACCTGGCCGGTGCCGCGCTCGGTGACCTCGACCTGTCGTTCGCGAACCTGGCCGGTGCGAACCTGAGCGGTGCGACGCTGGAGAAGTCGAACCTCTCCGGCGCGAACCTGACCGGCGTGAACCTCAACTCGGCGCTCGCCTCCGGGGTGAATCTGACGGGTGCGAACCTCAGCAATGCCAACGGTACGGACGCCGTCCTCGACAAGGCAGACTTGGGCGGTGCGAACCTCAAGGGTGCCACCTTCACCGGGGCGAGCCTGATCGGCGCCAACCTCAAGGACGCCAGTGATGCGGACCTGACCGGCGCGATCACCAAGGCTGGTCAGGGTGACGGCAGCCTCGACTCTGTGCTGGACGGGCGTTCGTTGATCGGCTCCTCGTTCATCGGTATGGACACCATCGGCATCATCGGCGGCGGTGGGGCCCTCCCGCCGGCCAAGACGCCCGCGCTGATCGATCTGTCCTTTGTCGGTTCCTCCACCTTCGCCCAGCAGGACCTGCTCCCCCCCACCGGTGGTGGCACCGGTGGGGCCACAACCGGTGGGGCCACAACCGGTGGTGCCCCCACCGGTGGTGCCAGCTCGATCGGATAGGCGGCAGTAGTCTTCGACTGTGCGCGGTCGACCACCCCTCAGCGGGATGGTCGACCGCGCACAGTTGTATCCGGACCTGGTGCCCGAGTTCAGTCGGGTAGCCGACGCATCTCGACGACGGTGATGCCCAGCGCATCGAATCGCGCCAGCATGCCGCGCAGTCGGGTGTCGCCGTCGATCGGTCCGTAGAGCGTCGTGTACGCGTGCGGCGTCGGGGCCACATCGAGTTCGGGAAAGGCTGCCAGCACGCGTTCGGAGAGTTCGCCCCGGAGCAGGAACTCGTACCGGACCCGCGAAGGTTGAGGGTGTGTCACCGACGCATCCCCCCTTCGGGTGGTCACTGTTGGGTCGGTCGTGCCGAAGAATCCGGCACCTCCCCAGTGTCGCCGCCGGCAGGTGTGGGGCGCCTCACCCTCGGATGGTGAGACTGCGCTGCCCGGCCCCTCAGAGCAGGCCGAGGGCCCGGGCCGCGGTGATGGCGTCCCGGCGCGTGCGCACGTCAAGTTTCCGGTAGACGCCACGGAGGTGGGTCTTGACGGTGTTCACCGACACGAACAGGTCCGCCGCGATCTGGTCGGCGGTCCGCCAGGACGGCAACTCACGGAGCAGTTCCATCTCGCGCGGGGTGAGCAGGCCGGACCGCGGGCCGACGGCCTGCGGAATGGCCGACCGCGCGGCAGCGGCGAAGCCGTCGAGCACGCCGAAGCGTCCGTGGTGGCGCTCGAGCAGGGTGCGTACCTGTTCGCCTGCGTCGCGGAAGGGCCGCAGCAGGCCGTCGGGTTCGGCGATGGTGAGGGCCTCGAGGAGCGCGGCCCTGGCGC
This sequence comes from Rhodococcus kronopolitis, assembly GCF_042654025.1. Lineage (NCBI taxonomy): Bacteria > Bacillati > Actinomycetota > Actinomycetes > Mycobacteriales > Nocardiaceae > Rhodococcus > Rhodococcus kronopolitis. The sequence continues at coordinate 129,992 of NZ_JBHSFO010000015.1, read as the reverse complement.
CGATCGGGTCGTTGCGGTCGTCGGCGAGGCAGGCGGCGATCAGCCAGGCCCGGACCAGCGTGGTGACCGCCGTGCATTCGAGGTCGCCGCTCAGGACCGGAGCGAGTTCCCGCTGGGCCGCGTCGGCACGCCGGTGGTGCAGTGCCGCGGACGCGCCGAGTACCGCCAGCTCGCCGACGTCCCCGAGCTCGTGCGCGGTGACCTCCGCAAGCCGGGTGGCCCAGCCGACTTCGCCGACGCGCAGGAAGGCGCGCTGGACGGACGGCACCAGCAGCGCGGTCACGTAGGGCGGGCGCGGCCGGTCGGGATCCGGCGCCGTGTGCTCGCGGAGCACCCGGGCCAGGGCGTGCGGGTCGTCGGCGGACTCGAAGTCGAACAGCGCGGCCAGGCAGGCGGCGATCCGCATCGTGGTCGGGTCGGTGCCTGCGGCCAGCGCGGGGATGGATTCGCCTGCGAGTCGCCGCATCGGCTCCTCCTCGACCCGCAGGTAGTGCCCCCACGCGGCCAGCAGCTGGGCAACATGGAACGCCGCGGCGCCGGTCAGGTCGTGGGCACGGCCGAACGCCATCGCCTGCCCGGCCAGCTCGGACATGCGGGTGATCCGGCACCGGTCGGCCGCGACCGTTGCCTGCGCGACGAGCGCCTGCAGGACGACTGCGGGCAGGTCGGCCGAACGTGCGTCTGCCAACGCGTCCGCGAGGTGGCGGTCGGCAGCCCCGGTTCGGCCGAGGTGCAGCTCGGCCAGGCCCTGCTGGATCCGGGAGAAGGCGTCGAGTTCGGGGTTGCCGGTCGCGCCGACGGGTGCGGACTGCAATGTCTCGAGCGCCTCGGAGATGCCGCCGGTCCGGACGGCCAGCTGCAGTCGCAGGGTGTCCTCGAGGACGGTCAGGTCGGTGTGGTCGGTGGTCCGACCGTCGGCCGTGCCGAGGTGGGAGGTGGCGGCGGCGTCGTTTCCGCGGGCGAGTTCGGCCGCGGCGCGCAGCAGCCGGACGGCAGGCGCGGAGCGTACGACGAGGGAGGCGCGGTCGAGCACGCCGATGACGGCCTCGCCGTGTCCGGTGAGGACCAGGTGCAGGCCACGCTCGTCGAGCAGGGCCAGCAGCGCATCGTCGTCGCCGGTGTGCAGGGCGTGTTCCAGGGCAGGCAGGTAGTCGCCGGCGCGGCCGAACCAGAGCGCGGAGGTCTGCTCGAGGTCGGCGACCGCGCGCTGCCCGAGCCGACCGACCTCGGCGCGCAGGTACTCGCGCAGCAGGGGGTGGTACCGGTACCAGCCCGGGGATCCGGCGACTCGTTCGAGGAGGAAGTTGCTGCGTTCGAGGGAGTCCAGAACGGTCCTGGAGTCGATGTTGCCGGTCAGGTCCTCGGCGAGTTCGGCCGTGAACTGGTCGGGAATCGAGGTCTCCACGACAAACCGGCACACCCGCTCGGGAAGGCCGTCCAGCACCTCGTTGACCAGGTAGTCGGCAACAATTCTGTTGTCCCCGTTGAAGTCTGCGATCATCGAGGCGGGATCGGAGTGCCGGGCCAGGGAGATCGCGGCGAGCCGCAGTCCGGCGGCCCAGCCCTCGGTGCGGTCGTGGATCATCGCGAGCTCGGAAGTGTCCAGGCGTACTTCGTGCTCGTCCAGCAGGGTTGCGGTCTCCTCGGTGGTGAACGCCAGGTCGTCGGGCGCGAAGTCGTGCACCCGGCCGTCGAGTCGCATCCGGTGTACGGCCAACGGCGGCTCGAATCGTCCGGCAACGACGGTGCGCAGTGATGCAGGCGCCCACCGGAGGATCTCGTTCACGGTGTCGATGGCCGCGGGTTCGTGCAGCAGGTGCGCGTCGTCGAGCACCATCACGACCGGGTTGTTGCGGGTGCCGAGCATCCGCGACAGCTCGTCGGCATAGCGGTCGTCGGTGACGGGTGGCAGCGGGCGGACGGCGTCGGCCAGTGCGGCGTCGCTCGAGTTCTCCAGTGCGACATGCATTGACGCCCGGAGGGCGATCGGGTCGTTGTCCGTCTCGTCGACGGTGAGCCAGGCGACGGCCGGGCTGTCGGAACGGCACGCGAGCTCGGCCGCCCAGTCGGAGAGCAGCATGGTCTTGCCGGAACCGACTGGTGCGCTGAGCAATACGACCGCACCGGTGGATCGTTCGGTCTGGAGGGTCAGGTCGGAGAGTGAATCGAGCAGTCGCTGACGGCGAATGACCGGAGCGGCGTACGACGGTGGGCAGGTACGCAGTCGACGGGTATCCCAGCTCGTGACGGACAATCTGGCCTCCTCGCGTACGCAATGCCGGTGCCGGTTCCGGCGCCTGTTCCTGTGCACCAACGCGCCCCAATGCGGCGTATCCGCATCGGGGCCAGTTACGGGCGAGCGTAATCCTGGTCACGGTTTTGCGCGCGTTATCCGGTCGTCCACGGAGTGTCGTCGGCGATTGCAGCGGCAGGCCCGGATCCGTTCGGACGGCGTTCGAGGCGGTATCCGGATCGTGAGAGCTCCTAAACACCTACGAAAACACGCCGACCCACCGCCTAATGCGGTGGGCCGGCGTGCGTTCGTGTCAAGCTGCGTCAGCGCAACAGTCAGTCGGTCGCCGTGATACGCCGTGTTAGCTGGCAATTTGCGGACGAGCCGCCGACCGTCAGGTCGTACGCGCCGGGCCGGAAGGCCCACTTCCGGCTTGCCTCGTCCCAGACCTCGAAGGAACGCTGCGGCAAGGTGACGGTCGCCGTGACGGTTTCGCCGGCAGCCGCCTCGACGCTCGCGAAGCCGGCCAGCGCGCGGGCGGGCCGGGCCGGGTCGCCGTCGACCGGGGCGAGGTAGACCTGCACGACCTCGCGTCCCGACCGCGATCCGGTGTTGCGGACCCGGACCGTGACGGTCTCGCCGTCCCACTCGACGCCCTCGTACTCCCAGGTGGTGTAGCCGAGTCCGTGCCCGAACGCGTAGGCGGGCGCGACGCCGGACCGGTCCCAGGCGCGATAGCCGACGAACAGGTCCTCGCTGTAGACGAGCTTGCCGTCGACGGGGGTGACCTCGGTGACCGGGCAGTCAGTGAGCGTCGCGGGCCAGGTGGTCGGCAGCCGGCCGCCGGGCTCGGCCGCGCCGGTGAGCACCTCGGCCAGCGCCGAGCCGGCCTCCTGGCCGGGGAACCAGCTCAGCAGTACCGCGGCGACCTCGTCGCGCCACGGCATCTCCACGGGGGCACCGGAGTTGACGACCACCACCGTGCGCGGGTTGGCGGCGACGACGCGGGAGACCAGCTCGTCCTGACGCCCGGGCAGTGCGAGCGTGGTGCGGTCGAAGCCCTCGGACTCCACCTTGTCGGTGGTCGCCACGACGACGACGGCCACGTCGGCGCGGGCCGCGGCGGCCTCGGCCTCGGCCATCAGCTCCTCGGGGTCGCGCTGCGGCTCGAGGTGTCCCAGGGCGAAGCTGACGACGGCGATGGGGGAGCCCTCCATCTTCATCGGGTCGTACCGCAGCGAGATCTCGACGGTGCGCCCCGCCTCGAGCTCGACGACGGCACGGTCCTTCGGCGAGCCGAAGAACATCTCGAACGGGTCGAAGCTCTCCAGCGCCTGCTCGCCCTCGAACACGGTCTCTCCGTCGACGGCCAGGGTGAACCGGCCGATGCCCTTGGTGCCGAAGCGGTGCGGGCCGGACAGCTCCGGCGTGTAGGTGCCGAGGATTTCGACGGTCTGCAGCGTCGGGTAGTCGATGCCTTCGGGGAGGTCGCCCATCCACATGATGTTGCCGTCCGCAAGCGGGAGCTCGCGCTGCAGTGAGCCGTCGGCGGTGAGGCAGCGGGCGCGCAGGTCGAACCCGCGGTCGGCGACGCCCATCTCCTCGCTCAGCACCGTGCCGACGTGGTAGCTCAGCGCCCCCTCGGGCAGCGCGGCCGTCAGCCCGTCGAGTGGGGAGACGACGGTCTCGGGGAAGACCATGGCGGAGCCGCCGCCGAGCACCCGGGCCTCGCGCGCGGCCAGGCCGATCAGCGCGACGGAGGTCCCGGCGGGGTCGATCGGCAGGACCGGATCGCCGTCGACCTCGGCATTGCGGGCGAGCACGAAGGAGCGGCGGGCGACCTCGCGCGCGATCTCGCGGCCGTCGACCGCGGCGGGGACCTCGGCGACCGCGGCCGGGGCGCCCTCGAGCAGGCCGACGCGCGCGGCGAGCAGCAGGACGTGGCGGACGGCGTCGTCGACGACGGACTCGTCGACCTCACCGTCCCGGACCGCCTTGACCAGGAGCTCGCCGTAGACGGACACGGGGCCGGGCATCGCGACGTCGAGGCCGCCGAGGATCGCGCCCACCGTCGAACGGGTGCCCATCCAGTCGGAGACCACGATGCCGTCGAAGCCCCACTCGTCGCGGAGCACGCCGCGCAGCAGCTCGGCGTGCTCGCTCATCGTGGTGCCGTTGACGCTGTTGTACGCGGACATGACGGCCCACGGGCCGGCGTCGCGGACGATCGCCTCGAACGGCGCGAGGTAGATCTCGCGCAGGGCCTCGGGGGAGACGATGTTGTCGACGAACATGCGGTCGGTCTCGGCGTCGTTGGCCACGAAGTGCTTGACGGTGGCGCCGACGCCGCCGGACTGCACGCCGCGGACGAATCCGGAGCCGATCGCGCCGGTGAGCAGCGGGTCCTCGGAGTACGCCTCGAAGTGCCTGCCGCCGACGGGGGTGCGGTGCATGTTCACGGTGGGGGCGAGCAGCAGGTGCACGCCCTTGCGGCGGGCCTCCTGCGCGAGCAGCGTTCCCGCCCGGGCGATCAGTTCGGGGTCCCAGGACGCGGCCATCGCGGTCGGGGAGGGCAGCAGGACGGACGGGTCCTCCGGACCCCAACTGGCCCCGCGCACACCGACCGGGCCGTCGGACATCACGAGGGAGCCGAGGCCGATCTCGGGGAGCGGCGGCAGCGTCCAGATGTCCTGTCCCTGGAGCAGTCGCGCCTTCGCCTCCAGATCCAGCTTGGCGAGTGCCGATTCGACGGCCTTGTGAGTCGCTTCGTCTTCCATCGTGAACTCCTTCGTCATCGGGCGGGTATTGCCCTGGGCTTCCGGCCGGAGCGGCCGTGTCCGAAGCGGAACCCAGGATGCGCTGGGGTTTTGCGAAGGCTAGTCGAGCGGGGACCCTCGACCCGGGATCAGCGCGCGGCCAGCCTCGATCACGGCGCCGCGGGCGCGGGCCCCGCCGGACAGGTGATACCCAGGCTACCGTTTACCTAATGTCCACTAGGTGTCGTTATTGAAACGTTATCTAAGCATCGGGGGTGGGCGGGTGCGGTGAGCGTGAGCCCGCCGGATCCTCGGCTGGGGCGCCGGCCGTGAGTAGGGCGACGAGGTTTCGGAAGGCGGCGGGCATGTCCACCTCGTCCGGGGCCAGCAGCCACTGGATCTGAATGCCGTCGATCGCGGCGATCAGCAGCGGTGCAGCCTGCTCGGGCGTGAGTCCGCCGGGCATCCGGTCGCCAAACTCCTTGTGCAGGAATGCGGTGAACGTCTCGCGGGCCGCGGCGTACCGCTCGGTGAAGAACTCGCGAGCCGGATGTTGTCCGGTCGCACTCTCCGCGGCCAGTGCGGTGTACGTCTGGACGATGCCCGGGCGTTCGGCATTGAACTCCACGACCTGTTCGAGGTGGGCCAGTCGGACGTCGGTCGACCTAGCCAGAACCGCCGCGGTGTCCCACTGGTCGCGGGCCTCCAGCACGCCGATCAGCAGGTGCTTCTTGCTGGGGAAGTAGTGCAGAATGCCCGGTTGCGTCAGGCCGACGCGTGCGGCCACCGCGGCGAGCGTGGTGGCGCGGTACCCGCGCTCCGCAATCTCGGCCATCGCGGCGTCGAGGATGGCCTCGCGCCTGGCTTCCGCCTTGGCTGCTCGTCCGCCCCGCTGTCGCTCAGTCACGGGGCGAGCCTAGCGACGACGGGGATGATCCGGTGCGGCGACCTGCGGCATTCCGAACATCGTAACGATTGAATAACAAGACCTAAGGCCTGTTAGGTGCAATCGTTAGTCTCGGGCGTATGAACAGTCGCTTGAGTAGAGGTGTAGTGCTCCTCGCCGCCGCAACCCTGGCTCTGCTGGGGTCCGGGGCCACGGCGCAGGCCGGTGCACCCGCGCCGGGCGCCGCGCCGGCGAAGTCCGTCGAGGCCACGTACTCCGAGCGGGGGCCCTTCGAGGTGACCAAGCAGCTGGGGTTCGGCTGCTGCGACTCGTCCGGCCACAAGTTCGATGTCTGGTACCCCACCGACATCGGCGCGAACGGCGAGCAGCACCCGATCATCACCTGGGGTGACGGCACCTGGGCGCACCCCTTCCAGTACGACTACCTGCTCTCGCACCTGGCGTCCTGGGGTTTCGTGGTGATCGCACCCGACAACACCAACACGGGCTCGGGACAGGAGATGCTGCAGGCGGTGGACTTCCTCAAGGGTCAGAACGACGACCCGTCGAGCGTGTTCTACCAGACGCTGGACACCGACAACGTCGGCGCAATGGGTCACTCCCAGGGCGCGGTCGGCACCCTCAACGCGGCCATCACCTCGGGCGGCGTCGTCAAGACCGCCGTCCCCATCGAGCTCCCCGGCCAGTACATGTGCACGCTCAACCTGCCGAAGCCGGACGCGGCGATGACCGTGTGCGCGGACCCCCAGAAGCTCACCACCGGCTCCGTCCTGTACGTCAACGGTTCCGGAAGCCCCATCTCGTTGTCCACGCAGCCGCTTCCGTGGGAGCAGATCGGTCCCCAGTCCGCGCAGGGCTACTACGGCGCCACCCCCGACACGGTGCAGAAGGCGACGGCCACGCTGAACGGCCCGAACCACAACGACATTCAGGGCCAGCCCGGCTGCCCGCCGAACGACCCGGGTTGCGTCAGCGGCGTGCAGGGGTTCCTCGGCACCCTCACCGCCTGGAACATGGACAAGCTGCGGGGCGACGCGTACGCACACAGCGCATTCGTCTCCGGCGCCGGCGAGCTCTTCAGTCAGACCGCCTGGAGCAACCAGGCCAGCAACATCACCGGCTGATCCCGGCGGCGCAGGAGACAGGCGCCACCCGAATACCTTCCACGCGATCGGTTCCTGCCAACGGCAGGAACCGATCGCGTGTCTTGTTGCGTAGGTCAGCGGGGCGCCATGCGGATTCCCCCGTCGAGCCGGATGGTCTCGCCGTTGAGGTAGCGGTTCTCCAGGATCGACACGGCGAGCTGGCCGAACTCGTCCGCTCGCCCCAGCCGCGAGGGGTTGGGCACCGAGGACTCGAGGCCCGCGCGCATTACATCTGGCATCCCGGAGAGCAGAGGGGTGTCCATGATGCCCGGCGCGATGGTGCACACCCGGATGCGGCGGGTTGCCAGGTCGCGGGCGGCGGTCAAGGTCATGCCGACGATCCCGGCCTTGGACGCGGTGTAGTTGATCTGGCCGATCTGCCCCTCGAAGGCCGCGACGGAGGCGGTCATCACGATCGCCCCGCGCTCGCCGTCGACCTCGTCCGTCTTCGCGATGCGCTCGGCGCCGAGGCGCAGTGCATTGAACGAACCGACCAGGTTGAGCTTGATGACGTGCTCGAAATCTTCGAGCGAGCCGGCGTTGCCATGCTTGTCGAGGATCCGCATGCCGCGGCCGCTGCCCGCGCAGTGAACGAGACCGCGGAATTCGCCCGCCTCGGTGGCCGCGTCGAGCGCGGCGGCGAACTGGTCGGTGTCGGTGATGTCGGCCGGTGCGAACTGTGCATTCGGTCCGAGATCCCGTGCGGCGGTGTTGCCGTCGGAGCTCGGCAGGTCGATGAGGGTCACAGAGGCGCCGCCGTCGATCAGCCGCCGTGCGGTGGCGTTCCCGAGTCCGGAGGCGCCGCCGGTGACGGCGACGGATAGTCCCTTGAGTTCCATGATGTGAGAGTCCTTCGGTGTCGTCGGGGTGGCCGCGGTCAGAGGAGTTCGACGATCGTGGCGTTGGCCATGCCGCCGGCCTCGCACATGGTCTGCAGGCCGTATCGGATTCCGTTGGCGCGCATGTGGTGTACGAGCCGGGTCATGAGGATCGCGCCCGACCCGCCGAGCGGGTGCCCGACGGCGATGGCGCCGCCGAGCGGGTTGAGGCGCTTGACGTCGGCACCGGTCTCGGCCAGCCAGGCGAGCGGCACGGGGGCGAATGCCTCGTTGACCTCGAACGCGCCGATGTCCTCGATGGACAGACCCGAACGGGACAGTGCCTTCGCGGTGGCGGAGATGGGGCCGCTGAGCATCATTACCGGGTCGTCGCCGGTGACCGCGACGGTGTGGATGCGGGCGATGGGGGACAGGCCCCGGTCGGCGGCGATCCTGCCGGTGGTGACCAGCAGCGCCGCGGCACCGTCGGAGATCTGGGATGCGTTGCCCGCGTGAATGACCCCGTCTTCCTTGAACGGTGCCTTCAGCGTCGCGAGCTTGTCGATCGAGCCGCCGCGGCGCAGTCCCTCGTCGACGGCCAGGCGGCCCTCGACCGGTGCGAGCTGCGAGTCGAAGGCGCCCGTGTCGATGGCCTGGGCGGTGAGCTCGTGTGAGCGAAGCGCGTACTCGTCGAGGGTACGGCGGTCGAGATTCCAGCGCTCGGCCATCATCTCGGCGCCCAGGCCCTGGCTGAAGCCCTCCACGCCGTAGCGTGTCTGCACGCTCGGCGGGGTGGCCGATCTGCCCTCCATGGCCGCGCTGCCCATAGGCACCCGGCTCATGGACTCGACTCCACCGGCGACGACGAATTCCGCGTGTCCGGCGATCACCGATGCGGCGGCGAAGCTCAGCGCCTGTTGACTCGAGCCGCAGGCGCGGTTGACGGTGGTGCCCGGGACGGACTCGGGCCAGCCGGCGGCCAGCGCGGCGGTGCGGGCGATGTTGCCTGCCTGCTCACCGGCTTGGACGACGCAGCCCCAGATGACGTCCTCGATCTCGGCGGGGTCGATGCCGACGCGTCCGGTGAGGGCCGCGAGAACGTGGGCCGACAGGTCGGCCGGGTGCAGCTCGGAAAGGGATCCGCCACGCTTCCCGATGGGTGTTCGAACGGCGTCGACGATGACGGCGTCGTGCATTGTGGTTCCTCCTGTGGTGGTTGGGTGCTGGAGTGGGAAGGGGCGTAGGCCCGGGTTCAGTGAGTGATGACGCGTTGACGCAGGAACTGCTCGACCGCACAGTCGACGCCACCGTCGAACGGCCATGCTGTACAGAGTGTTTCGCTTCGTCCGACCGAGACGGAACCGGCGTCGATGCGCTCGGCGACCTTGGCGGCCCGGTCGAGGTCGGAACCCCACACCGAGGTGTTGGGGACTGGGAAGGTGCTGTTGATGCGGTCGAGTGCCTGGTCGAAGTCGTGGTATCCGATGACGGTGAATGCCGGTCCGCTGCTCACGGTCTCGGGCTCGAGCAAACCGTCCCTGTCCCGCAACAGGGTTGGCTCCAGAAAGTGTCCGGGCAGGTTGGTGCCGCGGCCGCCGCCTGTGACGAGCGCGGCGCCGGAGGCAATGGCATGGCGGAGAAGATCCTCGGTGCGGGTCAGTTGCCGGGCGCTGTGCAGTGGACCGACCGTGGTGGCCGGGGTCATGCCGTCGCCGACGGTCAGTGTTCGGATGGTGTCCACGAAGGTGTCGCAGAAGTCGCCGACCAGATGGGCAGGGACGTAGGCGCTCTTGGGAGCGTCGAGTGTCTGTCCAGCGTTGGCAAAGGCGCTCCGGGCCAGTGTGATTGCCGCCTCGTCGGCGGGTGCGTCGCACAGCAGCAGGGCGGCCGAGCCGGAGGCCGTGGTCAGGGTCGCCGGTGTGAGGTGCCGAGCCGCCTGGCCGGCGATCCGCGTCGCGCCGCGGCGGGATCCGGCGTAGGACACGAGGCGGACCTTCGGGTGGGCAACCAGTGCACTGCTTGCCCTGCGGGTGCCGACCGAGACGTCGAGGACCCCGGGCGGGAGCGCAGAGCCCAGGAGTTCGACGGTCCGCGTGACCGAGAGCGCTACGGAGGCCGGCGGCTCGACGACGACCGCGTTGCCGGCGGCGAGGGCCGGGCCGACCGTGACGGCCATGCGGAGGATCGGCAGATCCCAGGGGACGAGGACGGCGACGACCCCGAACGGCCGGTGCTCGACCACGGCGGTGCGTCCGTCGTAGCGGTGGGCGAGGGCGTCGTCTTCCCAGGCGGTGGCGGCGGCATCGGCCAGGCACTCGGCGGCGAGTCGAATCTCGTCCTCGGATTCGCGGAGCGGCTTGCCCTGTTCCATCGTCAGCAGGGGCGCGAGGGTGTCGACGGCGCGCAGGAGCTCGCGGGCGCAGTCGGTGAGGTAACGCCGCCGCACCTCGCGGTCGACGCGCCAGCCGGCGAACGCGTGGTGTGCTCGGGTGAGCAGGTCGTCGAGCTGATCGGCGGTGGTGACCGCGACTGTCCCGAGCTGCTCGAGGGTCGCGGGGTTGACACACCTCAGGGCCGAGCTCGCCTGCCACGGGTCGGGCCGCGGGAGCGGGCGCGTTCGTCCGGACTGCGTGGCGCCCGCGCCGGTGCCTGCACAGGGGATGTCGACGGGCTTCCTCGACGAGCGTCCGTTCCGACGTGCGGGCGGGACCATGTCCGCAAGGTCGTCGTTCATCGTGCCTCCTCGGTGTGTCCACCGTCCTGCGTCGGTCTCGGGCCGTATTCATGCGAAGCGTCGGTGCCGACTAATGTAACGGGTTAATATGTAATGGTGAAGCCTGAGACATCGGCCCGCGCAGGGCGTCCGCGTGACCTGAGCAAGGACCAGGCGGTGCTGGTCGCCACCCGTCGACTGTTGGCGAAGGTCGGGTACCAGCAGACGACGGTCGCCGCCATCGCCCGGATGGCCGAGGTGAACACGCCGGCCATCTACCGGCGGTGGCCGACCCGCGAGGCGCTGATCGAGGAGGCCGTGCACGGCACGGGCGGGCATCCGTTGCCGGAGGAATCCGGGGACCTGCGCGCCGACCTCGCGACGTGGGTGCGGGTCTTCCTGGTGCGGGCCGCGCGTCCCGCCGCGCGCGCCGGGGTGCCGGGCCTGCTCGCCGATTCCCAGTCCGTGGAGGCGCGTCAGCGCCTGCTCGCCATCGGGGGGCCGGTGCGCCAGGCGTTCCGGGAGCTGCTGGACCGCGCCGTCGCTCGGGGGGAGATCGCCGCCGGAGCAGATGCGATGTTCCTGTTCGACCTGCTCTCCGGTGCCACGACGATGCGTGGCATCACCCGGGGTGCGGAGGGCGAGGCGAGCTTCGTCGAGTCGCTCGCCGGCGCCCTGTACGTCCTGGCCGCACACGCGGACGAGGCGGCGAACACCAAGGCGGTACCGCGGTGAAGGTCGACGTGCAGTTGAACGGCCGACCCGAGGACGCGGCCGCGCGGGCGCGTGAACTCGTCGAACTGGGTGCGGACGGTCTGTTCACGTTCGAGGGTGCCCACGACGTGTTCGTTCCGCTCGTCGCGGCGTCGGCCGTGACCTCGGCGGACCTGATGACGAACGTGGCCATTGCACTGCCGCGGAGCCCCCTGCACCTGGCGCACACCGCCTACGACCTGCAGACCCTGAGCCGCGGGCGGTTCCGGCTGGGACTCGGCTCGCAGATCCGGCCGCACATCGAGAAGCGCTACGGCGCAGAGTGGTCCAGGCCCGCGGCCCGGATGCGCGAGATGGTGCTGGCGATCAAGGCGATCTTCGCGGCCTGGGAGGGCCAGGCGCCGCTGAAGTTCCAGGGCGAGTTCAGTACGCACACCCTGATGCCGCCCACCTTCAATCCCGGTCCCAATCCCTACGGTCCGCCGGAGATCTGCCTCGGCGCGCTGGGCCCGCTGATGACGAGGGTCGCGGCCGAGGTCGCGGACGGGCTGCTCGTCATGCCGTTCAACAGCGTCCGGCACTTCCGTGAGCGGACCGTCCCGGCGATCGAGGAGGGCCTCGAGCGCGGCGGACGGTCGCGTTCGGACCTCGCGGTGTACCCCCAGGTGATCGTGGGTGTGGGCCGCACACCGGAGGAACTCGCCGCGGCCGCCCGGGGTGTGCGGGGCCTGCTCGGGTTCTACGGTTCCACCCCGGCGTACCGCCCGGTCCTCGAGGTGGAGGGTTGGGCGGACGTACAGCCGGAGCTCAACGCGTTGTCCAAGCGCGGCGAGTTCGCCGCGATGACGGAACTGATCGACGACGACATGCTCGCCGTCCTCGCCGTGCACGGCACGCCCGAGCAGTGCGCGGCGCAGATCGTCGCGCGCTTCGGCGACCACGCGGACCGGGTGTGCTGCTACTTCCCTGGCTACCCAGTCTCAGATCTCCATGTTGCCGAGATGATTTCGGCCGTCAAGGCGGCGTCGTGACCTGCGGGCTGTCCGTCGAAGTGGGGCAGGGGGTCGCGGTGCTGACCCTCGACCGACCGGAGCGGCGCAACGCGTTCACCAAGGACATGGGCCGGGCACTGGGGGAGGCGTACCGGGCGCTCGACGACGACGACGACGTACGGGCGATCGTCCTCACCGGCGCCTCGCCGGCGTTCTGCGCGGGCGCCGACATGACCGGCGGCGACGGCACCTTCGCCGCGCCGGAAAGCGACACGTTCACGGCCTCGCCCGTCAACCCGCCCGCCTTCGACCTGCGCAAGCCCGTCGTCGCCGCGGTGAACGGGCACGCGATCGGCATCGGCCTGACGCTCGCGATGCAGGCCGACATCCGGATCTTCGCCACCGACGCCAAGTACTCCATTCCGCAGGTCCGACGGGGGGTGATCCCGGATGCCATGTCGCACTGGACCGTTCCGCACATCGCCGGCATGGCGGCAGCAGCGGACATCCTGCTGACGGGTCGCACCTTCGACGGCGCCGAGGCGGTCCGGCTGGGCCTGGCGAGCAGGCATCTGCCGGCGGACGAGGTGCTGCCCACCGCAATGGGCATCGCTCACGACATCGCGGTGAACGTGGCACCGATGTCGGCCGCGCTGTCGAAGAGGCTGCTGTGGCAGACCGTCCGGCGCGGGTACGGGCCGGAACGGGTGGCTGAGCTCGAGACGGAGCTGCACCTGAGGGTGATGGGTAAGCCGGACGCCGCCGAGGGTGTTCGAGCGTTCACGGAGCGCCGTGCCCCCCAATGGGATTCGCGGCTGTCCACCGACTGGCAGGAGATCGACCCGCGATGACCGCGCGCACCACCGGGGACGTCCTCGACGGAGTGGACCTGCGCGGTCGGACCGTGCTCGTGACCGGGGTGACGAGCGGCCTGGGCAGCGAGACAGCCCGGGCGCTCGCCGGTGCGGGCGCCCACGTCGTCCTCACCGCACGCGACGCGGTCGCCGCCGACACCGTGGCGGCCCGGATCCGCGAAGCGCACCCCGGAGTCGAGCCGGAGGTGTTCGGAGTCGACCTCGCGAACCTGGAAAGCATTCGCGCCCTGGTTGTTCGGCTGTCAGCCCGGCGACTGCCGGTGGACGTCCTGATCAACAACGCCGGGGTGATGTACCCGCCGCTGCAACGCACCCGGGACGGATTCGAGCTGCAGTTCGGCACCAATCACCTCGGCCACTTCGCGCTCACCACGGCGCTGCTGCCGGCCTTGACGGCCGCAGCCGATCGCTCCGGTCGCCCCGCGCGGGTGGTCACCCTGTCCTCGGATGCGCACCGGGCGCATCCCGTGGACCTCGTCGACCCGAACTTCGAGAGCCGCGCCTACGACAAGTTCGTCGCGTACGGCCAGTCGAAGGCCGCGAACGTCCTGATGACCGTCGAGCTGCAGCGGCGGTTCGGCGAGCAGGGCGTGCACGCGTTCGCGGTGCATCCGGGTGTGTGCGCCACCGGCCTCGCCCGTCACATGTCGCGCGAGGACATGGCGCAGATGCGGCGGATGTCGGAGGGCTCCGAGAACGCGCTGAGCAACCTCAAGTCCGTTCCCGCCGCCGCGGCGACCTCGGTGTGGGGCGGAACCGCTCCCGAGCTCGACACCGCCGGCGGTGCCTACCTCGCAGACTGCGCGGTAGGCGCGGCCGACGGCCACGCCACCGACCTCACGACCGCAGGGGAACTGTGGTCCCTGTCGGTCCGACTGACCTCCTAGGAGCTTTCCATGGCACTACCGATCGACGAGGACCAGCAGGCACTGGCCGATTCCGCCCTGGCCTTCGCCCGCAAGACCGCGCCGACCGAGGAGGTCCGCAAGGACTTCGCGATGTTCTCCGGCAAGGTGACCTGGGACGCCGTGGTGCGTAACGGCTTCCATGGAATGCATCTTCCCGAGTCGGTCGGCGGAGCGGACTGTGGGTTGCCGGCACTCGCGGTAGTGGTCGAGCAGTTCGGCAAGGCGCTGTTCCCGGGGCCCTTCCTGTCCACGGTTCTGGCCAGTTCCGTCGCCGCGCTGGCCCCGGCCGGGGCGGACGAACTGCTGAGCGCCTTCGGTGACGGCGCCACCGGGGCGCTCGTCGCCGAAGGCCGACTGACGGCCCGAGCGGCGGGGGAGGGCTGGGTGGTCGACGGTACCTCCGATCCCACCCTCGGGCTGTCGGGTGCCGAGCGGATCCTGGTCCGGGCCGATGCCGCGGACACGAGCGGGGTCGGCCTGTGGTTCTGGCTCGACGCCGACGATCTCGCGGAGTCCGCCCGGGTGCAGGCCTGCGAGGCCACCGACCCGACCAGGACGGTCGGTCGGCTCACGCTCACCGGGCACGTGCTCGCGCCCGGCCGGGCGTTGCCGGGCCTGGATCCAGTCGCGGTGGACCTTCTCGTCGCCACCCTGCTCGGCGCAGAGGCCAGCGGGATCACGGCCTGGTGCCTCGAGACCACCGTGGACTACGTGCGCACCCGGCACCAGTTCGGCCGCCCGGTCGGCAGCTTCCAGGCCGTGCAGCACAAGGCGGCGCACATGCTCATCCGCGCCGAGACCGCCTGCGCCGCGGTGTGGGACGCGGCCCGCGCCGCCGACGCGGGCTCGGCGCAACGGCGGCTGGTCGCCGCGCAGGCGGCGCTGACCGCGGCCCAGGCCGGCGTCGACCAGGCGCTCGAGTGCATCACTGCGCTCGGCGGCATCGGATTCACCTGGGAGCATGACGCGCACCTGTACTGGCGCCGCGCGGTCGCCGTCGCGTCCGTGGTGGGCACCGAGGACTCCTGGGCGAGCAGGCTGGGCGAGGCCGCGCTGGGAGCCCGGCGGGACTTCTCGTTCATCACCGGCGACACGCTCCCGCAGCTGCGGGCCGAGGTCTCCGCGGTGCTCGACACCGTCGTGGCGCTCCCCGAGGACGAGACCGCGACGGAGGGCTGGGCGCCGACCCGCGGGGGAGACCGACGGGCCCTGCTCGCGGAGGAGCGTCTGACCGCGCCGCACTACCCGGCGCCGTACGGGCGCGACGCGGGAGCGGTTGAGCAGGCGGTGATCGCCGAGGAGTTCGCGAGCCACGGCCTCGCTCAGCCGGACACCGGCATCGCCGAGTGGGTGCTGCCCACGCTGATCGCGCACGGCAGCGAGGAGCAGCGGAAGCGGTTCGTGGACACCACGCTCCGTGGGGAGCTGATCTGGTGCCAGCTGTTCTCCGAGCCGGGCGCGGGCTCCGACCTCGCGGGCCTGACCACCAAGGCTCGACGTGTCGACGGCGGGTGGGCTCTCAACGGCCAGAAGGTGTGGAACACCCAGGCGCGGGAGGCGGACTGGGGCGTGTGCCTGGCCCGGACCGACGCGGAGGTGCCCAAGCACAAGGGCCTGACGTACTTCCTGATCGAGATGTCCTCGCCCGGCGTGGATGTGCGCCCGCTGCAGCAGGCCACCGGGGTGTGGGAGTTCAACGAGGTGTTTCTCGACGAGGTGTTTGTGCCCGACGACTGCGTGGTCGCCGACCCCGGCGACGGTTGGCGCCTGGCCGTCACCACCCTGTCGAATGAGCGGCTGAAGATGGGCACGGCCAAGTTTGGGCACGGCGCCGCATCGACGATCCGCGAACTGCTCGACTCCGGTGAGCACGGCAGTACCCGCGAGGAGGTCGTGAAGGTGCTGGGCCGCAACACCGCCCGCGAGCTCTCGGTGGGCGCTATGAACCTCAAGGCCGTGCTGCACCGACTGCACGGCACCGAGGACGCCACCGGCGCGGCGACCAGCGTGCAGAAGGTCTTCCATGCGATCGCCCAGCGGGAGGGCTCCGACGCGATGATCCGGCTGCTCGGCCCGCGCGGTCTCGTGAGCAGTGAGGAGCTGCCGTACGTGGTGGACTACCTGGGTGTCCCGGCCGTGCTGATCGGCGGCGGGACCATCGAGATCCAGCTAAACGTGATCGCCCAGCGCGCGCTCGGACTGCCGCGCTGACATGGACGCCACCATGCTCGCGGACGGCATCGGCTTCACCGAGGGTCCGATCCTGCTGCCCGGCAACAGGACCGCCGCGGTTTCGATGAGCCGGGGCGCGGTGCTGGTGCTCGACCGCGACGGCACCGACGTCGTCGGTCCCGGTGGAGCCCTCGAGGCGAGCCACCGCCTGCCCGCTGGCAGTATGCCGACCGACATCTGTTGCGGCGCTGTCGGTCCGGAGGGTCGGGTCAGGGCACGGCCATACCACGTGACCGTCGTACGGCGCTGCCTCGCCGATCTCGTCGTACCGAAAGGGCCCCGGGCGCCGGTGTGTGGTCGTCGGACCGCACACCGGCACCGGAGGCCCATGCCCACTGACGATCTCCATCCAGTTCGCCAGGGGATGAACAACTTCTAGGCTTCGCCCAGGAGTTGTTCGAGTCGAGCCATGCAGAACCCGGTGATGCTGACGTTGTCACCGAGGTTCAGATGGGTGGACAGGCGCAGCAGCGGAACCGAGAGCAGCACAACCCCGAGGACCTCGTTGAACAGCAGGTTCTGCACCTTCCAGCCGGTGAGTTCCTCGTAGCGGGCGACGGTCTCCTCCCGCGTCGGGGTGCCGGGCAGACAGGGGTGTCCCTCGTACTCGCTGCACGCCCAGTCCAGGAACAGCACCCAGGCCAGGTCGGCCTCGTGGTCACCCAGATACGCCATCTCCCAGTCGAGTACGCCGGCGACGGACAGCTCCGGCGTGTACAGGATGTTCGACATGCGGGCGTCGCCCCAGACCAGGGTCACGTGCTCCGGCTCGTAGAGGTTGCCCCTGAGCCAGGTCAGGGCCTTCTCCATCACCGGCGGCAGCTCCGGCGCCGCCCAGCGCACGGCCCAGTCGAGGTAGTTCACGATCTGCTCGACCGGCTTGGCCCCGAACTTGGGCATCGCGAGGAAACCGAGCCGCAGCTCGTCGGTGTCGAGGAGATGCACCTGCGCCATCGTCTCGATGCACTCCCACCACATCTTCGCCCGACCCTCCTCGTCGGCCTCGAAGTAGTTTCCGGCGGTGTGGTACGACGGGAAGTCGCTGGGCGCCTCGGCATTTCCGATGCGGTCCATCACGTAGTACGGGGTGCCGAGCGGGTTGTCGTCGGCGTCGATCCACCGGACGCCCGGAACCGGGAGATCGGTCGGCGCGAGCCGCTCCGAGACCAGGTACTGGCGCCGCAGGTCGTAGTCCGGGAACAGCGCGATCTCGGGCGGCCGTCGGAAGACGTAGCCGGCCGACTCCTGCTCGGCGCCCTCGAGGTTGAACAGGTAGGTCTCGGTGGAGAAGCCGCGTTCGGTGCGCTTCCAGTCGACGATCTTCGCGTTCTGTGCACCCGGAATGCGCTGCCGGACAATCGGCTCGAGGGCGGCCGCCAAGTCCTCCGGCGCGACCCGCTCAGCCATTGTTCTGACCGGCCCGGTTGGCGCTCCAGTCGGTGTAGCCGTAGCGCGGGTTCACGCCCATGAACACCATCTCCACCAGCCCGTGTCCGACCTTGTCGCCCATCCGGACCTCGACGAGCGTCTCGCTGAGCATGCTCACCTTGCGGATCTCGTCGACGTCGGTGATGTCGACGTCGAAGCTGTCGCTGAAGTCCTTGCCGCGGTACATTCCCGACGCGTAGCCGTTGTACTCGTCGTACCCGGCCAGGCCCGGCCAGAAGTCGCACACCGGCTTGACCTCGATGACGTCGGTCGAGCGGTCCGCGCGGTGCACGGTGAACGTGCCGGACCTGACGACGCGGAGGTCGTCGCGGAAGTCCAGGTCGTGCTCGACGTCGATGATCGGCAGCGGCTCCTTGCCGGAGTCGATCGGGAAGAGCACCTCGCCCTCGAACTGCCAGCGCTCCCCGGTGTGGGTCTCGCGCTGTGCGAAGTGCACCACCTCGTCGTCGAACTGGAAGATGCCCATGTAGTAGAGGACGCCGGCGGGCACCTCGGAGGGCTGCATGTTCCCGCCCTCGGGCAGGCTGCCGCCGCCACCGCCGTGCCGCACGCCCCACGAGTGGTCGCGGCCGAACCACCAGTTCTCGGGGTCGATCTCGATGCGCTCGCCGTCGATCTCGATCCAGCCGGTGATGGTGCCGTTCTGGTAGAACCGGCGGGCGTCCTCCCGGACCCGGCCGCGGCTGCGGTGGAAGGCCGCGGTCTGCTCGTAGACCGGGAAGTCGCCGGTGAAGTCGAGTTGCAGGCTCAGGCCGTGCTCGTTGGACTCGACGGTGGAGCTCACCTTGCGCAGCGGCTCGACGATCTCGTACGTGTACGGCCCGACGCTGAAGGCGTTCAGGGCACCGGTCTGCGGGTTCAGCTCGGTGGACATGCGCACCACGCGGGCCTGCTCGCCCTTGCGGGTGACCATGGCGTAGGCGTCCATGACGTTACGGTTCGGGTACTTCGCCATGCCGGTCATGATGCTGATGTCGCCGGACTTGTCGAAGCCGTACATCACGATGCGCTCGGTCCAGCGCAGGTCGCTCTGCGAGACGTGGTCGAGGGTGGTGGGGAGCTGGTGGATGAGCAGTTCGTCGTGCGGGGTGATCATGTCCGGCCCTTTCGTCGATGGATGCCTGTTCGGGAATCTATTGCGGAGCGACCCGCAACGTATTGGTTTTGGAGAAAGGCGTCCGGTACTGTCCGCGACTGTGGATGAACGCAGGGATCGCCGAACCGGCACCGCCGGAGTGGGACGGCCTCGTGATCCGCAGGTCGACGAGGCCATCCTCGCCGCAACCAGGGAATTGCTGGTGGAGTGCGGCTACCAGAAGACCACCATCACCGCGATCGCTCGTCGGGCGAAGTTGGGTACCGCCGCGATCTATCGGCGCTGGGCCACGCGGGAGTCGATCATCGAGGATGCGATCTTCGGGATGCAGGACGTCGCCCTGCCTGAAGCCACCGACGACCTGCGTGCGGACCTGCTCGCCTGGACGCGGATGTTCCTCGTGCGGATTGCGGAACCCGCGACCCGGGCGGCGATCCCGGGGTTGCTGTCCGCCTACCACTCCGACGACGGTGTCTACGAGCGCCTGGTCGCGCGGTCGGAGGACCCCGCCCGTGCCGCGCTGGCCGCGCGGGTGTCCGCGGCGTTCCCGGACCGTTCCGGCGACGCCAACGCCGCGGTCTCCGAGGCTGCCTTCGACCTGTTGATGGCGGCCACCACCATGCGAGGCCTCACCAGCGGGCTCGCCGACGTCGACGCCTTCTGTGCCCGCACCGCCGACTCGTTGGCGCTGTTGGTCACCGTCGACCGCGCCGAGATCAGTTCCCGCTAGCCGGCTTCGGCATCGCGCCGGTGCGTGGCTCGTGGGCTGCCGGTGCGCGGCACCGCCGCCCGCCCGCCGCGTTGCCTCGGACCCCTGTGGTCGTCGTCTCTCCGACGGCCGCTCGCGTGCCCCGCGGAATAAAATACGATACGGTTCCGTCTCTATATTGCGGGTCGACCGGCAGGACGTCGGTGACCGTCACCGCTCTTCGGAAGGCCAGTCATGACCACAACCTCGTCGGTACGCGCGTCCGCCGCGCCCGGCACCGGGGCGCCGAGACACCTGGGCCTGGCCCTTGTCGTCATCGCCACCGCACAGCTGATGGTGATCCTCGACAGCACCATCACCAACATCGCGTTGCCCAGCATCCAGGCGGACCTCGGCATCTCCGCGTCCGGTCTGGCCTGGGTGGTGAACTCGTACGTGCTGGCCTTCGGCGGTCTGCTGCTGCTCGGTGGCCGGTCGGGTGACCTGTTCGGCCGTCGCCGGATGTTCCGGATCGGCATCGCCGTGTTCACCTTCGCCTCGCTGCTCGGCGGCCTGGCGCCCAACGCCGAACTGCTGATCGCGGCCCGGGTGCTGCAGGGTGTCGGTGCGGCGATCGCCGCGCCCACCGCGCTCTCGCTGATCGCGACCACCTTCCCCGAGGGTGGACCCCGCAACAAGGCGATGGGCGTCTACGCGGCCATGTCGGGCATCGGCTCGACCCTCGGCCTGCTGCTCGGCGGCGTGCTCACCGACTACCTGGACTGGCGGTGGATCTTCTTCGTCAACGTCCCGATCGGCGTCGCGCTGCTCGTCGGCACCCGGATCCTGCCCGTCGGGGACCGCATGACCGGACGCCTCGACGTGCCCGGCGCGATCACCGGCACCCTCGGCCTGGTCAGCCTCGTCTACGCGATCACCCGCGGCGGAGAGTCCGGTTGGACGGACTCGGTCACCCTGGCGCTGTTCGCGGCCGCCGCCGGCCTGCTGGTCGCCTTCGTGGTGGTCCAGACCCGCTCGGACCACCCGATGATGCCGCTGCGCCTGCTCAGGGACCGCAACCGGTCCGGCTCGTACGTCACCATGCTGGTGGTCGGCGCCGCGATGTTCGCGATGTTCTACTTCCTCTCGCTCTACATGCAGCAGGTGCTCGGCTTCTCGCCGATGCAGACCGGACTCGCGTACCTGCCGTTCAGCGTCGGCATGGGCTTCGGCGCGGCGATGGGCTCGAAGCTCGCGGGCCGGGTCCCGGCCAGGCTGCTGGCCGGTCCGGGACTGGTACTCGCCGCGGTCGGCCTGACGTGGTTCGCGTTCCTCACGCCCGACTCGTCGTACTGGACGCACCTGCTGCCGGCGATGTTCGTCACCGCGCTCGGCCTGGGCGTGACCTTCCTGCCGATGACCCTCGGCGCGGTGTCCGGGGTGACCGACGGCGACGCCGGTATCGCGTCGGCGCTGCTGAGCACTGCCCAGCAGATCGGCGGCGCGATGGGGCTCGCACTGCTCTCGACGGTGGCCACCACCACCGCGAACGGGGTGCTCGCCGATGCGGACAAGGAGTACTTCCGGGCGCTGGGCACCGGCGACGAGTCCCTGCTCGCGCAGGCGTCGAACGCCCTGACCGAGGGATTCACGGCGGCCTTCGCCGTGGCAGCGGTGCTGCTGGTGGTGGGCCTGGTGGTCACCGTGACCGCCGTCAACGCCAAGGCCGCGACCGGCGAGTCGGCGCCGCCGGTGCACGCAGGCTGACGTCGCGTCACCCGGGAATCGGGTGGCTGAGAGTATCGGTGTGGCGGCCGCAGGGCCGCCACACCTGATTGGAGGACACCAGTGTCATCGCCGTCGAAGGCCGGCCGTCCGCGCAGCGCGGACCTCGACCTGGCCCTTCTCGTCGCCACCCAGGACCTGCTCGCCGAGGTCGGGTACGACCGTCTGACCATCGAAACCGTCGCGGCCAGGTGCGGCGCCGGCAAGGCCACCGTGTACCGCCGGTGGGCGGGCAAGAGCGAACTGGTCGCTGCTGCGGTCGCGCAGCTGCACGGCGAGTACCCGGAGCCGGACACCGGCACGCTGCGCGGCGACCTGGTGCTGATGTCGTCGACCTGGCTCGACCGGGACGCCCGCCGCGACGCGGTGGTCGCGGGCCTGCTCACCGCGATGGCCCACGACGCCGGACTGCGCGAGGCGGTCCGGGGTGCCGTCGCGGAACCCCACCAGGCGGTGTTCACCGCCATCGTCGACCGGGCCGTCGCGCGAGGCGAGGTCCCGGCCGACCGCGACCTGGAGATGATCGGCACCGTGTTCCCGGCCGTCACCTTCCACCACCTGACCGTGCTCGCCGCCCCGGTGGGCAAGGAGTTGGTGGAGCGGATCATCGACGGCGTGCTGGTGCCGGCGCTGACCTGGCGCGAGCCGGCGCGGGCGCATGAGTGAGGACGTGGGCGTGAATCCCGGGAACGTGGATCTCGTCGACGGGGGATCGGTCGCCCTCGCGAAGGCCGGCCCGTCACGCTCGGGTGCCGGGCGGCTGCGCGGCGACGGCGCCCTGGCGCAGTTCACGCGGTTCGTGCTGGTCGGCGGGTCCAGCAACGTCGCGTACGCGGCACTGTTCCTGCTGCTGCGTGGCTGCGGCTCGTTGGTGGCCAACATCGCCGGGGTCGCGGTCAGCACCGTGCTGGCCAACGAGCTGCACCGCCGGCTCACCTTCCATGCCGCCGAGCGGGTGAACTGGATGCAGGCGCAGTGGGAGGCGGGTGGGCTCGCGCTGGTCGGGCTGGTCCTGAGCTCGGTGATGCTCGCGTTGTCCGACCTCTGGTTCCCGTCGGCTCCCGGCGGCGCGCAGGCCGTCCTGGTCATCGGGGTCAGCGCGCTCGTCGGCGTGTTCCGGTTCCTCATGCTGCGCGGCTGGGTCTTCTCGGTCGCGCGCTGAGTCGGCGGCGGGCGCACCGGAGGAATATGTCCGAGAGCCCGCCGGTTCACCCAGGTAATTGAATCATCAACCAATTGGAGTGGGTATGCAGTTCGGGATCTTCACGGTCGGCGACGTCACCACCGACCCGACCACGGGGCACACCCCCACCGAGGCGGAGCGCATCAAGGCGATGGTCGCCATCGCGAAGAAGGCCGAGGAGGTGGGCCTGGACGTGTTCGCGACCGGCGAGCACCACAACCCGCCGTTCGTACCGTCCTCACCGACCACGATGCTCGGTTACATCGCCGCGCAGACCGAGCGGATCATCCTGTCCACCTCGACGACCCTGATCACCACCAACGACCCGGTGAAGATCGCCGAGGACTTCGCGATGCTCCAGCACCTCGCGGACGGTCGCGTCGACCTGATGCTCGGCCGCGGCAACACCGGTCCGGTCTACCCCTGGTTCGGTCAGGACATCCGCCAGGGCATTCCGCTGGCCGTCGAGAACTACGGGCTGCTGCACCGGCTGTGGCGCGAGGACGTCGTGAACTGGGAGGGCAAGTTCCGCACGCCGCTGCAGTCGTTCACCGCGACGCCGCGTCCCCTCGACGGGGTGGCCCCGTTCGTCTGGCACGGATCGATCCGCAGCCCCGAGATCGCCGAGCAGGCCGCGTACTACGGCGACGGTTTCTTCGCCAACCACATCTTCTGGCCCAAGGAGCACTTCAAGCGCCTGGTCGACCTGTACCGCCGCCGGTACGAGCACTACGGCCACGGCTCGGCCGACCAGGCGATCGTCGGGCTCGGCGGTCAGCTGTTCATCTCCAAGAACTCGCAGGACGCGGTCCGGCAGTTCCGTCCGTACTTCGACAACGCGCCGGTGTACGGCCACGGCCCGTCGCTGGAGGAGTTCACCGAGCAGACCCCGCTGACGGTGGGGAGCCCGCAGGAGGTCATCGACAAGACGCTGACCTTCCGCGAGACCTTCGGCGACTACCAGCGTCAGCTGTTCCTGGTCGACCACGCGGGCCTGCCGCTCAAGTCGGTGCTCGAGCAGCTCGACCTGCTGGGCGAGGAGGTCGTCCCGGTGCTGCGCAGGGAACTCGACGCGCTGCGCCCGGCGCACGTCCCGGACGGGCCGACGCACGGCGCCCTGGTCGCGGCACGGTCCGGCGGCGAGACGGCGGCGGTGCGGCCGTGACCGCGCGCCGGATCGCCGTCGTCGCGGCCGGGCTCGGCCAGCCCTCGTCCACCCGGCTGCTCGCGGACCAGCTCGCGGCCGCCACCGCCCGGGCCCTCGCCGAATTCGGCGAGGGCGCCGAGGTGGAGGTCGTCGAGCTGCGCGACCACGCCCACGACCTGATGAACAACCTGCTCACGGGATTCCCGAGCACGGACCTGAAGCGGGCGATCGACGCCGTCGTCGGCGCGGACGGCTTGATCGTCGTCACGCCGGTCTTCAACGCGTCATACAGCGGGCTGTTCAAGTCGTTCTTCGACGTGCTCGAGCCCGGCGCACTGGACGCCGTGCCGGTGCTGATCGGTGCGACGGCCGGCACGGCCCGGCACTCGCTGGTGATCGAGCACGCCGTCCGCCCGATGTTCGCCTACCTGCGCGCGGCGGCGGTGCCCACCGGCGTGTTCGCCGCGTCGGAGGACTGGGGCGCGAACGGATCGGGGAGCGGACTCGCCGGACGGGTCGACCGCGCGGCGGCCGAACTCGCCGACGCGATCGTCGGGCGCGCAAACCGGGGTCCGGTCGACCCGTTCGACGACCCGGTGCCGTTCGAGCAGCTGCTGGCGCAGCAGGCCCGGTAGCCGCGCCGGGAGCAGTGGTCGGGAAGGCCCGGCCGCCGCACAGGTGTTCCGGTCCGCGATTCCCGTGATGATCGCGGGCCTGACGGTCGCGGCGGATGCCCACTCGCGCCTCACCCTCGTGAGGTGAAGCGGTCACGGAGCGGCTGCCAGACCATGGGGAGAGGCGTGGCGAAAGGGGCCGGACAGAGTGGGCATCACGGAGAAGACGCGCGGGCACTGGCTGCTGTTCGGTTCCCTGCAGGGCTACCAGACGAAGTGGATCCGGCCCGACATCATCGCCGGCCTCACGGTCTGGGCGGTCCTCGTTCCGGAGGCGCTCGCGTACGCCACCATCGCGGGCGTGCCGCCGGTGGTCGGCCTCTATGCCGCGATCCCGTCGCTGATCCTGTATGCCGCGGTAGGTAGTTCGCGACACCTGGTGGTGGGTCCGATGTCCGCGACCGCGGCACTGTCGGCGGCCATCATTGCGCCGATCGCCGGGGCGGACGGCGGCAAGTACATCGCGCTGTCCGCGGTGCTGGCCATTGCCACCGGCATCGTGGGGCTGCTCGCCGGACTGCTCCGGCTCGGCTTCATCGCGTCCTTCATCTCCGAGCCGGTGCTCAAGGGCTTCATCGTCGGCCTCGCGCTGACCATCATCATCGGTCAGGTCCCCAAGCTGTTCGGCGTCGAGAAGTCCGACGGCAACTTCTTCGAGCAGGCCTGGGGAGTGCTCAGCCATCTCGGCGACACCGACTGGCGGACCCTGGTCGTCGGCTTGTTGAGCCTCGCGGTGGTGCTGGGCCTCAAACGCTGGCTGCCGCTGATCCCGGGATCGCTGCTCGCGGTGCTGCTCGGCATCGCGGCGGTCGCGGTGTTCGGCCTGGACGGCAAGGGGGTCGAGATCGTCGGGCACATCGACTCCGGGTTGCCCTCGATCGGACTGCCCGGCGGCGTCGGCTTCGACGACTACGTGGACCTGCTCGGGCCGGCGGTCGGAGTGCTGCTCATCGGTTTCGCGGAGGGTCTGGGCGCGGCCAAGACCTATGCCGTCAAGGCGGGCTACGAGGTGGACGCCAACCGCGAGCTGATGGGGATGGGCGCCGCGAACTTCGGTTCGGGTCTGACCTCGGGCATGGTGGTCAACGGCAGCCTCTCCAAGACCGCGGTCAACGGTGGGGCCGGAGCGAAAACCCAGGTGAGCGGCCTCGTCGTCGCGGCGCTCACCGTGGTCACGCTGCTCTTCCTCACCGGGCTGTTCGAGAAGCTGCCGGAGGCCACCCTCGCGGCCGTCGTCATCGCCGCGGTCATCGAGCTGGTGGATGTCTCCGCGATGAAGCGTCTCTACGGGGTGTGGACCGAACGGCTCGGCAGCATCTACGGACCCGCCGCCCGCGCCGACTTCGCGGGCGCGTTCGCCGCCATGATGGGCGTGCTGCTCTTCGACACCC
This sequence comes from Rhodococcus kronopolitis, assembly GCF_042654025.1. Classification (NCBI taxonomy): domain Bacteria; kingdom Bacillati; phylum Actinomycetota; class Actinomycetes; order Mycobacteriales; family Nocardiaceae; genus Rhodococcus; species Rhodococcus kronopolitis. Next base: position 104,286 of record NZ_JBHSFO010000015.1, on the reverse strand, counting down.
TGCCGGGCCTGGTGATCGGCATCGGGGTGTCGATGCTGCTGCTGCTCTACCGGTCCTCGCGCCCGCACGTCGCGGCACTGGCGAAGGAGGGTTCGCTGTGGGTCGATGCCGAGCGCCATCCCGACCTGGCCACCCGGCCGGACGTGGTGGTGGTTCGCGTGGAGGCCGGCCTGTTCTTCGCAAACGCCGACCACGTGAAGGAGAGCATCGAGGCGCTGTGCACCGACGCGACGCGGGTGGTGGTGCTCGATGCCGAGACCTCGCCGTTCGTGGACGTCAGCGCCGCGGAGATGCTGATGCAGCTACGGGACACGCTCGGGCGCAAGGGGATCGAGCTCCGGGTCGCCCGCGACATCGGGCAGTTCCGGGACACCCTCGAGCGGACCGCGTCCGACGGCAAGACCGTGGGGGTCTACCCGACGGTCGGCGAGGCATTGGTGGACGTGGGAGATACCCGGTGACACCGGAAGTGCGGGGATTCTCACTCGAGGGATGATGGTGCGGGGTCGGCTCGGGCGGTGACGACCGCGAGAAGCGCGGCTCCGATCCTTCCACGGGGCACCTGATGTCGCGGAGTGGCAAGTTCACCCGCTGGGAGTGATGCCCAGGGACAGCCTCGAAGCAGACCATGGACCGATGACACCGACGGTGACCGCCGTGCGTGGGTGGTTTCGGGACCGTCTACCGCAGCGCCGCGACCTCAAGGCCGACCTGATTGCCGGTCTTCCGGGGGCGATCAGCAGTGTCCCCGACGGGATGGCCTCCGGGGTTCTTGCCGGGGTAAGCCCGGTACACGGGCTGTATGCGAGTTTTGCCGGTCCGCTGTTCGGAGGAATGCAGACCAGCACCAAACTCATGGTGGTCACCACCACCAGCGCCTCCGCGCTGGCGGCGGGCTCCGCGATCGCCACCGTCCCCGAAGGGGATCGCGCGGATGCGCTGGTGCTGCTGACATTGATCGCCGGGGCGGTGATGGTCCTCGCGGGACTGCTCCGGCTCGGCCGCTACACCCGATTCGTCTCGCACTCGGTGATGACGGGATTCCTGACCGGGATCTCGGTGAACATCGTGCTGGGCCAGTTGCCCGACCTGACCGGCGCGTCAGTGTCCGGGTCGGTCGCGCTGGCCAAGGCCTTCGACCTGATCACCAATCCGACGCGTGTCGACTGGCCGTCGGTGCTGACCGGGGTCCTGGCGCTGGTGCTGCTGATCGTGCTGGCGCGGACCCGTCTTGCGCTGTTCAGTTCCCTTGTCGCGCTGGTGGTTCCGTGCCTGGTGGTGATCGTCTTCGGCCTCGACACGGTCGCGAGCGTGTCGGACGTCGGTGCCATCCCGACCGGGTTCCCGCCGCTCGAGCTTCCCGACCTCGGCCTGCTGTCCGTCTCGCTGGTCAGTGGCGCCTTTGCCGTCTCGGCGATCGTCCTGGTGCAGGGTGCCGGGGTCGCCGAGGCCGCTCCGAACCGTGACGGTACCCGGACCCGACCGAATCGGGACTTCTCTGCGCAGGGCGTGGGCAACCTCGCCTCCGGACTGTTCGGCGGCATGCCGGTCGGCGGATCGGTCGGACAGACGGCACTCAACGACACCGCGGGAGCGAGAAGTCGCTGGGGCGCGGTGTTCTCCGGGATCTGGATGGTCGTGATCCTGGTCCTCTTCTCGGGCCTGGTCGGAAAGGTGCCGATGCCGACACTGGCTGCGGTGCTGATCTTCGCGGCGGCCGGCTCCATCCGGCCGGCGCAGATCCGATCGATAGTCTCCAGCGGACCGGCCTCGATCGTCGCGCTCGTCACCACCTTCGTCGCGACGTTGCTGCTCCCCGTGACGGCCGCCGTGGGAATCGGTGTGGCGCTCTCGCTGCTGCTGCAGCTCAACCAGGAAGCAGTGGACCTGAGGGTGGTGCGACTGGAGGCTGACCGCGACGGCAGGCTGACCGAGGCCCCGGTTCCGGCGCGCCTCGAGGACCGGGAGGTGGTGATCCTCGATGTGTACGGCAGCCTGTTCTACGCCGGTGCGCGCACACTCCAGGTGCAGTTGCCGGACCCGTCAACCGCGAACTCGCCCGAGGTGATCCTGCGACTGCGCGGGCGAACAACACTCGGCGCCACCTTCTTCAAGGTTGTTGCCGACTATGCGAACCGACTGGACACGGTGGGCGGCAGGCTGTACCTCAGTGGCCTGACTCCCGAAGTCCTAGAGACCTGGGACGACGAGCGGTTGGATGCGCAGGGCGTGGTGCTCGAGACATACGGTGCGACCCCTGTTCTGGGTGAGTCGACACTCCGCGCCTTCGAGGACGCTCGGCGGCGCCTGGTCCGACCGTCTGGCGGACCGCCGCGGGAACCGTCGCACGGACCGAGCGACCCGACCGGCTGAAGGGCCCCGAAGGTCTGGATCGGGTACGCGCCCCGCCCGCCGCCGACTGCGTCACCCGCGACGGATGATGCCGGCAGACCGAGTCCCTGCCTAGTGTCAAAACACCTGCAGGAAACCACGGAAGGTGCCGCACCATGACCGACGACTCGAACGGCCTCCAGCGCGGATCCCTGCCGATCCCCGACCTCGCCTACACCGGCACCGTCACCTACGACGCGACGGACCCGGACACGAAGTTCCCCCCGATCCGCCGGCTGCTCCCGCCGGAGGGTGCCCCGAACGTGCTCGTGGTGCTGATCGACGACGTGGGGTTCGGGGCCTCGAGCGCCTTCGGCGGTCCGATCGAGACGCCGAACTTCGAGCGCGTCGCCGCACAGGGACTGAAGTACACCCGATTCCACACCACCGCGCTGTGCTCCCCGACCCGGGCGGCCCTGCTCTCCGGCCGCAACCACCACACCGTCGGCATGGGTGGTATCACCGAGATCGCCACCAGCGCACCGGGATACAACTCGTTGCGACCGAACAACTGCGCCCCCCTCGCCGAGACCCTCAAGCTCAACGGCTACAACACCGCCCAGTTCGGCAAGTGCCACGAGGTTCCGGTGTGGGAGGCGTCGGCGGTGGGACCGTTCGACCACTGGCCGCATCCCGGCGGTGGGTTCGAGTACTTCTACGGGTTCATCGGTGGGGAGACCAACCAGTGGTACCCGGCCATCTACGAGAACACCTCGCCCGTCGAGCCGTGGGGCACGCCCGAGGAGGGCTACCACTTCATGGGCGACATGACCGACAAGGCCATCGACTGGACCCGCCAACAGAAGTCGCTCGCACCGGACAAGCCGTTCTTCACCTACTTCGCGCCCGGCGCGACGCACGCCCCGCACCACGTGCCGAAGGAATGGGCGGACAAGTACCGCGGCAAGTTCGACCAAGGCTGGGATGCATTGCGCGAGGAGACCTTTGCGCGGCAGAAGGCGCTCGGCGTCATCGGTCCGGACGCGGTGCTCACCGCGCGCAGCCCCGGCATCCCCGCCTGGGACGAGATGAGCGAGACCATCAAGCCGGCACTCGTGCGCCAGATGGAGGTCTACGCGGGCTTCCTCGAGTACGCCGACCACCACGTCGGCCGCCTGCTCGACTCGCTCGAGGATCTCGGCGTGCTCGACGACACCCTCGTCTACGTGATCATCGGCGACAACGGCGCATCCGCCGAGGGCTCGATGCACGGCACCACCAACGAGGGATTCACGATCAACCACATGAACGACATCGAGACCGAGGAGTACGTCGCCGCGCACGTCGACGACCTCGGCACCCCGAGTTCGTACAACCACTACGCGGTCGGCTGGGCGCATGCCATGGACACGCCGTACCAGTGGACCAAGCAGGTGGCCTCGCACTGGGGCGGCACCCGCAACGGCACCATCGTCAGCTGGCCGAACGGCATGGCGGCGCGCGGCGAGATCCGCAACCAGTTCGCCCATGCCATCGACGTCGCCCCGACCGTGCTGCAGGCCGCGGGCATCCCCGAGCCGTCGACGGTGCACGGCGTCACCCAGCGGCCGTACGAGGGCACCGCGATGAACTACACCTTCGACGACGCGGACGCGGCCGAGCGGCACGTGACGCAGTACTTCGAGATGGTCGGCAACCGCGCGATCTACCACAAGGGCTGGACCGCCGTCGCCAAGCACAAGGACCCGTGGCTGGGCTCGGACCACGGTCTCGACGACGACGTCTGGGAGCTCTACGACGTCGAGAAGGACTGGACCCAGTCGAACGACCTGGCCGCCGAGCACCCGGACAAGCTCGCGCACCTGCAGCGACTGTTCCTCATCCAGGCGGCCCGGTTCAACGTGCTGCCGATGGACATCCGCACGGCCGAGCGGTTCAACCCGGACCTCGCGGGCCGCCCCGCGCTGATCACCGCGCAGAGCCAGACGCTGTACCGGGGCATGCGGCGACTGAGCGAGAACTCGGCGATCAACATCAAGAACAAGTCGTTCACGGTGACCGCGAAGGTCGACGTGCCGGACGACGGCGTGAACGGGGTGATCGTCGCGCAGGGCGGCGCCTACGGCGGGTGGTCGTTGTACACCCTCGACGGCAAGCTCGCCTTCGCGTACAACCTGCTCGGCATCAATGTCGACATCGTCCGGTCGGATGCCCCGGTGCCGTCCGGCGACCAGGAGTTGCGCCTGCACTTCGCGTACGACGGCGGCGGAATGGGCAAGGGCGGCACGGTGTCGCTCTTCGCGGGCGAGGAGAAGATCGGCGAGGGCCGGGTGGAGCGGACCATCCCGTTCCAGTTCACCTTCGACGAGACCCTCGACGTCGGGCAGGACCTCGCCTCACCGGTCTCGCCGGACTACCAGGCGACCGGCAACGCGTTCACGGGAACGATCGACCGGGTGCGGATCGACCTCGGGGAAGACGACCACGGCCACCTCGCCGATCCCGAGCATCTGATGACCGTCGCGATGATGAAGCAGTAGTGATGAGCGAACTCACTCTGTGGCGTGACACCGCGACCCGCACGGCAATCGTCGACTTCGTGGCCCGCGTCGAGGCGCAGGGTGTCCCGGTCGCCGAGCGCATCGCCGTGTTCGACAACGACGGCACCCTCTGGACCGAGAAGCCGATGCCGATCCAGCTCCAGTTCATCTTCGGACTGTGGGCCAAGATGGCGGCGGCCGATCCGGCACTGGCATCGCAGCAGCCGTACAAGGCGGTGGTGGACAAGGACTTCGGTTGGCTGTCCGCCGCGGTCGACAAGCACTACGCCGGCGACGACACCGACCTGAAGATGCTGATGGCCGGCGTGGTGCGGGCGTCGGCGGGGCAGGAGGTGGAGGCGTACACCGAGTCGGCCCGGGCGTTCCTCGACGCCGGTACGCATCCCTCGCTGGGGCTGCCGTTCACCCGATGCGTGTTCGCGCCGATGGTGGAGTTGCTGCGGTACCTGGAGGCGCACGGATTCGCGACCTACATCGCGTCCGGCGGGGACCGGGACTTCATGCGGCCGGCAGGCGATCAGCTGTACGGCATTCCGCGGGAACGGGTGATCGGTAGCAGTCTCGGGCTCAGCTACGCCGACGGTGCGGTCACCTACGCCTCGGCGATGGGCTTCCTGGACGACGGCCCGGAGAAGCCGATCCGGATCTGGAGCCGGATCGGCCGCAAACCGCTTCTGGTCGGCGGCAATTCGAACGGCGACGTGCCGATGTTCGAGTTCGCGCGGCCGGATGCGCTGCGCCTGCTGGTCCACCACGACGACGCCGAGCGTGAGTTCGCCTACGACGCCGGCGCCGAGGACGCACTGAAGGCGGCCGCCGCCGAGGGATGGACGACGGTGAGCGTCCGGGACGACTGGGACATCGTGTTTCCGGCCGCGGAATCGTAGGGGAGACACGGGTGGCAGTGCTCGCACCGACTCTCGTCGGGTACCAGAAGCGTTGGCTCCGTGCCGATGTGGTCGCCGGACTCAGTGCCGGGGCCGTGGTGATCCCGCAGGCGATGGCCTACGCGACGATTGCGGACCTGCCGGTGCAGATCGGCCTGTACACCTGCATGGTGCCGATGGTCGTGTACGCGATGCTCGGCGGGGCCAGGGCGGTCAGCGTCAGCACCACGTCGACGATCGCGCTGTTGACGGCGTCGACGATGATCGGGGCCGGGATCGCGGCCGGTTCGGAGGACGCGCAGACCTCGCTCATGACGCTGACCCTGCTGGTCGGCGTGATCCTGCTGCTGGCGCGCGTGCTCAAGCTCGGGTCGATCATCGAGAACATCAACGAGGCGACGCTGGTCGGGATCAAGGTGGGCGTCGGGTTGACGGTGGCCGCCAGTCAGTTGCCGAAGCTGCTCGGCGTGCCCTCGGATCCGGACGCGACGGGATTCTTCCGGGTGGTGTGGTCGGCGCTGCGTCAGATCGGTGACGCGAACGGCGCCACGGTGCTCCTGGCCGCCGGGTCCATCGGTGCCCTGTACGCGATGTCGCGGCTGGCGCCCCGGATCCCCGGACCGCTCGTGGTCGTCGCGGTCGGGATCGCGCTGGTCGCGTTCGCGGGCCTGGACGGCCGCGGGGTGGAGCTGATCGCGGAAGTGCCACAGGGTATTCCACTCCCGGGAATCCCGAGCCTCGACGATATCGGCGCGCTGATTCCCGGCGCGCTCGCGATCGCGGCGATGGCCTTCCTCGAGACGGTGTCCGTGGCGCGCGGGGTGCGCAGGCCGGGCGAGCCGCAGATCGACAGCGACCAGGAGATGCTGGCGAACGGCGTCGCCTCGGTGGCGGGCGCGTTCTTCCACACCCTGCCGCCGGCCGGCGGGTTCTCGCAGACGGCGGTCGCGTTGCGGGCGGGGGCGCGCACCCAGGCGAGCGGGCTGGTGACCGCCGCGCTGGCGGTGCTGGTGGCGCTGTTCCTGGCCCCGGTGCTCAGTGACCTGCCACAGGCCACGCTCGGTGCGATGGTGGTGGTCGCGACCCTCGGGCTGGTGGACATCGGCGCGTTCGGACAGTTCTGGCGGATCAACAAGCTGGAGTTCGCGATTGCGCTGGCGACGGCGCTGATCGGACTGACGGCAGGCCTGCTGCCCGCGGTCGCGGTCGGGGTGCTGTTCACGCTGTACCTGGTGCTGCGCGAGCTCAACCGGCCGCACGTGGTGCAGCTACGCCGCGGCGCGGACGGCCGGTGGGTCGGCGGTGACGAGGATGCTCCGACCGATCCGGCCGATCCGCTGGTGCTGCGGATCAATTCGGCCCTGTACACGGCCAACGTGCTGGCCAACGTCACGGCGATCCGGGAACGCATCGACGCGGCAGGCGCGAAGACCGTCGTGCTGGACTGCTCCCGGGCGTGGAAGGTCACCACCACCGTGATGCACCACATCCGGGACCTCGAGCAGGAGTTGTCCGACCGCGGCGTCACGATCTACTTCGCGGACGTCCCGCAGCGCGACCTCGAGACTGCCCGCAAGACGGAGCTGGGCCGGCACTTCGCGGAGTCGGGCCGGACCTTCGGGACCGTCGACGACGCGGTGCGCTGCACGGCGGGCGGGGCGTGAGACGGTGCGGTTGGGACTGCACGCACTGGGGATCGGCACCGGCGCCCGCCGAGAGGTGATCGACGCGGTCGCGGTCGCCGCCGAGGACAACGGGTTCGCGACCCTGTGGTCGGGGGAGCACGTGGTGATGGCGGACCGGTCGCACTCGCGCTACCCGTATGCCGACGACGGCCGGATCGCGGTGCCCGCTGCCGCGGACTGGTTGGATCCGATGATCGGGCTCAGCTTCGCCGCCGCGGCCACCCACACGATCGGCATCGCCACCGGCGTGCTGCTGCTGCCCGAACACAACCCGGTGCTCGTCGCCAAACAGGCGGCCACGTTGGACCGGCTCAGCGGCGGCCGGCTCACGCTGGGCGTGGGTGTCGGCTGGTCGCGCGAAGAGTTTGCGGCACTGGGGGTTCCGTTCGAGCGTCGGGGACGGCGCACCGCGGAGTACGTCGCCGCCATGCGGGCGCTGTGGCGCGAGGACATCGCGTCGTTCGCCGGCGAGTTCGTCGGCTTCGAGGCGGTTCGCGTCAACCCGAAGCCGGTCCGCGACCGGCGAATCCCGGTGGTGCTCGGGGGCAACAGCGACGGGGCGCTGCGTCGCGTCGCGGCCTGGGCGGACGGCTGGTACGGCTTCAACCTCGACGGCGTCGACGAGGTCGCCGAGCGGACCGGTGTTCTGCGTGAGCTGTGCCGTGAGGCCGGTCGCGACCCCGACGAACTGCGGCTGGCAGTCGCGCTGCGGGAACCGGGCCCGGGCGACGGCGCCGCGCTCGCGAAGTTGGGCATCGACGAACTCGTACTCGTCGAGACCCCGCCGGAAGACCCCGACGCGGCCGCGGACTGGGCCACGGCGCTCGCACGCCGCTGCCCGTAGGCGGCTCCGCCGCTCGTGCGCGGTTACGGGGTCCCCGGACCCGTCAACCGCGCACGAGCGCGTAGCGCCTACTGGTGCTTGAGCACCGCGGCGAGGGCGTCCTCCGGGTCGATCAGGTGGCTGTGGTCGTCGTCCCCCAGCACGATGTCGGCCCAGTCGATCCTGCCGTTGAACTTGCCCCGCTCGGTCTTGTAGCCCTCGTACACCGGCATCCCGGTGTCGATGCCGACGTCCAGGCCCTCGTCGAACGAGAAGTACAGCGGGTGGGTGCGCTCGACCTTCCCGCTGCCAGCCTCGTCGCCGTCGATGTACAGCGTCGCGGTACCGCCGCGGCCGATTCCGCCGCCGTCGTAGGCGAATTCGACGCGCACCTGGTGTTCGCCGGGTGAGAGCGCCTCTTCCGAGAGCACCGTCGTCCGGCGCAGGCCGCAGTAGTTGTAGTGGTAGCCGAGCTTGCCGCCCTCGGTGAACAGGCACCAGCCGCCGGTGCGGCCGCCCTGCGTGACCACCACGCCCTCGGCTCCGGTCTCGGGGACCTGGACCTGCGCGGTCACCGAGTAGCTGCGGTTCTTGATGTTGATCGCGACGTTCTCGTTCAGCCGCGTCATGCCCTCGAACAGCCGAAGCTTGTCGCCCTGCACCAGGGTGGGCCTGCCGGCGATGGCCGGGTTCATCCGCTCCGCGGCCCGGTCGTCGAGCGGCAGCACGTTGTAGCGGGCCGCCTCGATGATGAACAGCTGCTGCAGCTGCGCGAGCCTCTCCGGGTGCTGCGCCGAGACGTCGTGCGCCTGCGTCCAGTCCGTGGTGGTGTCGTAGAGCTCCCACACGTCCAGCGAGAAGTCCGGGGCCTGCGCGACCACGTCCCACGGCGTGCGGTGCTTGGTGACCGCGGTCCAGCCGTCGTGGTAGATCCCGCGGTTGCCCATCAGCTCGAAGTACTGCGTCCTGTGCCGCTCGTCGGCGCGGGAGTCGTTGAACGAGTAGGCGAACGACGTGCCGTGCATCGGGACCTGGGTGACGCCGTTGACGGTGTGCGGCTGGGCGAGTCCGGCCAGCTCGAGGATGGTCGGGGCCACGTCGATCACGTGGTGCCACTGGGTGCGGATCTCACCCTTGGCCTCGATGCCGCCGGGCCAGTGCATGATCGTGCCGTTGCGGGTGCCGCCGTAGTGGGAGGCCACCTGCTTGGTCCACTGGTACGGCGTGCACATCGCGTGTGCCCAGCCGACGGCGTAGTGGTTGTAGGCCTCCGGTCCGCCGATCTTGTCGAGGTGTTCGTTCCAGAACTCGACCGTCTCGTACTCGCCGCCGCCGTTCGAGGCGGTGGTGATCATGTAGGTGCCCTCGAGGCCGCCCTCGGCGGAGGCGCCGTTGTCGCCGATGATGTAGAGGATCAGGGTGTTGTCCAGCTCGCCGAGTTCCTCGACGGCGTCCACCACCCGGCCCACGTGGAAGTCCGCGTACTCCAGGAAGGCCGCGTACACCTCCATCTGGTGCGCCAGGATCGGCTTGCGCTCGGCGGGGACGTCGTCCCAGGCCATGATGCCGTCGGGGCGGGCCGTCAGGTCCGAGTCAGCACCGATCACGCCGAGCTGCAGCTGCTTGCGGAAGGTCTCGTCCCGGACCGCGTCCCAGCCCTGGTCGAACTTGCCCTTGTACTTGGCGATCCAGTCCTTCGGCACGTGGTGCGGGGTGTGCGTGGCGCCCGGCGCGAAGTAGGTGAAGAACGGCTTGTCGGGGGTGAGGGCCTGTTGCTGCTTGATGTAGTCGATGGCCTTGTCGGCGAGGTCGGGCATCAGGTGGTAGTCCGGGTCGTCCGGCGGCAGGATCGCGGAGACCCCGTCGACGAGCGCGGGCTGCCACTGGTTGGTCTCGCCGCCGATGAACCCGTAGAACCGCTCGAATCCGCTGAACGCCGGCCAGTGGTCGAACGGGCCGGTCGGGCCCGACTCCCACACCGGCACCTCGTGGCACTTGCCGAACTGCGCGGTGTTGTAACCGTTCTGGCGCAGGATCTCCGCCAACGGGGTGCAGGAGTTGGGCCGGGTTGAGCGGTAACCCGGTGCGGGCGTGGCGGTCTCGGTGATGTGCCCCATTCCCACCGCGTGGTGGTTGCGGCCGGTCAGCATGGCGGCGCGGGTCGGGGAGCACAGCGAGGTGGTGTGGAACCGGGAGTACTTGAGGCCGCCGGCGGCCAGTCGTTCGGCGGTCGGGGTGTGCACGGGTCCGCCGAACGCGCTCGACGCACCGAAACCGACGTCGTCGAGCAGGATCAGCAGGACGTTCGGTGCGCCCTTCGGTGGCCGCTTCATCTCGATGGGCGGCAGCTTCGCCTCGGGGTGCTTGGCGTCGAAGAACAGCGGCCCCTGGTACTGCTGGTCCGGGATGGGGAGCACGGATCCGGGGAGTTCCTCGGCCATGGGGTGGTTCCTTCCAGTCGACAACGAGTCCCCGTCGACGCTAGGCACGGCCGCGGCGCCGCGGCTCACCCGTTGCGTGCGAATTCCGCCAGCCGTCGTTCCCACCCGGTGATCTCGTCGTCGTGGGGTGGGCGCCCCGCCGCGGCGGACCAGCATCCGGCCAGCACGTCGAAACCGAGGTGGTGCAGGTCGGTGTGGGCGGGCCAGTGGGCGGCCGCCCAGGCCGGTTCGTTGTGGGCGGCGTCGATGCCCGCCAGTGACGAACTGTGCAACTCGAAGGTCAGGTCGCGGCGCAGCGGGAGCAACGCGTCGTCGTCGGCAGGGGCACGCAGCGCCTGCAGGGTCAGTCCCGTGAACAGCGCGACCCGTCGGTCGGTCCAGCGCAGGACGCGACGGTGTGCGCGGCGGTCCACCGTCCACAGCACGACCAGCGCGACGGTCACGCCGATCGCCGTCTCCACCAGCCGTTCCCACACGACCGGTGCGACGGCGGCGTGCGGTTGGCCGGTGTTGCCGATCAGGATGGCGAGCGGGGTGATGAAGACGACCGCCACACCGTAGTTGCGGGAGACGAACAGTTCGAAGAGCAACTGCAGCGCCATCACCGTCAGCACCAGCCACACCCCGCTGAGGTGCAGGGAGAACAGCACCGCGAAGACCAGCACCCCCACCACCGTCCCGGCGACCCGGTGGATGCCCCGGTAGGTGCCGAGGATCCGGTCCGGCCCCTGGTGCAGCACCAGCACTGCGGTGATCACCGCCCAGTCCGGCCGGTCGGTCCCGATCGCGACGGTGACGCCCCCGGCGACCAGGCAGGCCACCAGCACCCGAGTGGCCGCCGTCCAGGCGTGCGAGTCCGGGTGCAGGGCCCGCAGGAACCGGTACCGCACCCCCGGCCGGGGCATCGGCGGCTGGGGCCGGACGTCGTCGAGATCCGAGTCCGGGTCAAGGCCGGGGTCCCGGCGGATGGCGCCGGACAGCCGCACCTGGGCGGCCGCGAGGACCTCGACCAGCAGGTGCCCGCGGGCGACCAGCCCGCCGTCGTAGAGGCTCTGCCAGGCCACCTGCAGCAGCTGCGCCGCCCGATGCCGCAGCGCGGGCGAGCCCCGGCCCGCGGCCTGCCGGGCCACGTAGTCGTCGATCGCGGTGGTGGCCGCCGCGGCCGCCGCCACCTCCGGCCCGTGCGGCGTTCGCAGCGCGCCGACCATCGAGACGGCCACCGCGCTGGCGCCGCCGAGGGCGCACCACAGGGCGATCCCGGTCGGGCTCATGCCGGACTGCACGTTCAGCGCGCCGATCTGGGTGGTGAGGACGATGAACCAGACGCCGGGCGGGCCGAGTCGCAGGGCGTCGACCGTGTACGTACCGACCACCGCGACCGCCGACATGACCAGCACCACCCACATCAGCAGCGCCGGTGACTCGCCGTCGGCGATGGCGTCGCGCACCGGTTCGCCGACGAGACCGCCGGCCCAGGACGCGGCCGCCAGCGCCAGCGCCGCCAGCGCGACCACCTTCCACCGCGCGCGGTAAGGCCTGCCCTCCCCGTAGATCACCGCGAAGGCGCCGATCGTGACGGTCAGCGCCTGCTGCGGGTAGCCGAGGGCGACCGCCGCCAGCGCCGGGATCCCCATCGCGAAGGCCGCGCGGGTGGCGCCGGGCCAGCGGCGTCCGGCGGGCGGCAGCCCGAACAGGACCTGTCGAGCGGGTGCCGGCGACGGCGGGCCGTGCGACTCAGGCACGCGGCGCGGCCGGGTGGGACGGGGGAGTTGGCACGTCAACGATGGTAGTGACCGCCGTGCCGCGGACCGGCTCACACCCGGCGGGTGAGGCGTCGGCGGCGGTGTCCTGTTGCGATGGGCACAGTTGCCGTCGAACAGGAGCGCGTCGTGAGTATGGATCTCGAGGAACTGGCCGCAAAGGCCTATGTCTACGGATTTCCGTTGGTGTTCAACCTCGAGCAGGTGCGGCGTTACGTCACCACCGGCGTCGGGTCGAACCCGGCGGCGCCGTTCAACCAGTTCAGCCACGCTGCGACGCTGGCCGGGCCGCAGGACACCTTCGTCTCCATCAACAACGACACCGTGTACTCGATGTGTCAGCTGGACCTGACGAACGGGCCGCTCCTGCTCGACGTCCCGGACACCGCCGGCGCCTACTACGTACTGCAGTTCGTGGATGCCTGGACCGACAACTTCGCCTACATCGGCAAGCGGGCCACCGGGACGGCCCGCGGCCGGTACCTGCTGGCTCCGTCCGGCTGGGCCGGGGAGGTCCCGGAGGGTGTCACCGCCGTCTCGGTGCCCACGGCGGTCGCGTCGATCGTCGGCCGGTGGGCGTGCGACGGCGCGGCGGACCTGCCGCGGGTGCGGGGGTTGCAGCAGCAGCTGACCCTGACTCCACTCGGTAACCAGGAGCCCGCGCCGGGCCTGCCGCAGCCCGACCCGGCAGTCCCGGAGGCGCTGGCGTTCTGGGAGCAGTTGCGGGTCTACCTGCAGGCCTATCCACCCGCCGCGCGGGACCTTCCGCTGCAGCAGGCGTTCGCGCCGCTCGGCCTGCTCGACGCCGGGGTCAGCCCGTACCGGGCGGCCGAAGACGACCTGGTCGCGGCACTCACGGCCGGCGCGAAGGCGGGCCACGACGGGATCGTGGCCGCGCTGAAGTCCGGCGCCGGGGACGCCGTCGTCAACGGGTGGCACCAGCCCTTCCACGTCTTCGACTACAACGACGACTTCTTCGAGATCGGCACGATCGACTCGCCGGAGTGGCGGATCGCGGACCGCACGAAGGCAATCGGGCTGCGGGCGGCAGCGGCGATGGGCGGGCTGTGGGGCAACCACGGCTACGAGGCGGCGTACTCACCGGTCTACCTGGACGGCGACGGCGACGAGCTGACAGGTGAGCGCAGCTACACCCTGACCTTCACCCAGACGCCGCCGGTGGACGCGTTCTGGTCACTGACGATGTACGACGTACCCGACTACTACCTGGTGGCCAACGAGATCGACCGGTACTCGATCGGCGACCGCACCCCCGGGCTGGTGTACGGCGAGGACGGCTCACTGGTTCTCACGCTCAGTGCGACCCCGCCCGCCGACGCGGCCTCGCGGGCGAACTGGTTGCCGACCCCGGCGGGTGGGTTCCGGCCGTTGCTGCGGATGTACGGCCCGCGCGAAGGGGTTTTCGACGGCACCTACACGATCCCGCCGATCGTCAAGGCCTGAAACGCTTTTCCTGAGAAAGAAGGGTCACTGTGGGCGATCTGTTGCTGTTGTTGTTGCCGGAGATGATCGGCCTGATCATCACGCCCGCCGCGATCGCGGGGTGTGTGCTGCTTTTGCAGTCGCACGAGCCGATCCGCAATGCGCTGAGCTTCGGCGCCGCATTCCTGTTGGTGTACACGGTGATCGGGGTGGCGGCACTGCTGGGCGGGGCCGGCGACCAGTCGGCGACCTCGCAGACCGTCTCGCACTGGGTCGGGGTCTGCGTCGGCGTGCTCTTCCTGGTCGTCGGCTTCGTCCAGTTGGCGAGGCGGACGAAACTCGGTGCGGAGAAGCCGAAGTGGATCGTCGAACTGGAGGAGGCCACGCCGCGGCGGTCGTTCGCGATCGGGTTGGTCCTGGCGAACCTCAATCCGAATCTGTTCATCATGCTCTCGGGGATGACCATCATCTCCAGTTCGGACTCGACCTGGCCGCAGGCCCTGTTGGGGACGGTGTTGCTGGTGCTGGCGGCGAGCCTGGACTTCCTGGTGCCGATCGGCGCCTACCTGCTGCTCGGGGACCGGGCGCGGCGCGGGCTGGACACCGCGAAGAACTGGATGGTCAGTCGCAACAAGGAACTCGGCGTGGCGGTGTTCCTCGGGTTCGGTGCGCTGTTCACGATCCGTGGTGTGCTGGCGTTGATCTAGAGCCCGTCACTGTTCGTCCTCCGGGTCGGCGTAGCACGGTCGCACCCCGACATCCATCGGGAACCGGACCGCGGTGTCGCCGAACAGGAGTCGGGTCGCCGCGGCCGTCGCGTCGAGCACGTGCCGGGTCGCGGCGTCGGCGTCGGCGTCGCGGCAGTGCACCACCACCTCGTCGTGCTGGAAGAACACCAGTTCGGCGTCGCGGTGCTCGCGGTCGTCGGCGAGCCGGCGTCGCAGCTCGGCCAGCAGGCACAGCGCCCACTCGGCGGCGGTGGCCTGGACGACGAAGTTGCGGGTGAACCGGCCACGGGCGTGCGCGTCGCCCTCGGACCACCAGGAATCGTCCGGCGGGGGACAGGCCCGGCCCAGCCACGAGTGCACCACCTCGCCGCGCTCGCCGGCCCGGGCCGCCTCCTCGACGTACTGCACCGCGACCGGGAAGCGCTTGCGCAGCATCGCGAGCAGCGAACGGGCCTCGCCCGCGGTCGCGCCGTAGAGCACCCCGAGGATGGCGACCTTGGCCTTGGCCCGGTCTCCGGCGAACACCTCGTCGGCCACCGGCTGGTAGAGGTCGTCGGCGCCCGCCGCCGCGACCATCAGCCTGTCGCCGGACATCGCCGCCAGGATGCGCGGCTCCAGCTGCCCGGCATCGGCCACCACGAAGGTGTGGCCGGGATCGGCAATGACGCTGGTGCGCACCGTCTTCGGGATCTGCAGTGCGCCACCGCCGCGGCTCGCCCAGCGGCCGGAGACCACGGCGCCAGGTACGTACACCGGCCGGAACCGGTCGTCGCGCACCCAGGACTCGAGCCACGCCCAGCCGTTGGTGCTGTACAGCTTCGCCAGGTCCCGGTACCGCAGCAACGGTTCGACGGCGGGATGGTCGACCTCGCGCAGCAGGTACGCCCGGGTGGAGGTGAGTTCGACGCCGTCCCGGGCGAACGCGTCCACCAGTTCGGGGTGCGAGGCCGGGTTGACCCGTCGACCGAAGGCGGCGTTGATCTCCTCGCCCACCGCCAGCATCCGCTGCGGCACCGCGTCGCCCGTCGTGCGCGGACCGAGTGTGCGGGTGAGGAATTCGTGGTGCGTGCGCGCGGAGAACGGCAGCCCGGTGTGGCCCATCTCCGCCGCCGCGAGCGCGCCCGCGGACTCCGCCGCGACCAGCAGTCGCAGCCGCGGGTCCGTCCCGATCCGGTCTAGTTGGTCCAGGTGCTCGGCGAGCACCTCGGCGGGGTCGCGGGCCGGGGTGACGTCGAACAGCCCCGGGCGGTCGTCGGCCGTCGCCGCGGTCTCGGCCGGTGGCCGGCCGGCCCGGGTGCGCAGCAGCGCGTCGGTCAGGGCCAGGTCGTGGCTGCGCCGCACGGTCAGTCCGGCGCGCAGCACCGCGGGGTAGACGGTCGCGGTGTCCGGCCACACCCAGCGCGGGTGCTCGCCGGGTTCGAGCGCGCGCACCGCGGCGACCGGGTCGGGGAAGGTCAGGGGTGCGCCGAGCGGGTGGCCGTCGTCGTCGGTGCGGGTCGCGCAGGTGTGCTCCGGCCCGGGCACCAACACGATCCTCATCGGCCCCAGTGTGCCGTGCCGCGGACCGCGTGGACTAGGCCGGGCTCTCGCCGTGCCGGATCTGCTCGCGATGCGCGGCGTACCGGATCGTCTCGTAGGAGACCAGCGTCAGCAGCACCGCGGCGAGCAGGCCGAGGGCGGCCAGTGCAGGCAGTCGACCGGCGACCGGGATGAGCGCCAGCAGCACCACCGCGGTCGAGATCCGGAGCAGGTTGACGGCCCCCATCGTCCCGGTGACGTAGGCCTTGAACGCCGCCAGCCCGAGGAGGTACACCGCCGGGCCGGCGAGCAGTGCCACCAGCGGCAGGCCGTGCAGGGGGTCGGTGAGCGAGTGGTGGCTGTCGTCCCCGGCGTAGTTGAGCACCTTCTTCAGGCCGACGGACAGCAACACCACGCCGACCACGATCGGCAGGTGCAGGAAGCTGTAGCCGCCCCGGGCCAATCTGATCTGCCGCTCGCCGGTCGCCGCGGCCAGGGCCCGCTCGGCGGCGAGGGTGGTGGTGTCGAAGTACGCCCACCAGAGCAGGCCGGAGACGGCCAGGCCCAGCATCGCCCCGACGATGATCGGCCAGGACACCGGCAGATGCGTCACCCCGACGCCGATCGAGACGATCGACTCGCCGAGCGCGATGATCACGATCAGGCCGTGGCGCTCGGCGAAGTGGCTCGGCGAGTTCAGTCGCCAGCCCTCGCCGCCGACCAGCGTGCCGAGGTAGTCGCCGACCAGTGCGGCCACCCACATGGCCGTCTGCGCGGCGCCGCTGAGCTGCGAGGCCACCAGCAGCAGGACCGTGCCGGTGGCCATCGACGGGACGAAGCGCAGGATCTGCCCGCGCAGCTGCGGGTCGCCTGCGCTGGCCAGCCAGAACGTCACCACGTGCATCAGCCGGACGAAGAAGTAGCCGACTGCGAACACCACCGGGCCGGGCAGCCCGCCGGGCAGGTCGTCGAAGGCCTCCGGGATGGTGACCGCGACGACGAACATCGCGCCCATCGCGAAGAACAGGGACACCCGGGCAAAGCCCTCGTCGGCGCGGATCACGTTGCCCAACCAGGCGTAGCCGATCCAGCACCACCACACCACGGCCATGGCGAGCAGCCCGCGGATCAGGCTCCTTGCAGACGTGTCGTCGGCGATCAGGCCGGTGACGCCGGTCAGTGCGAAGACGAAGACCAGATCGAAGAACAGCTCCAGGGGAGAGACCGACGAGCGGTCCGAGGTGGCCTGCAGTCGGACGCGTCTTGGGGTGTCCACCCGCCCATGCTGCCACCGATAGGAAAGGTGACGGGTGCCTGACGCAACCGTGTCGGATGCCGTCGGTAAGCTGACGAACTGGACTTCGTACCTGTTCCCCGACCCGGAGGTTGATTGGCGTGGCGCTCGTCGTGCAGAAGTACGGCGGATCCTCGGTGGCATCTGCCGAGCGCATCCGACGCGTCGCCGAACGGATTGTCGAGACCAAACGGGCGGGCAACGACGTGGTGGTCGTGGTCTCGGCCATGGGCGACACCACCGACGAGCTGCTTGACCTGGCACAACAGGTCTGCCCGTCGGGTCCGCCGGCGCGTGAGATGGACATGCTGCTGACCTCCGGGGAGCGCATCTCGAACTCGCTGGTCGCCATGGCGATCCACTCGTTCGGCGAGGAGGCCCGCTCCTTCACCGGTTCGCAGGCCGGCGTGATCACCACCGGTGCGCACGGCAACGCCAAGATCATCGACGTCACCCCGGGACGGGTCCGGGACGCGCTGGACGAGGGCTCGATCGTGCTGGTCGCCGGGTTCCAGGGCGTCAGCCAGGACAGCAAGGACGTCACCACCCTCGGCCGGGGCGGCTCGGACACCACCGCGGTCGCCCTCGCCGCCGCGCTCGACGCGGACGTCTGCGAGATCTACACCGACGTCGACGGCATCTTCAGCGCCGACCCGCGGATCGTCTCCGACGCGCAGAAGCTCGACACCGTCTCCTTCGAGGAGATGCTGGAGATGGCCGCGTGCGGGGCGAAGGTGCTCATGCTGCGCTGCGTCGAATACGCCCGTCGTTACAACGTGCCCGTGCACGTGCGTTCCTCGTACACCACCAAGCCCGGCACCATGGTGTCCGGATCGATGGAGGACATTCCAGTGGAAGAAGCCATCCTCACCGGCGTTGCTCACGACCGCAGCGAGGCGAAGGTCACCGTCGTCGGCCTGCCCGACGTGCCGGGCTACGCGGCCAAGGTGTTCCGGGCCGTCGCCGATGCCGAGATCAACATCGACATGGTGCTGCAGAACATCTCGAAGGTGGAGACCGGCAAGACCGACATCACCTTCACCCTGCCGAAGTCCGACCTGGCGGCCGCCGTGGAGAAGCTGACCGCGCTGCAGGCCGAGATCGGCTTCTCGGAGATGCTCTTCAACGAGGAGATCGGCAAGGTCTCGCTCGTCGGAGCCGGCATGAAGAGCCACCCCGGCGTCACCGCGACCTTCTGCGAGACGCTCGCCGAGGCCGGCATCAACATCGATCTCATCTCCACGTCCGAGATCCGGATCTCGGTGCTGGTCAAGGACACGGATCTCGACGACGCGGTGCGCGCGATCCACAAGGCATTCGATCTGGGCGGCGCCGAAGAGGCCGTCGTCCACGCGGGAACGGGACGCTAGAGATGGCACTGACAATTGCAGTGGTCGGCGCGACCGGGCAGGTCGGCGCCGTCATGCGCACGCTGCTCGAGGAGCGCAACTTCCCCGCCGACCGGGTGCGCTTCTTCGCCTCCGCCCGCTCGGCAGGCAGCACGATCGAGTTCCGCGGCGAGCAGATCGTCGTCGAAGACACCGCGGCCACCTCGGACGAGGACCTGGCGGGCATCGACATCGCGCTGTTCTCGGCCGGTGCCACGCTCTCGCGCGCGCAGGCCCAGCGGTTCGTCGCCGCAGGCGCCACGGTGATCGACAACTCGTCCGCCTGGCGCAAGGACCCCGAGGTCCCGCTGGTCGTCAGCGAGGTCAACCCGGAGGAGGCGCTGAGCCCGGCGAAGGGCATCATCGCCAACCCGAACTGCACCACGATGGCCGCGATGCCGGTGCTCAAGGTGCTGCACGACGAGGCAGGCCTGCAGCGGCTGATCATCAGCAGCTACCAGGCGGTGTCCGGCAGCGGGCTCGCGGGCGTCGAGGAGTTGGCCTCGCAGGCTCGCGCGGTCATCGGCGACGCCGAGAAGCTGGTGCACGACGGCGGCGCGGTCGCGTTCCCCGAGCCCAACGTGTACGTCGCGCCGATCGCGTTCGACGTGATCCCGCTGGCAGGCGCGCTGGTCGAGGACGGCAGCGGCGAGACCGACGAGGACCAGAAGCTGCGCAACGAGAGCCGCAAGATTCTCGGCCTGCCCGACCTGCTGGTCAGCGGAACCTGCGTGCGGGTCCCGGTGTTCACCGGGCACTCCCTGGCGATCAACGCCGAGTTCGGCAACCCGCTGTCCGTCGAGCGCGCCAAGGAACTGCTGGCGGACGCGCCGGGCGTCGAGCTCGTCGACGTGCCCACCCCGCTGCAGGCGGCGGGCTCCGACCCGTCGCTGGTCGGCCGGATCCGTCAGGACCCGGGCGTCCCCGGTGGCCGTGGACTGGCGCTGTTCGTCTGCGGCGACAACCTGCGCAAGGGTGCCGCGCTCAACACGATCCAGATCGCCGAGCTGCTCGTCAACAAGTAGCCGTCGACGTCATGCGGGCCGGTCACCTCCTCGAGGTGACCGGCCCGCATGCGTTCGTGGGTTGTCTGCGCGCGCCGCGAGCCGGTACCGCTCAGGCCGATCCCGGTCCGCCGCGGAGCACCCGGCCCACGATGCCCTCGTCCAGCGCCAGGGCCTTGACGATCGCGGCGGACCCGACGATCACCCCGGACAGCACGAACATCCAGCTGATGGTGGTGAAGACCAGGCCGAGCGAACCGAACTTGCTCTGCGCCGAGTCGGCCGCCAGTGGCAGGTAGACCCGGCCCGCGATCCGGACCACCGCCAGCCCGACGGCTGTCAGTGCGGCGGTCGCCCACAGCAACCGACCGGCCAGCCGACCCTCGGTGAGCAGGTACGGCACCGCCGTCCACAGTGCGAACCAGATGGCCAGTTCCAGGGCGAAGGCAAGTGGCACGTCGAACCAGTTCACCCCCGTCAGGTGCCGGGTGCCGCTGATCAGGCCGACGGAGATCGCCACGGCGAACAGCACGGCCACCCACCGCCAGCCGCGCCGGATGGACAGCGTCGGGATGTCCCAGACCCGGCCGTAGAGCCGGCCCAGCGCCCGGGCGAACGACGTGCCGGACAGGATCACCATGAGCAGACCGAACACGCCGAAGGTCGCGAACGTGGGGGAGTCGGCGCTGACGGCGTCGGCGGTCGCGGTGGTCAGCCCCATCGCGTAGGGGTTGACGCCGAACTGATCCGTCATGGTGCCCGCGACCGGGTCGAGGTTCCCGATGGTGCCGACCGCGATGATCACCGGCAGCACCGAGATGAACTCCTGCGCGGCGAGCGTCATGGCCCGGTCGGCCAGCTCGATGTCGACGATCGCCTGGATCGTCCGCGCGACCGTCCGGCCGACCGAGGTCCGCTTCAGCCAGCCCCGGGCCGTCTGCTTCTGGACCTCCAGGGCCTCCTTGGCCACGGCGACCGAGAGCTTCGAGGACTTCCGCGGGGGTTTCGGTTGCTTCGTCACGGGGACAGTCAACTCGACGTCCGGGACACGCGGCCGGCCGTGGTCGGTGGGGTCGTCCAGGTCAGGCGATGGCATTCGAGGTGCGGGCGCGGTCCGCCGGCCACCCGACGGTCAGGCCCCAGATGACGCCGACGTTCAGGGCGATCAGGATGACCGAGAGCCAGGGCTGGGTACCGATCCAGGTGAGCTGGCCGATCGCGTTGAGCAGTGCGAGCGTCACGCCGAATACCCGCGCCCAGGTGGCGCCCGCCAGCAGGCCGATCCCGGCGATCAGGAGCAGGACGCCCCAGATGATCAGGATCCAGCCGGCGCGGTCGTAGTCGAGGATGACCAGCTTCTCCTCGCCTGCGAAGATCCGGCTGGGCGCGGTGAGCGCGACGATCCCCTCGATGGCGTTGAAGGTGCCGATCATGAGGAGCATCAGGCCGGCGAATACGCCCCAGCCTCCGGGGGTCCTGTCGTCCATGGGGGTTCCTTCGTTCTGGGAGTGCGTGACGGCGGCGGTCGGATCAGAGGAAGAGCGCGACGATGACCGGTGCGGTGGTCAGGATGAGGGCGACCAGCGCGACGATGGCCACGACCTTGGTGCCGCCTTCGGACGACGGGTGATGTTCGTTCGACATGGCGTCGACGCTAGGAGCCCGCGACCGGTTCGGCGTCACCCGGAGCGGGTGAGGACGCCGCCGAGCGTGTCGCTGCGGGGGCATCGCCCGGGTGGATCGGGGAACAGGTGCACACTCGACGGATGAACGGTGGACAGGACGCATCGACGACGGGGGCACTGGACGGGATCCGGGTGCTCGAACTGGGGTCGCTGATCGCCGGCCCCTACGCCGGCCGGCTGCTCGGCGACCTGGGCGCGGACGTCATCAAGATCGAGGCGCCGGACCGGCCGGACCCGCTGCGCACGTGGGGTCAGGCCGAGCAGGACGGCCACCACTTCTTCTGGACGGTGCACGCCCGGAACAAGCGGTGCATCACCCTGGACCTGCGGGTGCCGGACGGCCAGCAGGTGTTCCTCGACCTGGTGGCGCAGTCGGACGTGGTGATCGAGAACTTCCGGCCGGGCACTCTCGAGCGGTGGGGCCTGGGGTACGACACGCTTGCGCAGCGCAATCCGGGCATCGTGCTGGCGAGGGTCTCGGGGTACGGCCAGACCGGACCGCTGGCCGGCCGTGCCGGGTACGCCTCGGTGGCCGAGGCGGTCAGCGGGTTCCGGCACCTCAACGGCTACCCGGATCAGCCGCCGCCGCGGATCGCGTTGTCCCTCGGGGACACCCTCGCCGGCATGTTCGCGGTGCAGGGGGTGCTGGCGGCGTTGGTCGCGCGCACTGCCACGGGACGCGGCCAGGTGGTGGACGTCGCGCTCAACGAGGCGTGCCTCGCGGTGCAGGAGTCCACCATCCCCGACTACGACCGCGGCGGAATTGTCCGCGGCCCGTCCGGAACCCGGCTCGAGGGCATCGCGCCGTCCAATCTCTACGCCACCCGCGACGGTAGCTGGGTGGTGATCGCGGCCAACCAGGACACCGTGTTCGCGCGGCTGTGTGCGGTGATGGGGCAGCCGGGCCTCGCCGCCGACGCGCGGTTCGCCGACCACGTGGCCCGCGGCCGCAATCAGGACGAGCTCGACGAGCTGATATCGAAATGGGTTGCCGAGCAGGATAGTTCGACGCTGGTGGACCGGCTCACCGATGCCGGGGTGGTGGCCGGGCCGGTGAACACCGTCGCCGACGTCGTCGAGGACCCGCAGCTGCTGGCGCGCGAGATGATCGTCGACCACTACGACGAACGGATCGGCGCGGCGGTGCGGGGCCCGGGGGTGGTGCCCAAGCTCAGCGCGACCCCGGGATCGGTGCGGTCCGCAGGCCCGCCGGTCCCCGGTACCCACAACGCCGAGGTGTACCGCGAACTGCTCGGCCGTGACGCCGAGGACCAGGCCCGGCTGCGCGCCGCGGGGGTGATCTGAGATGGCCGGTGTCGTATCGGAAGCTCCTGTGCGCGTGGACATCAGGGAGGTGGGCCTGCGTGACGGGCTGCAGAACGAGGCGCCGGTGAGCGTGGCGGCCAAGGCGCTGCTGCTCGACGCCGTCGTCGCCACCGGGGTTCGACGCGTCGAGGCCACCGCCTTCGTCTCGCCCCGGGCGGTGCCGAGCATGGCCGACGCCGAGCAGGTCGCGGCGCAGCTGCACCGGTGGCCGGGCGTGCGGTTCTCCGCGTTGGTCGCCAGCCCGAACGGCGCGCGGCGGGCCGTCGCGGCCGGCATCACCGACCTCGAGTATGTGGTGTCTGCGGGTGACGGTCACAGCCGCGCGAACGTGCGGATCGGCACCGAGGAGGCGACGGAGCAGGTCGCGGAGGTCGCCGCCGTGGTGCACGACGCCGGCGGGCGGGTCGAGGTCATCGTCGCGACCGCCTGGGACTGCCCCTTCGACGGCCCGACGCCGCCGGAGCGGGTGCTCCGGATCGTCGAGCGGGCGGTCGAGCTCGGCGCCGACGAGCTGGCGATCGCCGACACCATCGGCACCGCCACCCCGGTGCGGGTGCGGCGGCTGATCGGGGCGGTGCGCGAACGCGTCGGGCCGGTCGAGCTCGGCGCGCACTTCCACAACACCCGCGGTGCGGGACTGGCCTGCGCCGTCGCGGCGGTCGACGCGGGCGTGCTCCGGCTCGACGCGTCGACCGGGGGACTGGGCGGCTGCCCGTTCGCCCCGGGTGCCAGCGGCAACATCGCGACCGAGGAACTGGTCTACCTGTTGCAGGACATGGGCATCGAGACCGGCGTCGACCTGCAACGCTCGATCGACGCCGCCCGGGTCGCGCAGGGCGTGGTGGGGCACTCGGTGCCCAGCAACCTGCTGCGCGCCGGGGACCGGATGCGGTAGTCGGCCCGCCGGGTGGTGGTCAGCGGAGCTGGTCGCGGCGGACGAAGGTGCTGCCCAGGCTCCCGGCCGCCGCGCGCACCGCGGAGACGTGCAGCTCGGGCCGGAACCGGCTCGTCGGGCCGGTGACGCTGATCGCCGCGACCGGCTCGTCGTCGCGCCCGAGGACCGGGGCCGCCACGCACGTGATGCCCAGCGCCGACTCCTCGCGTTCGAACGCGACCCCGGTCTCGACCACCCGGGTCAGCTGGGTGCGCAGGATGCCGGGCGCCACCACGGTGTGCGGGGTGCGCCGGACCATCGGCGCCGAGAGCACCTCCCGCTGCAGCGCCGGACCGGAGTAGGCGAGCAGCGCCTTGCCGATCGCGGAGCAGTGCAACGGGATCCGGCCGCCGGTGCGGGACGGGGCGTTGGCCTGGCGGTGGCCGCCGATCTTCGCGACGTAGACGACGTCGTGGCCGTCCCGGATGCCGAGGTGCACGGTTTCGTGGGTCCGCTCGTACAGGTCCTGCAGGAACGGCATCGCCATCTCCAGGAGGCTGCGCTCGAGCGAGGCGAGCATGCCGAGTTCGAACAGTCCGCCGCTGAGCCGGTAGCCGCCGTCGACGCGGTCGAGGAGCCGGTTCGCGACCAGCTCGCCGGCGAGGCGGTGCACGGTCGCCTTGTGCAGCTCGGTCCGCCGGACGAGTTCGGCGAGGGGTACGGCCTGGTCCTCCGGGCGGAAGGAGCGCAGGATCGTCACCGCCTTGCCGAGGACGGTGTTGAGGTTCGCGGGACCGGACATTGTCCGAGCGTATCGCTGAGTGAGACGAATGGCTGGTGCGCCAGCTCTGGTGCGGTAACAGTTGTCGTCATGAGCCAGACCACGAATTCTATCGCGGCGAGCGAGTCCGACGTCGCCGCCGCCGCGGACCGCCTCGCGGCCGCCGCCGCGACCGGCGTGCCCTGCGCGCCGGTACGGGAACTGATCGGCGCCGACGACCTCGCCGCCGCCTACGCCGTGCAGCAGCGGGTCAACGACGGCCGGCTGGCCGCGGGCGCCCGCGTGGTGGGCCGCAAGATCGGCCTGACCTCGGTGGCCGTCCAGCAGCAGCTCGGCGTCAACCAGCCCGACCTCGGCGTCCTGTTCGACGACATGGACTTCGCGAACGGCTCCGACATCCCGATGAGCCGGCTGATCCAGCCCAAGATCGAGGGTGAGGTCGGGTTCGTGCTCGCCGCCGATCTCGCGGAGGGCCCGTTGGATGCGGCCCAGGTCCGCGGCGCGATCGACTACGCCGTCGCCGCCCTGGAGATCTGCGACAGCCGCGTCGAGAACTGGGACATCCGCTTCGGCGACACCGTCGCCGACAACGCGTCGTCCGGCGTGTACGTCCTCGGCACCGAGCGTCGCACCCTCGACGAGGTGACCCCGGTGGACGTGACCATGTCGATGGAGGTCGACGGCGTCGAGGTCTCCAGCGGCACCGGCGCGGCCTGCCTGGGCGACCCGATCGAGGCGGTGGTGTGGCTCGCCCGCGCCGCCCGCGATCTCGGCCAGCCGCTGCTCGCCGGTCAGGTCATCCTCTCGGGTGCCCTCGGCCCGATGGCGTCCGTCGCCGCGGGCAACACCGTCACCGTCACCGTGTCCGGACTCGGCACCGTTACCGCTCGATTCGTGGAAGAGAAGGAAGCATGAGCAAAGTCAAGGTCGCGATCATCGGATCGGGCAACATCGGCACCGACCTGATGATCAAGGTCCTCAACCATTCGGAGTACCTGGAGATGGGTGCCATGGTCGGCATCGATCCCGCGTCGGACGGACTGGCCCGCGCCGCCGCCCTCGGCGTGCCGATCACCGCGGAGGGCGTCGAGGGCCTGGTCGCCCTGCCGAACTTCGACGAGATCGAGATCGTCTTCGACGCGACGTCGGCGAAGGCACACGTCGTGAACAACGACCGTCTCGTCCCGCTCGGCAAGCGGATGATCGACCTCACCCCGGCCGCCATCGGCCCGTTCGTGATCCCCGCGGTCAACGGCGACGACCACCTCGACGCCCCGAACGTCAACATGGTCACCTGCGGTGGCCAGGCCACCATCCCGATGGTCGCGGCCGTCTCCCGGGTGGTCCCGGTGGCGTACGCCGAGATCGTGGCGTCGATCGCGTCCAAGTCGGCAGGCCCGGGTACCCGCGCCAACATCGATGAGTTCACCGAGACCACGTCCAGCGCGATCGTGTCCGTCGGCGGCGCCAAGCGCGGCAAGGCGATCATCATCCTCAACCCCGCCGAGCCGCCGCTGATCATGCGCGACACGGTGTTCTGCCTGGTCGACGCCCCGAACCCGGAGACGCACGACGAGATCCGTCAGTCCATCGAGAAGATGGTCGGCGACGTCTCCGCGTACGTGCCCGGCTACCGGCTCAAGCAGCAGGTCCAGATCACCGAGATCCCCGCCGACCAGCCGGTCGAGACCCTGGTCGTCGAGGGCAACCGCCCCACCCACCAGGTCTCGATCTTCCTCGAGGTCGAGGGCGCGGGCCACTACCTGCCGGCCTACGCGGGCAACCTCGACATCATGACCTCCGCCGGACAGCAGATCGCGGAGCGGATCGCACAGAAGAAGGAAGCCACCCGATGAGCAACCCCACCATCTTCGTCCAGGACGTCACCCTCCGGGACGGCATGCACGCGGTGCGCCACCGGATCTCGCCGGAGGACGTCAAGCGGATCGTGTCGGCCCTCGACGCCGCCGGTGTCGACGCCATCGAGGTCGCGCACGGTGACGGCCTCGCAGGCGGCTCCGTCAACTACGGCCCGGGCTCGCACACCGACTGGGAGTGGATCGAGGCCGCGGCCGAGTCCATCCAGAACGCCCGGCTGACCACCCTGCTGCTGCCCGGTGTCGGCACCATCGAGGAGCTCAAGCACGCCTACAAGCTGGGCGTGCGCTCGGTGCGCATCGCCACCCACTGCACCGAGGCCGACGTCTCCGCGCAGCACATCGAGACCGCCCGCGAGATCGGCATGGACGTCTCCGGCTTCCTGATGATGAGCCACATGGCGCCCGCCGAGGAGCTCGCGAAGCAGGCCAAGCTCATGGAGTCGTACGGCGCGCACTGCGTCTACGTCACCGACTCGGGCGGACGCCTGACCATGAACGGCGTCCGTGACCGGGTCCGTGCCTACAAGGACGTCCTCAACGAGGGCACCGAGATCGGCATCCACGCCCACGAGAACCTCTCCCTGTCGGTGGCCAACAGCGTCGTCGCGGTCGAGGAAGGCGTCTTCCGCGTCGACGCGTCGCTCGCCGGGCACGGCGCCGGTGCGGGCAACTGCCCCATCGAGCCTTTCATCGCGGTTGCGGACCTGCACGAGTGGAAGCACGGCTGCGACGTGTTCGCCCTGCAGGACGCCGCCGACGACATCGTCCGGCCGCTGCAGGACCGGCCGGTCCGCGTCGACCGCGAGACCCTCACCCTCGGCTACGCAGGCGTGTACTCGAGCTTCCTGCGGCACGCGGAGACGGCGTCGCAGCGCTACGGCATCGACGTGCGCACCCTGCTGCTCGAGGCGGGCAAGCGCAAGCTGGTCGGTGGCCAGGAGGACATGCTCGTCGACATCGCGCTGAACCTCGTCGCGGAGCGTGACGGCGCCAGCGCCTGAGCCTCTGTGCAGCTGTAAGGATCCGGGCGGGGCGCCCGGTCGTGGCCGAAGGCCGTGACCGGGCGCCCCGTTCCTTGTTGACGCGTCGAACCGCCGCGACGCCCGTCCGCACAGGTGCGGGCGCCCTCATCCGCGGAGGGTGAAATCGACTTCCGGCACGCCCGTTGTCCTCGCCGCCGGAGGACCATGCTCGTATGGCGTCGACCGAGGGAACCCAGCCGCTGGACGCGTCGGAGAGAGCGGAGCTGCTGCGACTACGGGCGCAGGTGGCCGAGAGCGCCGCGGTGCGGCATCGGGGGATGCGCAATGCGCTCCGATGGACGCTGTCGGGATTCCTGATCTTCCTGGTCGCGGTGCTGATGCTGGGGTCCCTGGTCGCGGGGTTCGCCCGCAGCGAGATCCTGGACACCGACCGGTACGTGCAGACGGTGACGCCGCTGGCGTCGGAACCGGCGGTGCAGGCGGACGTCGCGGACCAGGTCACCCGGCAGCTCTCCGAACGCCTCGACATCGAGAAGATCACCGCGGAGGCGTTGACCGCGCTCACCGAAACCGCCCCGCGGGTGCCGTCGCAGGTGGTGGGGTTGGCGCCGGTGATCGCGGGCCAGGCGGAGGGCTTCATCCACCAGACGGTGATGTCGGTGTTGGGCACCGAGCAGTTCGAGCGGGCCTGGGTGGACGCGAACCGGATCGCGCACCAGAAGCTCGTCGCGGTGGCGACCGGTGACACGAGCGTGGTGGAGATCGACGACAAGGGCACGGTCAGCCTGCCGCTCGGGCCGATCGTCGAGAACGTCACCACCGCGCTCAGCGAACGCGGCTTCGCGTTCGCGGACAAGGTCCCGAGCATCGACACGGAGTTCGTGCTCTTCCAGTCGCCGGACCTGGTCAAGGCGCAGCGAGTGGTGCGGGCCCTGGACCGGGCCGCCACCTGGCTGCCCTGGTTGGCCGTCGCCGCCGCGGTCGGCGCGGTGTTCGCGGCGCCGCGGGGCCGACGGCTGCGGGCGTTGTCGCTCGTCGGGCTCGGGGTGGCCGTCGCAACGGCGCTGCTCGGGCTGTCGCTGAACGTCGCCCGGTCGGTGTACATCGACGAGATCCCGAGCGACGTGCTCTCGCCGGCCGCCGCGTCGGCGATCGTCGACACGGTGAGCGTCCCGCTCAAGACGATGCTGCGGGCCTTCTTTGCCCTGGGGCTGGTGGTCGCGCTGGTCGGGTACCTCACCGGCGGTTCGCATTCCGCGTTGGCGGTGCGGGGCGGGTTCGGTCGCGGCGTGGACGCGCTGCGCCGGATGGGCTCGGACCGTCCGGCCCGGCCGTACGAGCTGTGGGCGGCTCGACTGCGGGTGCCGTTGCGGGTGGCCATCGGCGTCGTCGCGGTGGCGATCCTGCTGTTCTGGCGGTACCCGACCGGGCTGGTCGTCGCCCTGGTCGCGCTCGGCGCCGTCGTCGCGCTGGTGGTGCTCGAGGCGGTGGCACGGCCCGGCGTGGTCGCGGCGGAGGCCGCCGCGGACGTTGCCACGGACTCGCCGGTCGATCACTCCGGCTAGGCGCCTGAGCCGTCGTGTCGATTCGGCCGCCCGGCACGGTTCGGCAGGCGGCGCCCGCCCGCAGTCGTCAGGCGCAGCAGTTCGGGTCGAGGACCAGTCGCAGCGCCTCGAGGGCGTCGCGGTGCGCGCTGTAGTAGACGTTCATGCCGCGGCGGGTGGGCCGGACCATGCCGGCCTTGCGGAGTTGGCCGAGGTGGTGGCTGACCGTCGACTCGGCGAGCCCGACGGCGGCGGCGAGGTCGCAGGTGCACACCTCGCCCGCGCTGTCGGTCAGCAGGATCGACATCAGCTTGATCCGGACCGGGTCCGCGAGCGCCTTCAGGCGCAGCGCGACGTGCAGGGCGGCCTCGTCGGTGATCGGTGCGGCCGAGACGGGTGCGCAGCAGATCGGCGCGGTCACGTCGAGTGTCGGCAGCGTCTTGGGCATGTCCCGATACTGCCACCTACTTGACGTATGTCAAATAAGTGGGCGCCGGCGGGATCCGTGTGCTGCTCGGCGTCGTCGGGTGATGTGCGACTCTGTGGCCGGGCGCGGCCCGATGCGGGCCGGGGTCGATTCGGCGCCCGTCCGCGTCGGGGTACTTCCGGCCGAGGCCTGGGAGAACAATGCGCGAACTCCGCACGGGGGACGGCGCGATGGGCGAGCATGGGCGGCGGAGGCGGCTTCGCGACACGCCCAACCTAATCTTGATTAATTCCAGAAAAGGTGTTGGAGTGTCCATGTGGCCGAGATCGAGCCCCACGCCGCGCGACCCGCTGCGCGGCCGGTCACACCGCCTTCGGATGCAGCTCCGACCGAGGTTCACAGTCCAACGCGGCCGACGCCCACGGGCGCGGCAGGTAAGGAAGGGATCCACAGATGACTCAAGGTAATCCTCAGAACATCTCGGCGACCGACTCGAAGCTGACCACCGCGGTCGGCGCGCCGGTGCCGGACAACCAGAACGTCCAGACCGCCGGCCCGCGCGGCCCGCAGCTGCTGCAGGACGTCTGGTTCCTCGAGAAGCTCGCACACTTCGACCGCGAGGTCATTCCCGAGCGGCGCATGCACGCCAAGGGCTCCGGCGCGTTCGGCACGTTCACCGTAACCAACGACATCACCAAGTACACGAGCGCGAAGATCTTCTCCGAGGTGGGCAAGAAGACCGAGCTGTTCGCCAGGTTCTCCACCGTCGCCGGCGAGCGCGGCGCGGCCGACGCCGAGCGCGACATCCGTGGTTTCGCGGTCAAGTTCTACACCGAGGAGGGCAACTGGGACCTCGTCGGCAACAACACCCCGGTGTTCTTCTTCCGGGACCCGCTGAAGTTCCCGGACCTCAACCACGCCGTCAAGCGTGACCCGCGCACCAACATGCGCAGCGCCAACAACAACTGGGACTTCTGGACGCACCTGCCCGAGGCGCTGCACCAGGTCACCATCGTGATGAGCGACCGCGGCATCCCGTCCTCGTACCGGCACATGCACGGCTTCGGCTCGCACACCTTCAGCTTCATCAACGACGCCGGTGAGCGGTTCTGGGTCAAGTTCCACCACCGCGTCCAGCAGGGCATCGAGAACCTGACCGACGCCGAGGCCGCGGAGCTCGTCGGCAACGACCGCGAGAGCCACCAGCGGGACCTGTTCGACGCCATCGAGCGCGGCGACTTCCCGAAGTGGAAGCTGTGCGTGCAGATCATGCCGGAGGCGGACGCCGCGAAGGTGCCGTACCACCCGTTCGACCTGACCAAGGTGTGGCCGAAGGGCGACTACCCGCTGATCGAGGTCGGGGAGTGGGAGCTCAACCGCAACCCGGACAACTACTTCGCCGAGGTGGAGCAGGCCGCCTTCAACCCGGCGCACGTGGTGCCGGGCATCAGCTTCTCCCCGGACCGGATGCTGCAGGGTCGGCTGTTCTCCTACGGCGACGCGCAGCGCTACCGCCTGGGCGTCAACAACTACCAGATTCCGGTCAACGCGCCGAAGTGCCCGGTCAGCAACTTCCACCGGGACGGCGCCATGCGGGTGGACGGCAACAACGGCGGCGGGCTGCACTACGAGCCGAACAGCTACGGCCGGTGGCAGGAGCAGGCGCAGTACCGCGAACCGGCGCAGGCGGTCGGCGCCGTCGCCGACCACTTCGACTACCGCGCGGACGACAACGACTACTTCTCGCAGCCGCGGGTGCTGTTCAACAACATGAGCGACGAGCAGAAGCAGGTGCTGTTCGAGAACACCGCCCGAAACATCCACGGCATCGACCAGCAGATCATCGATCGGCACATCGAGAACTGCACCGCGTGCGACCCGGCCTACGGCGAGGGCGTCGCGAAGGCGGTCAAGGCGCTCGACTGATCGACGCGTCGGGGTCTCCGGGCCCGACTCCGAGCCGGTAGAGGTGAAGGGCCGCCCGCATTGGTATGCGGGCGGCCCTTCGCGTCGACGTCCCACAGGCGCCTCTCGGCGGATGGTCGCTCGTGGCGACCAATGGGGTGAGGCCCGGGCTACGGTTCTCGGTCTTCAGATTTGCCGACAGTCCGGACTGTTTATCGATAACCTATTCCGTGTGACCCAGAACACTGAACGTGGCCCGCGCACGCAGGCGCAGCGGAGCGCCGTGACCCGGCAGAAGCTGCTCGACGCAGCCATCGCCCTGCTCGTCGAGGTCGGATACGGTCGGACCAGCACCCAGGAGATCACACGCCGTGCGGGGATCTCCCGTGGTGCGCAGCTACACCAATTCCCGACAAAGGAATCGCTGGTGGTCGCGGCCGTCGAGCATCTGATGGAGAAGCGCCTGACCGAGATCCTCGGCGCCCAACCCGATCCTGACCTCGGAATCGAGACCCTCGTTGATGCGTTTTCGGGCCCGCTGTTCTACGCGGCCCTCGAGCTGTGGGTGGCCGCCCGCACCGATCCGGGCCTGCGCGAAGCGATGATCCCGCTTGAGCGCAAGGTCGGTGACGCCCTGCGGCTCGGCAGCGCCGAGGTCATGGGCGAGCGGATGAGCGTCGCCGCCATCGACCTGAGTATCGAACTGGCCCGCGGACTTGCCGTCTCGGCGTTGTTCCGCACTCCCGAATCTGACAGCGAACTCCGCGAGCGCCTGCTCCCGGTCTGGAAGGAGATGGTGATGAAATGACCGACACTTCGAATCCGGATGCGTTGCCGGACCATGTCCGGGTGCTGGTGGTGGGCGCCGGATTTGCCGGCCTCGCGGTCACCGAGCGCATGCTGCGTGATGATCCGGCCGCGGACATCCTGGTCATCGAGCGGGCCGCCGACGTCGGAGGGACGTGGCGCGACAATACCTACCCAGGATGTGCCTGCGATGTCCCCACGGCCCTGTACTCGTTCTCGTTCGCGCCCAGTCCGGACTGGAATCACACCTTCGCCCGGCAGCCCGAGATTCACGCCTACCTGCGGAAGGTTGCTGCCGACAAGGGTATCCGCGATCGGGTACTGACCGGATGCGAGCTGCTCGAAGCGTCGTGGGACAACGGTTCGGCGTTGTGGCGGGTGCGCACCTCGCTGGGTGGGCTCACCGCGCAGGCCCTCGTCGCCGCGACCGGCGCGCTGTCGACGCCTCGGCTGCCGGATGTGCCGGGCATCGGGAACTTCACGGGCGCGATGTTCCACTCGGCCACCTGGGACCACGACTACGACCTGACCGGGAAACGGGTCGCGGTGATCGGGACCGGTGCGTCCGCCGTGCAGTTCGTCCCGGAGATCGCCGATCGGGTGGACCGGCTGACCGTGTTCCAGCGCACCCCCACCTGGGTGATGCCGCGCGGCGACCGCGCCCTCACGAGGCTCGAGAAGCGACTCTATCGGCGTATCCCGCTCACGCAGAAGATCGTTCGGGCCGCCGTTTACACCTGCCGCGAGGGATACGTGCTCGCGATGGCGAAGGCGCCCCGGGTGCTGCCGGTATTCCAACTCCTTGCCAAGGCGCACCTGAGGCGGCAGGTGCCCGACCGGGCACTACGTCACAAGTTGACGCCTACGTTCACGATCACCTGCAAGCGGATACTTTTGTCAAACGACTGGTTGCGGACCCTCGCCCGCGACGACGTGGACCTGGTCGATTCGGGGCTCTCCGAGGTCACCGAAGGGGGGGTCGTCGACGGTGCGGGTAGGGAGACCTTGGTCGACGCGATCATCTTCGCGACCGGCTTCACTCCCACCGAACCTCCTGTGGCACATCAGCTTCGGGGGCGGGATGGGCGGACGCTGGCGCAACACTGGTCGGGCAGCCCGCGGGCGTACCTCGGCACCACCGTCGCCGGGTTCCCCAACCTGTTCCTCATGTACGGGCCGAACACGAATCTCGGGCACAGCTCGATCGTGTACATGCTCGAGGCACAGTCCGCCTACATCAACGGAGCGCTGGCGCACCTCGCCGCCGGTGCCGGGGCCGCCGTCGAGGTCCACCCCGCCGCGCAGGCACGGTACAACGAGCGGATCGCCGACCAGTTGCATGGCACCGTCTGGAACACCGGTGGTTGCTCGAGCTGGTACCTCGACAAGGACGGCCACAATTCGGTCATGTGGCCCACCTTCACCTTTCGATACCGCTCCCGGACAAAGAGATTCGACTCCGAGAACTACCAGACGCGACGTACTGTGCAGGAGTCTGTCGCATGAACGACTATGACGTGATTGTGGTCGGATCCGGCTTCGGGGGCAGTGTGGCAGCACTCCGGCTGACGGAAAAGGGCTACAAGGTCGGGGTGCTCGAGGCCGGACGCCGATTCGCCGACCACGAGCTCCCGAAGACCAACTGGCGGGTCAGCCGCTACTTCTGGGCGCCGCAGCTCGGCATGTACGGCCTGCAACGGCTGCACCTGCTGCCGGATGTCCTGGTGGTCGCCGGCGCCGGGGTCGGGGGCGGTTCGCTCAACTACGCCAATACCCTCTACCAGCCGCCGAAGCGATTCTTCGAGGACCCACAATGGGGCCACATCACGGACTGGCAGGCGGAGCTCGCCCCGTACTACGAGCAGGCGACGCGGATGCTCGGTGTGCGGATGAACCCGAGGATCACGCCGTCCGACCGGATCATGCGGGAGGTAGCCGAGGAGATGGGGGTGGGCGAGACCTTCACCGCGACCCCCGTCGGTGTGTTCTTCGGCCAACCCGGCATGAGCGCACCAGATCCCTACTTCGGGGGGAAGGGACCCGAACGCACCGGCTGCACCGAGTGTGGAAGCTGCATGACCGGCTGCCGGGTGGGCGCGAAGAACACCCTGGTCAAGAACTACCTGTACCTGGCCGAGCGGGCGGGTGCGGTCGTGCACCCGCTTACCACCGTCCGGGAGATCCGGCCGCGGGCAGGCGGAGGCTACGAGGTTCGGACGCGCCGAACCGGCGGGGTGCACAGGCGCGAGACCGTCCTCACCGCGGACCAGGTCGTGGTCGCGGCGGGCACCTTCGGAACCCAGCGGCTCCTGCTGGAGATGCGGGAGTCCGGTGCCCTCCCGCGGCTGTCGGGACGGCTGGGAAGCGTGGTCCGCACCAACTCGGAGGCCGTGCTCGCGGCCACCGCGCGCAGGCGCTCCGAGACCGACTACACCCGCGGTGTCGCCATCACCTCGTCGTTCCATCCGGACGATCACACGCACATCGAACCCGTCCGCTACGGCAAGGGCAGCAATTCGATCGGCCTGATGCAGACCGTGCTCAGCGACGGCGGCGGCAAGGTTGCACGGCCGCTGAAGACGTTGGCGGTCGCTGCGCGGCGCCCCGGGGCGTTCCTGCGTAGCCTG
The DNA here is from genome assembly GCF_042654025.1 of Rhodococcus kronopolitis. Taxonomy (NCBI): domain Bacteria; kingdom Bacillati; phylum Actinomycetota; class Actinomycetes; order Mycobacteriales; family Nocardiaceae; genus Rhodococcus; species Rhodococcus kronopolitis. The sequence goes on along the minus strand of NZ_JBHSFO010000015.1, from coordinate 69,584 downwards.
TCCGTGCGGCACTGGTCGGAGCGAACCGTCATCGCGCTGGTGATGCAGACCGACGACAACTCGCTTGAACTCACCCGCACCCGGGGTTTGTTCGGTCGACGTAAGATGACCAGCCGCCGCGGCGCCGGACAGGCGCCGCCGACATGGATTCCTCAGGGGCACAAGGCTATCCGAAGAATCGCCGAGAAGATCGATGGCGACGCCGGCGGGACAGTCTTCGATGTGGTGAACATCCCGATGACCGCCCACTTCCTCGGCGGCTGTGTCATCGGCGATTCCGCCGATGTGGGTGTGGTCGACCCGTACCTGCGGGCCTACGGGCATGACGGACTGCACATCGTCGACGGCTCCGTGATCAGCGCCAACCTCGGCGTCAATCCGTCGCTGACCATCACCGCCCAAGCCGAGCGCGCCATGGCGCTGTGGCCGAACAACGGCGACGTGGATCCGCGGCCTGCGGTTGGTCACGGATACCTCCGCCTCGATCCGGTCGTCCCGGACCACCCTGTCGTTCCTACCGACGCTCCGGGGGCGTTGCGGCTACCCCTCACAGTGAAGAAAGCAGTTGTCAATGTGGAGCGTGCATGAATCTTTTTCGGACCGCACCGACTGGCCGGAAAGCCCGCCGCCGCCGTGGCCCGCGCGGGTGCGTGCCACGCTGTGGTGGCACCGCAGCACCGCCGCGGCCGCGTCGTACGGGCCCGGCGGGCGGACGATCCCGCTGACACTGGCGATGATGGTGGACTACCTGGACTCACCTGTTGGCCCCTACCGGGAGATCCTTGCCAGCCCGGTCCTGCGGGCGCCGGGCCGGGGCGTCGGCGCGCTGCCGGCGATGGCGGTGCCGTTCATCGCCGTCGACTCGGAACCCTCCGTCCACGGCGGCCGGGCGCACTGGCACCTGCCGAAGGTGCTGGCCCGATTCGGCGGTGACGCGCACGCCGGCTTCGAGGCTGTCGGCGACGGCTGGCGGGTGGAGACGGCGGCGAGGCCGCGCGGTCCGCGGCTGCCGATCGCAGGCGCGCTCGGATTCGCCCAGCCGACCGCGGCCGGTGTGCCCGCAGCGGGGTCGGCGCGTTTGCGGGGGCAGTTCCGGTACGCGCGGGTGGCCGTCCGAGCAGACGGGCCGACGATCGGGAATTGGCTCACGTCGTGCACCCATCACGGCATCGTGGTCACGGGACGGATGGTGACCGGGCCAGTGCGCGTGTCATGACACCCGCAACGGCGGAAGTCGTCCGTTCCGCCAGGTCCTGCCTCGGTCGGAGGTGTTGCGTTCGAGAGGGTGACCGGTAGCAGCCTCGGCACTGGGCGACCCGCCGAACGTAGATGAAGGGCCGCCCGCATTGGTACGGGGGCGGCCCTTCGCGTCGACGTCCCACAGGCGCCTCTCGGCGGATGGTCGCTCGTGGCGACTAATGGGGTGAGGCCCGGGGCATGTCCGGACGTCAACGGTCGGTTCAACGGCGTCGCTCGCGGGTTTGTTCCCCGCTCGGGGTTCTGTCGACCCGCTCGTCCCCGAGGCGGCGCGGCATCTCGGGAACGCAGCCCGGCCACCGCCGTGTTTTCTTGACGTGTTCCAGAGAGGGGGGATACTTGACTCATGCAGCACTCAGGTGAGCACTTCGACGCCCCGGCGCAGCTGCGCGCGGTGGGCCTCCGGGTGACGGCCCCACGTGTTGCGGTGCTGAACGCGGTGTCCGCGCAGCCGCATTCCGACGCCGACGGGGTGGCCGCCGCGGTTCGGCGCGAGCTCGGGTCGGTGTCCACCCAGGCGGTGTACGACGTGCTCAGGGCCTGTGTGAACGCCGGGCTCCTCCGCCGGATCGAGCCGGCCGGCTCCCCGGCGCGGTTCGAGACCCGCACGGGCGACAACCACCACCACCTGGTGTGCCGTGGGTGCGGGATCGTCGTCGATGTAGACTGCGTCGTCGGTCACGCGCCCTGTCTGGTGCCCTCCGATCCGCAGGGCTTTGTCGTCGACGAGGCCGAGGTCGTGTTCTGGGGCGCCTGTGCGCACTGCCGGGAATCGGCCGAGACGCATCCGGACCTTGTCGGCGTGCGCCCGGCCGCACCGAGCTAGCCGACTCCGCCACGCGGACCGGGGCCTCCCGGGCGATCGCCCCGAAGCCCGCGCGGACACCTTTCACGTTGGGCGTCAACGCGAAAGGCGACCGCGGTCAGCCGCGGTTCACGGGTCAGGCCAGTGCCCACCAGTAGACGGCGCAGGCGAGCAGGAACACGATCACGGTTTCCATCAGTGTCTTTCCCTCGTTCGTCGGTACTGCCTTCATCATCCCTCACGGACGGTCCATCCGCCCGTACTTGGCCGCCGGGGTTCCGGCCGCCGCGGCGTGAGTGCCCTACTCCATGAAGCGGGCCAGGAACTCGATCAGCAGCCGTTCGGCGACCGGCTCCGGCAGCGCCTCGATCAGCGCCAGCAGTTCGGCCATCGGGCCGTCCAGCCCGTCGCCCGGCGTGAGCCCGACCATGCCGAGGACCGCGGCGCAGTTCTCGCTGGTGAGGTCCTCGGGTCGGATCTGGCCCGCGGCCGCCACGAAGTCCGCCGGGGCGGTGGCGCCGGGCACGCCGCGCACCGAATCCGCGGCGGCGGCGAGGGCGCTGCCGAGTTCGTCGCACACCGACTCGGTCACCGGGGTGACGGTCAGGTGGGTGGTGCGTGGCAGTTCCGTCCCGTCGGACTGGACGCGTCCGGGCTGCGGTTGCAGGACCCAGCCCAGCTCCTTCGCGGCATCCGACCAGCGGTGTGGGTCCACGCGGCGCGACTCCGGAACAGACGGATCGGCGGCGACGGCCAGCAGCGGGCCGACCGGGTCGCCGACCACCCGCAGTCCCTCGATGGCGTCGACGCTCTTGCGGAGTCGTTCGACTGCGACGGCGATCTGCCCGGTCAGCTCCGCGAATCCGCTCCGTCCCAAGGCCTGTGACACCGCCCAGCCGGCGGCGATCGGCATCACGGTCCGCGAGCCCAGGATCGTGGGGTTGACGACGGCGTAGCCGGGCCAGGAGCTGGTGGCGAACCACTGTCGGCGGTGCCGGTCCCGGTCGCGGTAGAGCAGCACCGAGACGCCCTTCGGGGCGTAGCCGTACTTGTGCAGGTCCACCGACAGGCTGGTCACCCCGGGCACCCGCAGGTCCCACGCCGGACGCTCCTCGGCGCCGGGCCACCAGGGCAGCACCCAGGCGCCGATGCAGCCGTCGACGTGCACCGGAACGGACTGCGCGGCACAGATTTCCGCGATCTCCGCGACCGGGTCGAGGGCGCCGTGCGGGTACGACGGCGTCGAGGCCACCACCAGCGCGACGTCCTCGTCCAACGCCGCCGCCACATCCTGCGGACGCAGCCGGCAGGTGTCCGGGTCGACGGGCAGTACCCGCAGGTGCAGGTCCAGGTAGTGCGCGGCCTTGATGAAGGCGGCGTGCGCGGTGGACCCGATCACCAGAGTCGGCCGGTCCTGACGTCCGGTCGCCGCCCGCCAGCTGTCGCGCGCGGACTTCACCGCCAACAGGCAGCTCTCGGTGCCGCCGCTGGTGACGCTGCCGACCACGCCGTCCACGCCGTCGGCGAGCACGGTGCGGGCCAGGGCCACCAGGTCCCGCTCGAGGGCGGCAACGGAGGGGAAGGTGGTGGGGTCGAGCCCGTTGAGCGGCTGCGCCTTCCGGGCGGCGGCGCCTGCCAGGTCGTGCAGCTCGGCGACGCCCGGGTCGTAGACGTAGGAGAGCAGGCGCCCGCCCTCGGTGGGGGCGTCGGCCGCGCGCAGCTCGTCGAGCCGGGCGAGGATCTCGGTGGGGGATTGTTCGAACTGCATCAGTGATTCCTGTTCCGATCTTCGGCGGCGAGACGGTATCCGCGCAGCGCCCACATGCTGGCGGCGACCAGCGCGGCGGGCACCAGCGCGAAGGCGAGCACGATCCCGGTGATCGCGTTGTCGGACTGGGCGGCCGGGAGGTCGCCCACGGACGAGACGAAGCCGGTCGCGGCGAGGACGAGCAGCACCACCGCGGGCCCCAGCGCCATGCCCACCGTCTCGGCGGCCGTCCAGACGCCGCTGAAGGCGCCGGCCCGGACGGCGCCGTCGGTGCGCGCCTCGTGGTCGCTGATCACGTCCGGCAACATCGACATCGGCAGCATCTGCATTCCGGCGTAGCCGATTCCGGCGAGCGCCACCACCGCGTACACCCAGCCGCCGGCGCCGGAGAGCAGTCCGAGCAGGGCCAGCGCGGCAACCAGGAACAGCCCGGAGGCGAGGAAGAAGGTGCGCTGCTTGCCCCACCGGCGGACCAGCTTCGTCCACAGCGGCATCACCGCGACCGCGGGTCCGACCAGGGCGACGAACAGGAACGAGACCGAGTTCTCGTTGCCGAGCACGTAGGTGGCCACGTACTGCGCAGCGCCGAGCATGCATCCGGTCGCCAGTGCCTGCAGCACGAAGGTGCCGAGCAGGAACCGGAACGCGGAGCTCGAGCGAACCGCTGCCAGGCTGTCGGAGACGCCGTGTGCGGCGGTCGAGTCGACGGTGCTCGCGGGACCGCGAGGGGCGATCCGCCAGCTCGCCAGCATGCCGAGGCCGAGCAGCAGCCCGGCGACGACGCCCATCACCAGGTATCCCGATCGTCCGTCGCCGCCGAGTTCGCGCAGCGCCGGGCCGCCGGCGCCGAACAGCAGGATCGCGACCCCCAGCAGCGCGACTCGCCAGGACATCAGCCGGGACCGCTCGTGGTAGTCGTCGGTCAGCTCCGCCGGCAGCGCGATGTACGGCACCTGGAAGAGGCTGAACGCGATGGCGGACGCGATGAAAGCCGCACCCACCCAGAGACATCCGACGAGTGCCGAGGTGCCCGCAGGCACCGCGAAGGTGAGCGCGAAGAACACCGGGAGGGTCAGCGCGCCGAGCAGCAGGAAACGTCGACGGGTGCCGGTGCGCGCGGCCTCGGCGTCGCTGCGAGCCCCGATCAGCGGGTTGATCAGCATGTCGAGCGCCTTCGGCGCGAACACCACCACGCTGGCCGCGGCGGCCGCCACCCCGAGGGTGTCGGTGAGGTAGTAGGCGAGGACCAGCCCGGGCAGGGTGGCGAATCCGCCGGTGCCGACCGAGCCGAGGGAGTACCCGGCCACGGTCGATCGGCTGAGCCGCGGGACGGCGAGAGTCATTCGGCCAACATAGGACATGGGCGGGCCTTCCGAGCGGAGTTGGCGAATGGGAATCCGGGGCCGAGCAGCGTGAATGGTCCACCCCCGCACGGCGAACGCCCCCCACCGTCGCGGTGAGGGGCGTTCGTCATGGTGTTGTCAGGACATGCGCGGAACTAGGAACCGAAGATGCTCCCGAGCTGTCCCAGCGAGCCCGTGCCGCCGGGGTTGGTGCCGCCGCCGGAGACGGTGACCGTGGAGGCGGCCGAGGTCGACTCCTTCATTCCCGACGCGCCGCTGTAGACGGCGGTGATGTGCCGGTCGCCGGTGAGGGCGAAGGCGTGCGACAGGGTCGCCTGTCCGTCGACCACGTCCACGGCGGTGCCGAGTGCGGTGGCGCCGTCCATGAAGGTGACGGTGCCGGTGGTGACCGCGTCACCGGCCTGGGTCTTGACGGTCGCGGACAGGTTCACCGCGTCACCCTTGGTGGCGGTCGCCGGCGCGGTCAGCGTGGTGACCGTGTCGAGCTCGACCGGTGCCGGGTCGGTGACGTTGACCGAGGACGCCTGGGCGGTGGAGCCGTGGAACGTCGCGGAACCGCTGTAGACGGCGCCGACGTTGTACGCGCCGCTGGCGGCGAAGGTGTGGTCGAGCTTCGCGCCGCCGTCGACGAGGGAGATCGCGCCGCCGACGTTGCTGCCGTTGATCGTGAACTGGACGGTGCCGCCGACGGCGGGGTTGTTGTCGCCGTCCTTGACCAGGGCGAAGAGCTGGACCTGGTCTCCGGTGGTGGCCTCACCCGGGACGTTCATGGTGGTGGTGGTGTCGGCAACGACGACGTCCGTGGAGACCTCGACGTTGGCGGCTGCCGAGGTGGACGTGCGGTTGGTGGCGTCACCGGAGTAGACGGCGGTGATGTTGTGCGTGCCGTCGGTGGTGAAGGTGTGGTTCAGCGTTGCGGTGCCGTTGTTGACTGCGATGGCGCCGCCCATGTTGTCGGTGCCGTCCTTGAACTGGACGGTGCCGGTCGCATCGCTCGGGGCGACGGTGGCGGTGAGGTCGACGGCGGTGCCGGTCTTGGCGGTGCCGGGGACGTTCAGCGTGGTGGTGGTGTCGACGATGACCGGGTCCGTGGAGACGTCGACGGTGGAGGCTGCCGAGGTGGACGTGCGGTTGGTGGCGTCACCGGAGTAGACGGCGGTGATGGAGTGTGCGCCGTTGGCGGTGAAGGTGTGGTTCAGCGTCGCGGTGCCGTTGTTGACTGCGATGGCGCCGCCGATGTTGTCGGTGCCGTCCTTGAACTGGACGGTGCCGGTCGCATCGCTCGGGGCGACGGTGGCGGTGAGGTCGACGGCGGTGCCGGTCTTGGCGGTGCCGGGGACGTTCAGGGTGGTGGTGGTGTCGACGATGACCGGGTCCGTGGAGACGTCGACGGTGCCGGCAGCGGAGGTGCTGGTGGCGAAGCCTTCGGCGCCGCTGTAGACGGCGGTGATGGAGTGTGCGCCGTTGGCGGTGAAGGTGTGGTTCAGCGTCGCGGTGCCGTTGTTGACTGCGATGGCGCCGCCGATGTTGTCGGTGCCGTCCTTGAACTGGACGGTGCCGGTGGCGCCGGCGGGGGCGACGGTGGCGGTGAGGTCGACGGCGGTGCCGGTCTTGGCGGTGCCGGGGACGTTCAGCGTGGTGGTGGTGTCGACAACGTTGACCGACACGTCGACGGCGGAGGCCGCCGAGGTGGACGGACGGTTGGTGGCGTCACCGGAGTAGACGGCGGTGATGGAGTGCGCACCGGTCGTGGTGAAGGTGTGGTTCAGCGTCGCGGTGCCGTTGTTGACTGCGATGGCGCCGCCGATGTTGTTGGTGCCGTCCTTGAACTGGACGGTGCCGGTGGCGCCGGCGGGGGCGACGGTGGCGGTGAGGTCGACGGCGGTGCCGGTCTTGGCGGTGGCCGGGACGTTCAGGGTGGTGGTGGTGTCGACGATGACCGGGTCCGTGGTGACCTGGACGTTGGAGGCTGCCGAGGTGGACGTGCGGTTGGTGGCGTCACCGGAGTAGACGGCGGTGATGTTGTGTGCGCCGTTGGTGGTGAAGGTGTGGTTCAGGGTCGCGGTGCCGTTGTTGACGGGCACTGCGCCGCCGATGTTGTTGGTGCCGTCCTTGAACTGGACGGTGCCGGTGGCGCCGGCGGGGGCGACGGTGGCGGTGAGGTCGACGGCGGTGCCGGTCTTGGCGGTGCCGGGGACGTTCAGCGTGGTGGTGGTGTCGACGATGACCGGGCCCGGGTCGCTCACCGTGATGGTGGCCAGCGGGCCGGCGCCTGCGTTCAGCGCGCTGCCCTGCGCGTCGCGCGGCGTGCAGCGGGTGGGAGCCCACTGAGTGCCGCCGAGGAAGGTTGCCCTCGGCAGGAAGCTGTAGTAGTTCATGTCGTTGTTGTAGTTGCCGGCGTTGCCCGCGGTGCGAACCTTGGGGGTGATCACGCCGGGTGCGCCTGCCACCACTGTCACGTCGACGGCGGGCAGGCGGAACCAGCTGTCACCGCTGGTGCCGTTGCCGTTGAGATCCTTCTTCAGCTTGGGTGCGCGGATGCCGCCCTCACTGTTGGTGCTCGAGGACGGGCCGTTGGCGATGGTCTGGTTGCTGCCGGACAGTCGGAGGACGTTTCCGGATCCGTTCGCGTTGCCGGTGTCGTCCACTCGGAGCACGCTCGGTGCGGCGCCGTCCAGGTTGGTGCCTGTGCCGACGACGGCCGCACTGACGAACGTGGAGTTGGCGGGGATCTCGTAGTCGACCTTCAGTCGCGAGACGTTGGTGGTGGTGGCACCGGACTCGCTGTTGGGGTAGGACGCCCCACCCGGCTGGATGCGGTAGGTGAACGTCTCGCCGGGAGCAACCGTGGCGGGCGCGTCGACCGTCATCGAGGTGTCGGCCACCTTGTGGACGGTGAGCACGGCCGAGGCCTGGCAGGAGTTCTTGTAGGACGTGGTCGTGGGCGCAGCGCCGGCCGGACTGCCGACCAGCATCATTCCGGCGACAACCGCTGCACTCGTGACCGGTACGGCAACACGCCGCACGTTGGATCTCGACATGGAATCTCCTTGCGCTCGGCGTGGGGATGGCCGCGCCGCACATCGGGGGTGGGTGAAATTCACCACACTTTCTCACCTCGAAACAGAACTCGTTGCAGTTATCTGAAATTACAGACAAGTTACCGAACGGTATTAGAGATGGCGTTGAACCCGCAGCTGGGGAGAGGTGCCGCCGGATGGGGGTCAAACGCTACCGGTTCTCGTTGCCGCCATTCGGCGGTTCGTTCTGCAACGAGTTCGCGTCGACCTGTGGATTTGATCCGGGGGCCGGTGTGGTCGTGGGGTCGATTCGGGCATGTGGGCGGTGTCGGCTGCGGGCGCTGATGTCGGTGGTCGCCGTTGGCGTCGGGCCATGCGAATCAAGATGTGTGGAGTCCATGTCGTCGATCCGGCGACGGCGTTCGCGTTCTACCGCGACGTCCTGGGCTTCGAGGAGCTGATGGCCGTCCCGGAGTACAACCTGTACATCGTGCGGTCGCCGCAGGATCCCGACGGCGTCGGCCTGCTGCTCGAGCCCAGCGACAACCCGGTCGCCGAGGCGTATCGCAGGGGTGTCTACGAGCAGGGCCTGCCGGTCGTCGTGTTCGGCACCCCGGACGTGCGGGCGGAGTACGAGCGGCTGTCCGCGCTGGGGGTGTGGTTCACCGGCGAGCCCACCTCGGACCAGTCCGGCACCTCGGCGGTCTTCGACGACACCTGCGGAAACCTGATTCAGATTCACCAGGACGAGTGACGGGCGCGGTTCCTGCCGGGTCGCGGCTCGCGAAAGAGTCCTGAAACAGCGAAGGCGCCATCCGAATGAATCGGATGGCGCCTTCGAGCACTGTCGGGGTGGCGGGATTTGAACCCACGACCTCTTCGTCCCGAACGAAGCGCGCTACCAAGCTGCGCCACACCCCGTGCCCTGCTCACTGCCGTTGTTTTGGCAGCCAGCGAAGTCTAGCGCACGACTGCCGCAGAACGCGAAACGCCTGGTAGAACCCCCTGTTTGGGCCCTCTGGAGGGTGATGCGACCAGGGTCAGCAGGGTCGCCTCCGGACGGCAGCAGAACCGGGCCGGGGCGTACGGGGAGGTGCCGACGCCGGCGGACACGTGCAGGCGCATGTGGGCGCCCCACTGCGACGGTCCCTTGACCCGGGACCGGTCGAGCTGGCAGTTGGTCACCAGTGCGCCGTAGAACGGCAGGCACAACTGTCCACCGTGTGTGTGGCCGGCGAGCACCAGGTCGTACCCGTCGTCGGCGAACCGGTCCAGTACCCGCGGCTCCGGCGAGTGGGTGATGCCCAGGCGCAGGTTCGCCATCGGGTTCGGCCGACCGGCGATGGTGTCGTAGCGGTCGCGCTTGAGGTGCGGGTCGTCGACGCCGGCGGTTGCGATGCGGACACCGGCGACCTCGAGCTCGCGACGGGTGTGTGTCACGTCCAGCCAGCCGCGCTCGGTGAATGCCGCGCGCAGGTCCTTCCAGGGCAGCGGCTCGCCGTGCGTGCGCTTGTGTTCCTTCTCGAAGTACTTGAACGGGTTCTTCGGCTTCGGTGCGAAGTAGTCGTTGCTGCCGAAGACGAACAGGCCCGGCCGGGCGAGCAGGCTGCCGAGCGACTGCACGACCGCGGGCACCGCCCGCTGGTGCGAGAGGTTGTCGCCGGTGTTCACCACCAGGTCCGGGTCCAGCCGCTCGAGTTCGCGCAGCCAGTTCTGCTTGAGCTTCTGCCCGGGCATCATGTGCAGGTCGCTGATGTGCAGCACCCGCAGCGAGGGGGAGCCCGGTTCGAGCACCGGCAGGGTGGCCTCACGCAGGGCGAACGCGTTGCGCTCGATCAGCGAGGCGTATCCGATGCCGAGCACCGCTGCCCCGGCCATGCCGGCTGCGGTTCCGCGGAGGACGTTGCGAGGGTTGTCAAACACCACTAAAGGATACGCAGCAGACGCAATCGGGATGCGGGTCGCTGCTCGAGGCGCGTAGCGTTCGGCACCATGTCCGACTCCACAGCCAGCCTCAAGAGCACCCTCCGCGCCGACCTGACGACCTCGATGAAAGCCAAGGACGCGTTGCGGACCCAGACCCTGCGAATGCTCATTGCCGCAGTCCAGAAGGAGGAGGTCGCGGGCAAGGAGGCACGCGAGCTCACCGACGACGAGGTGGTCAAGGTGTTGGCCAAGGAGTCGAAGAAGCGCGGCGAGTCAGCGGAGATCTACACCGAGAACGGCCGCGGCGAGCTGGCCGCAAAGGAACGCGCCGAGGCGCAGATCATCGACGAGTACCTGCCGACCCCGCTCACCGATGCCGAACTGGCGGACATCGCGGACACCGCGATCGCCCAGGTCGCGGAGGAGTTGGGGGAGCGTCCCGGCGTCCGTCAGATGGGCCAGGTCATGAAGGCCGCGTCCGCGCTCGCGGCAGGCAAGGCGGACGGCTCCCGGATCTCCAAGGCGGTCAAGGACCGGCTGTAGCCGGCAGACCCGCCACACACGCCCGCCCGGGTGCGGAGAGGATGTCCCCTCCGCACCCGGGCGGTGTGATTTCCGGCCGAACCCGCCGGAGGCGACGGGGTCGGGTCAGCGGGGTGTCGGCAGGGTGATCGGCGGCAGCCCCGGCAGTTCGATAGTCGCCGGGGCGTCGGCCCCGGGTGCGGGTGCGGGGGCGGCCGTCTTCTTGGCCGTTCCGTCACTGACGAAGAGCGTGATCGCCGAGCCCGGGACCGCGAGTCCCGACGGCGACGTGCTCATCGCCGTGCCGCGGGCGCTCTCGCCGGAGGTCGACACCGCGTTCACCGTGAACCCCGACGCCTTCAGCGCCGCGGTCGCCTGCGACTGGCCCATGCCCGCAACCTCGGGAACCTGTGCATTCTGCGATCCACGCTGGTACTTGGGGTCGATCGGCGGCAGCGAGCTGGGCCCGAAGTCGTTGATGATCGGTGACATTGTCAGGTACCACGCGCGGGCGGGCTCGGTACCACCGAAGACATTGCCGTCGCTGCACTGGCGCAGCGGCGAGGTGCAGATCTCCCGGGGCGTCGGCGAGTCCGCGTACACGTACACGCTGGCCGCGATGTTGTTGGTGAAGCCGAGGAACGCCGAGGACATGTGCGACTCGGTGGTGCCCGTCTTGCCGGACATCGGCAGGGTCCAGCCGACCGATCCGGCGGCGCCGGCGGAGGTGCCGCCCGGCTGGTCGTCCTTGCTCATGGCGTTGGCCAGCGTGTCCGCCAGGCCGGGGTCAACCACCTGCTCGCAGGCCTGCTGGGTGACCGGAACCGGCTTGCCGGTGCGGTCGGTGATCGAGTCGATCGGGGTCGGCGGGCACCACTTGCCGTGCGAGGCCAGGGTGGCCGCCACGTTCGACAGTTCTAGTGGGTTGATCCAGGTGGGGCCCAGGGTGAACGAGCCCAGGTTCTGCTGCTTCTGCATGTCGGCAAGGGACAGGCCGTCGCCGTAGCCGGACGTTCCGGGCTGCGCGTACGAGCGCATGCCCAGCCGCACCGCCATGTCGACGGTCGGCGTCACGCCCACCGACTCGATGAGCTTGACGAACGCGGTGTTCGGCGACTGTGCCAGCGCGTCGGTGACGGACAACGCCGGCGGGTACTTGCCGGCGTTCTCGACGCAGTAGGTGGCGGCCGGGCAGCCCTTGGCGCCACCGTTGCCCAGGCCCTTGACGTCGACCCGGCCGGGTACCTGCAGGATCGCGTTGGTGCCGAGCCCCTTCTCCATTGCCGCGGCGGTGGTGAAGATCTTGAAGATCGAGCCGGCGCCGCTGCCGACGAGGGAGTACGGCTGCGGCTGGACGGTCTCGTTGATCTCGCCGTTGAGGCCGTAGTTGCGGCTGCTGCTCATCGCGAGCACCCGGTGCTGGTCCTGGCCCGGCTGGACGACGTTCATCACCTGGGCGACGCCCTCGACGGTCGGGCTCGCGGTGGCGGTCAGCGCGCTGTGTGCCGAGTTCTGCACCTTCGGGTCGAGGGTGGTCTTGATCAGGTAGCCGCCGCGTTCGACCTCTTCGCGACTGATCCCGGCGTTGGTCAGGTACTGCAGGGCGTAGTCGCAGAAGAAGCCCCGATCGCCGGCCGCGATGCAGCCGCGGGGCAGGGTCTGCGGCTCCGGCAGCACGCCGAGGGGCGCTTCCTTGGCGTCCCGGATCTCGTCGGCACGGTCCGGGATGTTCGCGATCATCGTGTCCAGGACGGTGTTTCGTCGCTCGAGCACGCCGGCGGCGTTGGTGTACGGGTTCAGCGCGGAGCTGGACTGAACCATGCCGGCCAGCATGGCGGACTGGGTCAGGTTCAGGTCCTTGGCGTCCACCCCGAAGTAGGTGCGGGCGGCGTCCTGGATGCCGAACGACGCGTTGCCGAACGGCACCAGGTTCAGGTACCGGGTGAGGATCTCGTCCTTGGTCAGCTTCTTGTCCAGCGTCAGCGCCATCCGGATCTCACGGATCTTGCGTGCCGGGGTGGTCTCGATGGCGGCGCGACGTTCGGCGTCGGTCTTGGCCACGACCAGCAGCTGGTAGTTCTTCACGTACTGCTGGTCGATGGTGGACGCGCCCTGCTGGACCTGGCCGCTGGTGGTGTTGGTGAGGAAGGCGCGCACCGTGCCCTGCCAGTCCACGCCCTGGTGATCCGCGAAACGGCGGTCCTCGACCGAGACGATGGCCAGCTTCATGTCGTTGGAGATCTTGTCGCTGGGCACCTCGAACCGGCGCTGCTCGTAGAGCCACGCGATCGGGTTGCCCGCGATGTCGACCATCGTCGAGACCGCGGGGACGTCGCCCTCGATGAGTTCGGCGGAGACGTTGTCCACGGCGTCGGCGGCCCGGTTCGACGCGATTCCGAACCCGCCGGCCAACGGGAACATCACGCCGGCAAGCAGCACCCCGGCGAGGGCGGAGCATCCGGCGAGCTTCGCGACTGTCTTTGCGATTGACACTCCGACAGAGTACGTGGCCCCGCGGACGGGTTGGCCCCGAGCGAGGCCCGCGTCGGCCGGCGGGCGACGATGCGGGTAGCTGAAGATTCGCCAATGGCGAGGATCCGGGCCGGCCATCGTGGGCCGAAACCGACCTGGATGGACGTCCGTACCAAAAAAGTGCACGCAGCACCTTGCGCAAACCGTTGTACATTGCCTAAATTAGGAGTCGGTGTGATTCACGTAACACCGGTTAGGGAATGTGGCGTGACTCGCTCTGGTAGGGCGGTTACGCGCATCCGGAGCGTCAGCAGGTGCGACGCTCGTACTGCAGGAGGGGCAGAAGATGACCGTGACAGTTCCGGGTAACCGGCTCGACGTCGAAGAGGCTGAGGCTCGAATTGCGTGGGTTACCCAGGCACGATGCCGAGCCGTCGACCCTGATCAGCTGTTCGTCCGCGGCGCGGCGCAGCGCAAGGCGGCCACGATCTGTCGGCACTGCCCGGTGCTCATGCAGTGCGGAGCGGACGCGCTGGACAACCGCGTGGAAGTTCGGTGTCTGGGGCGGGATGACCGAGCGTCAGCGTCGCGCGCTGCTCAAGCAGCACCCCGAGGTCGAGTCCTGGGCGGACTTCTTCGAGGCGCAGCGCCACCAGGCCTCTGTCGTCTGATCGGTCTAATTTCTGCCGTCCGTACGGACGTATTCTCTGCCGCTGGCCGGGCTCCCTACCGGGATCCCGGCCAGCAGGCTTTTCGGGGGGGTCCGGGCGGGTGAGCCGGGTGCGTCTTCCTTTCGTCGTCATCCGCCGTCGCCCCCGCCGTAAAGTCGGAAGTCTGCGAAATCGAATCCCGGAACCACGACGCAGCTGACAAGTACGGGTTCGTTCCCGGCCGGTCGCGCCCGCTGCCAGTGCCCTGCCGGCACCACGAACTGCGGGGCCGCGCCGGCGAGGAAATCGGCGCCGAGGAGGTGCTCGGTGGCCGGACCCGGCTCGGCGGCGTCGCCGCCGAGATCGAGCCGCAGTTGGCCGCCGCGGTGCCAGAACCAGATCTCGTCGCCGCGGACGGTGTGCCAGGACGACTGCTCGCCGGGCATCAGGAGAAACATGATGGCGGTACCGGCCGCGCGGGCGTCTGGATAGTCGTTCGGCAGGGACTCCGTCGGAACGGTGATCCCGCTCCGCCAGGTCTCCCGGTACCAGCCGCCCTCCGGGTGAGGGGCGAGGGTCAGGGCGCGCGCCCAGTCCGGTGATTCCGCCATGGCTGTGATCCTCGCAGCGGCGGCGGCCGATTGTCCGGAGATAGGTATTGCATGACGGTCACGACCGTGTCTCGATTGTGTACCGCCACCCGACCGCAGACAGATGACCAGTGCTGATGCGAAATCACGGTTGTATGCTTGCCGATAGGCAATCAAATCGGGAGGTGCGTCCCATGTCGAGAACGCTCTCGGAGGACGAGGTCACCAGACTCAAGATCGCGATGGCCCGGATCTCGCGGTTCGTCGATCGGAGGGTGTCGGGGGACGGGTTGACCCGCACCCAGCTCTCGGTGCTCGGCACCGTCGCCCGATGCGGCCCGATCCGGGCGACCGCGCTGGCGGAAGCGGAGGGACTCAACCCCACCATGCTTTCGCGCGTCATCGGCAAACTCGAGGCTGACGGATTGCTGGCCCGCTCGCCGGACGTCGCCGACCGGCGGGCGGTGCAGGTGCGGGTGACCGAGTTCGGCGCGGAACTGCACCAGCGTCTGCGGCGCGATCGGACCAGGCTCTTTGCCGACGGACTCGCCGGTTTGCCCGAGTCGCAGGCCGACGCCATCGTCGCCGCGTTGCCCGCGATCGAGGCGCTCGTCGGCCAGATGGGCGCGCCCGCCGGGCCCGTGCCGCCGCGCCGGCCCGACCGCGAGCGTCTGGAGTTCCGGTGACCGTGCTGGCCGGCGTGCGGCGGGACACCTTCGCGGCCCTGGCCAGTCCCAACTTCCGTCGCTACTTCGGCGGCCAGGCGATCTCGATGGTCGGTACCTGGATGCAGGCCGTCGCGCAGGCGTGGCTGGTGCTGCAACTGACCGGATCCGGCACCGCGCTCGGATTCGCGGTGGCCCTGCAGACCCTGCCCGTGCTGGTGTTCGGTCCGTACGGCGGAGTCGTCGCCGACCGCCTGGACAAACGCCGGCTGATGATCGGCCTGCAGACGATGATGGGCGTGCTGGCCCTGATCCTGGGCCTGCTGACGGTCACGCACACGGTCACCCTCTGGCAGGTGTACGTCCTTGCGTTCCTGCTCGGCATGAACAACTGCTTCGAGAACCCGGCGCGACAGGCCTTCGTGCTCGAGATGGTCGGACCGGAGGATCTGCGCAACGCGGTCAGCCTGAACTCGGTGCTGGTCAACGCGGCTCGCGCGATCGGACCGGCCGTCGCCGGCGTGGTGATCGCGACCGGCGGGCTCGGGGTGTGCTTCCTGCTCAACGCCCTGAGCTTCGTGGCCGTCGTGGTCTCGTTGCTGCGCCTCGACGTTGCCACCCTGCGCCCGTCACCGCCGGTGCCGCGGAGCCCCGGCCAGCTGCGGGCCGGCCTCGCCTACGTCGGCCGCACCCAGGAACTGCTGATCCCACTGCTGATGATGGCACTGGTCGGCGCGCTGGCCTACGAGTTCCAGGTGGTGCTGCCGGTGCTGGCGCAACAGAACTTCGGCGGCACCGCCGAGGTGTACGGCTTCATGACCGCGGCGATGGGCGCGGGCGCGGTGGTCGGCGGGCTCTACGTCGCGGCCCGGGGCCGGACCGGGGTGCGGGCGCTGGCGACGTCCGCCGCGCTGTTCGGTGTGCTGATCGCGGTCGCCGCCGTCGCCCCCACGCTCTGGCTCGAGCTGGTCGCGCTGGCGTTCGTCGGCGCGGCCAGCGTCGGCTTCCTGGCCACCGGCAACAGCACCCTGCAGCTGGGGGCGGAGCCGACCATGCGGGGGCGGGTGATGGCGTTGTGGTCGGTCGCGTTCCTCGGTTCGACTCCGATCGGCGGCCCGATCGCCGGCTTCGTCGCGGAGGAGTTCGGCGGCCGGGCGGCGCTCGCGATGGGCGCGGGGTCGTGCCTGGTCGCTGCGGGGCTCGCGCTGCTGGTCGTGCGCGGCCGGGAGGCGGCCGCACCGGAACCCGTCCCCGACGGGGCCTGAACCGCCGCGGTCAGACCTGTCCGGTGAGCTGGTCGGCGACCGCCCGCAGGGCCTCGAGATCGGACACCTCGAACGGCAACGACGGCACCCCGACGACGGGGACCCGCGGATGCGCCTTGGAGAACCGGCCGAGCATCCGCAGTTCCCGCTGCGCGGTCCGCGCACGTTCGGCGTGGATCCGCAGGACCGCGGCGGTCAGCTGGTGCTCCCCGGACTCCCGGAGCTGGTCCGCTGCCGCCACCGCGTGGTCGGCCGACAACGAGCTGAGCGTCGGGTGGGTGCGGTTGAGCACCAGCCCGGCCAGCGGCATGCCGTCGGTGGCGAGCCTCTCGACGAAGAACGAGGCCTCCCGCAACGCGTCGGGTTCCGGCGAGGCGACCACCATGAAGTGGGTGCCGTCGGCCCGCAGCAGCTCGTAGGTCCGGCTGGCGCGTTCGCGGAACCCGCCGAACATCGACTCGAAGGACTGGACGAACGCGGACGCGTCGGTGAGCATCTGGCTGCCGACGACGGTGTTCACCGCCTTCAGGGCCAGGCCCATCGCGCCGGTCACCAGACGGCCGATCCCGCGCCCCGGGGCCGAGAGCATCCGGATCATCCGACCGTCCAGGAAGGCGCCGAGTCGCTGCGGGGCGTCGAGGAAGTCCAGCGCGTTGCGTGACGGCGGGGTGTCGACGACCACCAGGTCCCACTGGTCGCTGGCGGCGAGCTGGCCGAGCTTCTCCATCGCCATGTACTCCTGCGTGCCGGAGAACGAGGTGGCCACGGTTTGGTAGAAGGGGTTCGCCAGGATCTGCTTTGCCTTCTCCGGCGAGGAGTGCTCGAGCACCATGTCGTCGAAGGTGCGGCGCATGTTCAGCATCATCGCGTGCAGCTCGCCCGTCGCGCCCTCGCCGAGTTTCACCGGCTGCGGGGTGTTGTCGAGGTCCTGGACGCCGAGCGCCTGCGCAAGCCGTCGGGCCGGGTCGATGGTGAGGACCACGACGCGGCGCCCCTGCTCGGCCGCCCGCAGCGCCATCGACGCGGCGGTGGTGGTCTTGCCGACGCCGCCGGACCCGCAGCAGACCACGATCCGGGACTTCGGGTCGGCGAGGATGCTGCCGACGTCGAGCTTGGCGGTCACCGGACACCCTGTTCGGCCAGCTGCTCGGCGAGCTCGTACAACCCGCCGAGGTCGACGCCGTCGGTCAGCGCGGTCAGGTGCAGGCGGGCGACGTCCAGCTTGTCGAGGCTCTCGGCGCTCTCGTCCTGGGCCCGCAGGGTGGACGCGTTCTCGATGGTCTCCGCCAGCAGTCCGGCGAAGTCCGCGTCGGACAGCGTGATGCCCGTGGCGGTGAGGCCGTCGCGCACGGCGGCGGCGTCGATGACGCCGTCGGCCGCGTCGGCCATCGCCTTGGTGGGCAGGTAGGCCGTCGCGCTGCGGTTGACGATCACCGCGCCGATCCGCAGGTCCGCGGCCTCGAGCTCCTGCGCCGCCTCCGTCGTCTCCTGCACGGGCAGCGCCTCGAGCAGCGTCACCAGGTGCACCAGCGTCTCGTCCGAGTGCAGCAGCCGCACCACTCCTTCGGACTGGGAGTGCACCGGTCCGCCCTTGGCCAGGTCCGCCATCGCCTTCGTCACGTCCAGGAAGCTACCGATCCGGCCGGTCGGCGGCGAGTCCACCACCACCATGTCGTACACCGGAACCCCCGACTTGTCGGTGCGGATGACGCACTCCTTGATCTTGCCGGTGATCAGGACGTCGCGCAGGCCGGGTGCCAGGGTGGTCGCGAACTCGACGGCCCCGATCCGGCGCATCGCGCGACCGGCGAAGCCCAGGTTGTAGAACATGTCGAGGTACTCGAGGAACGCGGTCTCGATGTCGAGCGCGAGCGCGAACACCTCGCCGCCGCCGTCGGCGACCGCGATCTTGGTCTCCGCCGCCGGCAGTGGCGCCAGGTCGAACTGATGCGCAATGCCCTGTCGGCCTTCGACTTCGACGAGCAGCACCCGCCGCCCACCGGCGGCCAGCGCCAGGGCCAGCGCCGCCGCGACGGTCGACTTTCCGGTACCGCCCTTGCCCGAGACAAAGTGCAGCCGCGCCTTGTCCGCCTTGGCCGGCCATTCGAATGCGGGTGTGTTCGCAGGTGCTGCCACCCCCGGAGCCTATAAGTCGGGGTGCGGCGGTGCTCCGGTACCGCTGTCGTGTGTCCGGGGGCACTAGGCTCTCAGTCATGAGCGAATTGACTACCTGGGAATATGCCACCGTTCCCCTGCTGACCCATGCCACCAAGGCGATCCTCGACCAGTGGGGCGCCGACGGCTGGGAACTGGTTTCGGTGCTGCCCGGCCCGACCGGCGAACAGCATGTGGCGTACCTGAAGCGCCCGAAGGGCTGACCGCGATGGGACAGTGGAAGGCGCGCCTGGCGGAGCTGGGCATCGAGCTGCCTGCGGTGGCGGCCCCCGTCGCCGCGTACGTCCCGGCGGTCCGGACCGGCGACCTCGTCTACACCTCGGGGCAGCTCCCGTTCGTCGACGGTGCACTGCCGCTGACCGGGAAGGTCGGCGGCCCGGTCGACGCGGACCAGGCGAAGGCCGCGGCCCGGACCTGTGCGCTCAACGCGCTGGCCGCGATCGACGCGCTGGTCGGTCTCGATTCCGTCGTGCGGATCGTCAAGCTCGTCGGGTTCGTGGCGTCGGCCGACGGCTTCACCGGTCAGCCCGGCGTCATCAACGGGGCGTCGGAGCTGATGGGTGAGATCTTCGGCGACGCAGGCGTGCACGCCCGCTCCGCCGTCGGAGTGGCCGAGCTCCCGCTCGCCGCGCCGGTCGAGGTCGAGGTCATCGTCGAGGTTCGCTGACCCGCCCGAGTTCTTCCGAACACGCTGCGAGACCGGGCTGCCCGTACGGGCAGCCCGGTCTCGCTTTGTATGGTGAGGCCATGACCCCCGCACATCCGGCGTACGCGCAGCTACGACAGGTCACCGACATCGCGGCAGTGATGTTGGAGGACAACCCCGGGATGATGACGCTCGACGGGACCAACACCTGGATCCTGCGCGCACCGGGCCGCGAGGAATGTGTGGTGATCGACCCCGGCGACGCGGACGAGGAACACCTGCTGCGGGTCGCCTCGGTCGGTCCGGTCGCCCTGACCCTGATCACCCACCGGCACCGCGATCACACCGGCGGAATCGACCGGTTCGTCGAGCTGACCGGGTCCCCGGTGCGGGCCGTGTCCCCGGAGTTCCGGCGGCGCACGGACGCCGGCCTGCCCGACGGCGAACTCATCGAGGAGGTGGGCCTCGCCATCCGGGTGCTGCGCACCCCCGGGCACACCCTCGACTCGACGTCGTTCGTGATCGAGGGCGAGGGATCGGTGCTGACCGGGGACACCATCCTCGGCCGGGGCACCACCGTCCTGGACTCGACGGACGGCGACCTCGGCGACTACCTGGCCTCGCTCCGGTCGTTGATCGATCTCGGCACCGGCCGAACCGTGCTCCCCGGTCACGGCCCGGACCTGCCGGACCTGCAGACCGTCGCCCAGCAGTACCTCGACCACCGGGAGCAGCGGCTGGACCAGGTCCGCGCCGCACTGGACGCGTTGGGCCCGGGCGCCACGGCGCGGACGGTCGTCGAGCACGTGTACTCCGACGTCGACGAGAGCCTGTGGCCGGTCGCCGAGCAGTCCGTTCGGGTGCAGTTGGACTACCTGCGGCGCTGACCTTGCCTTTCCGGGACCGGTGCGCGAGCGTGGAACTCGGTGTTCCCGCGAACCGAGGAGCTCGGAGATGACCGACTACGGACGCCCGCTGCAGTTCGGCATGTTCCCCACCCCGGAGTCGAGCCGGGCCGAGGGGGTCCTCGACCTCGTCGAGATGGCCGACGAGGAGGGACTGGACCTCGTCGGGATCCAGGACCACCCGTATCAGAAGGACTTCCTCGACACCTGGTCGCTGATGGGTTTCGCGCTGGCCCGGACCACCAGAATTCGGGTGTTCCCCGACGTGGCCTGCCTGCCGTTGCGGCCCCCGGCGGTGATGGCGAAGGCGGCCGCGAGCCTGGACGTGCTGTCCGGCGGACGGTTCGAACTGGCGCTCGGCGCCGGCGCCTTCTGGTCGGCCATCACCGCGATGGACGGGCCCGAGCGCACGCCGGGGGAGGCGGCGGGCGCGCTGTCGGAGGCCGTCGACGTGATCCGCCTGATGTGGTCCGGCGAGCGGTCCGTGCAATACGAGGGCGCCCACCACCGGTTGGCCGGGGTCCACCCGGGCCCGCGGCCCGCTCACGACATCGGGATCTGGCTCGGGGTCGGCGGTCCACGGATGCTCGGGGTGCTCGGTCGCAAGGCCGACGGCTGGGCGCCGTCGAACAGCTACTTCCCGCCGCCGACGCTGCCCGCCATGCACGCGCGGATCGACGAGTCCGCGACGGCCGCCGGTCGCGACCCCGCCGACATCCAGCGGATCTACAACGTCTTCGGGACCATCGCCGACGGCCCGGGCGGCGGCTTCCTGGGCGGCCCGGTCGGGCAGTGGGTCGAGGAACTGACCGGGCTGGTCGTCGAGACCGGCATGGACACCTTCGTCTTCGGTGCGGAGGGCGACGACCCGCACCAGCACCGCCGGTGGGCGGTCGAGGTGGTGCCCGCGGTGCGGGAGGCGGTCGCCCGGCACCGTGCCTGAGTCCCGGTCGGGCCGGGCCGGGAAACGACGAAGCCGCCCGCCCCGGGAAGGGGTGGACGGCTTCGGTCGGGTGTGGCCGGGTCAGCGCGCGCGGCGGGCCAGACGCTCCGAGTCGGAGATCAGCACGCTCTTGCCCTCGAGCCGCAGCCAGCCGCGGTGCGCGAAGTCGGCGAGTGCCTTGTTCACGGTTTCGCGGGAGGCGCCGACGAGCTGGGCGATCTCTTCCTGGGTGAGGTCGTGCGTCACGCGCAGCGAGCCGGCCTCCTGGGTGCCGAAGCGCTGGGCGAGCTGCAGCAGCGCCTTGGCGACGCGACCGGGGACGTCGGTGAAGATGAGGTCCGCGAGGTTGTTGTTGGTCCGGCGCAGACGACGGGCCAGCACGCGCAGCAGCTGCTCGGCGATCTCGGGCCGTTGGTCGATCCACGACTTGAGCGCTTCGCGGTCCATCTGCACGGCACGGACCTCGGTGACAGTGGTGGCCGTCGAGGTGCGGGGGCCCGGGTCGAAGATGGACAGCTCGCCGAACATGTCGGACGGGCCCATGATGGTCAGCAGGTTCTCGCGACCGTCGGGGGAGCGGCGACCGAGCTTGATCTTGCCGGAGACGATGATGTAGAGGCGGTCGCCCGGCTCGCCCTCGTTGAAGATGACGTGTCCGCGGGGAAAGTCGACCGGCTGGAGCTGCTTGACCAGGGCGGCCACTGCCGACGGCTCGACTCCCTGGAAGATTCCGGCTCTGGCCAGGATCTCGTCCACGTGCGCTCCTTCATAAGATCTTGTTCTCGCGGCCGGTGCACCAGTGAATGAGGCATTCGGCCGCGCTTCGGCACCTGTATCAGCGCCGACTGTTCGGTGAGTTATCGCAATGAGTCTAGACCTGTGCTCGAACATTAGTGACCGGAGACACTCTCCGCATGTCGAACGGCCTCGAATCGTCGGGCCGCGGGTCAGCTCGCCTGCCGCTGAGGGAGCGTGGGCTCGTCCTCCGCATCGGCGCCACCACGCTTGCGGCGACGGTGGAACCGGGCCAGTGCTCGGGGCATGCCCTCCTCGGCGAGAGCGGCCACCTCGGCCTGACTCGCCTGGTCCAGGAACTCCTGAACCTCCTGCTCACGCAGCGTCAGCCGGCGCAGGCGGAATTCCACCCGCTCCATGGCCAGGGCAAACAGCATGAGCAGCACCGGGAAGAGCACCACAGCCAGACCTTGCATACCGGGAAGTAAACACGCCGAATGTCTCAGAAGCGAAACGATCCGTGGGGGCATGTCGGGTGCGTCCGTAGAGTTGACCGGGTGTCCATCTCCGTTTCGCAGACCCCGGCCCCGCGCCGCACGGCGCCCGCCGGAAGCCGCCGACGCGACGAGACCCGGCTCGGGCTGGTTCGGCGGGCGCGTCGGATGAACCGGCGTCTCGGCGAGGCCTTCCCACATGTCTACTGCGAGCTGGACTTCAGCACGCCGTTGGAGCTGTCGGTGGCGACCATCCTGTCTGCTCAGTGCACTGACGTGCGGGTTAACCAGGTAACGCCTGCCCTGTTCGCGCGGTACCGCACCGCGCAGGACTACGCCGGGGCCGAGCGAGCCGAGTTGGAGGAATACATTCGGAGCACCGGGTTCTTCCGGAACAAAGCCAACTCGATCATCGGTCTCGGGCAGGCGTTGGTGGAACGTTTCGACGGCGAGGTCCCGCGCACGATGAAGGAACTGGTGACGCTGCCGGGATTCGGCCGCAAGACCGCCAACGTGGTGCTCGGCAATGCCTTCGATGTGCCGGGAATCACGGTTGACACACATTTCGGCCGCCTCGTGCGGCGCTGGGACTGGACGCAGGAGGAGGACCCCGTCAAGGTCGAGCACGCGGTCGGGGAGCTGATCCCCCGCAAGGAGTGGACCCTGCTCTCGCACCGGGTGATCTTCCACGGTCGGCGGGTCTGTCACGCCAAGAAGCCGGCCTGCGGGGTGTGCCTGCTGGCCAAGGACTGCCCGTCCTTCGGTGCCGGACCGACCGACCCCGTGGTGGCCGCCGCCCTGGTGCGCGGCCCCGAGACCGACCATCTGCTCGACCTGGCGGGTCGGTGAACTGAGCGTGCACGTGTCCAATGCCGGGCGCTGGAGCCTGGCCGCACTCGTCGTCGTCGCTGCCCTCGTCGTCGCCATCTGGCCGCGCGGCGGCCCGGACGAGGGTCCCTCGCGCGGCTACGCCGACTACGTCAGCGGCGCCCCCGCCCCGACG
This sequence comes from Rhodococcus kronopolitis, assembly GCF_042654025.1. Classification (NCBI taxonomy): domain Bacteria; kingdom Bacillati; phylum Actinomycetota; class Actinomycetes; order Mycobacteriales; family Nocardiaceae; genus Rhodococcus; species Rhodococcus kronopolitis. Next base: position 46,379 of record NZ_JBHSFO010000015.1, on the reverse strand, counting down.
CTCCAGGAACGGGCGCCCGGCGACACCGACGCCGCGCTGGCCGCCCCCCGGGCCCGCGCGGGCCTGGACCCGTGCCCGACGCCGGTGCCGGGGGCGACCGCCTCCGGGCCGCTGGCCGGGATCGAGCTCGAATGCCTCGCCGACGGCCGCCGGATCGACGTCGGCGCCGCGCTGGCGGGCCGTCCGGCCGTGGTGAACCTCTGGGCCTACTGGTGCGGTCCGTGCGCCAAGGAACTGCCCGCCCTCGACGAGTACGCCCGCCGGGCGGGGGACCAGGTCGCGGTGCTCACCGTCCATCAGGACCCGAAGGCGGGCAACGCGCTGACCGCGCTGGCGGACTACGGGGTGCACCTGCCCGGTGTGCAGGACGGCACCGGCCGCGTCGCCGCCGCCCTCGCGGCGCCCAACGTGCTGCCCGTGACCGTGCTGATCCGGGCCGACGGCACCGTCGCGGCGGTGCTTCCGCAGCCGTTCGACACGGCAGACCAGATAGCCGACGTGGTGCGAGAGAAACTGGGTGTGACGACGTGACGCTGACCGACCACCAGCCGCCGGAGTGGCTCCGCAGGGTCGCCACCCTGCCGCCGAGCGACGCCCACGCCGTCAACCCGGTCCTGCAGCGCCGAGCCCCGGACGGCGCCACCGTCCGCGACGCCGCCGTCCTGGTGCTCTTCGGAGGCAGCGCGGAGGCCGACCCGATCGCCGTCGGCGGCCTGCCCGAGGACGCCGACGTGCTGCTCACCCAGCGGGCGTCGACGCTGCGTCAGCACGGCGGCCAGATCGCCTTCCCCGGCGGCGCCGCCGACCCCGGGGACGACGGCCCGGTCGGGACCGCGCTGCGGGAGGCGCAGGAGGAGACCGGCCTGGAGCCGGACGGGGTGCGCACCCTCGCGGTGCTGCCCGGGATCTTCGTGCCGCCGTCGGGCTTCGACGTGACGCCGGTGATCGGGTACTGGGACCGGCCGTCGCCGGTGCGGGCGGTCGACCGGGGTGAGACCGAGCGGGTCGCGCGGGTGCCGATGCGCGCGCTGCTCGACCCCGACAACCGCTTCGTCGTCAAGCACCGCCTCGGCTACCGGGGTCCGGCCTTCCTGGTCGACGACATGCTGGTCTGGGGGTTCACCGCAGGGGTGCTGGCAGGCCTGATCGCGGTGTCGGGGTGGGAGATCGACTGGGACCGCGACGACGTCCGGGACCTGGATGTCGCGCTGGCAGAGGTCGAGGCAGGGGTGGTCGAGGTGCGCGAGCGGTGACGGGATCGACCTGGATAGACATCGCGATAGTCGCGGTCGCGGTGCTGGCGGCCAGTTCGGGTTGGCGGCAGGGGGCGGTGGCGTCCGCGCTGGCGTTCCTCGGCGTCGTGCTCGGCGCGGTCGCAGGCATCCTGATCGCGCCGCACGTGCTGGTGCACGTCGACGACGGCCGGGCCCGGATGCTGGTCGGGGTGCTGCTCATCGTCGGGATGGTGGTGATCGGCGAGGTCGCGGGCATGGTGCTCGGCCGCGCCGCCCGCGGCGTCATGCACAGTCCGGTCACCCGGTCGGTGGACAGCGTCGTCGGTGCCGGGCTGCAGTGCGCGGCGGTCCTGGTGGCGGCCTGGCTGCTGGCCATCCCGCTGACGGCGTCGTCGCAGCCCGAGGTCTCGACCGCGGTGCGCGGCTCCAGGGTTCTCACGCAGGTCGACGACTTCGCGCCGAGCTGGATGCGCCGGGTGCCCAGCGAGTTCTCGGCGCTGCTCGACACCTCGGGTCTGCCCGACGTGATCGGCCCGTTCGGGCGCACCCCCATCGCGGTGGTGGACCCGCCGGACCCGAGCATCGCGGCGAGCCCCGTCGCGGCCCGGCTCGAGCCCAGCGTGCTGCGGATCCGCGGCGTGGCGCCGAGCTGCCAGCGGGCTCTGGAGGGGTCCGGTTTCGTCGTCGCTCCCGAACGGGTGATGACCAACGCGCACGTGGTCGCCGGGACGACGCAGGTGGTGGTGGACACCGACGACGGTCCGCTCGACGCCGAGGTGGTGCTCTTCGACCCCGCGGTGGACATCGCGGTGCTCGCGGTGCCCGGACTCGATGCCCCGGTGCTGCCGTTCGCGCCCGAACCGGCGAGGTCCGGTGACAGCGCGATCGTGCTGGGCTACCCGGGCGGCGGCCCCTACACCGCCAGCGCGGCCCGGGTCCGCGAGATCCTGGACCTGTCCGGTCCCGACATCTACCGCAGCACCGACGTGACCCGCGAGGTATACACGGTGCGCGGGTCGATCCGGCAGGGCAACTCCGGCGGCCCGCTCGTCGACGACCAGGGTCGGGTGCTGGGCGTGGTGTTCGGCGCCGCGGTCGACAACAGCGACACCGGATTCGTGCTCACCGAGGCGGAGGTGTCCCGGCAGCTGGCGCAGGCGTCCGGCGTGTCCGCGGCGGTCGGGACCGGCAACTGCATCCTGTAGGCGCCGGCCGCGCCCCGAGGACCGTCAGCGGTCGAGGAACTCCGTCAGTGCGGCGGTCACCTCGGCGGGATGCTCCCGATGCGCGTAGTGGCCTGCGCCGTCGACACGGTGCAGGCGTCGGCCCGGGGCCCACCTGGTGTCGTGGCTCAGCGCGGCGGCCAGCACGTAGGGGTCGTCGCTGCCGTGGATCTGCAGCACCGGGATGGCCAGCGACTGGTTCATCGCCTTCATGAACCGTCGGCCGTCGGGGCGCCACTGGCTGCGGAACGCCCACCGCTGGTACTCCAACGAGCAGTGCGCGACGCCCGGGATCTGGATGGCCGACCGGGCCCGGGCGACGACCTCCGGGAACTCGGCCGACAGCGGCCACGCGGCGCCGGACCGCTCCCGGAGCAGGCGCTCGATCTCGGCGCCGTCGTCGCGGGTCAGCGCGCGCTCCGGTCGCCACGGCAACTGGTAACGCAGGAAGGTCGGCAGCAGCGCGGCCCGCTGGCCGCGGTCCCGCACGACGGCCCGCTTCAGTGCGATCGGGTGCGGCGAGCTGACCAGCGCGATCGACCGCACCAGCCGCGGGTGCAGGACGGCCGTCGCCCAGCAGACCAGGCCGCCGTCGGCGTGCCCGACCAGCGTCGCGTCGGTGTGGCCGAGCGCGCGGATCAGTCCGGCCACGTCGCCGGCCAGGGTCCAGCCGTCGTACCCGCGGGGCGGTTTGTCGGTGTCGCCGTAGCCGCGCAGGTCCAGCGCGATGGTGCGGTACCCGGCCTCGGCCAGCGCGGTCAGCTGGTGGTGCCACGACCACCAGAAGTCGCCGAAGCCGTGCAGCAGCACCACCAGCGGTGCGCCGGGATCGGCCGGGCCTGCCTCGACTGCGTGGAAGCGGATGCCGTTCGCGCGCACGTCGTGGTGCCGCCAGGGTCCGTCGAGACGGGCGGTGGACGGGTCCGGAAGGGTCACGGTCGGCGCGCCGGGTCGGATGGCGATCTAACCGGTGGTCCGGCGGGCGTACTCGCCGGGCGTGTAGTCGCCGTGCCGGTAGCTGGACTCGGCGGCGCCGGGCAGCACGGATGCGGCCTGCCGGAGCGAGTCGATCGTCTTCTCCGGAGCCCGCAGCTTGCGCACCCGCAGGTAGCCCAGGCCGGCCAGGGCCGCCGTCATCAGCACCATCAGCAGGAACACGATGAGGAAGGCGAGCCAGCGGACGACCCACACGTCGAGCAGCTCGGCCAGGAAGAAGAAGAAGAAGAACGAGCTGAAGACGAGCACCGAGATCGCCAGGATGAAGAACAGTGAGCCCTGCAGGCCCTTCTTCACCTCCCCGGTGACCTCGGCCTTGGCCAGCTCGACCTCGGCGCGGACCAGGGTGGAGACCTGCGCGGTCGCGTCCTTGACCAGGTTGCCGATGCTCGCGGTGCCCGGTGCCAGCGAGTCGACATCGGTGAGCGGGATCGACGAGATCGAGTTCGGGACCCCGTCTCCGGTCAGCCGCTCGGTCCTGTTGCTGCCGTTGCGGTCGCTGATGCTCACGTCTCGCCCCTGTCTCGTCGTCGTCGTTCGTCAGCCGTTGTCGGCCGGTTCGGCCCGGGTGCGCGCGTCGTGGACGCGCCCTCGGCGCAACAGTAGCGCCGACCCGATCAGCGACGCAGCCAAGGACGTCAGCAGCACCGCCGCCTTGGCCTTCTCCTGCTCGGCGCCCTCGAGTGCGAGTTCGGCCACGAGAAGGCTAACGGTGAAGCCGATCGCGCCGAGCACCGACAGGGCGAAGATGTCGCGGAAGTCGAGCCCGGCCGGTTTCACGGCGATCCGCAACCGGACCACCAGCCAGGAGATACCGAAGATGCCGATCGTCTTGCCGAGCAGCAGACCGAGGATGATCGCCAGCGTCAGCCGGTCGGTGAACATCGAGCCGAGCACCTCCGCGTTCACCGGGACGCCCGACGCGAACAGGGCGAACACGGGCACGCAGAACCCGGCCGAGTACGGCTGGATGCGGTGTTCGAGCCGGGTGGCGGGAGCCTCGTCCTCGCCCGGGTCCGGCCGCACCCGGGTCAGCAGCCCGAGTACCACGCCGGCCAGGGTGGCGTGGATGCCGGCCTCGTGCACGGCGTACCAGACGAACATCGCCAGCGGGAGGTACAGCAGCGGTGTGGTGATCCGGCGGTGCTGCGCGTACCAGTACAGGGCCGCACCCGCGACCGCGGCGAGCAGCCAGAGCATCGCGATGGACGCCGTGAACAGGGTGGCGATGATGATGATGGCGAGCAGGTCGTCCACCACGGCGAGGCTGAGCAGGAACACCCGGGCGCCGGCCGGGATCCGGGATCCGGTCAGGGCAAGCACGCCCAGCGCGAACGCGATGTCGGTGGCGACCGGGATCGCCCAGGCCTGCTCGATGCCCGGCTCGCCCCAGCCGACTCCCAGCGCGATCAGCGCGGGGGTGACGACGCCGCCGACCGCGGCGATGATCGGGAGCATGGCCTTCTTGCGGTCGGAGAGTTCGCCGACGACCAGTTCGCGTTTGAGTTCGAGGCCGGCGACAAAGAAGAACACGGCGAGCAGCGCGTCCTGCGCCCAGGTGCCGAGGCTCAGGTTCAGGTGCAGCGCACTCGGCCCGACCTGGAAGTCGCGCAGCGAGAAGTAGGCGTCGGACCAGGCGGAGTTCGCCCAGAGCAGGGCTGCCGCGGCGGCAATCAGGAGGATGGACCCGCCGACCGTCTCGGTCCGTAGGTAGCGGGAAAGTTCGGAACGCACTTGCGTGATCACGTTGGACGCGTCTCCTGGGGTGAGGGTATGCAGGGGCCACTTGCCGACCAGACTTCCCGGCGCTCCGCGTCGAATCTTAACGCCTCATTAACTCGTTCCACGTCCCGCGACGCCGGCCGAGGGCCTGGCGGTTCGCTTGGCTAACGGTTCCTATAGGGTATTTCCCACAGTGTGGACGCTTTTCGTTTGCGCGTGAGAATGACTGTGCAGGAGATTCCGGATGAGCCAGGCCCCCGACGTAGTGATCGATCCACCCGAGAAGGTGGTCGCGGCGTCAGGGGAGGTGCCGCGGAGCCGCATCGTGCTCGCCAGCATGATCGGCACCTCGGTCGAGTTCTACGACTTCTACATCTATGCGACCGCCGCCGTGTCGGTGTTCCCGCACCTGTTCTTCCCGAAGGGCAACGACACCACCGCGTTGCTCGCCTCGCTGGCGACGTTCGGCCTCGCCTTCGTCGCGCGCCCGGTCGGCTCCATCGTGTTCGGACACTTCGGTGACCGCATCGGACGCAAGGCCACCCTGGTCGGCTCGCTGCTCACCATGGGTGTCGCGACGTTCCTGATCGGGTTGCTGCCCACCTACGCCCAGATCGGCATCGCCGCCCCGGCGCTGCTGGCGCTGATGCGGTTCTGTCAGGGCCTCGGCCTCGGCGGGGAGTGGTCCGGCGCGGCGCTGCTCGCCACCGAGACCGCGAAGACGGGCAAGCGCGCCTGGGCCGCGATGTGGCCGCAGCTCGGCGCACCGATCGGGTTCTTCCTCGCCAACGGGCTGTTCCTGGTCATCACGCTGTTCATGGACCACGACACCTCGAATCCCGACCTGGACGGCGCGTTCCTCAGCTGGGGATGGCGGATCCCGTTCCTGCTCAGCGCCGTCATGGTCATGATCGGCCTCTACGTGCGTCTCAAGCTGGAGGAGACGCCGGTGTTCGCGCGGGCCGTGGCCAACGGCGAGAAGGTCAAGACCCCGCTTGCCGAGGTGTTCAAGACCAGCTGGCGCCAGCTGATCATCGGCACGTTCGTGATGCTCGCGACGTACACGCTCTTCTACATCATGACCACCTGGGTGCTCAGCCACGGAACCGGAAAGACCCCGGCGCACGGCGGCACCGGGGTCGGCTTCCAGTACACCGACTTCCTGGTGCTCCAGCTGGTCGCTGTCTTCTTCTTCGCGGGCGCGATCCCGGTCTCGGGCTGGCTGGCCGACCGCTACGGCCGGCGCATCACCCTGCTGGTGATCACCGGGCTGATCATGGTCTTCGGCCTCACCTTCGGCCTGCTGCTCGACCCGGTGGGCATGGGCGAGGGTCGGATGCTGGTCTTCCTCGTCATCGGCATGGTGCTCATGGGACTGACCTTCGGACCGATGAGCGCGGTGCTGCCCGAGCTGTTCCCGACCAACGTCCGCTACACCGGGTCGGGCATCGCCTACAACACCGCGAGCATCCTCGGGGCGGCGGTGGCGCCGTTCATCGCCACCTGGCTGGCGACGTCGTACGGCGTCGGCTGGGTGGGCATCTACCTGCTGATCGCGGCCGCGATCACGTTCGTCGCGCTGCTGGTGATGCGCGAGACCAAGGACGCCTCCATGGACAGCTGACCCCTCGACAGCTGACTCCTTGGCCGCTGACCTCGGGTCAGGCGGCGCCCTCGACCGGGTGCGGGTACTGCGCGGTGCGGTGCTGGAACGAGACGATGTTCGGGTTCTGGATCACCCCGTCGCGGATCTCGATGGCCCGGGAGATGGTCGTGTCGGCATCCCAGGCGTCGGCGCCGGAGATCACGGTCCGCAGGTGCGGCAGCAGTGCCTCGCTGATCTCCCAGGTCGCGGAGTTCCACAGGTGCGACGGGCTGTGGTCGACGGCGTAGTAGTGCACGTTGTCGCCGACGACGAAGCTGGGCTCGGCGAACGTCGTCGGGCGGGCCCAGCTGAAGCCCATGCCCTCGTCGCAGGACACGTCGACGATGACGCTGCCGGGGGCGAACCCGGCGAGGTCGCCCTCGTCCAGGAACGTCAGCGGCGCGTCGGTGTCCTGCAGGGTGCAGTTGACGACGACGTCGTTGGCGGCGAGGAAGTCCGCCAGCGGCACCCGGCCCCGGTCGGTGACGACGCAGCTGCGGGTCGGGTCGTCCGGGTCGTGCGCGACGTGGACGATCCGCGCCGAGTGGATCGGCGAGCCGACCGCGGCGGCCTTCCGATTGGTGAGCACCTGCACCTCGTCGACGCCGAGGGCGTTCAGTGCGGTCACCGCGCCGCGGGCGGTGGCACCGAAGCCGATGACTACCGCCCGCAGCCGACGGCCGTAGTCGCCCGTCGACCCGACGAGTTCGAGGGCGTGCAGCACCGAGCAGTACCCCGCGAGCTCGTTGTTCTTGTGGAAGACGTGCAGGCCGAAACCGCCGTCGGCGGTCCAGTGGTTCATCGCCTCGAACGCGATCAGCGTCAGCTTCTGGTCTATTGCGAGCTGGGTGATGCCTGCGTCCTGGACGCAGTGCGGCCAGCCCCACAGGGTCTGGCCCTCGCGCAGTTCGGCCAGGTCCTCGCGTTGCGGCTTGGGCAACAGCACGACCTCGCAGTCGGCGATCAGCTCGTCGCGGGAGCGGATCCCCGCGACGAGAGGCGCCAGCGCGTCGTCGCTGACGCCGAACGGCATGCCGTAGCCGCGTTCGAGGTAGAGGTGCGCCCGCAGGTCGGGATCGATACGCGGGAAGTGCATCGGATGGATGGGCAGCCGTCGCTCGTTCTCCTTGTGAGAGCGCGCGAGGACGCCGAGGTCAATCATATGCAGTTGTCTCCTGAAGGTTTCGATCGTAAGTGGTTGAAAATCAACACTTTTGGTGCGTCAGCGCTTCTTTGCCTTCGCGACGATCTCGATCTCCGGCGCGCCGTCGGTCTTCGACCGCTTGTCTGCGCGCTTTTCCTTCAGTGACTTGCCGGATTTCTTCGTCATGGTGTTGCGAGGTGACTTGTCCGACATGGTGGTCCCTTGATTGGGAACCTGAACGGTCCCGGGCCACCGACCCTACGCGTCATTCGGGCTTCCTGTCGCCGAGTGCCCTGGTCCGACGCCCGCCGGGCCTGCTTCAGACGTGCTCAGGCCGGCGGGTCGTGGCTCTGTTCGACGACCCATGCGGCGATCTGCGCGCGCGAGGTGAACCCGAGTTTCGACAGCACGTGCTCGACGTGTCCCTGCACGGTTCGCTGCGAGATCACCAGCTGGTCGGCGATGGCCCGGTTCGTCAGGCCGCGGGCCACCAGGTCGGCGACCTCCTGCTCGCGGGGCGTCAGCTCGGCGGCCGGATGGCGGGTCGTCGCCTCGGCGGGTGGGGGCTCGTCGCCGACGGCGAAGGCGACGATCTCGTCGAGGGTGAGGCCGGCGCCCTGCCGGAGCGCGGCCTCGAAGGCGCGTTGGCCAAGCGCGCCGCGGGCCCGCTGCTCGCACTCGTCGTGGAAGTCCCGCAATTCCGGGATCATCACGCCGGGGTTGCCCGCGGCCTGCCACAGCACCTGCGCGCCGCCGAGCAGCACCGTGGCGGGCTGGAACTGGTGCGCGTCGGCCGCGATCCAGGCGATCGTCTCGACGCAGACGGCCGCGCCGAGGAGATCGTCCACCACGCCGCTCAGCCGCAGGCCCTGTTCGAGCAGCGGTCGCGCCTGGCTCGGATCCTGTTGCCACAGGGCAAGTCCGAGCGTGTACAGCGCGTACGAGCGGTACACCGACTCCTGGTGCAGCTCGGTGATCGCGAGGACCTCCTCGGCGGCCTCGGTGGCCCGCGCGGTGTCACCGAGCAGGGCCGCGGCCATGGCGATTCCGAGCAGGGTGGACACGTGACGGAGTCGGTCCTCCTCGCCCCGAACCGTCTCGAGGATCCCGTCGAGGAATCGGACGGCCCGTTCCGGGTCGCCGTTGTAGATCGCGAGGTGCCCGGCGGCGTGCTCGACCAGGGTGTCGGCCTCGGGGGAGTCGAGCGCGGCGGCCGCCTCGCGGGCCCGGTCGACCATCTCCGTCCCGGTGACGATGTCGCCCTGGTTGCCGGCCAGGACAGCGGCCGCGCACAGCGCCTTGACGCGGTCGAGCGTCGGTGCGCCGCCCTGGGCCTCGAGGGTGCGGTCGAGCCAGCGCCTGCCCTCGCCGAGCAGGCCGCGGGAGAGCCAGAACAGGTAGACGGCGTTGGTGATTCGGAGTCCGGCCTCGGCCTCGCCGGGCTCCGCGATGCAGTACTCGAGCGCGTCCCGGAGATTGGCCTGCTCGCGGTCCAGCCGGGTGATCCACTCCGGCTGGGCCGGACCTATCCACTCCGCCTCGGCCCGTGCGGTCAGCCCGGCATACCAGTCGCGGTGCCGGCGGCGCAGGTCGTCCTTCTCGCCGGCATCCGCGAGCCGCTCGAGGCCGTACTCGCGGATGGTCTCGAGCAGCCGGTAGCGCACCACCCCGTCGGGCTCCTCGCGGATGAGGATCGACTTGTCGACGAGGGACGCGACGAGGTCGAGCAGGTCGTCCGGTGTCAGGTCCCCGGCCGCGACGCCCTCCGCGCCGTCGAGCTCGAAGCCGTGGGTGAACACGGCCAGCCGACGCCACAGCCGACGCTCGGTCTCCGTGCACAGGTCGTGGCTCCAGTCGATGCACATCCGCAGCGTCTGCTGTCTGCTGGGCGCACCCCGGCTGCCCGCGGTCAGCAGGCGGTACCGGTCGTTGAGCCGGTCGAGGATCTGGTCCGCCGACATCGCCCGCAGCCGGGCGGCGGCGAGTTCCAGGGGCAGCGGCAGCCCGTCCAGCTTGTGACAGATTCGGGCGATCGTCGCCTGGTTGTCCTCGGTGAGCTCGAATCCCGGCACCGCGGCGGTGGCGCGTTCGACGAACAGGGTCACCGCCTCGTACTGCGCGAGTCCCGCCGCGCTGCCGGTCCGGTCCGGGTCGGGGGCCGTCATCGGCTGGACGCGCAGCGTCGTCTCGCCGCCGATCAGCAGCGGCTCGCGGCTGGTGGCCAGGATGCGCAGCTCGGGGCAGGTGCGCAGCAGCGTCTCCGCGAGCTTCGCGACCGCGTCGACGAGGTGCTCGCAGTTGTCGAGGACGAGGAGCACCTTCTGCTCCCCGACGAGGTCGGTGATCAGCTGCAGTGGGGAGAGGACCGAGTTCTCCCTGATCCCGAGGGCCGCGGCGACGATGTCGGGGACCAGTTCCGGGTCCCGCTGTTCGCCCAGTTCGACCAGCCACACGCCGTCCTCGAACGCACGCTGGGCCTCGGTCGCGACGCGGAGGGCGAGCCTGGTCTTGCCCACCCCGCCGATCCCGGTCAGGGTCACCAGGCGCGAGAGGGCGAGCAGCCGCCTCGCCTCGGTCACCTCGCGGCGCCTGCCGACGAAACTGGTCAGGTCCAGCGGCAGGTTGCCGACCCTGCCCCGAACGGAGGACGCCATAGCTCAGCACTCCCGCCTCGCGTTCCCCCTGCGGTCACGGTACCCCCGCGATGGGTGCGGCGTCGGCGGAAGATTGTCGCCGCACCGGGCGGGTCCGCGGCCGGTCGGGCGGGTGTCCGGCCCGGCGCCGTACGAACGCACCGGTGCCCTCCGCGCGACTGCGCGAAGGGCACCTTGCGGGTCCTGCTCGGGTGCTACTTGCCCCGGATGGCGTCGAACACCTTGGGGTCGACCAGGGTGGAGGTGTCGCCGAGGTCGCGGCCCTCGGCCACGTCTCGCAGCAACCGGCGCATGATCTTGCCCGAGCGGGTCTTCGGCAGCTCCGGGACGATCGTGATCTGGCGCGGCCTGGCGATCGGGCTGATGTCGGTGGAGACCTGGGCCTTGAGCTCCGCGATCAGGGTCTCGCCCGTGTTCTCGACGCCCTCGCGCAGGATGACGAAGGCGACGATGCCCTGGCCGGTGGTCTCGTCGGCGGCGCCGACCACCGCGGCCTCGGCCACACCGTGGTGGTTGACCAGGGCCGACTCCACCTCGGAGGTGGAGATGCGGTGGCCGGAGACGTTCATGACGTCGTCGACGCGGCCGAGCACCCACAGGGCACCGTCCTCGTCGTACTTGGCGCCGTCGCCGGCGAAGTACCAGCCCTCCACGGCGTACCGGGACCAGTAGGTGTCCTTGAACCGCTCCATGTCGCCCCAGATGCCGCGCAGCATCGCCGGCCACGGCTGGTCCAGGACGAGGTAGCCGCTACCGCCGTTGCCGAGGGGCTTGGCGTCGTCGTCGACGATCTTCGCGGAGATGCCCGGTAGCGGCGCCATCGCGGAGCCCGGCTTGGTCGCGGTGATGCCCGGCAGCGGGGAGATCATGATCGCGCCCGTCTCGGTCTGCCACCAGGTGTCGACGATCGGGGCCTGGTTGCCGCCGATCACCTCACGGAACCAGCGCCAGGCCTCGGGGTTGATCGGCTCGCCGACCGAGCCGAGCAGCCGGATCGAGGACAGGTCGTGGGCGTCCGGGATCTCCCGGCCCCACTTCATGAAGGTGCGCACCAGCGTCGGCGCCGTGTAGTAGATGGTGACGCCGTACTTCTCGATGATCTCGAAGTGCCGGTGCTCGGTCGGCGAGTTCGGGGTGCCCTCGTAGATCACCTGGGTGACGCCGTTGCTGAGCGGGCCGTAGACGATGTAGGTGTGGCCGGTGACCCAGCCGATGTCGGCGGTGCACCAGTACACGTCGCTCCCGGCCTTGTGGTCGAAGACGTTGTGGTGGGTGTACGAGGCCTGGGTCAGGTAGCCGCCGGTGGTGTGGATGATGCCCTTCGGCTTTCCGGTGGTGCCGGAGGTGTAGAGGATGAACAGCGGGTGCTCGGCGTCGAACGCCTGCGCCTCGTGCTCGGGGGAGGCCTGCGCGACGGTCTCGTGCCACCACAGGTCACGGCCCTCGTGCCACGCGACGTCGATCCCGGTTCGGTTGACCACCAACACGTTCCGGACCGACGCGGCGCCGTCGACGGCCTCGTCGACGGCGGTCTTGAGTGGCGCCGCCTGGCCGCGGCGCCACTGGCCGTCGACGGTGACGACGAGCTTGGCCTCGGCGTCGTCGATGCGCGAGCGCAGCGCCGTGGCGGAGAACCCGGCGAACACCACCGAGTGCGTCAGCCCGAGCCGGGCGCAGGCCAGCATGGTGACGACGGCCTCGGGGATCATCGGCATGTAGATGGCGACGCGGTCGCCGGCGACCAGGCCGAGTTCGGTGAAAGTGTTTGCGGCGCGGCTCACCTCGGCGAGCAGGTCGTTGTAGGTCAGGTCGCGGCTGTCGCCGGGCTCGCCCTCGAAGTGGATCGCGACGCGGTCGCCGTTGCCGGCGAGCACGTGCCGGTCGACGCAGTTGTAGGCGACGTTGAGCTTGCCGTCGACGAACCACTTGGCGACGGGGGCGTCCGACCAGTCCAGCACCTGCGTCCACGGCGTCGCCCAGTCCAGGCGCCGGGCCTGGGTGTCCCAGAACGCGAGCCGGTCCGCGTCGGCGGCCGCCTGCAACTCCGGGCTCGCATTGGCCGCCGCGGCGAACTCCGCGCTCGGCGGGTAGCTCTCGGTCGCGTGCTCGGCCGCGTTGGCGTCGGTCGTGCTGGTCATCTCGCCCGTACCTCTTTCGGTCAGTTCAAGGTGTGCATTTGCGCTGCTGTGAGCGTAGTCACATGCGATCCGGGGCGCACCGTTGCATCCGCGGGCAACCCGGCCGGTGCGCCGACCGGTCGCCCCGGCGCGACCGGCGGTTGCCTCCGCCGACGAGCGGCCGGCAACCCGTCGGTCCCCTCCCTTCCGAATGAACGGAAGCGTTCATTCGATCTGATCGAATGAACGTGCCGTTCACTCGGCCGGAACGAACGACTGCAGCTGACGACTGCGGCCGCGGCTGACGACGCCGGCGTGTTCTGCGTCGGGGTGACCGCGCACCGCGGCGAGTGGCGCTGGCGCGACCGGCACGGCGGTGGTCTCCTGGACTCATGAGGCAACAGGTGAACGTGATCACCCTGGGTGTCGCCGACCCGGCGACCGCGCACGCGTTCTACGTCGACGGGCTCGGCTGGCGCCCGACGCTGTACGTCCCCGGCGAGGTGCTCTTCCTCCAGATCGGTCCGGGCGCGGTGCTCTCGCTGTGGTCGGCCGACCAGATGGCGCGCGAGTCGGGACCGACCGCCCCGGCGGTGGGACCGGCGGGGCGGGCGCCGATCACCCTCGGCCACAACGTGGCCGCCCCGGCGGAGGTCGACGCGGTGCTCGATGCCGCGGTCGCGGCGGGCGGGGCACTGCTGGCCGCCGGCGAGCGGCGCGGCTGGGGCGGATACAGCGGCTACTTCGCGGACCCGGACGGCTACCGCTGGGAGGTGGTCCACAATCCGGGGCTGGTGGTGCACGACGACGGTCGTGTCGAGATAGGCCCGGCCGGGTAGCGCTGGACGGCTCCTCGCGGCGCCGGTCGGCGGGACGGGTAGCGTCGAGCAGCGTGAACGACCCACTGCAGCCCCTGGTGGACCTGCCCGGAGTACTCGACGCCGCCGATCGGGCGCGCGACGCCCTCGGCGCGGTGCACCGGCACAAGACCAATCGTCGCGGCTGGCCGACGACGGCCGCCGAGGCCGCCGTGCGTGCCGCGCGGGCGTCCGCGTCACTCGCAGGCGGAAGCACCGAACTGCCGGGCGTGGGAGAGGCGGGCGATCCGATCCTCACCGGCGCACTGCGGGTGGCGCAGGCACTGGACGGTGACGCACTGCCGATCACTGTGGGGACGTGGCAGCGGGCGCCGCTGCAGGCGCTTGCCCGACTGCATCTGCTGGCCGCCGCCGGACTGGTGGAGGACTCGGCGGACCTCGGCCGCCCACGCACCGGGTCCGGGGTGGGGGAGCGGCTCGATGCGCTCGCTCAGCTCGTCACCGGCGGCACCACGGCGCCTGCCCCGGTGCTCGCCGCGGTGGTGCACGGCGAACTGCTCTCGCTGCGGCCGTTCGGGACGGCGGACGGCGTGGTGGCCAGGGCCGCCTCGCGGTTGGTCGCTGCGTCGAGCGGGTTCGATCCGCACAACCTGGGTGTTCCGGAGGTCAGCTGGCTGCGCCGGGAGAAGGCGTACCGTTCCGCTGCAGAGGGTTTCGCGTCCGGCACCGCGGAGGGTGTCGGCAGCTGGGTGATCCTGTGCTGTGGCGCATTCGAGGCGGGTGCCCGCGAGGCCACCTCGATCGCGGAGGCCGCGGCCGGCTGAAGTCGCCGTATCGTCAACTCGAATTCTGCTGTGTTGCAACACCATCGCTGAACCGGTTGTGGTTCCCCGCATGTAAAAGCGGGCGGTGCTGCCGACTGTCGTCGACCTCGCCGCCCGCTAGCACGGACTACCTGGCTACCAAAGCGTGCTAGGTGGGTTGTGTGTCCGGCCTCGGCGTCGGCTCGACTACCGCCAGTTCGCCTTTGCAACTTGTGCAAGGTTCTCGCTCGCGTGTGATCGAGTCTCGCAGGCCCACAACGCTTCTGCCCTTGAGTGGCTTGAGCTCCGCGTGGGTTCCTGGTGTCCGTGCTGGGAATTCCGAGCTGGGAGATCGATTCTTCTCTTCCGATTCGACCCTGGCCTGCTGTTCCTTCCGTAACTCCTTTGTACCCTGTGGCCACGCTCACATCAAGGGTGAAATCGGACTGGAACGACCCCAGTGTCGGCGCCCCGAATCAGGGTCGACGATGCAGTATCCTGTACGTCACCGCGCCTGCCAGGAGAGCGCCCAGGCTCATCCCGAGGGTGGTTGCGAGCGTGGTCCCGGACGGTGTCTGTATGCGTGCCCGCAGCGGTACCGGGTTCGAGAACGTCAGTATGGGCCAACCCTTTTCGGTGGCTACCCGGCGCAGGGCCCGGTCCGGGTTGACGGCCGTCGGATGTCCGACCGCGCCGAGCATCGGCAGGTCCGTCGCCGAGTCGGAATAGGCATAACACCGGTCGAGGTCGTAGCCGTACTTCTCGCTGAGTTCGCGGATGGCCGTCGCCTTGCCCTCGCCGTAGCAGTAGAAGTCGAGGCCGCCGGTGAACTTGCCGTCCACCACGGTCATCCGGGTGGCGCTGCTCAGGGTGGCGCCGAGCGCGAGTGCGATCGGCGTGACCACCTCCTCTCCGGACGCGGAGACGATCACCACGTCGTGACCGCGGAGCTTGTGGTCGGCGATCAGGTCGGCGGCCTCGGTGAACACCAGTGGGTCGACGATCTCGTGGAGGGTCTCCGCGACGATCGCCCGCACCTGCGCGACGTCCCAGCCGGTGCACATGTCGGTCAGGTTCGCGCGCATCCGTTCCATCTGGTCGTGATCCGCGCCCGCGAGCATGAAGAGGAAGTGCGCGTAGCTGCTCTTGAGGACGGAGCGCCGGTTGATCAGGCCCTGGGCGAAGAACGGCTTGCTGAATGCGACGGTGCTCGACTTGGCGATGATGGTCTTGTCCAGGTCGAAGAATGCCGCTACTTTCCGGTTCTCGGATGCGCTACTTGCCGGTGCAGTCACGGGTCCACCATAGGGCCAGGGCGCGCTCGCAGGTGCCGGGCGGCGGCGTGCCGGTTCTTCAGCTGGACGCCTGCTCAGTTGAATTTGTGAATAGCCCGTGAGCCGGGTGTAGTATTGGCTCTGCCTGGATTCGTTCGGGTGTGTTCAGCCCGACCCCCCGGGGCTGAACACTGAAGACCCCCGCCTCCTCCCCCCCTGGCGGGGGTCTTCCGCATAATTTGGGCCGCATCGAGTTGCCGCCGCTTTCTGATCAAATTCCGCGTTCAACACCCGCGCTTGGGCTTTCGGCGACCGACGGTGTCCGGCGGGCGCGCGCGGTCTGGTTCGCCGGTACCAGAATCTCTCCACAGGCGCGGAACTGTCCACAATTGTCGCCGAGCGGCTTCCGCAGGTGTCGTCGTCCGCGCAGTGTCGACGACATGGACGCCAGCAGACCCTTGAACGACCGCCGGGTGCTCGTTGTGACGGACGACGCAGACCTGTCGCCGAGCATCCGGCGAGCCGCCGCGGCCGCCGACCGTGAGGTCGGCGAGCACGCCCCGCCGGTCCCCAGGCAGCGCTGGGACGGGGCCTCGCAGGTGCTGCTCGATGCGGCGTCCGCGATGGCCTGCGCGGCGGCCGGCCTGCCCCGGCGTCCCGGTCTGGTGGTGCTGTGCGCCGCCGAGGCGGGATTGGCGCAGTGGCGGGCCGCGGCAGCCGTGGGCGCGGAGACCGTGCTGACACTCCCCGCGGAGGAGCCGGAACTCGTGGCACTGCTGTCCCGACGGTCGGAGCAGGCGGTGCCCGGCGGTGCCGTGGTCGCGATGATGGGCGGCCGTGGTGGCGCGGGCGCGTCGGTGCTGGCCGCGGCGACGGCGCTGACCGCGCCGCGGCACCGGCCGGATCGTCGGGTGCTGCTCGTGGATTGCGACAGTCGCGGTGGCGGGCTCGACCTGCTGCTGGGCGTCGAGCAACGTCCGGGACTGCGGTGGTCCGGGGTCGCGATCGAGGGTGGCCGGGTTTCGGCCGCGGCGCTGCACGACGCACTGCCGCGGGCCGGGAGTTCCGTGGCGGTGCTCTCCTGCGGCCGTGGTGCGATGTCGGTTGCTCCGCGTCCGGCGGCGGTGGCCGCGGTGATCGAGTCCGGCCGCGGTGCCGGAGAACTGGTGGTGTGCGATGTGCCGCGCACGTCCGACGCGACCGTGGCCGGCGTCCTCGACCTCGCGGACCTGGTGATTGTGGTGGTGCCGGCGCAGGTGCGGGCGGCCGCCGCCGCGGAGTCGCTCGCCGTGGCTCTGCGGGGCGCGCACCCGAATGTCGGTGTGGTGGTGCGGGGTCCGTCGCCTGGCGGCCTGCGCGGCGGTGAGGTCGCGGAGCTGCTGGGTTTGCCGCTGATCGCATCGATGCGGCCCGAACCGGGCCTCGCCACCACGCTCGACCACGGCGGGCTCCGACTGCGCCGGGGATCGCCGTTGGCCGCCGCGGCCACGGCGATCCTCGACGTGCTCGAGGTCGGCGGAGCGGGGCGGGCCTCGTGAGCGCGCTCGTCTCGCCCGATCTGCTGGACCGGGTGCGCGCGCGGTTGGCCAGCACCTCGGCGCTGCCCAGCCCGGCGACCGTGGCCGCGGCGATCCGGGCGGAATCGTCCGGGGTACTGGGCGACACCGACCTGCTCGATGCGCTGCGGGTGCTGCAGACCGAGCTCACCGGGGCCGGGGTGCTCGAACCTCTTCTCGGGCAACAGGACATATCCGACGTCCTGGTCACCGCGCCCGACGAGGTATGGGTCGACCGTGGTGTCGGGTTGGAACGGTCCGCGGTGACCTTCGACGACGAGGCGGCGGTCCGCCGGTTGGCGCAGCGGCTGGCACTGGCCGCCGGCCGCCGGCTCGACGACGCGCAGCCCTGGGTCGACGGTCGGCTGCCGGGGGTGGAGGGCTCCGACTTCGGGGTGCGCCTGCACGCGGTGCTGGCGCCCGTCGCACAGGCGGGAACCTGTCTCTCGCTTCGGGTTCTGCGTCCGGCCACGCAGGGGCTCGACACGCTCTGTCGGAGCGGCGCGGTCCCGCCCGACGCGGGCGACCTGCTTCGGCGGATCGTCGCCGCGCGCCTGGCTTTCCTCGTCGTCGGTGGCACGGGCGCCGGCAAGACGACCCTGCTGGCGGCGTTGCTCGGAGCGGTGGCCCCGCGCGAACGGATCATCTGCGTCGAGGATGCGGCCGAGCTCGCGCCCACTCACCCGCACGTGGTGCGCCTGGTCGCGCGGGCGCCGAACGTCGAGGGGATCGGTGAGGTGACCGTGCGGCAGCTGGTCCGACAGGCGCTACGCATGCGTCCGGATCGCATCGTCGTCGGCGAGGTGCGGGGCGCCGAGGTGGTGGACCTGCTGACCGCTCTCAACACCGGTCACGACGGCGGCGCAGGCACCGTGCATGCGAACTCGCCGGAAGAGGTGCCGGCCCGGCTCGAGGCGCTGGCCGCGCTCGGCGGGATGGAGCGCGCCGCCCTGCACAGCCAACTCGCCGCCGCGGTCCAGGTGGTGCTGCACGTGCGCCGCACCGTCGACGGGCGGCGGTCACTCGCCGAGATCGGGGTGCTCGAAAGGGGTGCGGCCGGGGAGGTGTCGGTGGTGCCCGCATGGACCTCAGGCTCGGCGGCCGGCCCGGGAGCGGAACGGTTGGCGGCGTTGCTGATCCGAAGGGAAATGCGGTGACGACCGCACTGCTGGTTGCCGCGGGCGCGTTGCTGGTGCTCCCGGCCGGGCGGGTCGCGTCCAGGCTGCGACCGCGTGCCCGGCGCCGGCGCGTCCGCCGGGGACCGGGGCCGGTGCCGATGGTGGGCGCGGCGCTGGTGGTCGGTGTCGTGACGGTCGGCCCGGCTGCGGGCATCGCCGCGGCGGTCGCGGTGGGGACCACGGCGCACCGTCGTCGAGGCCGTCGCCGCGCCCGCGAGCGGGACGTCGAACTGCGCGGACTGCTGGGTGGGCTGGAGGTCGCCGTCGGGGAGTTGCGGGTCGGCGCACACCCGGCGACTGCCTGTGCGGTGGCCGCGTCGGAGACCACCGGGGTGGCCGCCGAGGCCTTCCGTGGGGCCGCCGCGACGGCGCGGCTCGGCGGCAGCGCGGCCCACGGGTTGCGGGCGCCCGGCTCAGTGATCGAGGCGGACCTGGAACGCATGGCGACCGCGTGGCGGGTCGCCGACCGGCACGGCATCGCGCTGGCCGACCTGCTCGAGGCGGTGCGCTCGGACCTGCTGGGGCGCATCAGGTTCCGCGGTCGCGTCGAGTCCGGACTCGCGGGCGCACGGGCGACGGCGACCGTGCTGGCGGGGCTGCCGGTGCTCGGGCTTGCGCTCGGGCAGCTGATGGGCGCGGGCCCGGTGCGGGTCCTGCTGTCCGAGGGGCCTGGCGGGGTGCTGCTGGTGCTCGGCACGCTGTTCGCGTGTGCGGGCCTGTTGTGGACCGACCGGATCACCGGGCGGGTGCTCCGATGACCGCCCTCACCGCCGCCGCTCTCGCGCTGGTGCTGGTGGTGATGCCGGGCGTCGGCGCGGCCGCCGATCGGCTGCGTTCGGCGCGCGCCGGTATGCCCGACTCGGACCGCGACGGCGGTGGACCGCTGCCCGACGACCCGATGGGCGGGGCCGCGGGCTACGACCTGCTGGCCGCGTGCCTGCGCTCGGGTTTGCCGGTCGCATCGGCCGCCGCCGCGGTGGCGTCGTCCAGCCCGGAACCCCTGGGCGGCGCGCTCGATTCGGCGGCCAGCCTGCTCGCCCTGGGCGCCGAGCCCGAGGTGGCCTGGGCAGTCGCCGCCGCGAACCCGGACACGGAGGTGTTGGCCCGGATCGCCCGGCGGTCGGCCCGCTCCGGCGCATCGCTTGCGGGTGCGGTCGCCGAGCTCGCCGCCGAACAGCGGGTGGCCGTGGAGGACCGCGGTGTCGCGGCGGCGGAACGGGCCGGCGTGCTGATCAGCGGGCCGCTCGGGCTGTGCTTCCTGCCGGCCTTCCTGTGCCTGGGCATCGTGCCGGTGGTGATCGGACTGGCCACCCGGGTACTGGGGGAGGGACTGCTGTGATTGCCGGCGACACGCGTCGTCGCGGAGACACCGCGACGGTGATCGAGAAGGGGGAAGACATTGTTGACCAGGAGGATTCGGGAGGTTCGTGCACGACTACTGGTTGCCGCGGTCGCCGAGGACGGAATGTCGACGGCGGAGTACGCGATCGGCACCATCGCCGCGGCGGCGTTCGGGGCGGTGCTCTACTCCGTTGTCACCGGCGACTCGATCGTGACGGCGCTGACCGACATCATCGCCAAGGCGCTCGACACCGCGGTCTGAGCGGACCGGCCGACCGGAGGACGGATCGGCCGGGGCTCGGCGACCGGGGTGCGGTGACGGTGGAGTCGGCAATTGCGCTCGCGTCGATCACCGTGGTGGTGGTGCTGTGCCTCGGCGCGATCCTGGCGGTGTCGGCCCACGTGCGGTGTGTCGACGCCGCGCGGGAGGCGGCCCGGTTAGTGGCCCGCGGGGACCGCGACGAGGCCGTCCCCGCGGCGCTCCGGGTGGCCCCGCGGGGCGCGCGGGCGGAGCTGCAGGAGGCCGCCGGGTACGTGACGGCGACGGTCAGCACCGGCGTCTCGCTGCTGCCGATGGTGACGATCTCCGCGTCCGCGGTGGCGGCGCTGGAGGAGTCGGCCGTGACGGCGCCGCCGGCCGGGCCGTGACCGTGGCCGAGGGGGAAGCCCCGGTGACCGACGAGCGCGGTTCGGCGACGGTGGTCGCCTGCTTCGCGATGCTGGCACTGATCTCGGTTGCGGTGCTGGTGCTGAGCCTGGGGTCGGCGGTGTCGGCGCGCCACCGGGTCCAGTCCGCCGCGGACCTGGGCGCGTTGGCCGCCGCCTCGGCGTTGAGCGCGGGACCGGAGGCGGCGTGCGCGGCGGCCCGCGGGGTGGTCGACCGTATGCACGCCCGGGTCCGCGAGTGCCGGATCGATCGCTGGGACGTGCTGGTGACGGCCGTCGTCGCGGTACCGCTCGCGGCGGTCGGACCGGCCGAGGCGGTGGCGGCAGCACGCGCCGGGCCGGTGGACTGACGGGTTCCGTACGGCCCGGATCGGGCCGGGCGGTGGTGGGAACGCGCGCCGCAGCGAGGGGGTCGCCACGCAACACGGGCCACTGATCGGCCTGCACCCCGGCGCACAATGGCAGGATTCGCAGCGTGATCACCACGGACCGACCCGCTACGCACCTGCGTTCCTGGCTGCTCGCGGACATCACCGAGGAACCGGCCGGTCATCAGGGACCGTTTCGTTCGCCGCCGAAGGAGGAACACAAGCACTCCTGGTGGAAGGTGATGTGCCTGACCGGTGTCGACTACTTCTCCACCCTCGGCTACCAGCCGGGTATCGCGGCGCTGGCCGCCGGCGTGCTCTCCCCGATCGCGACCCTGGTCCTGGTCGCCCTGACATTGCTCGGAGCGCTGCCGGTGTACCGGAGGGTCGCCGAGGAGAGCCACAGCGGCGCGGGCTCGATCGCAATGTTGGCCCGGATGTTGCCGCGATGGGGCGGGAAGATCTTCGTACTCGTGCTCCTCGGCTTCGCCGCGACGGACTTCATCATCACGATGACCCTGTCCGCCGCCGACGGCGCCGCGCACCTGGTGGAGAACCCGTTCGCCCCGGAGGCGCTGCAGGGCCGGAACCTGGCGGTGACCCTGGTGCTGCTGGCGCTGCTCGCGGGGGTGTTCCTGAAGGGCTTCTCCGAGGCCATCGGGATCGCGGTGACGCTGGTCGGGGTGTACCTCGCGCTCAACCTGGTGGTGCTCGGCACCGCACTCTGGCAGGTGGCAACCGCGCCGTCGCTGGTCACCGACTGGACCGCGGCGATGACCACCGCGCACGGCAACCCCTGGATGATGATCGCGATCTCGCTGCTGGTGTTCCCGAAGTTGGCGCTGGGCCTGTCCGGCTTCGAGACCGGCGTCGCCGTGATGCCGCAGATCCGCGGGGACGCCACCGACACCGACACGGCGCCGCGCGGCCGGATTCGCGGTGCCCGCCGCCTGCTGACCACCTCGGCGCTGATCATGAGCGCCTTCCTCATCGTCAGCAGTTTCGTCACCACGGTGCTGATCCCGGCGCCGGCGTTCGAGGCCGGCGGCGAGGCGAACGGCCGCGCCCTGGCCTACCTGGCGCACGACTACCTCGGCAACGCGTTCGGCACGGTCTACGACGTCAGCACCATCGCCATCCTGTGGTTCGCCGGCGCCTCGGCGATGGCCGGACTGCTCAACCTCGTCCCCCGGTACCTGCCCCGGTTCGGGATGGCTCCCGACTGGGCGCGCGCGGTCCGGCCGTTGGTGCTGGTGTTCGCGACCGTCGCCTTCGGCATCACCTGGTACTTCGACGCCAGCGTCGACGCGCAGGGCGCCGCCTACGCGACCGGCGTGCTGGTGCTGATCACCTCGGCGGCGGTCGCCGTCACCCTCTCCGCGCGCCGGCGGGGTCAGCGGCGCAAGGCGGTCGGGTTCGGCATCGTCGCCGCCATCTTCCTCTACACGACGATCGCCAACGTCTTCGAACGACCGGAGGGCGTGCAGGTCGCGGCGCTGTTCATCCTCGCGATCCTGTTGGTGTCCTTCGCGTCCCGGATCCAGCGGGCCTTCGAGTTGCGGGCCGAGGCGGTCACCTACGACGACACGGCGCGGGCGTTCATCGAGGAGGCGGCGCGGGGAACCGTCCGCATCGTCGCGCACGACGCGCAGGAGCGCTCGGACGAGGAGTACCGGCGCAAGGCCGCCGCGCAACGGCTCGAAAGCCATCTGGGTGACGACGATCCGATCCTGTTCCTGGAGGTCAACGTGCGGGACTCGTCCGAGTTCGCGACCCGGTTGCGGGTGCACGGCCGACAGCGCGGCGAGTACCGGATCCTGTGGGTCAACAGCGCGGTCATCCCGAACTCGGTGGCCGCGGTCCTGCTCGACATCCGGGACCGGACCGGCGAGCCGCCGCACGTGTTCTTCGAATGGACGGAAGGCAATCCGATCGCGAACCTGCTGCGGTTTCTGTTCATCGGGCAGGGCGAGGTGGCGCCGGTGACCCGCGAGGTGTTGCGCCGCGCCGAACCGGACCCGTCGCGTCGACCGCACGTGCACGTGGGGTGAGCGCGACGATGCGCGTCGACGGACGAGAGATACCGGTACACGGCAGCCTGCTGCAGCCGCTTCGCCGACGGACCAACGACCAGGTCCGGGTGGCGATCTCGGCGCTCTGCGTGATCGCCGTCGTGGCGGTCTCGCTCGCCACCCGCGGTCGCTGGGAGTCGGTCGAGTCGGCGGTGTCCGATCTGATCGGGGTGGCGTCGCCGGACCTGTCGAACCGGATCTACTCCGTGTACGGCGCGGCCATCGTGGCCCTGCCCTTCGCCATCCTGGTCGGCATCGTGGTGGGCCGACGTTGGAAGCTGTTGGCCGGCTACGCCGCCGCCGCGTTGTTCGCAGGCGTCGCGATGTCCGTGACCGGCGACGGCGTCGCCGCGCCGCAGTGGCACCTGGACCTCAGCGCGCACCTGGACACCTTCCTGTCGCAGTTCCTCGACGACCCGCGGTGGATCGCGATGCTGGCCGCGGTGCTCACCGTGTGCGGGCCGTGGCTGCCGGTGCGGTGGCGTCGGCTGTGGTGGATCCTGCTGCTGGGCTTCGTGCCGATGCACCTCGTCGTCAGCGCCGTGGTGCCGGCGCGTTCCCTGTTCGGACTGGCCGCCGGCTGGTTCATCGGGGCGCTGGTGGTGCTGTTCGTCGGCACCCCGGCCCTCGAGGTCCCCATCGATGCGGCGGTGCGGGTGCTCGGGCGCCGCGGCCTGCTGGTCCGCGACCTGTCGGTGCTCAGACCCGCCGGGCCCGGACCACTGATGCTCTCCGCGCGCTGCCACGTCGTCCCGACGCCGGGATCCGACGCCGGTCGCCCACTGCAGTTCGGCGCCGCGTCGCACCGCGGCGGGCGGACGGCGATGGTGCACGAGGCGGCGGAACAGGTGGTGGTGCTCGACCTGTACGGCCAGCACCAGCGCAGTGAGGGCCTGCTCAGGCAGGGTGCGCGCTGGTTGACCATGCGCGACTCCGAGACGCCGTCGCCGTTCGCCTCGCTGCGCCGGGCGGTCGAGCACCGCGCGTTGATGGCGACCGCGGTGGGGGCGCTCGGGACGGCCTCCAGCGCGCCGACGGCGGTCGCGGCACTGGACCGCGGCTGGGTGCTCTACGCCCACACCGAGCCCCGCGGGACGGTGCTCGACGGCCGCGACCCCGACAGCCTCCGCGCAGTATGGGACGGGCTTGCGCTGCTGCACGCCCAGCAGATCTCGCACGGTGACCTGCGTCCGGAGAACATCAGGACGGCGCCGGAGGGTGCGCTGTTCGACGGCTTCTCGCGATCCGAGGTCGGCGCCTCCGACGTGGACGTGCAGTCGGACATCGCCCAACTGCTGCTCGTCAGCGCCGGGCTGTTCGGGGTGGAACCGGCGGTCCGCGAGGCCGTCTCGGCCGTCGGCGCCGCGCAGGTGATCGCCGCGTCGGGCCGGTTGACCCGCTCGGCGATGCCGCGGCGGATACGTGCGGTCGTGTCGGACCCGAAGGCGTTGATGGCGGCGACCCGCGCGGAGGTCCGCGCGCAGACCAACACCGACGAGATCCGGATCGAGCAGGTCACTCGGTTCACCCGCAACCAGTTGATCCAGCTGGTGCTGCTGATCGCCCTCGTCTACGTGGCGTACCCGTTCGTCAGTGCGGTCCCGACCTTCGTGACCGAGCTCCGGAGCGCGAACTGGTGGTGGGCGCTGCTCGGACTGCTGGTGTCCGCGCTGACGTACTTCGGTGCGGCCGCAGCGCTGTGGGCGTGTGCGAGCGAGACGGTCAGCTTCCGGAACCTGACGATCATGCAGTTCGCCAACACCTTTGCCGCCACCACCACCCCCGCCGGGGTCGGCGGTCTGGCGTTGAGCGTGCGTTTCCTCCAGCACAACGGGCTCGGCGGTATGCGGGCGACCGCCGCCGTCGCCCTGCAGCAGACCGTGCAGGTGATCACCCACGTCGGGTTGCTGGTCGTCTTCAGCGTCGCGGCCGGACGCAACGCCGACCTCTCCCACTTCATCCCCAAGGGGACGGTGCTGTACCTGATCGCCGGCCTGGTGTTCGGGGTGATCGGCACCTTCATGGTGGTACCGAAACTGCGACGCTGGCTGCGCGAGGACCTGCGACCCCAGATCACCGATGTGACCGCCGAACTCGTCGACCTGGCCCGCGATCCCGGCCGGTTCCTGCTGATCGTCGGGGGCTGTGGCGCCACCACACTCGGTGCGGCACTGGCGCTCTGGGCAAGCGTCGAGGCCTTCGGCGGTGGCGCGACGTTCATCACGGTGACCATCGTGACGATGGTCGGCGGCACCCTGGCGTCCGCGGCGCCCACCCCGGGCGGCGTCGGCGCGGTGGAGGCGGCGCTGATCGGCGGCCTGGCCGCGTTCGGTGTGCCCGCGAACATCGCGGTGCCGTCGGTGCTGCTCTACCGCGTGCTGACCTGCTGGCTGCCGGTGTTCGTCGGCTGGCCGATCCTGAACTGGCTGCAGCGCAACGACCTGATCTGACGCCCGTCACCGCCCGCATGAACGGTACGTTCGTTCGATCTAATCGAATGAACGCTTCCGTTCATTCGATTCGGGCGGCGGGGGCAGGCAGCGCGTCGAGCACGGCAGAGAGCAGCCGGACGGCCCCGTCCTTGTCGAGCGGGTTGTTGCCGTTGCCGCACTTGGGCGACTGCACGCAGGACGGGCAGCCGGCGACGCACTCGCAGGCGGCGATCGCGTCCCGGGTGGCTCGCAGCCACGGCTCCAGCTCGGCATGCCCGCGGTCCGCGAACCCGGCCCCGCCCTGGTGTCCGTCGTAGACGAACACCGTCGGCAGCCCGGTGTCGGTGTGCAGCGCCGTCGAGACGCCGCCGATGTCACCGCGGTCGCAGGTCGCCACCAGGGGCAGCAGGCCGATCGCGGCGTGCTCGGCCGCGTGCAGCGCCCCGGGGAACCGGTCCGCGGAGATGCCCGCCCCCTCCATCAGTTCCGGTGTCACCGTGTACATGACGGCGCGGGTGTGCAGGCGCTGGGCGGGCATGTCCAGTTCCACCGCGTCGAGCACCTCCCCGGACGGCAGCCTGCGCAGGTACCCGACCACCTGGTGGGTGACGTCGACCTCCACGAGCCCGACGGTGACCGGGCCGTGGTCGCGACGGTCGAGCTCGGCTGCCACCGTGATGTCGGTGTTCTCGCGGGCACTGGTGGTCCACTCGGGGGTCTCCTCGTGGACCAGGGCCAGGCCGTTCTCCAGGTCGAGGGTGTCCACCACGAACGACCCGCCCTGGTGCAGGTGGACCGCGCCGGGGTGGACGGTCGCGGGCGCCCGGCCACCGTCCACGGTGCCCAGCATCCGCCCGGAGTCGGCGTCGACGATCGCCACCTGCATGCCGATGCCGCCGCGGATGTCCACGGACGCATGCGGATTGGAGTCCGCGGTGACGAACCAGCCGTGTGCCCGACGCCGGATCAGGCCCTGGGCGGCGAGCCCGGTGAGCACCTCGAGCGCGCCCAGTTCCTCCACCTCGGCGTCACTGAGGGGCAGTTCCATTGCGGCACAGAGCAGTTGCGGTCCCAGTACGTACGGGTTGGACGGGTCGGTGACGGTGGCCTCGACGGGCTTGTCCAGCAGCGCCGCGGGATGGTGCACTAGGTAGGTGTCCAGCGGGTCGTCGCGGGCGACCAGCACCACCAGCGAGCCCTGGCCGCGCCGCCCGGACCGCCCGGCCTGCTGCCAGAACGACGCGACGGTGCCGGGGAAGCCGGCGACCACCACCGCGTCCAGGCCCGCGATGTCCACCCCCAGCTCGAGGGCGTTGGTGGTGGCCACGCCGAGCAGGGTGCCGTCGGAGAGCGCCGTCTCCAGCTCACGGCGGTCCTCGGCCAGGTACCCGGCCCGGTAGGCGGCGACCCGGCCGGCCAGGTCCGGGTCCACCTCGGTCAGCAGGCGCTTGGCGCCCATCGCGGTCAGCTCCGCGCCGCGTCGGGAGCGGACGAAGGTGAGGGTGCGGGCCCCCTCGATCATCAGGTCGGCCATGATCCGCGCGGCCTCGGTGCCCGCCGCCCGCCGGACCGGGGCGCCGTTCTCGCCGGACACCTCGGTCAGCAGCGGGGGCTCCCACAGCGCGACCGTCCGCGGACCGCTCGGCGATCCGTCGGAGGTCACCTGCTCGCAGGGCGCGCCGATCAGCCGGCTCGCCGCCGCACCCGGGTCGGCGGTGGTGGCACTGGCGAGGATGAACACCGGGTCGGCGGCGTAACGCCGGCAGAGCCGCCGCAGACGGCGCAGGACCAGGGCCACATTCGATCCGAAAACGCCACGGTAGGAATGGCATTCGTCGACGACCACGTAGCGCAGGTTCCGGAAGAAGTGCGCCCAGCGCTGGTGCGAACGCAGCATCCCGATGTGCAGCATGTCCGGGTTGGTGAAGACCCAGCGAGAGTTGGCGCGCACCCACTGCCGAACCTCGAGCGGGGTGTCGCCGTCAAACGCGTTGGGATGGACGGTGGCGAGTGAGTCCGCGGCATCGCACAGGGCGACGGTGGCCCGGATCTGGTCGGCGCCGAGCGCCTTGGTGGGGGACAGGTAGAGGGCGGTGGCGCGAGGGTCGGCGGCGAGTGAGGTGAGAACCGGCAGTTGGTACGCCAGCGACTTGCCCGATGCCGTGCCGGTCGCGACGACCACGTTCCTCCCCGCCGCGGCGTGCTCGGCGGCTTCGGCCTGGTGTGTCCACGGCAGGGGGATCCCGTTCTCGCGCAGGCCGTCGACGAGATCGGGGTCCGCCCAGAGCGGCCACTGTGCGAACTGGGTTGCGCGACCGGGTAGTTCCGCGACGTGGGTGAGGGGGTCCTCGCCGCGTGGGGTGCCGGCCAGCACGCGACCGAGCAGCGTGCGCCCGAAACTGTCAGCCGGGTCGGCCGGTGTGCTCACTTCGGGTCCTCTCGGATTTGCTCGTCGCCGCGGTCGCACCTGTTCGCACCTGGGAATTCGACCCTACTGTGACGCGCCCACCGCGGACGCGAACGGGCGCGGGATCCTGCGGGGCCGCGACGCGCCGAGCGTTATCAGATAGTAGTGAAGATCAAGATCATTTCTTTATGTGATTTAGCCTGTTGCATACGCGGGAACCGTGGTTGACTGACCCCCGGTCGCAGTTTCTGTGTTCGTGTACACGCTCGCAGGATCTATGTTGCGAGCGCTGTGCACGTCCTTTCCTCGGGGGGAAAGTAAGCCTGCGGAAGGTGGCGGGGCACTGCGGTCGGAACCGGCCCGGTGGGCAGTGAGTGCCGTCCGCCGAATCCGGTGTTAGAAAGTGAAGGAACAACATGGCACAGGGCACTGTGAAGTGGTTCAACGCGGAAAAGGGCTTCGGCTTCATCGCACCCGAGGACGGCTCCGCTGACGTCTTCGTCCACTACTCCGAGATTCAGGGCAACGGTTTCCGCACCCTCGAGGAGAACCAGCACGTCGAGTTCGAGGTCGGAGAGGGCGCCAAGGGCCCGCAGGCCACGGGCGTTCGCGCGCTCTGATCGGTCGGTAACATCACCGGCTTGGTCGATTAACACTACCGACTCGGTCGGCAGCACTATCGATCGAAACTCGTCCCCCGTTGCCGAAAGGTAGCGGGGGACGAGCCATTCCCGGGGATATTGCGCGCGTCCGGGCACATTTCGTTGCGGCAACGGTGAATTAGCCGGTGTGCGGGTCTACTGTCCATTCTGTGAATCAGCTGTCCTTCTTCTCCGCAGACACGGTCCCGCCGAATGTGGACGATCTGGGTGGGCTGCTGGCTGCGCAAGGTCAGGTGGTGGTGGCCGGCGGCGGCGCCAGGGTGTCGGTGGTCGTCGACGCGCAGTGGCGGGCCGAGGCGATCGCGGAACTGATCGCCGAGGCCGGGTTGGCCGTGGAGGTGACCCGCTCCGAGGAGGGCAGCCCACTGGTGCGGACGGCGTCGGTGGCGGTACTCGCCGCGCTCGCGGCGGACTGGACCAAGGGCGCGGTCAAGGCCGTGCCTGCGGGGTGGATCCCCGGTCCCCGGGCCTTGCGGGCGTGGACGCTCGCCGCCGGGTGCGCCGAGGGGGACGGCGACCGGTTCGTCTTCGGGCTGGACCCGCACGCCCCGGACACCCATCCGGTCCTCGCCCAGTCGCTGATGCGGGCCGGTATCGCGCCCACCCTGATGGGCACCCGCGGTCCGCGCCCGGGACTGCGGGTGGTGGGGCACCGGAGGCTCAGTCGCCTGGTCGAGAACATCGGCCAACCGCCGGACCAGTCGGAGGCGCGCAGTGCGTGGCCACGGGTGTAGAAAGTCGAGACGGGATTGATCTGCAAGGATGGGGCAGGCGATGTGTCACTGTAGTAACTGACGCGATCGCCCCATTGACGTCTAGGAAGGTGCAGGCAGCAAGGTGGCAGCTCGGGATAAGGACACGGCGGGGAACTCCCCGACCGGCCAGGTGCGCCGTCTCGTGATCGTCGAGTCGCCGACCAAGGCGCGCAAGATCGCGCCCTACCTGGGCAAGGACTACGTCGTCGAGGCGTCGGTGGGACACATCCGTGACCTGCCGCGTGGTGCCGCGGACGTGCCCGCGAAGTACAAGGGCGAGTCGTGGGCTCGGCTCGGCGTTAACGTCGACCACGACTTCGAGCCGCTCTACGTGGTGAGTCCCGACAAGAAGTCGAAGGTCGCCGAGCTCAAGAGCCTGCTCAAGGACGCCGACGAACTCTTCCTCGCCACCGACCCCGACCGCGAGGGCGAGGCCATCGCCTGGCACCTGCTAGAGACCCTCAAGCCGAAGATCCCGGTGCGCCGGATGGTCTTCCACGAGATCACCAAGCCCGCCATCCTGGCCGCGGCCGAGGACACCCGTGAGCTCGACCAGGACCTGGTCGACGCGCAGGAGACCCGCCGCATCCTCGACCGCCTCTACGGCTACGAGGTCAGCCCGGTGCTGTGGAAGAAGGTCATGCCGAGGCTGTCGGCCGGCCGCGTGCAGTCGGTGGCCACCCGGGTCATCGTGCAGCGTGAACGCGAGCGGATGGCCTTCCGGACCGCCGAGTACTGGGACATCTCCGCGACCCTCGACGCCGGTGCCGAGGCCAGCCCCCGCAGCTTCGGGGCCCGGCTGGTCAGCGTCGACGGCGCGCGGGTGGCCGCGGGCCGCGACTTCGGCTCCGACGGCAAGCTCAAGTCGACCGGCGTCGCGGTGCTGGACGAGGCGCATGCCCGCCGGCTCGCCGAGGCCCTGCAGGGCGTCGACCTGACGGTTTCCTCCGCCGAGGACAAGCCGTACACCCGCAAGCCGTACGCGCCGTTCATGACCTCGACGCTGCAGCAGGAGGCGGGCCGCAAGCTGCGCTTCACCTCCGAGCGCACCATGCGCACGGCGCAGCGGCTGTACGAGAACGGCCACATCACCTACATGCGAACCGACTCGACGACGCTGTCCGCGTCGGCGATCGACGCGGCGCGCGCGCAGGCCACGGAGCTGTACGGCGCGGAGTACGTCAGCCCCAGCCCGCGTCAGTACACCCGCAAGGTGAAGAACGCGCAGGAGGCACACGAGGCGATCCGTCCCGCCGGTGACGTGTTCGCGACGCCGGGCCAGCTGCACAGCCAGCTCGGCACCGACGAGTACAAGCTCTACGAGCTGATCTGGCAGCGCACCATCGCCTCGCAGATGGCGGATGCCCGCGGCACCACCCTGACGCTGCGCATCACCGGCACCGCCGGCACCGGCGAGGAGTGCACCTTCTCCGCGTCGGGCCGGACGATCACCTTCGCCGGCTTCCTCAAGGCGTACGTGGAGAGCCTCGACGAGGAGGCCGACGGCCAGTCCGACGACGCCGAGTCGCGGTTGCCGGTTCTCGTTGCGGGACAGGGCGTCACGGCCACCAAGCTGGACCCGGACGGCCACACCACCAACCCGCCTGCGCGGTACACCGAGGCCAGCCTGATCAAGACGCTCGAGGAGCTGGGCATCGGTCGCCCGTCCACGTACGCGTCGATCATCAAGACCATCCTCGACCGCGGCTACGTCTACAAGCGCGGCAACGCGTTGGTGCCGGCGTGGGTGGCGTTCGCGGTGATCGGTCTGCTCGAGGCGCACTTCGGCCGACTGGTGGACTTCGACTTCACCGCGGGTATGGAGGATGACCTCGACGAGATCGCGGGTGGTCGCGAGCAGCGCGGAAACTGGTTGTCCGGCTTCTACTTCGGTGGCGAGCACGGTGCCGAGGGGTCGGTGGCCCGTTCTGGCGGCCTGAAGAAGATGGTCGGCGCGAACCTCGAGGACATCGACGCCCGCGAGGTCAACTCGATCCGGCTATTCGACGACTCCGAGGGCCGTGAGGTGCACGTCCGGGTCGGTCGGTTCGGTCCGTACCTCGAGCGCATGGTCGTCAATCCTGATGACCCCGAAGGTGATCCGATCTCGCAGCGGGCGAACCTGCCCGACGACCTGCCGCCGGACGAGCTCACCCCGGAGTACGCGGAGAAGTTGTTCGCCACCCCGCAGGACGGCCGCAAGCTCGGCGTGGATCCGCTCACCGGGCACGAGATCGTCGCCAAGGAAGGGCGTTTCGGTCCCTACGTGACCGAGATCCTGCCGGAGCCGGAACCCGAGCCGACCCCGGACATCGTGCCGGTGCCCGTCCCGGAGACCGCCGACGCCGGCGACGACACGGTCAAGACCAAGGCCCCCGCGAAGAAGGCGCCTGCGAAGAAGGCCGCGAAGAAGGTGGACGGCCCCAAGCCGCGCACCGGATCGCTGCTCAAGACCATGGACGTCGCGACGGTGACGCTCGAGGACGCGCTGCGGCTGCTCTCGCTGCCTCGGGTGGTGGGCATCGACCCGGAGTCGAAGGAAGAGATCACCGCGCAGAACGGCCGCTACGGGCCGTACCTGAAGAAGGGCACCGACTCCCGTTCGCTGGCGAACGAGGAGCAGATGTTCACGGTGACCCTCGACGAGGCGTTGAAGATCTACGCCGAGCCGAAGCGTCGTGGCCGCCAGGCCGCGGCCACTCCGCCGTTGCGTGAACTGGGCAACGACTCGGCGACCGACAAGCCGATGGTGATCAAGGACGGCCGCTTCGGCCCGTACGTCACCGACGGCGAGACGAACGCCAGCCTGCGCAAGGGCGACGAGGTGGAGTCCATCACCGACGAGCGGGCCTCCGAGCTGCTCGCGGACCGTCGGGCCCGCGGTCCGGCGCCGAAGAAGACGGCCAAGAAGGCCGCCGCGAAGAAGACCCCGGCCAAGAAGGCGGCGGCCAAGAAGGCGCCGGCGAAGAAGGCCGCGGCCAAGAAGACGCCCGCCACCAAGACCGCCGCCGCGAAGAAGACGGCGGCCAAGAAGGCGCCCGCCAAGAAGGCCGTGAAGAAGGCGGCCGACCCCGAGGCCTGACCCGTCCGCGCGTGGTCGGTCGGCACCGTCGGTGCCGACCGATAGGCTCGCGGAGTGGCAGGAGCATTCGACAGGCTGGTCGGTCAGGAGCACGTCGAGACGGAGCTGACGGGCGCGGCGACCGCGGCGCGCGGCGGCGCCGAGGCAGCGGGCTCGCTGATGACGCACTCGTGGCTGTTCACCGGACCCCCGGGGTCCGGCCGTTCGGTGGCGGCGCTGTGTTTCGCCGCCGCGCTGCAGTGCACCGACCCCGGCGTGCCCGGGTGCGGCGAGTGCCATGCCTGCACCACCACGATGGCCGGCACCCACGCCGACGTCCGGCGGGTGATCCCCGAGGGGCTGAGCATCAGCGTCGCGGAGATGCGGGAGATCGTCCGGACCTCGGCCCGTCGTCCCAGCACCGGGTACTGGCAGGTGGTGGTGATCGAGGACGCCGACCGGCTCACCGAGGGCGCCGCGAACGCCCTGCTGAAGGTGGTGGAGGAGCCGCCGGCGCGGACGGTGTTCCTGCTCTGCGCGCCGTCGGTTGATCCGCAGGACATCTCGGTGACGCTGCGCTCGCGGTGCCGCCACGTGGCGCTGGTTACCCCGTCCGTCGACGCGATCGCCGGGGTGCTGCGCGACCGCGACCAGCTGGACCCCGAGGCCGCCCGGCTGGCGGCCTCGATCAGCGGCGGACACGTGGGCCGGGCCCGCCGTCTCGCCACCGACCCGCTGGCCCGCGAGCGCCGCGATCAGGCCCTGGGGCTGGCCTCGGCGGCGACCCGGCCCGGCACCGCGTACGCCGCGGCGGACGAGTTGGTGCGGACCGCGGAGGCCGAGGCCAAGGAGATGAGCGCGGCCCGGGACGAACGCGAGACCGAGGAGCTGCGTACCGCGCTGGGTGCAGGCGGTACCGGCAAGGGTGCGGCGGGGGCGCTGCGTGGCTCCGCAGGCGCGCTCAAGGACCTCGAGCGGCGGCAGAAGTCGCGGGCCACCCGGACCGGACGCGACAGCCTGGACCGGGCGCTGATCGACCTGGCGGCGCTCTACCGGGACGCGCTGGCCGTCTCGCTCGGCTCGACCGCGCAGCCGAACCATCCGGATCGCGCCGACCAGGTGGCGAAGATGGCGGCGGCCGGCAGCCCCGAGGCGCTGCTGCGCTGCATCGAGGCGGTGCTGGCCTGCCGGGAGGCGCTCGCCGTCAACGTCAAACCCCGGTTCGCCGTGGCGGCGATGGTGGCCAGTCTGGGCGCCGCGCTGAACTGAGTCGACGGCGTCCGCGGGCCACCGGTGGGGGCGATTTTTCTATCCGGGGGCAGTGCCGCTAGACTCCTGACGGTTCGATCGCAAGGTCGGGCACGCCGCCTTAGCTCAGTCGGTAGAGCATTTCACTCGTAATGAAAAGGTCGACGGTTCGATTCCGTCAGGCGGCTCAGCGAAGCCCCTCACCTGTACATCAGGTGAGGGGCTTTTCTGCGTTCCGGGCGGACGGCGAGCGGTCGGTCGCCACTTGCGTTCCGGTCCACCGATCCGGTCCGTGTCGCCCGGCCTGGCGGGCCGGCGCCCGGGGGAGGTGGGTACTGGTTGTGAACAACCGGAGGTGCTGTGGAAAACCTCCCAAGTTCCCGTCGTTTGCCCCGGTGGCGCCGGCGGGGTGCCTTCCGGAGATGCGCCGTTGGTGAATTTGTCCACAGTGTGAACAATATTGTCTGTGCAGGTCAGCGCCGTGTCGCCAAAATGATGTGGGTGTCAGTCCACAGGCTGTCCACAGCTTGGAGGCCGATGTGCATAGGTTTGTCCACAGGTGGGGACAAGTGCGCTAGCGGCTGATCCGGTCGAGGATCACGGCGTGGGCGTGGAGGGCCTTCTCCAGCCCGCGGAAGTCGGCCTCGAACGTGTCCGGGCCCGCGGTGATCGCGATGCTGCTCGACGAGAAGAACTCGCCGGCCCAGGACTTGTTGCTCACGAACGACACCGAGCGCACGTTCCGGTAGGGGATGGACGTGATCGCGGTGCGCTTGCCGACGAAGCTCTTGTCCTGGATCACCACCCGCAGGGTGGTCAGGCCGATGAATCCGGTGCCTGCGCCGGTGCAGTCGTACACCGCGATGATGGACTCGCCGTCGAGCAGGCCGTGCTGCACCTGCTGCAACTGCTCGGACTTGTCGAAGATGGGTTCGGTCATGAGGGTCTCCCTGTTCGTCCGGTCCCGTGGACCGGTCGCCGCTCTCGGCAACCGGCACCGAAGGAACCGGCTCTGCCCGGACTATTGTCGTGTCACCTTGTTCTAGTCGAAGCCGCGCGGAATGGAGTGATCCGATGACGGTGTCGCCGCCGGGGATTCGGGCCCGGGCGATCCGGGCGCCCGCCGTGGTCGCCGTCGGGTCCGTCGCCGCCGCGGCGTTGCTGTACCTGCGGGACCCGCACCGGCCCGGCGCGTACGGCGTGTGCCCGTTCCACGCGCTGACCGGCCTGTGGTGTCCGGGTTGCGGTGGGCTGCGTGCGATGGCCGACCTGACTCACGGCGACGTGCCGGCCTCGCTGTCGAGCAACCTGTTCGTCCTGCCGCTGGTCCTGGTGGCGACCGTGGCGTGGTGGGGTTGGGCGCGCCGCCGGTGGCGCGGGGCCGGCCGGGTCGCGGCCGCGGGGCGGACAATGGCACTGGGGCGGACCGGCACTGTCGGTGTGCTCGTGGCACTTGCCGTGTTCACGGTGGCACGCAACACCCCGTGGGGTGCGTGGCTCGCCCCGACCTGACGCACCGATCGGTGCGTCAGACCAGCGCACGCGAGGTGGCCCGATGGCACTGCAGATCTTCTCGGTGATTGTGATGGTGGGTGCGCTCGTCGCGCTCATTCCGGTGGCCCGACGGGTGTTCGGCAAGCGGGACGACAACGACGACTGAACCCGCCCGCGGTTTCACTCGACAGCGGGCCCGTCGGGGGGCCATGCTCAACTATGGGCGATTCGCTGAAGGCCCGGGTGCGCGACAAGTTGCTCCGCCAGATTGCGGAGGACGGCGACTACCCGTCGGACGGCGCAGAGGATGACGACCCCCGACTGCTCTCGCTCGACGGAGATCTGGCCGTGCTGGACGGGGCGCGCGACGGCGACCCCGTGATCGAGGAGCTCGCCGCGAAGTACTGGGTTCCCTGACCGGCCGCACTCGAGAGAACCCGAGCAGGCTCGGGGCGAGACGGTGTGCCCAGGTGGCCCGACCCGGCGCAACGCACGAAGGTCTCCTGTCGGCGAGGCGGGTGCATGTGCACTCCACTTCGCGACAGGAGACCTTCTCGGTTCACACGACCGGCAACTGCTTGCGGGTGACGGGGCGGAACCTGTCTGCCTGGGGCAGTGTGACTAGCTGACCAGCTTGGCCTTCAGCTTGGAGATGGTGTCCGCGCTCAGGCCCAGGCCCTCGGTGAGGTAGTCGTCCATGGTGCCGTAGCTGGTGGTGATCTGGTCGAGGCCGGCCTTGAGGAAGTTCTCCTCGACCCGCAGCACCGGGGTCAGGTTGGCGGCGGCGTCCGCACCGATCGCGGCGGTGATCATGCCCAGGGTCTTCTGGGTGGTCGCCTCGAGGTAGGCGTTGCTGACCATGTAGTCGTCCATGATGGTCTTCGAGTCAACGCCGGCGATGGACTGCAGCAGCATGGCGGTCCACCCGGTGCGGTCCTTGCCCGAGGTGCAGTGGAAGAGCTGCGCGCCCTCCTCCGTGGCCAGCGCGGTCAGCACCTGTGCGAAGGCTGCACGGCTGTCCGAATTGGTGACGTAGCTGCGGTTGGTCTCCTCCATGTACGCGGTGCCCTCCGCGGGAGTCTTGAGGGTGGTCGCGAGCTTGACCAGGTCCCCGGCATCGATCGGGGTCGGGACGTAGTTGACTCCGGCCGGAAGCTTGTCCTCGCCGCCCATCATCTTGTCCGCGACCTCACCGAGGCCACGCAGGTCGTAGACGTCGGCGAGGCCGAGTTCGAGGAGCGTCGCCTTGTCGTCGTCGCTGGTCTTGGTCAGCGCGTTGGAGCGGTAGATGACACCACGCTTGAGGTGCTTGCCGTCGGCGGTGGCGTAGCCGTCGCCGACGTTGCCGGCGACGTCGCGGAAGTTCGCGACGGACTTCAGCACGGAAGCGGTGGGGGCGGCGGGGCCGGCGCTGGAGCCGGCCTCGAGGAGGGGCGCGATCGCGCCGAGCGAGCCGGTGTCGAGGGCGCTCAGGTCGAGGGCGCTCGCGGTGGCGGGGACGGCGGCGAACATCAGGCCGCCGGTGACCAGTACGGCCGCGGCCTTCGTGAGGGTGCGGGACGACATATTGTCGGAACCTCTCTGCTGCATGTGAACGGACCGACCGAGACGATTGCGGTCGGTGGCGGAACCCGGCTCGGCCAGGCCAGTCAGGGACGGCGTCACCGGCTTCGCGGAGTCCGTCATGCTGGCTGGGTCCGACGACCCCTGTCGAGATGGTCGGTCCCGAGGGCGGGAGATCCGATAGTGTGAAACGCTTTGTCGATACGTGATGTAACGACTAAGACGTGACACAATGTAACGGTCGTCATATCCGGACGCAAGGGGTTTACCAATGCCGAAGGAACCTGAAGCCCGGCGCCGGCTCGGACCGCAACGCGATCCGGCGATCGACGCAGCCGTGCTGGACGCAACCCGGCGACTGCTGGTCGAAAAGGGTTACGCCGGCACCTCGATCGATGCCATCGCGGCCCTGGCGGGTGTCGGGCGCCCGGCGATCTACCGGCGCTGGCCGTCGAAGGCACACATCGTGAACGACGCGATCTACCCGGAACTGAACGCGGAGCCCGGCGCCGGCGAGGACACCGTGCTCGATGTCGGCGGCACGATGACAGAGCAGGTCCGGGCGCTGGTGCACGGTGCGGTCGCCCTCTTCGCCGCCCCCGCCACCCGGGCTGCCGCTCCCGCGCTGATGAGCGAGGTGCACACCGACGAGGCGTTGCGGTACGCCCTGGTCGAGCGTCAGCGCGCCGGCGTCCGCGCCGAGTTGACGCGCCGCCTGGACGAGGCCGCCGCGCGTGGCGAGGTCCGCGCCGGGATCGACGCCGACGTTCTCCTCGACATCATGGCCGGCGCCGCCATCTACGCGATGTCCGCCCGTGACGTGGACGACTCCGAGTCGTTTGCCGATGCCCTGACCGGCATTGTGCTGCACGGGATACTCCCCGGAGGCCAGGTCGGGGAGGGCGCCGCCGAGTGAGCCCGCCGCGAGCGTCCGGCGCCTGTCGGCCTACGGCAGCGGGGTGCTCCACAGCCACGCGTCCCACAACGGTCGCAGCGGACGCTCGGTGAAATGTGCTGCCAGGTCGGTGAATTCCTCGGTGCTCACGTTCGAGTGCCGGTACCGGGCGGTCCACTGCCGCAGCAGCTCGAAGAACGGCTCGTCGCCGAGCTCGCGACGCAGCGCATGCAGGGTCAGGGCGCCGCGCTTGTACAGCCGGTCGTCGAACATCAGCTCCGGTCCTGGGTCGCCGAGCAGCAGGTCCTGCGGCAGCAGCGCCAGGTTCCGGTGCGCCTGGTCGGCGATCTCCTGTGCGGACGGACCGCCGGAGTTCTCCGACCACAGCCACTCGGCGTAGCAGGCGAAGCCCTCGTGTAGCCAGATGTCGCGCCAGTTGCGCAGCGTGAGGCTGTTGCCGAACCACTGGTGCGCCAGCTCGTGCGCCACCAGCCGCTCGGAGCCCCGCCTGCCGTCGCAGTGGTTGGCGCCGAACACCGAGATTCCCTGTGCCTCAATGGGGATCTCGAGATCGTCGTCGGTGACGAGCACCGTGTAGGCGGCGAAGGGGTACGGCCCGAACATTCGGACGAAGGCGTCCATCATCTCCGGCTGCCTGCCGAAGTCGTGCTCGAAAGGTGCGCGCAGCCGTTGCGGCAGCAGTGCGTGCATGGGGACGGCCGCCGCCGAGGACGCGACGCGGTGCCGCTCGTACGGACCGATCTGGATGGTGGCGAGATAGCTGGCCATCGGTTCGCTCTGCTCGTACACCCAGGTGGTGTGGCTGGCCCGGGTCTGCTTGCGGAGCAGGACGCCGTTCGCGAGCGCGTAGTACGGCGAGTCGGTGGTGATCGAGATCTGGTAACTGGCCTTGGCGCCGGGGTGGTCGTCGCACGGGTACCAGGACGCGGCGCCGTTCGGTTGGCTGGCGACCAGGGCGCCCTCGGTGAGCTCCTCCCAGCCGACCTCACCCCAGATGCTGTGGACCGGGGTGGGGGTGCCCGCGTACTGCACCGTCACCACCAGCGCCGCGCCGGCCGGAATCTTCTGTGCCGGTGTGATTGTCAGCTTGCCGTGCTGATGGGTGTACTTGGGCCGGGTGCCGTTGACCGACACCTTCGCCACCGCCAGTGCGGGGGAGAGGTCGAAGCTGAACTTCGGCCGCGACTCGGTGGCGACTGCGGTGATCGACGCCTTGCCTGCCAACCGGTTGCTGGGCACCTTGTACGTCAGGTCCAGCTCGTAGCGCGAGACCCGGTAGCCGCGGTTGCCGTTGTGCGGCAGGTACGCGTCCACCGGCTCCTCGTAGAACTTGCCGGCACCGCCGGCGGCGAACTTTCCCGGCTTCACCATCAGGACTCACTCCACGGGGCGATCGGGTTGCCCTGCCAGCGGGTGTTCGGCGGCACGGTGTCTCCGCGCATCACCAGCGACGCGGGCCCGACGGTGGCGCCGTCGCCGATTCCGGACGCGGGCAGTGCGACGCAGTGCGGCCCGAGCGTGGCGCCGGCGCCGAGGGTGACGGTGTCCATGGACATGATCCGATCATGGAACAGGTGGGTCTGCACGACGCACCCGCGCTCGACGGTCGCACCGTCGCCGAGCGTCACCAGGTCCGCCTCCGGCAGCCAGTAGGACTCGCACCAGACGCCGCGGCCGATGCGCGCGCCCATGCCGCGCAGCCACAGGTTCAGCACCGCGGTCCCGGTGGCGGCCCGCGCGAACCACGGCGCCGCGACGGTCTCGACGAACGCGTCGGAGACCTCGTTGCGCCACACGAACGAACTCCACAGCGGATGGTCGACCTTGCCGATCCGGCCCACCACCAACCACTTCGCGGCCACCGACACCGCGCCGGCGACGGCCCCGGCGACCAGCAGCACCAGACCGCTGAGCAGCGTCGCGACGGCGAACCCGGCCGCGCCGGCCAGCGCCTGCAGCGCGAACAACACGCCCAGGCCGATGCCGAAGGTGACCATCACCGGGATCAGCCGGCAGGTCTCCACCACCGCCCGGGCGACCTTGAGCCGGAACGGCGGCGCGAAGGTGCGGGCCGCGTCGGAGGTGTCGACGGCCCGGCGCAGCCGCACCGGCGGGCTGCCGAGCCAGGACGAGCCGGACTTCGCCTTGCTCGGCGCCGCGGACAGTACCGCGACCAGACCGTTTTTCGGGACGCGGCGGCCCGGCCCGGCCATCCCGGAGTTGCCCAGGAACGCCCGCTTGCCGACCTTCGCCTCCTGGATGTGCAGCCAGCCGCCGCCCAGTTCGTACGACGCGATCATGGTGTCGTCAGCGAGGAAGGCGCCGTCGGCGACGGTGGTGAACTTCGGCAGCAGCAGCACCGTCGAGGCCTCCACGTTCTTGCCGACCTTCGCGCCGAGCAGTCGCAGCCAGCCGGGCGTGAGCAGGCTGGCGTACATCGGGAACAGGAAGGTGCGCGCGGAGTCCAGCAGCCGCTCGGTCGCCCACACCTGCCAGCCGGTGCGACTGCGCACCGGGTGGTAGCCCTCGCGGAGCCCGATGCCGAGTGCGCGGACCGAGGCCAGCGTCACCGCGGCGAAGACGAACAGCGAGAGCAGCGTCGCGGCCGGCAGCCAGACCAGCGCCCGGGCGGCGGCGGCGCCGAGGTCCGCGCTCTCGCGCACGCCCCAGCCGACCAGTGCGATCCCGGCGCCCAGCGCCAGGATCGGCAGCCCGGAGATCAGTAGGGAGGTGAGCCCGTAGACCGGAACCCACCGGGTGCCGCGGGGCGGCCGCTCGGACGGCCACGGATGCACGGCCTTGCCGACCTTGACGGCAGGGGAGCCGGCCCAGCTCTGGCCGGCCTTGACGCGGCCGAACACCGCGGAGCCGGGTGCGATCTCCGCGTTCCGGCCGATCCGGGTGCCGGGCAGCAGGGTGGAGCGGGCGCCGACGGCCGCGCCGTCGCCGATCTTGACGGTGCCGATGTGGACCACGTCGCCGTCGATCCAGTGCCCGGACAGGTCCACCTCGGGTTCGACGGAACAGCCCTCGCCCAGCTCGAGCATTCCGGTGACCGGCGGCAGGGTGTGCAGGTCCACCCCGCGTCCGACCTTTGCGCCGAGCGCGCGGGCGTAGTAGATCATCCACGGCGCGCCCGAGAGGTTCGCGGCGCCGCTGGCCTCGGTGAGCCGGTGCGCCACCCACAGGCGCAGGTGTTCGCGGCCGCCCCGCGGGTAGCTGCCGGGCCGCAGGCCGCGCAGCAGCAGCCGGGACCCGGCGACGGCGATCGCCATCCGGCCGACCGGGCTGATGAACAGTGCGAACGCGAGCAGCACCCACCACCAGGACAGCGTCGGCGCCCACGGGGCGTCGACGAACCAGGCCAGCACGTTGTTCACGAGAGCCAGCCAGGTGGCCCACTGCAGCCCGGTCAGGGTGGTCAGCGGGACGGTCCACGCGACCTGCGCCCACTGGGTGGACCGCGGTGTGGGCGTGACGATCCTCGGCTCGGCGGCGACGGTGGGGGCCAGCTCGTCGAGGTAGTCGGCGAGCGAACCGAGCCGGGGATGGTCGTAGAGCTGGGCGACGGTGACCTCGGGGAACCGCTCGCGCAGCGCCGTCACCAACTGGGCGGCCGCCAGCGAACCGCCGCCACTGGTGAAGAAGTCGTCGTCGGGCCCGGTGATCTGGGCGCCGAGGATCGACGTCCACAGCCCGGCCACCCACGCGGCGGTGCCGTCCAGTCCCGCGGCCGCGGCCGCGTCCTCGCCGCTCGCGCCGGGCAGCGGCCAGGGCAGTGCGGCCCGGTCCACCTTTCCGGAGGTGCGGGTGGGCAGCTCGTCGAGCAGCGCCAGGCGGGGCACCAGCGCGGCAGGCAACTGCTCGGCCAGCGCGGCGCGCGCGGCCGCCACGTCGAAGTTCGGGTCGGTGCTGGCCAGGTACCCGACCAGGATCGAGTGTCCGGCGGCGGTCTTGCGGATGGCGGTGGCGGCCCCGCTGACCCCGGGCAGGTTCTGCAGTGCGTTGTCGATCTCGCCGAGCTCGATGCGTCGGCCGCCGAGCTTGACCTGGTCGTCGGCTCGGCCCTGGAACAGCAGTCCCGCGGTCTCCAGCCGGACCAGGTCGCCGCTGCGGTAGGCGCGGTCCCACCCGAGCGAGGGCATCGGCGCGTACTTCTCGGCGTCCTTGGCGGGGTCGAGGTAGCGGGCCAGGCCGACGCCGCCGATCACCAGCTCGCCGACCTCGCCCTCGGCGACCGGCCGGGAGTCGGCGTCCACGACGGCCAGGTCCCAGCCGTCGAGCGGCAGTCCGATGCGGACCGGACCGGTGCCGTCCATGGGTGCGGCGCACGCGACGACGGTGGCCTCGGTGGGGCCGTACGTGTTCCACACCTCGCGGCCGTCGACCGCGAGGCGTTCGGCCAGTTCCGGCGGGCAGGCCTCGCCGCCGAAGATCAGCAGCCGCACCGCCTCGAGCGCCTCCGCCGGCCACAGCGCGGCCAGCGTGGGGACGGTGGAGACGATGCTCACGTCCCGCGAGACCAGCCACGGGCCCAGGTCCATGCCGCTGCGGACCAGTGCGCGGGGCGCCGGGACCAGGCAGGCGCCGTGCCGCCAGGCCAGCCACATCTCCTCGCAGGAGGCGTCGAACGCGACGGACAGCCCGGCCAGGACGCGGTCGCCGGGACCGATCGGATTCTGCTGCAGGAAGATCCGGGCCTCGGCGTCGACGAACGCGGCGGCGCTGCGGTGGCTGACCGCGACGCCCTTGGGGGTTCCGGTGGAGCCGGAGGTGAAGATGATCCAGGCGTCGTCGTCGAGGGTCGGGGTGCGGGGCGAACCGGGTTCGGCGCGGTGCGCGGTCCCGGGCTCGATCCCGGTGCCGGTGACGATCGCGGTCACCTGGGCCTCGCCGAAGACCAGCTCGGCCCGCTCCTCGGGGTCGTCGGCGTCCACCGGCACGTAGGCCGCGCCTGCGGCCAGGACGGACAGGATCGCGACATAGAGTTCGCGGGTGCCCGACGGCATCCGGACGCCCACCCGGTCACCGCCGCCGACCCCGGCCTCGCCGAGCAGTCGGGCACCCTGACCGATCTCGTCCAGCAACTCCGCGTAGCTCAGGGTCATGTCGCCGTCGTCGAGTGCGGGCGCGTCCGGGAACGCCGCCGCGGTGGCGGTGACGATGTCGACGAGGGTGCGCGGCGCGGGGGCGTGCGGCGACCGGAGGTATTCGGCCGGGATTCGCGGTGAACTGTCCGGTGACGAGGGGAGATGCAAACCCTGTTGTCCTGTCTGAGTCGGCTGGATGTGGGGTCTTTATCTCACGACAAGTTGGCTGGTGGGTGAACAAATCCTACGCCGAGGGGGAGGTGTCGGCGTGGTCTCGACGCGCGGGTGGCGACGCCGCTCGGCCGGGCCGCGATGCGTTATGTGACCTGCATTACACTGTAAAGTCCGGCGCCGAATCTCCCCTAGGGTTGCTCCGGTACTGCCCGTTCTTGCTGGTTGGCGCCCGAGCAATAGGCTCTCTACCTCGGTGAACGGGTCTTGACGTTCGTCGGCAGGGGGAGAGACGTTGACCGTGAAGATGGCTAAGGCCGCGCTGGTGGCAGCAGTCGGGGTGCTGCTGACGGTGCCGCTGGCGTCCCCGGCCGCCGCACTCACGCCGGACGGCGGCAGCCTCGGTGCGCAGTGGACCGCGACCACCGACGGCCCGCAGCAGTACCCCGGCGTGCACACCGAGTGGGACGTGCCGATCACCATGAGTGACGGCGTGGTGCTCAAGGCCAACGTGTACCGACCGGCGGACGCGTCCGGACGGGCCGTGGACACGAAGACGCCCGTCGTCGTCAACATGACGCCGTACACCAAGCTGGTCTCGGCGGTCGCGAACGCGGCGCTCTCGGTCCCGCAGCTCGGCGAGCCGATCATGGACTTCGCCCGGGAGCTGAACCTGGCCGGTACGCCGGTCACCGGTCTCGGCGACCTGATCAAGGTGACC
This sequence comes from Rhodococcus kronopolitis, assembly GCF_042654025.1. Taxonomy (NCBI): domain Bacteria; kingdom Bacillati; phylum Actinomycetota; class Actinomycetes; order Mycobacteriales; family Nocardiaceae; genus Rhodococcus; species Rhodococcus kronopolitis. Next base: position 3,047 of record NZ_JBHSFO010000015.1, on the reverse strand, counting down.
TCAGGCGGCGGGCTGCGGACGTTCAGCGTCGACCCCAAGCTGATCCAGAGCGGCTACACCCAGGTGGTCGTCGACGTGCGCGGAACCGGCTTCTCGCAGGGCACCTGGCAGGTCTTCCAGTCCCGGGAGCAGCAGGACACCGTGGAGACCATCGACTGGGCGTCGAAGCAGCAGTGGTCGGACGGCAAGGTCGGCATGAACGGGGTGTCCTACTCCGCGATCAACCAGGTGCAGGCCGCGAGCCAGCGTCCTGCCGCGCTGAAGGCCATCGTCCCGGTCGAGCCCGGCGGCGACATCCTGCGTGACGTGGTCGCGCCGGGCGGGGGCATCGGTATCGGATTCATGCCGGTGTGGCTGGCCGCGGTCAACGGCATGAAGTGGCTTCCGGACGTGCAGTCGATCCTCAACGGGACCTTCGACTCGAAATGGTTGGCGGACCGGCAGTCTGACCCACTGACCTTCGTGCCGCTGCTGCTCAACGCCCTCACCGTGCCGAGCGTCGACGCCGTCACGCCCGATCTGACGGCACTTCTCGAGGAAGACAGCTCGTTGCGCCGGGACCTGGTCTCGAACCCGGAGAACATCACCGCCCCGACGATGGTCTACGGCGGTTGGCACGACATCTTCACCAACAGCGAGCCCAAGATCTACAACGCGATCCCGCTGCCGCCCGGACAGAAGCAACTGGTCATGGGCGACACCTACCACCTGAACTTCGGCTCCGGCTTCGGTGAGCCGGGCAACCCGCCGCGGCTCGACGTGCTCCAGCGCGCCTGGTTCGACCGTTGGCTCAAGGGCATCGACAACGGCATCGACACCTACGGCCCGGCCACGCTGTACCAGCAGGGCAACGGGTGGACCACGGCGGATCAGTTCCCGCGGTCGGGCATGACGCACCAGCGGATGTACCTCGACGCGCGGTCGAGCGGCACCGCGAACGGCAGTGTCCACGACGGGAGCCTGGTGGCGGACAAGCCCACCACCGGCTCCACGCTGACGGTCGCCCCGGGGCTGGCGACGGTGTGCTCACGGGACTCCGCGCAGGAGACGATCGGCGTCACCGCGGTACTCGACGCCTGCGGCAAGGATGCGCGGTTCAGCGAGCAGAACGCGCTCACCTTCACCAGTGCGCCGGTGGCCGAGCGGACGGAGATCTCCGGCCAGGTGAACGTGCACCTGAACACCGTGCTCGACGCCACCGACGGCTACTGGGCCGCCACCCTCAACGACGTCGCGCCCGACGGGACTTCGACGGTGCTCACCAGCGGCCAGCTCACCTCGTCGCTGCGCGCGATCGACGACGCGAGGAGCGGGAAGTCGGTGAACGGGGACCTCACCGACCCGTTCTACCGGCTGACCCTGGACAGCCGGCAGCCCGTCGTTCCCGGGCAGCCGACCGCGCTGGACGTGGGCCTGACCGCCACCGACGCCGTGCTGGCGCCCGGTCACCGTCTCCGCGTGGACGTGTACGCCAGCAACTTCCCCAAGGGCATGCTGCTGCGGCCGCTGCTCAACGAGAGCGGGCTCAAGCCCCAGCACCTGGTGCTGGATCCGAACGCGCCGAGTTTCGTCAACGTCCCGGTCGGCACGCGGATCGGCTGACCGGTCGGTGTGGGTCGGCGATGAGTTTGGCCTCGCCGGCGGGTCTACCTCGGTGGAGGCTGTCGTTGGTAGGCGGTCGACCGGCTGGGAGGAGATCCGATGTTGGACCAGGAGTTCACGGCGGTGCTGCAGAAGGGCCCGAACAAGGGCGGCTGGACGTACGTGGTGTGGCCGAAGTCGGTGGAGTTCTTCGGGACCCGGGGCCTGGTGAAGGTCCGGGGCACCGTCGACGGCCGCCCCTTCCGCAGTTCGTTCATGGCGATGGGCGACGGCACGCACAAGCTGCCGGTCAGGGCGGAGGTTCGCCGGGCCATCGGCAAGGAGGCTGGGGCGACGGTGACGGTGCGACTGGACGAGCGGATCGTGGAGGACTGACGTCGCCTCGGCAGGCTCGCCTCTGCCGCGAGCCCGATGCCGGCTGGGCGCCGACTCGGGTCGGAGCCGAAACAGCACCGGACCGGTTGCGGCCAATGTGTCTCGGCCGCAACCGGTCCGGTTGTGGGTGGGTGTTCAGGCGACTGCCTGGTCAGGCTCCGTGGATCTCGCGCCGGTTGTGAGCCGGCCGTGGTCTTCGCGCCGGGTCCACCCAGGCCGGAGGAGTGAACCATGGGAATCCGTCCGATTCGATCTTCACGGCCCAGTGGTTCTTGTGGATGATCGTGTGGTGCTTCTTGCACAGCAGCACGAGGTTCGACAGTGCGGTCTTGCCGTCGTCGGACCAGTGGATGATGTGGTGGGCGTCTGTCCATGCGGCGGGTCGTCCGCAGCCGGGGAACGCGCATCCGCAGTCCCGGGCGACGAGTGCCTTGCGCAGGCTTGGTGTGACGAAGCGGGTGCTGCGGCCGATGTCGAGGGGGTTGCCTTCCTTGTCGACGAACACCGCGGTGACCTGGGCGTCGCAGGACAGGCGTGCGGCGATGGTGGCGGAGACGGGTCCGGCCCAGGGCATGCTGGCGTGCCGGACTCTGCGGTAGTGCCGCGGCGGCCGGACGTCTGAGCAGCTTTCACCGGGTGCGGATCTGGTTGCGCCGACGGGTCCGGTTGGGTTGTTGGAGTGGTAGTCCCACCCGTTCTTCGTCCATGCCCCGGTTGCCGGGGTGGGCGCGGTCTTGGCAACGGCGTCCTTGAGGGCGTCGAGGTCGATGGTGACGGTGACGTGTGGTTGTTCGCCGCCCTCGACCGGTCCGCGGGCGTTGTCGAGGTGCCCGCGGATGATCTGCTCCAACGCGTCCGCTCGGCGTTTCGCGGCGGAACGCGGGTCGCGGTTCGGGTTTCCGTCGTCGTCGGTGCTCGGGTGCGGCTTGGACAGGCCCGACAGCGCGGTGTGCAGGGCCTCGCCGACCTCGGCGTCGAACGATCCCTTCACGTGCACCCGTCCCCCCAGGGTGGCGGAAGCGTGGAACTCGTTGAGTTCAGAGTTCTCTCCGTCGGGTGGGACGGTCCCG
>NZ_JBHSFO010000014.1:0-202448 GCF_042654025.1 Rhodococcus kronopolitis | reverse complement strand
CGATTGCCTCGCATCACAGCCTTTAGGGGTTGTGGTGCGGGGCATTTCGCGTTTCCGGGGGTGTTTTGTGCGGCCCGGGTGCCGCCGGCCCCTGGCCATCGGCCACGGTGCCAGCCCTCCGGTGTCATCGAGTGAACGGTTCCGTTCATTCGATTGCATCGAGTGGATGTGCCGTTCACTCGGTTCGGATGTGGTCGGCCGGGAGTCCGGGAGTCCGGCGGTCCCCGGCGACGGGTGTCGGCGGTCCCGGGCGACGGGTGCCGGTTGGCTGTCAGTCCTTGTTCTGTCTTGTTCGTGTCGGGTGTGCCCTCGTGCCGCGACCCCTGTGTGGGGTGGTGGTGTGGGGGCTTTTCGTGTTTCCGGGGGTGTACAGCCCCCGCCGGCCGCCTGCCTGTCGGCTGCCTCCCAGCTCCGGCGGGCTGCCGGTTGGTGGGCGAGTGAATGTGCCGTTCATTCGATTACATCGAATGAACGCTTCCGTTCATTCGATGTGGGGGACGGGCGGGCAGTGGGGAGGGGTGACGCGGGCCGAAATGCATTCGAGCGGTGTGACAGTACGCACGGGTACGAAAGTGGTGAACGGCGTTATAGTTGCGTAGTGCAACACGAACTGGGTGGCGCTGCCGCCGTGCACGAGGAGATCGTGCACCTCGTGCGGGAGCTGATGACGGGTGACCGGCCGAACGAGGGGACGCCGACTTTCGCCCAGCATTCCGTGCTCTCCTTCATCGCCCGCAATGCGGGCTGCCGTGCCACTCAGATTGCCGACACGTTCGGTGTGCACCGGTCGACGGTGTCCCGTCAGGTTCGGGTGTGTGTCGAGTCGGGGTGGATCCGAGCCGAGTCCGGACCGGTCCGCAACGGTCATCCGCTCTGCATCACCGACATGGGCGAGTCCGTCCTCGCCGAGGCGGACCGACTTCGTCGCGCCGAGGTCGAGGCCAGGACGCGGTCCTGGTCCGACGACGAGGTCGCCGACTTCGCCCGCCTCCTGCACAGGTTTCGTCTGAGCCCGACCGCGCCGCGGTCCACCACCACTTCCCACCCAACAGAGACCGTCGGAGATGACTCCCGTGCGTGAATACATGTCCAATGCCACATTCACCGTCGCCGAGAACGACGCACTCGTCCGAACCGTGTATTCGCATGCCGCTGTCACGCCGGAGTTGGTGTTGTTCTCCCGGCCTGTCGGTGAGCAGTGGGTGGACGTCACGGCGGCGGAGTTCGAGCAGCTCGTCACCGGAGTGGCCAAGGGGCTGATCGCGTCGGGCGTGCAGCCAGGCGACCGCGTGATCCTGCTGTCCGCGACCCGCTTCGAGTGGACTCTGTTCGACTTCGCGATCTGGGCGGCAGGCGCCGCCTCGGTACCGGTCTACGATTCGTCCTCGGCGGAGCAGATCGCGTGGATCGTCGAGGACTCCGGGGCAACCGTCGCGATCGTCGAGACCGCCGAGCATGCCCGGGCATTCGATGTGCGGACGGTACGGGCGCTGCAGATCGAGGACGGCGCGGTCGACGCGCTGCTGTCCGCCGGCCGTGAGCTCGACGACGACGTGGTCCGGCAGCGGGTGGACGCGATCCGCGCCGGCGATCTGGCCTCGCTCGTGTACACCTCGGGCACCACCGGACGGCCCAAGGGCTGCATCCTGACCCATCGGAACTTCCTGTCCGAGGTGCGCGGCATCCTCTCCGCGTCGATCGCGGAGGTGGCCAAGCCCGACAATCGGATGCTCACCTTCCTCCCGCTCGCCCACGTCCTGGCGCGTGCGGTCTCGTTGGCCATGTTCGAGGCCGGCGGGATCCAGGCGCACTGGTCGAACTTCGGGACCATCGTCGGGCAGTTCGCCCGGTTCCGCCCCAACACGATTCTCGGTGTCCCGAGGGTGTTCGAGAAGGTGCGTGATGCGGCGGCGCAGTCCGCGTCCGACGGCGGCGCGGTGAAGAAGGCCGTGTTTGCGTTCGCCGAGTCCACCGCCGTCGAGTACAGCGAGGCACTCGACGAGGGCGGGCCGTCGATGCTGCTGCGGCTCAAGCACCTGGTCGCGGACCGACTCGTCTACGCCAAGCTTCGCGCGGTGCTCGGTGGTGAGTGCTGGTGGGCGATCTCGGGTGGCGGCGCGTTGATGCCGCGGCTCGGCCACTTCTACCGCGGCCTCGGGGTGCCGATCTACGAGGGCTACGGTCTGACCGAGTCCACCGCGGCGCACTGCGTCAACATTCCCGGCGCGCAGAAGATCGGCAGTGTGGGACAGCCGCTGGGCGGCAACGCCGTCCGGATCGCGGCCGACGGCGAGATCGAGCTGGCCGGCGGTGTGGTGTTCGACGGCTACTGGCGTAACGAGCAGGCCACCGCGGACGCCTTCGACGGCGACTGGCTCCGCACCGGCGACCTGGGCGAGCTCGACGACGACGGCTTCCTCACCATCACCGGGCGGAAGAAGGACCTGCTGGTCACCGCAGGCGGGAAGAACGTCTCGCCCGGCCCGCTCGAGGACCGGATGCGCTCGCACGCGCTGGTCTCCCAGGCCGTGGTGGTGGGCGACGCTCGTCCGTTCATCGGTGCGCTGATCACGGTGGACCCCGAGGAGTTCCGCCGCTGGCGGACCGCGCACGGCAGGGCCGACGATGTCACCATCGCCGACCTTCGGGCGGACCCGGAGCTGCTGGCGGACCTGCAGCGGGTGGTCGACGACGCCAACTCGACGGTCTCGCACACCGAGGCGATCAAGAAGTTCGTCGTCCTCGCGCGCGATCTCACCGAGGCGGACGGCGAGCTCACCGCGACCCTGAAGATCAAGCGCAACGTGGTGTCCGCGCGGTTCGCCGAGGACATCGACGCTCTGTATCGCTGACCTCCCGCCCGCGCCCGTGAGGACGCGCGTCCGTTGTCGGCTGACCGGTCCGCCCGCTGTGGTGGACTGGGCCGATGAGCACCGAACCCGAGCCTGCCGCGACCGCGCCCCGTCGACGGGCACCGGGTCGCGCGCAGTGGACGCTGGCGGCGTTGATCGTGGTCTTCGTCGTCGGGGTGGTGACCGTCAAGATCCTGCGGCACTACGAGCTCGGACAGACCGCCGCGTTCTACATCGGTCTGCCCGCGCTGTTTGCGCTGATGCTCACGCTGTCGACGCCGTCCGACAATCCGTACGGCATGGTGATGAAGGCCGTGAGCATCTTCCTGCTGCTCTCGATGGTGGTGCTCGGCGAGGGACTGGTGTGCGTGCTGTTCGCCGCGCCGCTGTTCTACGGTGTCGGCCTCGTCGTGGCGGTGATCGTCGACTCGGTGCGCCGGTCCACACGAAAGGACAAGGGCGCGGCCATCTTCGCGCTCCCGGTGCTGCTGTTCGGGCTGGCGGCCCTCGAGGGTGTGGTGCCGGCGCTGACGCTGCCCGGTGACGATGCTGCCGGGAGTTCGCTCGTCGTCGAGGCCACTCCCGCTCAGGTCGAAGCGGCGGTGGCCCGCCCGCTCGACTTCGCGACGGTGACACCGACCGGTGTTCTCGCCCTCGGGTTTCCACGTCCGGTGGCCGACCACGGCGGCGGGCTCGAGGTCGGGGGCCGGCGGACGATCCTCTTCGACGGCGCGCACCACCGTCCGGGGCTGCTGCCGCAGCACCACTGGGGCGAGCAGGACTCCCGACTCGAACTCGAGGTGGTGTCCCGCACCGAGAACTCGGTGCGGATGCACACGGTTGCCGACACCTCGCCGATGTCGACCTGGCTGACCTGGCGCGAGGTCGACATCAGCTGGCGCGCTCTGGACGCCGTTCGCACCGAGGTGACGTGGAATCTCGACTTCACGCGAAACCTCGACCCCGCGTGGTACTTCGGCCCCATCGAGAAGCACGTCGTCGGGCGGTCCGCCGACTACCTGCTGTCCGCCCTCGACCTGCACACGTGACGCCCGAGGCGCTCGGGGTCGGGGTGTTGCGCTCGGCCGTGCTGCTGGTGCCGGTCCTGTTCGGCGCGGTCCTGGTGCTCGTGACCCGGACCGACCACGCCGGCCGGGACCGGGCCAGTACCGACCGGCTCCACGCCGGCGCCGCGCTCGCGACGCTGTGGAACGCCACTGCGCTGCTGGTGGTCAACGCGACTGCGGTACATGCGGGTTGGTGGACCTTCGGCACCGAGGGGGCGTCGTGGTCAGGGGTGCCGATCGACGTGGTGTTCGGCTGGGCGGTGCTGTGGGGTGCGGTGCCGGTGTTGCTGGGCCGGTGGGTGCGTCCGTGGCTGACCGCGCTCGTGCTGGTCGCGGCCGACGCGGTCGCCATGAAGGGACTGGCACCGATGGTGGTGCTGGGCGAGTCGTGGTGGTGGGGCGAGGCGACGGCCGTGGCGGTGGCCCTGGTGCCCGGGCTGGTCCTCGGTCAGTCCACCGCGACCGGTCGGGCCCTGCGGACGAGGGTGGTGTTGCAGGTGCTGCTGTTCGCGGCGCTGCTGCTGTTCGTGGTCCCGACGGCGACCTTCGCGAGCACCGGTACCGGCTGGTCGGAGCGCCTCGCGGTGGTGGGTGGGCCGGTGGACCTGCTGCTGGCGCAGGTCGCGCTCGTGGCGGGGGTCGTCGCGTTGCGGTCCGTGGCGGAGTTCGCGTGCCACGGCGGCACCCCGTTTCCGTGGGATCCGCCCGATCGGCTCGTGTGCACGGGTCCGTATGCCTACGTGGCGAATCCGATGCAGGTGTGCGCGGTCCTGATACTGGCGCTCGGCGCGGTGATCGTGTCCGAGCCGTGGCTCGCGGCCGTCGCAGTGACCGGTGCGGTGTTCGGAGCAGGCGTCGCGTCGTGGCACGAACGGGCCGCGTTGCGTGGCCGTTTCGGTTCGGCGTGGCTCGCCTATCGGCGTCAGGTCCGGGACTGGTTGCCGCGGTGGCGGCCGACCCCGCTGCGCCCGGTGGGGGTGCTGTACCCCGCGGCCGGGTGCGATCCGTGTTCGGAGCTCGGTGACTGGTTCGCCCGCCGCGGCGGGACGGCGTTGCGCCTGGTGCCGGCCGAAGACCATCCCGAGCCGCTCGTCCGGCTGCGTTACGAGTGTCCCGTGACGGGGGAGTCGGCGGACGGGGTGCGGGCGGTCGGCCACGCGCTCGAGCACCTGAACCTCGGGTGGGCGGTGCTCGGCTGGTTGCTCCGGGCGCCGGTGCTGGCCTCGCTCGCGCAACTGGTCACCGACGCGGTCGGCGGCGGACCTCGCGAGATCCGGTCAGGCGCAGGATGAACGCGCGGGCGGCGCCGGGAAGGCGGCCGTGCGCGGTCGCGTCACCACAGCTTGTAGGCGCTGTCCGAGACGGTGAAACCGTGACCGCTGCCGCTCCCGCAGGTGACGCCGGCGCGCTCGTCGACCGAGCAGGTGAACCCCTGGATGTCCAGGGTGTTGCCGTAGGGCAGGACGCGAGCCGGGCCGTCGAAGCGGTGGAAGGCGGGGTCGCCGAGGTGCACGAATTCGCCGGCGCGGTCCGAGGTCACCCGGACGGCGTTGGGCGCGACCGTGGTTCGGGGAGCGCCCGCCCCCGGGACCCGCGGGGCGTCCGGGGGGAAGGTGCCGTGGCAGCCCGCGACCGGAGTGCCGACGGTGGCGATCGCGCACTCGAACTTCGCCGACGGGCTGGCGAAGTAGTAGGTGCCGGTCTGGGTGCCGGCGTACTCGGCAACCTGCGCCGCAACGTGAGTCGTAGTCGGAGCAGTGGTCGTGGTCGTGGTCGAGCGCGGAGTGGTCGTGGCGGTGGTCGTTGCGGCGATGTCCGAGGTGACGGGGGCGGCCGGAACCGGGCCGCCCCCGTCAGTGTTGTCGCTGCACGCGGTGACAAGAGTCGACGTGGTCAGCACCGCGAGAGCCCAGCCGGCCCGTGAAACACCCATGCCGCCATCGTAGGTTGGCCGTCGGGGCCGTTCGATCCGGTTGACCGACAGTGTCCGGCAGGTCCCGGTCGGTCAGGGACTCAGGGGTTGAGCGGGCGGTTGGTCCAGCCCCCGGACTCGCGCGGCACCCAGCCGCCGGAGCTATGGGTGCCGCCGTCGACATGGATGGTGCTGCCGGTGACGAACCGGGACAGGTCGGAGGCGAGGAACAGGGCCGCGCCTGCCACGTCCTCGGGCCGGCCGGGACCGCCGAGCGGCGACCAGGTCGGCCACAGCGACCGCTGCTCCGCAGGCACCAGCTTGTCGTAGGGCACCTGCACCGACTCGATCAGGTCCGGGGCGATGGCGTTGACCCGGATCCCGGCGGGACCCACCTCCGCGGAGAGCGACCGGGTGAACTGCACGAGTGCGGCCTTGTAGGCGGAGTACACGGTGTGTCCGGGCATCGCCCGGTGCGCCTCGACGGTGGTGAGGTTGACGATCGCACCGTGGCCGCGGTCGGCCATCCCCGGCAGCACCGCGTGGGTCAGGCGCAGGGCATGCCCGAGGTTCACCTCGTGCAGGTCCTGCCACAGCTCCGGACTGTTGGTCGCGAACCGGTGCGGCGCGCGGAGGTAGTGCCCGACGTTGTTGACCAGGATGTCCGGACGGTGCGCGACCAGGGTGGGGTAGGCCGCTTCGTCCCGCACGTCGCACCGGACGGACGCGATCGAGCCGCCCGCGGTGGCGTCGAACTCGAGGTCGCCGACCGGGTCGATGTCGGCGACCAGGACCTGCGCCCCGTGGGCGGCGAAGGCGCGGGCGATGGCCGAACCGATGCCGGCGGCACCGCCGGTCACGACGGCGGTTCGGCCGATCAGCATTGCGCCCGGATCGTAGGCGGGGTGAGTGGTCATGCAGGGGATTCCACACCCACCCGGCCCACTCCGTGCGGGGTGTTCTCGGCCAGCGGGAGGCGCCGCCACGGCGGGCAACATTCCCCGCAGGTCGCGGCCGTCCTTGGTACGTTTGGCTGGGATCTGACCTCGCGTACCAGGAGGCTGATGTGCGGACCGAGCAGGATGCGATCACGACCGAGGCGCAGGGGAGCGCACCGCAGAGCCTGACCGTGGCGACCCGGGACGGCGACGTCCGTGGGTACGCCGACGGGGCGGTGTTCACGTGGAAGGGGATTCCGTACGCGACTGCCGGGCCGCAGCGGCGGTTCCGGGAGGCGTTGGCGCCGGACCCGTGGGACGGCGAGCGGGACTGCCGCGACTTCGGGCCCACCGCGCCGCAGGCCACGGCGATCCAGGTACCGATGGAAGCCGGTATCGGCGCCGACGAGGACTGCCTGTCGGTAAACGTGTGGGCGCCCCGGCCGGACGGCACGCCGCGTCCGGTGATGGTGTGGATCCACGGCGGCGCCTACTGCGTCGGGTCGTCGTCGCAGGCGCTCTACGACGGCCGTCGGCTCGCCGAACTCGGCGACCTGGTGGTGGTCACGCTCAACTACCGGCTCGGGGTGCTCGGCTTCCTCGACCTGTCCTCCTTCTCCGACGGCGACCGCCGCTTCGAGACCAACGTGGGCCTGCGCGACCAGGTGGTGGCGCTCGAGTGGGTGCGGGACTGCATCGCCGCGTTCGGTGGGGACCCCGGGAACGTGACGCTGTTCGGGGAGTCCTCGGGGGCCGGTTCGGTCACCACGCTGATGACCTCGCCGCGGGCCGAGGGCCTGTTCCACCGGGCTATCGCGCAGAGTTCGCCCGCCACCTCCGTCTACGGCGCCGAGCGGGCGGCGGGCGTCGCGGCCCGGTACCTGGAACTGGTCGGGGTGGACGCCGCGGACGCCGACCGGCTCTTCGAGTTGCCGGTCGAGGAGCTGATCGCGGCGGGGGACAAGCTGCTCAGCTCGGTCTCGACCTCGGTCCCGGGCACCCTGGCGATGGCGCCGGTGGTCGACGGGGACCTGGTGCCGCGGTACCCGGTCTCGGCCTTCCGGAAGGGATTCGCGCACCGAATCCCGCTGATCATCGGCACCAACAAGGACGAGGCGTCGCTGTTCCGGCTGTCCCGGTCACCGATCATGCCGGTGACCTCGGACGCGGTGAACCAGATGTTCACCGCGATCGCCGCGGACCATCCGAGCCTGCCCGCGATCCGGGTGGCCGACATCGTCTCGGCCTACCCGGACTGGTCGAAAACCAGTGGTGTGCTTGCGGTCTCGACTGACGCGGCGTTCCGGATGCCGTGTCTGTGGATCGCGGATGCGCACAGCAGGCACTCACCGACCTGGGTGTACCGCTTCGACCAGGCCACCCCGATGCTCCGCGCCGCCCGGGTCGGCGCCACTCACGCGACCGAACTGCCGTACGTGTTCGGCACGTTCGGCGCCTTCACCCCGGACCCGACGTTCTGGCTCGGCGGCCGGAAGGTCGCCCTGGAGGTGTCCGGTCGGATGCAGCGGCGATGGCTGGCCTTCGCCCGGTTCGGGGTGCCGGCGGCGCTGGACGCCTCCAGGCACTGGGCGCCCTACCGCGAGGAGGACCGCGCCACCCTGCTGATCGACAAGTCCGACACCCTGGTGAGCGATCCGGACCGGGGGCTGCGCGAGGCGTGGGGGGACCGGGTGATGGCCTTCCGTTGACGCGCCGACGCCGGGTCGACTCGGGAAAACTGTGCGTTACTCGTAGTTACTGATATTTTGTGGCGACTCCGGTGGCCAAGCCGGTAACCGGCACCCCGACGACCAGGCAGGATCCGCATGTCACCGAGGTTCGAGCTCGAACCCGTCGACCACTCGTTCTTCGACACCGCGCCGCACGTGTCGCGACATCCGATCGACGTCGCCGTCGGCCCCGACGAACTGTGGGCCGAGTTGACGGCTCGGCGTCCGCTGGCGTGGTGCCGGATGCTCACCGATGTCGAGTTCCAGGGGGCGTCGCCGTTCGGCGCGGGCGCCGTCCGGCAGGTCGAGGTCGCCAAGGTGATGCGGATGGACGAGTACTTCTTCCACTGGGACGACGCCGCGCGGCGTCACTCGTTCTACGTGACCTCCGCGAACGTCCCGTTGTTCCGCTCCTTCGCGGAGGACTACCAGGTCACGGAGATTCCGGGCGGCAGCCGGTTGACGTGGACGTTCGCGATGGCGCCGCGGTCCGGGTTGGGTCTGGCGCTGCGACTCGGCGCCCCGTTGAACAAGGCACTGTACTCGTCACTGGCGCACGACACCGCCAAGCGATTCGGCCCGATCCGCGGCGTCGGGAACTGACCGCTGCCTTCGTGGCCGGGCAGCCGTCCGAAGTGACGTAGCGTCGTGTGCATGAGCAAGATGGACGAGGTCGGCGAACGCGAGTCGTGGCGCTGCTGGTTGTGTGACGAGCCGGTGGATCCGGACATGTCGGTCAACGACCCGCGGGGCCCGAGCATCGACAGCATCAACACCGCGAAGAAGGGCAAGGGCGGCCCGGAGCGCCTGGCGCACCGCGCCTGCAACACCAAGAAGGGCGCCGTCAAGCCCGTGGTGCCGTGGTCGGATTCGCTGTTCGTGATCGACCCGGCGCCGATCATCGGCGTGGTCGAGCAGCTCACCCGCAAGCCGGGCCGGGTGGCCGTGGCCCGCTGCCCCTCCAAGTCGGACGCGCAGGACGCCTCCGACTGGTTGCTCGACCGGCTTTCGCGGCTGGCACCGGAGCTGACGCTGGAGACGAAGATCGAGCCCGGCGGCGGCGGGTTCCTGCTGGTCGTCAGCCGCTGACCCGAAGTCCGCCGGCCGAAGCCGGCGAAACGGGTAGATTCCGCTCCCGCAGAGGGCGTCTCGTCAGCCGTTGAACTCGGCCGGGTGCGGCCCCGTCCGGCCGTCGCATTCGAGGGCGTCCACGGCGGCCAGGTCGGTGGCGGACAGCGAGAAGCCGAGGATGTCGAGATTTTCGCGAATCCGTGTCGGCGTCACCGACTTCGGGATGACGATCCGGCCCTGCTGCAGGTGCCAGCGCAGGACGACCTGCGCGGGGGTGCGTCCGTGTGCCTCCGCGATGCGCACGACGGCAGGTTCGGCCAGCACCGCTCCCTGGGCCAGTGGGCTCCAGGCCTCGGTGACGATGCCGTGAGCGCGGTTGAACTCGACGGCGCCGCGTTGCTGCAGGGCGGGGTGGAGCTCGATCTGGTTGACGGCCGGGACGACGGCGGCGGTGTCGAGCAGTCGTTGGAGCTGCTCGGGCAGGAAGTTGGAGACGCCGATCGCGCGTACTCGCCCGTCCGTGTACAGCCGCTCCAGTGCCCGCCAGGTGTCGACGTACCGGTCCAGGGCCGGCGCCGGCCAGTGGATCAGGAACAGGTCCAGGTAGTCGAGGCCGAGCCGGTCCAGGCTGGTGTCGAATCCCGCCAGGGTGGCGTCGTAACCCTGGTCGGTGTTCCACAGCTTCGAGGTGACGAACAGCTCCTCGCGGGGCACGCCGGACGCGGCCAGGGCGCGCCCGGTTCCCGCCTCGTTGCCGTAGACGGCGGCGGTGTCGACGGAGCGGTACCCGGATTCGAGGGCGGCGGCGACGGTCGCCGTGGTCTCGTCGTCGGGTACCTGGAAGACGCCGAAACCGATCTGCGGCATCTCGACGCCGTTGTTCAGGGTGACGGTGGGAACGATGGACACTGGATCTCCTAGGGCTCTGATGCGTATCGGATTGGTATGCGTACGTGTGGGTTTGGCTTGGCGGTCGCCTGGGGTGTCCCGTCAGGCCTCGGCGAGTTCGCCGGCGCGTGGTGCAGGGTCCACGGCGGCGCGGCCGCGTGCCTTTCCGGCGGCCACGGCCATCACGACGACGGCGAGTGCGGTGATGCCGGCACCGGCCCAGATCGGCGAGGTGTAGCCGAGACCGGCGGTGATCGTCACCCCGCCGATCCAGGCACCGAGGGCGTTGCCGAGGTTGAAGGCGCCGATGTTGGCGCCGGACGCCAGGGTGGGAGCGTCACTGGCGTACGCCATCACCCGCATCTGCAGCCCGGGCACGGTGGCGAAACCGAAGACGCCCATCAGCAGCAGGGACGCGACCGCCATCGCCGGACTCTCAGCGGTGACGGCGAAGACGGCCAGCACGACGGTCAGGGCGGACAGCACCACCAGCAGGGTGGCGTCGACGTTGCGGTCGGCGGCCTTGCCGCCCAGGGTGTTTCCGACGAAAAGCCCGATTCCGAAGATCATCAGCAACCAGGGCACGGTCGCGCTGCCGAAGCCACTGACGGAGGTGAGGGTGAAGGCGATGTAGGTGAACGCGCCGAACATGCCGCCGTATCCGAGGATCGTGACCAGGATCGACAGCCACACCTGGCCGGACCTGAAGGCACGCAGTTCGCCGCGCAGGCCGTCGGCACCCGCGGTGCCGCGGCCGGTGTTCGGCACCAGGGCGAGGATGCCGACGAGCGCCACCACCCCGATCGCCGAGATCACCCAGAACGTCGAGCGCCAGCCCGCGGCCTGCCCCAGCAGGGTGCCGAACGGCACGCCGAGGACGTTGGCCGCGGTCAGCCCGGTGAACATGACGGCGATCGCGCCTGCCTTCTTGTTCGGCGCAACCATGTCGGCGGCGACCACCGCGCCGATGCCGAAGAAGGCGCCGTGGCAGAGCGCCGCGACGACGCGGCCGAGCAGCATCATGGAGTAGGAGGGCGCCAGCGCCGACAGCGCGTTGCCCGCGACGAACAGGACCATCAGCGCGGCGAGCACGGGTTTGCGGGGCAGGCGGGTGACGGCTGCGGTCAGGGCGAGGGCGCCCACGACGACGCTGAGCGCGTAGCCGGAGATCAGCCAACCGGCCGTGGCCTCGCTGACGCCGAAGTCCGAGGCCACCTCCGGCAGCAGGCCCATGATGACAAACTCCGTCAGGCCGATGCCGAACCCTCCGATGGCGAGGGCGATGAGGCCGATGGGCATGTTGGGAACTCCTTAGAGAACTGCGTCCGAGCAGTTGGTGCGCGTACGCTGCTAGTTGCAGGCGCGGCCTAAATTGTTGCATGAGCGGATATGCCGCGCAAGCAACTATTTGGTCGGCGAGCTGTAACGATCGTCACGGGAAGGAGTAGCGGGTGGGCATCAAGGACGACGCAGTCGAGGTCAGGTCGCAGGGCTGGCGGACCCTGGCCGCGCTGCACGGACTGATCGAGTCCGAGTTGGAGCGGTCCCTGCAGGCGCACGCGGAGCTCTCGGTGGTGGAGTACACCGTCCTGGACGCGTTGAGCCGGCAGGACGGTTGGCACATGCGCATGCAGCAGCTGGCCCGCGCCACCGCGCTCAGTGCCAGCGCCACCACGCGGCTTGTGAACCGGCTGGAGGGTCGTGGGCTGCTGACGCGGATCCTGTGCGAGGACGATCGCCGCGGCATCTACACCGAGCTCACCCCGGCCGGCCGGGCGTTGCTGGAGGAGGCCCGGCCGGTTCACGACGCGACGCTTGAACGCGCGCTCGCGGACGCGCAGGAGGTGCCGGAACTCGCCGCACTGGTGCAGGCGCTGCCCCTGCTGCACGCCCCGGGTTAGGGCCGGGCCTGCGCCTCACTCGCGGTACGAACGGGCAACCTCGGATTCGACAACCTTGGCGTCGAGCTCGTGCAACGCGGGCAGCGCGAAGCAGATGGCGGCGATCACGACGACCGGGATCGCCAGGACGAAGAAGGTGGTGCGGATGCCGACGGAGTCGATCAGCGGGCCGGCCAGCAGGTAACCGAGCGGCCCGGCGGCGTACGCCGTCGACGTCATCACCCCGACCACCCGGCCGCGCATGTGCTCGGGGCTGCGGGTCTGCATGGCGTAGTTCGCGATCGGCCCGACGGGGCCGAACACCAGCCCGACCATCAGTGCCAGGGTGAGCAGCACCCACAGCGGGGGCAGGAACGCCATGGCGACCATGCACAGGCCGAGCGCGCTGACGGCCAGCAGCATCAGCGTGCGCCGCCGGACGCGGGCGGCGAGCGCGCCGTAGGCGAGCGCGCCGATCACGCCGCCGACGGCCATTGCCATCAGCACCCAGCCGAGCTGGGCGGGCTGGTCGAGCTCGGTGAAGTAGGCGGGGAACAGCACGCTCTCGACCGGCATGTACAGCGCGACGATCGCCATGTCGACCAGGGCGAGGGTGCGCAGCAACCTGTTGCGCCAGACGAACTTCAGTCCGTCGAGGGTGCCGGTCCACATCGACTCCGGACGGGTGGCGTGGTCGGGCTTCCCGGCGCCGTCGAGGCGCAGGAACGCGATGGTGACGATCGACGCGAGGAAGCAGGCCGCGGTCACCCACAGGGTGTTGACCGCGCCGACGGTCGCGATCAGCACGCCGCCAACGCCGGGGCCGATCAGGTACGCCACGTTGTAGTTCGCCTCGTACAGGCTGTTCGACCGGTCCAGCGACCAGCCCGCCGCCCTGGTCGCGGCCGGGAGCATGGACTCGCGGGCCGCGATGCCGGCCGGGTCGAAGGTCGCGCCGAGGGCGGCCAGGGCCGCGAGCACCGGCACCGACAGGCCGGCCGTCGCGGCCATCAGCGGGATCAGCGACACCGAGACCGCGGACAGGAAGTCGGAGACCAGGGAGGTCCGCCGCCGCCCGAACCGGTCCACCACCGTCCCGGAGAACAGGCTCGACAGCAGCAGCGGGAGGGTGGCGGCGCCCGCGACGATCGCCGCGTCGGTGGCCCGTCCGGTGCGCTCGAGCACCAGCCACGGCAACGCGACGATGGTGATTCCGTTGCCGGTCGCCGACAGCAGCGTGGCCAGGTTGATCAGTGCCAGCGGGCTGTACCGACGGGCGGCGGTGGCCGTCGTCGCAGTCATGTCGGGGTTCCTTCAGGACGGGGGAGACACGACTCGACGCTATCGGTCCCGGGTCGGCCGCGCGACCGACTTTGTCGTCAGTGGGTGTCGGGCTGCACGCCGAGCCGCTCGCACGCCGCCTGGTAGAGCGCGACCACCTCGGTGCGGATCGAACCGCGGTCGGTGACCGGACCCAGCCACGGCACCCGCACCGCCGTCTCGGCGCCGTCCACCTCGGCCGCCCACTCGCCTGCCTCGGTGTCCAGGCCCGTCATCCGGGCCGCGGTCGCGGACGGCTCGCCGAAGGCGCGCACGATGAGCAGGTTGTCGGCGGTGTGGTCGCCGTTCATGTGGCCGGTGACGGCGGCGATGACGGAGTCGTCGAAGGAGGTCATGGTCGGAGCCTAGGCTGCCGCGGAATCGGGGCGGGCGCGCGGTGGCGTCCTACTCGCGGGAGCCGATGGCCGCGACCGGGTCGGACCGCATCGTCGTCCGGGTCGGGATCGCGATGGCCACCAGCCCCAGCAGCACGGTCACCGCGATGATCGCCGCGTAGGTGGCGGGAGAGACCGCAGGCACCGGCTGCCCCGACACCCCGATGCTCACCCCCACCAGCGGCGGCAACGCGATCAGTGAGCCCACCACCGACGCGATCACCACCACGATCACCGACTCGGCCCGCATCATGGCCCGCACCTGTCGCCGGGTCGACCCGACCAGTCGCAGCAGCGCGAACTCGCGGCCGCGTTCGGCGGTCGCCATCACCAGCGTGTTGACCACCGCGACCGCGAGGTACGCCAGCAGCACCGCCAGTGCGATCAGGTTGGTCCAGGACTGTGCGTCGCGCTCGGCCGCGCCGGCGGCACCGAGTTCGTCCCGGTCGGTGGTCGCGAAACCCGCCGCGGTCAGCGCCGCGTCCACCTCGGTCTG
Organism: Rhodococcus kronopolitis; assembly: GCF_042654025.1. Classification (NCBI taxonomy): domain Bacteria; kingdom Bacillati; phylum Actinomycetota; class Actinomycetes; order Mycobacteriales; family Nocardiaceae; genus Rhodococcus; species Rhodococcus kronopolitis. Next base: position 187,899 of record NZ_JBHSFO010000014.1, on the reverse strand, counting down.
CCTGCCGGGTTCGGTACGGACGAGCACGTAGTCGTCGAGCCCGCTGGTGGTGTGCGCGCGGACCGTCTCGTTCGGCAGCGTGACGTCGCCGAAGCCGAGGCCGCGCCCGTAGGTGGCGACCAGCGTCGGCGCGATCGGGGTGCCGTCGCCGAGGTGCAACGGAACCACGGCGCCCACCCGCGCCCCCGCTGATTGCGCGGCGTCCGCGCTCAGCGCCACGGTGTCCGGGCCTGTGAGGGCCGCGATGTCACCGCTGACCACCCTCAGGTCCATCGTCGACGCGGTCGACGCCGGGTCGACGCCCTGCACCGCGTACGGCAGGGTGCTGGTCGTGTCGCCGGACTGGCGGGTGAAGTACGCCTGGCTGCGGGCCACCGGATTCGCCGCCTGGACCCCGGGTGTCCGGGCGATCGCGTCGACGGCGTCGGAGGCCAGTCCGCCGGTCCCGCCGCCGACCAGGAGATCCGCGGTGACGCCCTCCCTCGACTGGACGCCTGCCTCCGCCGCCACCGTGCTCTGGGCGAATATCTGCACCGACCCGATCGCGATCGCCAGGGCGAGCGGGGTGATCGCGGAGGCGAGGCGCCGGGCGTTGCCACGGGTGTTCGCGGCCGCCAGGAACAGCGACGGTGAACCCGAGCGGCGCAGCGGGCCGCCGAGCAGGGCGATCGCGCCGGAGACCAGCCGCGGCCCGAGCAGCGCCACCGAGATCATCAGCAGCACAGCCGAACTCCCGGCGCCGGCCACCGCCGCCTCGCCGGGTACCACGGCGGGCAGCATCGAGACGGTGAGCCCGCCGACGCCGAGCGCCAGGCCGGTGACCATCCGTCCGCGACCGAGCCTGGCCGGGGTCGCCGACGCTTCCTGCAGGGCGTCCATCGGGTTGATCCGGGCCGGTCGGCGCGCCGCGACCGCGGCGGCCACTCGGGCGGTCGCCACGCTGAGCAGCACCGCCGCCAGCGCCGGCAGCGGGCTGAAGGCCAGCGCGAAGTCGGCAGGCAGGATCCCGGCGCCTGCGAACCGCGCCCGCAGCCAGCCGGCGAGCAGGAACCCGGGGAGGGCGCCCACGGCGGCGGCGATGCTCGCGACCAGCATCACCTCGCGGCCGACGAGTCGGTGGATCTGCCCCGGCGTCGCGCCCACCGCCCGGAGCAGTGCGAACTCCCGCCTGCGCTGCTGGATCGACAGCGAGAGGGTGCTCGCCACCACGAACATGGCGATCAGCACCGCGGTGCCGGCGAACGAGACGCCGATCATCACCAGTTGGGTTCGCGCGCCGCCGGAGTCGAGGAACTCCGCGTCGCCGCGGGCCGCGCCGGTGTACACGTCCGCCCCGGGCAGCCGTTGCCGGATCTCGTCGGCCAGGGTCGCCGCAGACACGCCCTCGCGGCCGGTCACCCCGACGGCCGCGACCCGGTCGGGGTGCGGCGAGAGCGCGGCGGCCCGCTGGTCGGTCACGAAGACATGCGCGGCGCGGTCGGGGCTCGGCCCCGCGCTCGCGGCCGCGACGCCCACCACCGTGTAGTCGGCGGCGGATCCGCCGTGCGCCAACGCGACCCGGTCGCCGATCTCAGCCGGCTGGGCGTCGTCGACGACCACCTCGTGCGGGCCGTCCGGGGCCCGGCCTTCACGAATCTCGTAGGGCGTCAACGCCGCCGAGCCCCAGCCGTGTGCCTCGACGGGCCGGCCGGACCAGGTCAGCGGGACCGTGACGTCGGCAACGGCCCACGCCACGCCGGGGAGGGCGGCCAGGTCCGCGGCCGTGCCGGCCGCCAGCGGAGCCCGTTCCGCGAACGGCTGGTCGACCTCCTCCTTGACGTCGAGGCTCTGTCGGCCGCCGACGACGACGTCGGCGCCCGCGTACCGCTGCGGCTCGATGCCGCCGCGGACCCCGGACTCGATCAGCACCCCCAGCCCGGTCACCAGCAGGGCCGCGAAGAACACCGCGACGAACATGCCGGCGAACCCGCCGCGATGGCGCCGGATGTTGGCACCGGCCAGCGTCGTCACCGACGACCTCCGCACGGTCACCACTCCCCGAGCCGGGTCATGTGGTCGGCGACCTGCTGCGCGCTCGGACGGTCGAGGTGACCGACGAAGGCGCCGTCGGCGAGGAAGAGCACCCGGTCCGCGTGGGACGCGGCGACCGGGTCGTGGGTCACCATCACCACGGACTGGTCGAGCTCGCGGGCGGTGCGGCCCAACAGTTCCAGCACCTGGCGGCCGGTCCGGGAGTCCAGCGCGCCGGTCGGCTCGTCGGCGAACACGGCGTCGGGCCGGGTCACCAGGGCGCGGGCGATGGCCACTCGCTGCTGCTGGCCGCCGGACAGTTCCGAGGGGCGTCGCCCGCGGAAGTCGGTCAGGCCGACGGCGCCGATCACGAAGTCGAGCCAGCCGTGGTCGGCCTTCCGGCCGGCGAGGAGCAGCGGCAGGGTGATGTTCTGCTCCACCGACAGCGCGGGCAGCAGGTTGTAGGCCTGGAAGACGAAGCCGACGTGATCGCGCCGGAACACGGTCAGCGCCTTCGGCTTCATCCGGGAGATGTCGGTGTCGCCGAGCCGCACCGACCCGGTGCTCGGCTGGTCGAGGCCGGCCGCGCAGTGCAGGAAGGTGCTCTTGCCGGAGCCGGACGGACCCATGACCGCGGTGAAGGTGCCGTGGGGCAGGGCGAGGCTGACCCCGCGCAACGCGGTGACGGCGCCGCTGCCGGTGCCGTACGTCTTGGTGACGCCGTCGAGCCGGATGGCGGCCGGCGGCGAGCCGGGCGCCGGAGGCGCAGCGGCGGTCTGCATGGCATGTGTCGTCATGGGTACCAACGCTATTGAGGGCGTGGGCGGGTTTCGATCCGGCGGACTACCGGAAAGATGGTGTAGCTGGCTGTACCGACACGGCCCGGCGGGTGCGGCATGCTGGGTTCATGACGACGAGCGCACGACTGCGGCAGTGGGGGCGTGCGCTCGCCTATCTGGTGGTCGAGGGCGTCGCCGGGGTGGCGTCGATGGTGTTGCTGGTCGTCGGACTGGTCCTGACGCCGTTCCTGCTGCTCGGCCCGGGCTGGCTGGTGGCGCCTGCGGCAGTGCGGGTGCTGCGCGGGTGGACCACGCTGGCGCGGCGCCGGACGGGACGGTTCACCGGTGAACCGGTCGGCGAGCGGTACCCGCCGATCCCGGCAGCCCCGACGTTCGAGGACCTGCGACGACTGGTCACCGCGCCGTCGACGCTCCGGGACGCGGGCTGGGTTGGCGTGCACGCGCTGGTCGCGCCCGTCGCGGCGCTGCTCGCCGTCGCACTCCCGGCGGGCGCGCTGAACTCCCTGCTCATCCCCGCGTACTGGCAGGCGATGCCGGCGGACGAACCGGTGAGCAACCTGTACCCGGTGACCTCCTGGTGGGGCGCGGCGGCGATGCCGTTGATCGGGATCGGGTACGCCGTTCTCGCCCTGTGGCTGGTGCCGGCGATGGCGCGCGGGATGTGCGCGGTGACCCGGCGACTGCTGGCCCCGACCCGGGAGTCGCAGCTGGCGCAGCGGGTGAGCGCGCTGACCGCGAGCCGCGCCGCGGCCCTCGACGCGCACGCCGCGGAGCTGCGGCGGATCGAGCGGGACCTGCACGACGGCGCACAGAACAAGCTGGTGGGGGTGGTGATGATGCTCGGCATCGCGGAGCGGTCCCTGACGACGAACCCGGAGCAGGCGCTGCCGCAACTGCGCCGGGCGCAGGACGCCGCCACCGACGCGCTCGCCGGGTTGCGCACCCTGGTCCACGACATCTACCCGCCGATCCTCGACGAGCTCGGTCTCGACGGCGCGTTGTCGGCGCTGGCCGGCCGGTGCCCGGTGCCGTGCACCCTCGACGTCGACGGCCTGCGCCGGGCACCCGCGGCGGTGGAGTCGGCCGCGTACTTCGTGGCGGCGGAGGGGCTGACGAACGTCGCCAAGCACAGTGGGGCGGGCCGGGTCACCCTCACCGCGACGACCGACGTCGGACCGTCCGGCGAGGTGCTGCGGATCGTGGTCGCCGACGACGGGCGCGGCGGCGCCACCGCACGTGCGGGTGGCGGCCTGGCCGGGATCCGGCGTCGGGCAGAGGCTTTCGAGGGAAACGTGGAACTGGTGAGCCCCGACGGTGGGCCGACGACGCTGAGAGTGGAGTTGCCGTGCGGATCGTGATCGCGGAGGACGACGCGCTGCTGCGGGAGGGCCTGGCCCTGCTGTTGCGCAGTGAGGGATTCGATGTCGTTGCGGCGGTGGACAACGCGGACGGCTTCCTCGAGGTGCTGGACTCCGTGGACGCCGCGGTGCTGGACGTGCGGATGCCGCCGACGTTCACCAACGAGGGGCTGCAGGCGGCGGCGGAGGCGCGGCGGCGCCGACCGGGATTCCCGGTGCTGGTGCTCTCCGCGTACGTCGAGGACCGGTACGCGGGCGGGCTGCTCGCGGACGGCGCCCACGGCCTGGGCTACCTGCTCAAGGAACGGGTCGGCAAGGTCGCCGAGTTCGTCGACGCCCTGCGGCGCGTGGCGGCCGGGGGCACCGTGATGGACCCCGAGGTGATCTCGCAGCTGATGAGCCGGCGCCGCGCCGACGACCCGATCCGCTCGCTCACCCCGCGTGAGACCGAGGTGCTCGGACTGATGGCGGAGGGCCTGGACAACACCACCATCGCGACAAGGCTGGTGGTCAGCGAGACCGCGGTGAGCAAGCACATCGGCAACATCTTCGCCAAGCTCGGCCTGTCCGCGGCCGACAGCGGGCACCGCCGGGTGCTCGCGGTGCTGGCGTACCTGCGGGGGTAGTCGTACGGTCGGATGGTCGTCCCGAACCAAGGGAGTGCCATGACCGATCACCGCGGCCTGCCCGGCGTCGCGCCCGATGCCGACGTCCCGAGCGAGAACGGCGTCCGGAAGACCCGGTGGGACCGGCTGCGCCACGAATGGCATCACCGGCTCGACCCCAGTGAGCAGTCGGCGGTCATCTCCTGGGCTGCCTTCACCGTGACGTTCGGGTCGGTCCGGGTGCTGACGCACTGGATCCGCGCCGGACACGGCCCGGCCGGCGGCGGAATCAGCCTGGGCGGACGGCACTTCCACCACTACAACATCGGCATCGCGCTGCTCGGCGCGGTCGGCGCGGTGGCCACGCGCGGCTCGGAGAAGGACCGACGGCACCCGGCGGTGGCGATGGCCTACGGCTCGGGCGGCGCGCTGATCGTCGACGAGCTGGCGCTGCTGCTCGACCTCGAGGACGTGTACTGGGCCAAGGAGGGCCGCACCAGCGTCGACGCCGCGGTCGCGGTGATCGCGGCAGGGGCGACATTCTTTGCCGGACTGCCGTTCTGGCCGTCCGCGGGGAAGGTGCTGGGCGCGCCCGTCGACCGGTGAGGTCGCGGTCGGTCAGGCCCGGACGAGGCCGCCGAGGACGGGGCCTGTCGGCCGGCCAGGTCCTTCACCAGCCGGCGGGCAGCCCCGTGAAGTCCGGCGCCCGGCCCTCGGCGAACGCGGTGAGGGCCTCGCGGTTGGCGGGCCCGCCCATGAGTTCGCGGAAGCACTCGTTCTCCCGTTCGCGAGCCGCGTCGATCTCCGCCCGCAGCGGCGCGGTCATCGTCCGCTTGACCGCGATCAGACTCGAAATCGGCTTGGCCGCCAGCACTTCGGCGTGCCTGCGGGCCTCCGGCAGCAGGTCCTCGGGCTCGCAGACCCGCCAGACCAGGCCCATCTCCTTGGCCTGAGCCGCGTCGATCCACTCCGAGGACATCAGCACCCACGCCGCGTTCTGCCTGCCGATCAGGGCGGGCAGGAGGTAGCTCGACGCGGCCTCGGGGGCCACGCCCAGCCCGGTGAACGGGCACTTGAGGCGCGCGTCGCTCGACATGAACGCCAGGTCGGCGAACCCGAGGACGGTCGCGCCGAGGCCCAGTCCGATGCCGTTGACCGCGCAGATCAGCGGCTTGGGGAACGCCACCAGGGCATCGAGCAGTCCGCGAAAGCCGTGCTTGCCGGGTTTGAAGTCCGGATCGGTGGTGCGCGATTGCATCTCACGTAGGTCGGTGCCTGCGGTGAAGGCCCGGCCGTTGCCGGTCAGCAGCACCACCGCCACGTCGGGGTCGGCGGCGGCGTCGAGCAGCGCCTCGGCGGTGGCGTCGTAGAGGGCCTCGTCGAAGGCATTGAGCGCGTCGGGCCGGTCGAGGGTCAGGGTCCGGACACGCTTGTCGTCCGCGATGAGGAGGCTCATCCCTGCATGCTAGAACGTGTGTCAGTTTTCCGGCGGGGTTCGGCGGCGGGGGCGTCCCCGACCGATCTGTCAACCCTTCCAACCAGCGGAAAGCTATAGCTAGCCAGGGGAAACCGCGGATCCTAGTTTTGGGGCACTGAACGACACGCCTTCGAACAGGAGCCCCGTACATGTCCCGCACCCGCCGACTGCCCCGAGCGCGCGCCGCGCTCGCGATCCTCCCCGTCGTCGCGCTGGTTGCCGCGTGCGGTTCGGGCAGCGACGACGCCGCCGCGACGGCCACGCCCGGCGCCGAGCCGACCTTCGTCCTCAAGGTCACCGACCCCGGCAACGCCGGCCCGCTCGCGGTCGGCAAGCGCGACGGCACCTTCGACAAGGCGTTGGCCCCGCTCGGCGCCGAGGTGGAGTGGGTCAAGGCGCCGCCTGCGTTCAGCGCCAACCTCAAGCTCTTCAACGCGGGCCAGCTCGACGTCTCCGGCGGCGCCTACAGCCCGGTGGTCGGCGCGCTCTCCAAGGACGTGGCCGTGCGGATCATCGCGGTGGCCGATCCGGTCGACCAGGACCAGAGCGGCATCATCGCCTCACCGGGTTCGGGGGTGAAGGAGGTCAAGGACCTCGTCGGCAAGCGCATCGCCGTCAACCCGGCGGGCAAGGGCGAGTACATCACCCTCAAGGCGTTGCGCCGGGCCAACATTCCGTTCGACCAGGTCGAGCGGGTGCCGCTGCAGCCGTCGGACGCGGCATCGGCCTTCTCCACCGGCCAGGTCGACGCGTGGGCCTCGTTCAACGACCCGTACCAGGAGGCCAAGGCCCGCGACGGCGTCGTCGAGATCGCGACCGAGGCATCCATCGACTCCAAGGACAACACGATCGTCGCCTTCCGCACCGCGGTGCTCGACGAGCGCCCCGATGTCGCGGCCAAGTACCTGGAGACGCTGCAGACCCTCACCGAGGCGCAGCGTAGCAACCCCGAGGACTACCAGAACGTCTTCGAGAAGGCGGGCCCGCGGGCGCTGTCCGGGGACCGGCTGGCCCGGGCGGTCGACCTCGGGCGCCGGGCGTCGGTGCCGCACTACCCGACCGCGGACGACGCGGCGGACCTGCAGGAGGTGGCGGACCTGTTCTTCCAGAACGGGGTGACCACTCGCGCGCTCACCGCGAACGACGTCTTCTACCCGTTGCAGGACAAGCTCGCCGGGTCCGCCCAGAACCCGTCCGCGCAGAACCAGTCCGCTCCCACCAAGGGGAACTGACATGGCGACCCTGACCGCGCCCCGCGTGACGGGCGGGACCACCGCCGCGGGTCGCGGCGGCCAACTCGAGCTGGAGGAGCCGCGCTACCGGGCCGGTCGCAGCCGGCCGCGCTGGGTGTCGATCCCGCTGCGCTTCCTGGTCCCGGCGCTGATCGTCGCCGTCTGGTGGATCGGCTCGGCTACCGGCGCCGTGCCGGAGGAGATCCTGGCCGGACCCCCGAAGGTGTGGTCCGCCTTCGCCGAGCTGTACCGGACCGGGCAACTGGTGGACTTCTCGATCGCGTCGTTCAAGCGTGCCGCGGTCGGTGTGCTGTTCGGCGTGGTGATCGGGCTGGTGCTCGGTGTGCTGGCCGGGCTGTCCAGCCTCGGTGAGGAACTCATCGACTCCACCATGCAGATCAACAGGGCCATCCCGTTCCTCGCGCTGGTGCCGCTGTTCATCGCCTGGTTCGGCATCGACGAGACCTTCAAGGTGCTGCTCATCGCGGTCGCCACCGTCGGCCCGATGTACGCCTACACCTACCTCGGGGTCCGCAACGTGGACCGCAAGATGGTCGAGGCCGCCCAGAGTTTCGGGCTGCGCGGCTGGCGGCTGGTGGTCGGCGCGATCCTGCCTGCAGCGCTGCCGGGAGTGCTGATGGCGCTGCGGATCTGCCTGTCCATCTCCATCACCGGTCTCATCGCCGCCGAGCAGGTCGGCACCCGCGAGGGCATCGGCTACCTGGTGACGCTGGCGCAGGAGTACAACCGCACCGACTACATGGTGCTGTGCGTGGTGCTCTACGCGGTGCTCGGGCTGGTCTTCGACGCCGTCGTCCGGGTCGTCGAGAAGTTCGCTATGCCGTGGCGCGGTCAGGTGGCGGTCCGATGAGCACCGACACACCCTTGCCGCCGTTGGCGATCCGCGAGCGCACCGCGACCGCGGCCAGCGCCCGCCGGGCCGGCGAGCCCGTCGCCGTCTCCCTGCGCGGGGTCCGCAAGGCCTTCGGCGACAAGATCGTCCTCGACGGCGTCGACCTCGAGATTCACCGGGGGGAGTTCGTGGTGCTGCTCGGGCCGAGCGGCACCGGCAAGACCACCCTGCTTCGGCTGCTCACCGGGCTCGAAAGGCCGGACGCCGGACGGATTCTGGTCCCTGGGCAGCGCACCACGGTCTACCAGGAACCGCGGCTGATCCCGTCCAAGCGGGTGCTGGCCAACGTCACCGTCGGCCAGCGGCGAACCGCGGCGAACCGGGCCCGCGCTGTGCGGGCGCTGGCCGAGGTGAATCTCGAGACCAAGGCCAGGCAGTGGCCGGCCACCCTCTCCGGCGGCGAGGCCCAGCGGGTCGCGTTGGCCAGGGCGCTGGTCCGGGAGCCGGAACTGCTGCTGCTCGACGAGCCGTTCGCCGCGCTCGACGCCCTGACCCGGCTGCAGATGCAGGACCTGGTCGGCGACCTGGTGGCCCGGCACCGGCCCGCGGTGCTGCTGGTCACCCACGACGTCGACGAGGCCGTGCGCCTGGCCGACCGGGTGCTGATCCTCAACGAGGGCCGCTTCGCCGTCGACGTGGACATCGACCTGGCCCGACCCCGTGACCGCACCGATCCCGAGTCGCTGCGCTACCGCGCGGCATTTCTCGCCGAACTCGGAGTCGGCCGCGCCGCCTCCGCCGAAACCACCTAAGGAGCACGTGATGACCGCAGTAGCCGACACCTCACTCGACACCCTCTGGTACACCCGTTGCCCCGTACCCACCGCGAGCGGACTCGCACACAGCCTCGGCTGGCTCGCCGACACCGCCGCCGACTCGGGAGTGCGCCTGGGCGTGCTGCAGGACGCCGGCCCCGAGCTGGCTGTCCGCCACTTCGACCACCAGCTGCTCGGGCTGGTTCGCGAGGGCGGCAACGTCCCCGCGATCGCCGCCCGCGCCCAGGGCTCACCCACCCGGCTGATCGGGCTCACCTGGATCGACGAGTCGCAGGCCATCCTCGTCGGCCCCGAGTCCGCGGTCGCGGGTCCGTCCGACCTGGCCGGGCTGCGGATCGGCGTCCCGGCCTGGGCGCAGGACCAGGCGCGAAGCTTCCCGCGGGCCATGGCCCTGCACGGCTTCGCCAACGCGCTGCGCCTCGGCGGACTGACGCTTGCCGACGTGACGACCGTAGAGGTCGACGTCGAGCGGAACCCCCAGGTGCGCAACAGTGTTCAGTCCGAGCGCCGCACCACCACGTGGGGTGTCGACGAGCTGCTGCGCGGCGACGTGGACGCGATCTACGTCAAGGGCGCCCGAGCCCAGGAGGTGGCCCGCGAGCACGGCCTGCGGGTCGCGGTGGACCTCGACGCCACCGACGCGAAGCGCCTGCGTGTGAACAACGGCACCCCGCGGCCGATCACCGTGCACGCCGACCTGCTCGAGTCCCGGCCCGAGCTGGTGGTCGGGTTCCTGGCGCAGAGCCTGCGCGCCGCGGACTGGGCGGCCGGCAACCTCGACCGGGTCCGCGAGGTCCTCGCCCGCGAAACCCTCGCCGGCCCCGAGGGGGTCGCGGCCGCCTACCGGGACGGCTTCCACCTTGACCTGCACCCGTCGCTGTCCGACGAGCGGGTCGAGCTGATCGACATCCAGAAGCAGTTCCTCTACACGCACGGCTTCCTGCCCGCGGACTTCGACCTCGAGTCCTGGGTGGCCCGCGAGCCGCTCGAGCGGGCCCGCGAACTGCTGGACTCCGGAAAGGCGGCATCATGACCGAGTTCCTCTGGCAACTGCCCTCCCGCGGCGACGGCAGGCACGCGGCGCCCGGCACTCGCAACCGCGGCGGCTTCGGCGGACCGCAGGTACCCACCGTGGCAACGGACCTGCGCCCCGGCAACTTCGGGCCCTTCGACGACCTCGGCCAGATCGTGCTGGCCGCGGAGCTCTCCGGCCTCGACGGGGTGCTCGCGCCCTACGACCCGCTGGGGGAGGAGTCGTGGATCGTCGGCGGCGGGGCCCTGCGCGACACCCGGCACGCCCGGGTGGTCGTCGAGTTCCATCCGGCGTTCGGCACCCCGGTCTACGCGGCCAAGGTGTCCGCGACGCTGCAGCGCCTGTCCGCCGGCCGGCTGGCCTGGCGGATCCAGGTGGAGACCGACGAGGCCGACGCACGGGCCCGAGGTGACCGGGTCACCGGCGCCGACCGGTACGCCCGCGCCGCTGAGTTCCTCGCGGTGGCCCGCGGCGTGTGGAACGAGTCTCCGCTCGCCGGTGCCGGATTCGCGGGCACCGACTTCCACTTCACCGGCGAGTACTTCGACGTCGTCGACGGTGGGTTCCGCGGGATCCTGTCCGGACTGCCGTTCCCGACGGTGTACCTGTCCGGTTCCTCGGACGAGGCGTTGGACCTGTCGGCGAGCCACGGCGACGTGCACCTGTTCACCGAGACAGTCGACGGTCTCGGCGACCTGGTCGCCGCGCTGGCCGAGCGGGCCGCCGCGCGGGGGCGCACCGTGCGGGCCGGGCTGGAGCTGCCGGTCATCGCCCGTGAGAGCGAGGACGAGGCCTGGGCGCGGGTCGAGCGGCAGTGGCGCGAGGTCCATCCCGACAGTCCCGTCGCCCATGAGCTCGACCTCGGCGACGGACGCTGGGCCGGGTTCACCGAGCTGGGCTACGACGAGCCGATCGGACTGGTCGGCAGCTACGAGCAGGTGGCGCAACGGCTCTCGGAGTACGTCGAGGCCGGCATCGACAGCTTCGTCCTCACCGGGCGCCCGCACATCGAGGAACTGCACCGCGCCGGCGAGCACCTGCTGCACCTGGTGGACCCGGCCGGACGCACCATCGCAGGACAGGAGGCCACCGCATGAGCACCGACTTCTACTGGCGGATCGGGATGGAGGGCGACCACGCGTCGCTGCGCACCCCGCGCCGCTACAACCGTGGCCACGCGAACGGCTACGGCCCGGGCAACATCGCGCCCGCCATCCGCGGCGGCGAACTGGACGGCTACGGGTACATCGACCACATCGCCGCCGTGGCCAAGGCGTCCGAGTCGGCGGGGTTCCTCGGCGGGCTGCTGCCGTCGTTCCCGGTCACCGAGGACCCGTGGGCGGTGGCGTCGGCGCTGGCCCGCGAGACCACCACCTACAAGTTCATGGTCGCCTTCCAGCCGGGGTTCCTGCATCCGGTCCAGGCGGCGCGGATGTCGGCGAGCCTGCAGCGGGCCACCGGCGGCCGGCTGGTCTACAACATCATCAGCGGCGGCGGGGGACCGGCGCAGCTGTGGTGGGGCGACAAGGTCGACCACGACGACCGGTACGCCCGCACCAGCGAGTTCCTCGACGTGCTGCGCGGCGTCTGGGACGGCGACCCGTACCACCATCAGGGCCGGTTCTACGCGACCGACGGCGCCGCGCTGCCACCCGGCCTGGCCGGTCAGCCGTTCCCGGAGGTGTACTTCTCCGGGTCGTCGGCGGCCGCGGTGGGCGCCGCCGGGCGGCACTCGGACTACTACCTGTCCTGGCTCGAGCCGTTCGCGGACCTGCGTGCGAAGTTCGACGGCGTCCGCGCGCACGCCGAGAAGCTCGGTCGGACACCGAAGTTCGCGGTCCGCATCGACGTCGTCGCCCGGCACACCGAGGAGGCGGCCTGGGCCGAGATCGAGAAGGGCTGGGCCTTCGTGGACCGCGACGCGGCGAACAGGGCCGCGCAGGGCGACTCGGTCGGCGCCGCCCGCATCAAGGGCTGGGTGCCGGAGAACATCACCGGCTACCGGGACCTCGAGGTCCAGCCGAACGTGTGGTGCGGGTTCAGCCTGATCCGCGGCGGCCCCGCGTTCGGCCTGGTCGGCAGCTACGAGCAGGTCGCGCAGCGCCTCGACGAGCTGCGCGAGCTCGGTGTCGACGCGTTCATCCTCGCCGGAAATCCGCACCTCGAGGAGGCGTACCGCATCGGCGAGGAGGTCCTCCCGCTGCTGCAGGCGGCTCCGCCGCCCGTGACTCCTCTTGGTCCCTCTGGGGGCCAGAAGGACTCACGGCTCCTCATTCCCTGACTCACCCTCGAACTCTCCAGGAGAAACCATGACCACCACCGAATCCCGCATCTCCGAGACCGTTGCCACCTTCGTCGCGAGCGCCACCCGAGAGGCGGAGAAGGCATTCCGTGTCTTCCGCGAGACCGGCACGGTCTCCGCCAACGGCACCGTGAACTTCGTCGAAAGGGTGCCCGGCGAGGAGATTGCCGTCGCCCTCAACGAGCCCGGCCCGTGGGCGGACGACCGCACCGTCGAGCCCGTCGTCGCCACCTTCGACGGCGAGGTGCTCTCCGGCCGTGGCTCCGCCGGCTTCGTCACCGCCTACGCCAAGGTGTTCCGCGAGCACCCGGAGATCACCTCGATCGTGCACGTGCACACCCCGTGGCTGGGCGGCTTCGCGCAGACCCACAAGAGCCTGCCGATCCGGTACGCGGCCTCGCAGCGGCTGACCCTGTCCCGCGAGATCCCGCCGCACATCGACCGCAGTGTCGGCGCAGGCGAGTTCATCCTCGAGCAGTTGGTCCGCGACCCGGACCTGGTCGCGATCTTCGAGGCCAACGGCGGCGTCAACGTCATCGGCCGCGCCGGACTGCTCGACCTCGCGAAGTTCGTGGTCCTGCTCGAGGAGGGCGCGCAGTACCAGGCCATCGGCGAGTCCGTCGGCGGCACAGTCGAATTCGACACGACCAACCTCGTCGCCCAGTGGTCCCGGAGCGGCCTCGTCGACGAGGCCCGTCGCCGCGGACTCGTCTAGCCGGCCCCGCCGCTCGTGCGCGGTGGACGGGTCTGTGGACCCGTCCACCGCGCACGAGCACGAAGTGCCTGTTCAATCCGTCATCTCTCCAGGAGCGACCCCATGACCGTTCGCGTCGGCTACTTCCCGCACAACAACTCCCTGTTCGTCCTGCGGCACCGCGGGATCCTCGAGCGAGCGCTGCCCGACGTGGAATGGGTCGACCTGCGCGACCTTCCGGAGCCCGCGCCGGTGGACGTGAGGACCGCGTTGCCGAGCCTGCACTCGGACTGGCTGTTCGCCGAGGGCGGCTACGACGTCATCGGCACCGGCTTCACCCCGCCGATCACCGCGCTCGCCAAGGGCCACGACGTGGTCTACATCGGGATCTCGGGGCCGCGGATCGAGAACGGCCGCCTGGTCACCCTCGCCGGTTCCGGCATCGAGACCGTCACGGACCTGAAGGGCAGGCGCGTCGGCATCGCGCACGGGTCCTGGCAGACCAGCCTGCTGCTGCTCGCCCTGGACCGGGCGGGCCTGACCTGGGCGGACGTCGAGCCCGTGGACACCGGTGTGCACGAGGGCGGGGCAGCGCTGGTCGCCGGCGACCTCGACGCCTGGGTCGGGGCCTACCCCGGCCTGGCCGTCGTCGAGGGCGCCCACGACGTGCGCACCCTGGTCGAGACGGAGTCGCTGTTCGGTCACCAGTCGCTGTGGTTCACCAGCCGGGCCTTCGCGGAGCGCAACCCCGCGGCGCTCGGGGTCGTCGTCGCGGCGCTGCAGGAGTCCGACGCCTGGATCGAGGCGAACCCCCGCGAGGCGGCCCGGTACTTCGTCGAGGACGCCGTCGCCCGCGGTGGGCAGGCCGACCTGGACACCTGGGAACGGGCACTGCGCGGTCGCCCGTGGGGCATCCATCCGGTCGGCGAGGAGTTCCTCGACGAGCAGCAGCACACCGCGAACCTGTTGGCCGCCAACGGTCTGCTGCCGCGCAGCGTCGACGTGCGCGGTGCGGTGGTGCCGTGGATCGGCGACGCGGTGCAGGTCAGCAGGGCGGGCGCGACCGTCTGACCGTGATTCCGCTTCGTCGGGAGGGCAGGCCGCGCCGCCCGTCGAACCGGCATCGCCGGGGCACGCCGCCGCCGACGTCGGTACCGTCGTTGACAACGGTAACGACCACCGCGGGCGGTGCTTCATCGCACGCAGTCGGTCCGGTGCAGCGGAGAAGGCGGTCAACTCATGAAGAAGTACGTCCCCACCTGGCACGACGACGAGGTCCGTGCCCTGTCCGAACTCGCGCTCGGGTTCTTCGAGCGAGAGGTGGTCGCGCACAACGAGAAGTGGGACGCCCAGCACCGCATCGACCGCGACGTGTGGCTCAAGGCCGGCGAACTGGGGCTGCTGTGCTGCTCGATCCCGGCCGAGTTCGGCGGCGGCGGAGGCACCTTCGCGCACGACCTCGCCGTCTTCGAGGTGCAGGGCTACGCCGGCGACCTCGCCTTCGGCGTCTCGGTGCACAGCGGCATCGTCGCGCACTACATCGCCGAGTACGGCTCGGCGGAGCAGAAGCGGGCGTGGCTGCCCGGGATGGCGACCGGCGAGATCCTCGGCGCCATCGGCATGACCGAGCCCGGCGCCGGGTCCGACCTCAAGGCGATCAAGACCAGCGCGATCCGTGACGGCGACGAGTACGTCGTCAACGGATCCAAGACGTTCATCACCAACGGCTCGTCCGCCGACATGATCGTGCTCGCGGTCAAGACGGACCCGAAGGCCGGAGCGAAGGGCGTCTCCCTGCTGATCGTCGACCTGCGCGACTGCCCCGGATTTGCCGTCGGCCGGGTGCTCGACAAGGTCGGGCAGCAGGGCGCCGACACCTCCGAGCTGTCCTTCACCGACGTCCGGGTGCCCGCCGCCAACCTGCTCGGCGACACCGAGGGCCAGGGCTTCGGGCAGCTGATGGCGCAGTTGGTGCAGGAGCGGCTGATCATCGGCGCGCAGGCGGCCGGCGCCATGAAGCGCGCGGTCGAGGAGACCGTCGCGTACACCAAGTCGCGGCAGGCGTTCGGGCAGAGCCTGTTCGAGCTGCAGAACACCGCGTTCGAGCTTGCCGAGTGCCAGACCATCGCCCGCACCTGCGAGGTGTTCCTGGACCACTGCATCCAGTCGCACCTGGTCGGCGAGCTCGACCCGTCCGAGGCGGCGATGGTCAAGTACTGGCTCACCGACAAGCAGTGCGAGGTGATCGACCGCTGCGTCCAGCTGCACGGCGGCTACGGGTACATGCGCGAGTACCTGATCGCGCGGATGTACCAGGACGCCCGCGTGCAGCGGATCTACGCCGGCGCCAACGAGGTGATGAAGTCGATCATCGCGCGGTCGCTGTAGGACGGACTTGTCGGACGCCGGACCTAGCCCTCGCCCGGCCGACGATGCGGTTCCTCAGCGCGATGGACGCCCTCGCCTCCGACGGGCGTCGGCGCGAGGCCGCCGCGGACTACCACTGGGCGCGGGTGTTCGCGCGGATGGCGCTGTCCGGGTAGAGGCGTCCGTCACCTCAGCGACCGGTGAGCCATTCTGATGCGCCCCCGCACCCGAATCGGTGGCAGGATCTACCGGTGTGAGCACCGCAAACCTGACCCGTGACGAAACCGCAGCGCGCTCGAGCGCGATCACCGCGCGTGCCTACCGCGTCGAACTGGACGTACTGACCGCCCCCGACCCGGACCGGTCGGACTTCGCGACCACCACCACCCTCGAGTTCGACGCCACCGTCGACGCGACCTGGATCGACTTCATCGGCCTGTCGGTCGAGTCGGTGACGGTCAACGGCGACTCCGTGGACGTCGAGTACGACGGCGCCCGCATCGCGATCCGCGGCCTGCGTCCGTCCAACGTGGTGACGGTGACCGCGGTCGGCGAGTACAGCCGGTCGGGGGAGGGGCTGCACCGCTTCCACGACCCGGTCGACGCGCAGACCTACCTCTACACGCAGTACGAGCCATCCGACGCGCGCCGGGTGTTCGCCTGCTTCGAGCAGCCGGACATGAAGGCGCCGTTCACCTTTGCGGTCACCGCGCCCGGGGGCTGGGAGGTGGTCTCGAACCGGACCGTCGCCACCCGGGAGGCCGACGACACCCGTCAGGTGGTGGAGTTCGAGCCGACGCTGCCGATCTCCACCTACCTCACCGCGATCGCGGCCGGACCCTACGCCCGGGTCGACTCCTCCTGGAGCAAGGGTGATCTGACCGTCCCGCTGGGTGTGCTGTGCCGCGCCTCGCTGGCGCAGTACCTCGACGCCGACACGATCTTCGAGGTGACCGCGCAGGGTCTGGACTTCTTCGCGGAGCAGTTCGACTACCCGTACCCCTGGGGCAAGTACGACCAGGTCTTCGTCCCCGAGTACAACCTCGGCGCGATGGAGAACCCGGGCCTGGTCACGTTCACCGAGGCGTACGTCTTCCGTGGGGCGGCCACCGCCGCGCAGTACGAGGGTCGGGCGAACACGATCCTGCACGAGATGGCCCACATGTGGTTCGGGGACCTGGTCACCATGGTGTGGTGGGACGACCTGTGGCTCAAGGAGTCCTTCGCCGACTACATGGGCGCGCTCGCCAGCGCCGAGGCCACCGAGTGGACCGATGCCTGGGTCGCCTTCGCGAACCGGCGCAAGGCGTGGGCGTACTCGCAGGACCAGCTGCCCACGACGCACCCGATCGTCGCCGACATCGTCGACCTCGAGGCCGCCAAGCTCAACTTCGACGGGATCACCTACGCCAAGGGCGCGAGCGTGCTCAAGCAGTTGGTGGCGTACGTCGGACGGGACGCCTTCTTCGAGGGTGCTCGGCGATACTTCCGCACCCACGAGTTCGGAAACACCACGCTGGCGGACCTGCTGGCCGAGCTCGAGGCCGCGTCGGGCCGGGACCTGACCGTGTGGGCCAAGCTCTGGCTGCAGACCAGCGGGGTCTCCACCCTCACCCTCGAGCGCCGCAAGGGCAAGGGCCACGAGATCGTCCAGACCGAGCCGCGACCGCACACCCTGGCCGTCGGGTGCTACGACTTCGACGAGTCCGGCGCGCTGGTGCTCAGCCGGCGCCTGGTCGTCGACATCGAGGAGGCACGCACGCCGATCGAGCTGACCGAGACGCCCCTGGTGCTGCTCAACGACGGCGACCTCACCTACGCCAAGGTCCGTCTCGGCGGGTACTCGATCCGCACGGTCGAGTCCTCCCTGGACCGGATCGTCGACCCGTTGGCCCGCGGCCTGGTCTGGTCCGCCCTGTGGAACTCCACCCGCGACGGGCAGCTCGAGGTGCCGCGTTACCTGGAGATGGCCCGCACGTTCGCGCCCACCGAGCCCAACATGGCGCTGCTCACCTCGGTGCTGGCCAACGCCTCGTTCGCCGTCGGGCACTACCTGCCCGCCGCGGAGCGTGACCGGTGGCGCAACCGGTGGCTCGAATCGTGCTGGGACGCAATGTCCGCCGCCGATCCCGGATCGGGTGCGCAGCTGGCCTGGGCGCGGGCGCTGGCGTCGGCCGCCACGGTCGACGACGGCCGCGCCACCGAGATCCGGGCGGTGCTCGACGGTACCGCGACGGTGCCGGGGCTGGCGCTGGACCCGGACCTGCGCTGGGCCCTGTGGACCGCGCTGGCCGCCACCGGGCGCGCTGACGCCGCGGACCTCGACGCCGAACTCGGTCGTGACGACACCGCGTCGGGTCGCACCGCGCACCGGCAGGCGCTGGCCGCGCGCCCGGACGAGCAGGTGAAGGCCCAGGCCTGGGCCGCGGCCTGGGGCGACGTCTCGCTGAGCAACGATCACCTCGACGCGGTCATCGGCGGCTTCCGGGCGGGCGCGCGACGCGACCTCATCGCCGAGTACGACGTGGAGTACTTCGCCGCGATCGGCGAGGCGTGGGCCACCCGCAGCATCGAGATCGCGCGTCGCCTCGTGCTCGGGCTGTTCCCGGCCGCGGACTCGCTGGTGCCGGTCGACGCCTGGCTCGACGCCAACGCCGCCGCACCCGCCGCCCTGCGCCGACTGGTGCTCGAGCAGCGGGACCACCTGGCCCGGGACCTGCACGTCCGCCGGGCGCGGTGAGCCCTCGCGGTCGCTCCGGCCGATTCCCCGGTGCCGTCTACCGCTAACCGTCTAGAGTGGGCGAGCTGCGCCGGGGGTGTGGCCGCTGAGATGGGGGTTTCATGCGGATGCGGGGGAATGCCGTACCGGGTCGGGCATCGACCAGGTCACGGTTGCAGCGGTTGGTGTCCGAGCTGGACCTGCCGGTCGACTGGACCGTCGAGGAGCTGGTGCGCACGGTGTCGGCGGTCCGCGGGCGCCGCGTCGTGCTGGTGTCGCTGCCGGAGGCGGCCGCGGGTGGGCTGTACGGGCTGTGCCTGGCCCGCCGCGACGAGGACGTGATCCTGTACCGCTCGTCGCCGCTCGCCGAGGAGCGGCGGTTCATCGTCGCGCGCGAGTTGGCGTGTCTGCTGCTCGGGCGCGGTGGGGACGACCGGTTCGACCCGGTGGGCCTGGCCTCGACGCTGGTCGGCCTGGATCAGGCGGGCGGGGCGGAGCTGGTCCCGTCGGGAGGCTCGGGGGAGCTCGATCCGGCCCTCGAGTACGAGGCCGGGCTGCTGGCCACCATGATGATGACGCGCGTTACCGCGAGTCGTCCGGTTGCGGCAGTGAGTTCAGGATCTCGATGAGCTGGTCGACCACGTCGGCGCTCAGGGCGGTGCCGCCTGCGGTGCGTTGCGCACCGTTCGCGGTGACCCGGTGAACGCCGGCACGTTCGAGTGCGACGGTCAACTTCGTATGGCGCTCAACGTCTTCCGCGGTGAAAGTGGGTCGGTCGAGCGGCGTGGGGAGACCGCCGCCCAGGGTGGCTGCGGCGCTGCCGGGGGCCCACTGCAGCCCCGCGTCGACCTTGGCGAGCGTGGTCAGGCTCGGCGCCGGGGTCATGCCGTTCTCGATCCCGGTCTGGCGCTTGTCCGACGGCCCGCCCGCGGCATGGACCTGGTCCTGCAGCAGGCCCAGCGCCAGGCGACGCTTCCGGACAATCACCCCGAATCGCCGCAGCTTTGCCGAATCCATGACGCGCAGCCTATCAACCGAGTGATTCGGGTCCGGGTAATCGACGATTCGCGCCCGCGACGTGTCTTGACCTGTGCGGTTGGCCGTCGTCGGCATTCTGCTGCAGATCGCTTCACATTCGCTTAGGATTCGCTTGTCGCCCGCCGGACGGGGGGTTCGTGGGGCGACTCGAGGCGGTGCGGATCACTCGCGCCGCTGCGACACCGGAGCGCCCGCCGTCGTCACGGCGGCGGGCGAGGTGCGGCCCTCCCGAGCCGGGCGCCAGTGCACATCAGCGACAGTCCGCGCCAGAACTCCGGACCGGTCAGTATCGGGACAAATCATGGGGGGACCATGCAGGACAACAGAATCGGCGTCCGTCGTCGTCGGGTGCAGCGAATCACGGTGGCGGGGGCGGTGCCGCTGGCGATCACGCTCGTGTGTGCGGGTGTGGCGGTCGCCGCGCCGACCGAGCAGCCGGGGGTCTCGGTTCCGGAGCCGACGCAACCCGCGGTGGCGCCGGAACCCGAATCCCAACCCGAACCCGAGGCCGCGGTGGAGCCCGCGCCACGTCAGTACTGGGTGGAGCCGCCGACGGAGTACCGGGAGATCGAGTACCAGCCGTACCAGGATCCGGGCGCCTACGACGCCCCCGCCGCCACCGTGCCGGCGGCCTACGTCGAGCCCTCCTACGCGGAGCCTTCGTACGCGGAGACCTCCGACAGAGGGCCGTCCGCGCCCCCGTACGTCGAGCCCGCGTACACCGAACCGGACGCCCTGCACCTGCCGACGACGGTCACCACCGTCGCGCCGATCGAGGCGCCGAAGCGGATGCTGCGGGCCGGCGACTTCATGGTCGCGCAGGAGTCGGTGCGACTCGGCGACGACGACCTCGAACGCACCAACAACCAGTTCGCCATCGCGGAGTCCCAGGTCGCGACCTTCTGGAAGTCCGTCGGCATCCAGCCGGCCCGGGCCCAGAAGGTGGCCGCCGCGACCACCGCGGGAGCGGTGGGCGGCGCGCTGGTCGGCGGGACGGCGGCAGGTGTGCCGGCGGCGGCGGTCGGTGCGGTGCCGGGCGCGCTCGTCGGGGGCACCCTCGGCGGCCTCTTCGGCGGGCTCGCGGGAGTGCCGGTCATGGGCGTCGGCGTCGTTCCGGGCGGTGTCGTGGGTACCGCCGCGGGCGCGGCCATCGGTGCCGCGGCGGGCGCCGCGGTGCTGGGTGTGCCCGCCGCGGTCGCGGGCGGCACCGTCGGCGGACTCGTCGGCGGCGCGTCGGGAACCGCGCTGGGAGCCGGTGACGTCGACGGCGAGCCGCTCGTCGACCTCACCCCGGCCGCGCCGGCCCCCGCGCCGAGCACGGTGGACACCGCCGTAATCACCGCACAGACGAGGGCCGTTGTCGCCCAAGTGGAGTCGGCGCCCGGCGGGTCCGCGGCGGTCGACGGGGTTCGCACCGTCGCCGATGCGGCGCCGGCGGTGATCGAGGACGCGACGAGCGCGGTGACCGGTCAGGTCGCGGTGGTGCGGGCCGCGGCACTCGCGCAGGCCGGTGGCGAGGAGGCGGTGACCTCGCTCGAGTCCGCCGTCGTGAACTCGCCGGTCGCGCCGGTCGGCGGGCAGGTCGCGGACCTCCTGGCCGCCGTGCGCGCGGGCCTGGCGTAGGCCGGCCGCGAGAGTCGGGGCTCGACGACCGTGGGGACGCGTCCGACCTGGCAGACGGCGCGGGACGACTGGTACGCGGTCGAGTCCGCCCCGGGCGCGGCCGCCGTGGTTGTCGGGGGCGCGGCGTCGGAGCCCGACGGGGCCGGACCTGAGCCGGGAGCCGAGTCGGCCACGGACGGCTCGCCCGGCGAGCCCGGGCCGGCACCGGTGGCGACGAGTGCGTTCACCGCCTACCTCGAGGATCCGGAACCTGGGGTGCCGCCGGTGCCCGCGCCCCGGACCCGTCGGCGGGTGGCGGTCGCGGCACTCGCCGCCGCCGGACTGCTCGCCGTCGTCGGTGGGGCGGTGACGGTAGTGACGGTCGGTGGCACCGCCGGAGCCGACCGCCAGGAGGTGGTCGCGGAGTCCGGGTCCGGCGCCACCGCAACGGTTCCCGGATCCGACGGTCTCTGGTGCG
Organism: Rhodococcus kronopolitis; assembly: GCF_042654025.1. Lineage (NCBI taxonomy): Bacteria > Bacillati > Actinomycetota > Actinomycetes > Mycobacteriales > Nocardiaceae > Rhodococcus > Rhodococcus kronopolitis. The sequence goes on along the minus strand of NZ_JBHSFO010000014.1, from coordinate 166,495 downwards.
CCGACCTGGCTCCCGGCGCCCCCGCGACCCGGGACTCGCCTGACCGCGGCGCGGCGGCCATCGCCGGGTTCGAGGACGCGTACTACGGTGCCCGCGACGGGTCGAAGGCCCGCACCTTCGTCGCCGAGGACGCCCGGGTCGGCGGCGCCGAGGCCCTCACCCGCGGCATCGCGGAGCTGATCCCCGTCGGCACCACACACTGTGTCGTGGCCCGGCGCACGGCGCCGGGGGAGTACGCGGTGGACCTGTTCGAGCGTCGACCGGACGGGACCACCACGCAGTACCGGCAGTCGATCACCACCGTCGCCGAGGTGGGATCGCCTACCGGAGAGGTCATCACCGCGATCAGCAAACGTGAGGGCTGAGCCGGATTCGCCGCGGAGGCGTGCGGCGAGGCGTACCGTTTTACAGGGAAAGAGCATTCTCAGTTGATGGCGTGCACGTAGATCCTCGGCCGTCGACGAGGGGAGAAGCACTGTGAATCTGACAACTCGACTCCGGCTGGGGGTCGCGGCCGTGGGGGCGTTGGCCGCCGTCGCGGCGTTCGCATCGCCCACCGTCGCCGCCGAGGCGCCGCCCGGACCTGGCGCGCCGCCCGGCCCCGTCGCACTGACCGAGGCGCAGCCCGGTGCCCCGGCGCAGGCGGCGCTGGCGCCCGGTGCCGAGTACGTCAGCCTCGGCGACAGCTACGGCGCAGGCACCGGCGTCTTTCCGCTGGCGGAGGGGCCGCCGCCGTGGTGCCTGCAGTCGAGCCAGAACTACTCCCATCTGGTGGCCGCGCAACTCGGCTACCGGCTCACCGACGTCAGTTGCGGGAGCGCGACGGCGATCGGCCTCGGCCTCCCGCTGTACCCCGGCATGCGACCGCAACTCGATGCGCTCACGCCCACGACGGAACTGGTCACGCTGATGGTCGGCGGCAACGACCACAACACCTTCGGCGGTGCGGTCGCCGCCTGCATCGCGGCACGGGCGTCGAACCCCGGCGCCTACGACCCCTGCCGGGCGCAGTACGGGGCCGGCATGTTCGCGCCGATCGTCACCGGCACGCACCCGGACCTGGTCGGGGCCCTGCGCGCGATCCACGCCCGCTCGCCCCGCGCCCGGGTCGTCGTCGTCGGATACCCCTGGCTGTTCCCGGGGAGCGGCAGCTGCGCCGCGCAGATCCCCGTCGCCGACGGGGACATGGGATACCTGCGGGAGCTGCAGACCGTGCTCAACGACGCGATGCGCCGTGCCGCCCAGGAGACCGACTCGGCCTTCGTCGACATGTCGCAGGTTTCCGACGGCCGAGACGGTTGCCAGCCGGCCGGGCACCGGTGGGTGGAGCCGATCCTGAACACCGGCCAGCCGATCCACCCGAACGCGGCAGGCGAACGCGCGATCGCGGACCAGGTGGTGGCTGTGCTCGGACGGTAGTCGACTCGCGGAAGGTCAGGTGGCCGAACGCAGTTCGCGCTTGAGCAGCTTGCCGCTCTGGTTGCGGGGCAGCGCGTCGACGAACACCACCCGCTTGGGCACCTTGAACGGCGCGATCCGCTCCTTGACGTGGGCGATCAGCGAGTCCGCCGTTGCACCGGAACCGTCGCGCAGCACCACCACCGCGGTGATCGCCTCGATCCACTTCTCGTCCGGGGTGCCGATGACCGCGACCTCGGCGACGGCGGGGTGGGTGTACAGGGCGTCCTCGACGTCCCGGGAGGCCACCAGGATGCCGCCGGTGTTGATGACGTCCTTGATCCGGTCCACCACGGTGATGAAGCCCTCGGCGTCGCGGGTGACCAGGTCGCCGGAGTGGAACCAGCCGCCGGTGAACGCCTCGGCCGTCGCCTCCGGGTTCTCCCAGTAGCCCTCGCACAGCTGCGGGGAGCGGTAGAGCACCTCGCCGGCGACGCCGTCGGGCACGTCGTTGCCCTCGGCGTCCACCACCCGGGTCTCGACGAAGAACACCGCGCGCCCGCACGAGTCCGCCCGGTCCGCATGCTCCTCGGGGCGCAGCACCGCCGCCAGCGGACCGATCTCGGACTGCCCGAAGCAGTTGTAGAAGGCCAGGTCCGGGTACTTCTCGCGCAACCGGTTCAGCACGGTCACCGGCATGATCGACGCGCCGTACTGCGCCTTGTGCAGCGACGACAGGTCGCGGGTGTCGAGGTCCGGGTGGCTCGCGAGCGGCACCCAGACGGTCGGCGCGAGGAACAGCGACCCGATCCCCTCGGCCTCGATGCGACGCAGGATCTCCGGGATGTCCGGCGCCGCCATCAGGTTCACCGTCGCGCCCACCGACAGGTACGGCAGCATGAACACGTGCATGCCCGCCGAGTGGTACAGCGGCATGCAGATCAGCGGACTGTCGTCGGCGGCCAGATCCAGCGCGATCACCGACGAGACGTACTCGTGCACCAGCGCGCCGTGGGTCATCATGGCGCCCTTGGGCTTCGAGGTGGTGCCCGAGGTGTACAGCAGCTGCGCGAGGTCCGTCGAGGCCGCTCGCGGCGACAGGTCCGGCACCTCGCCGGCGCGGCTGAGCCCGAGCAGGGAGTCGGGCCCGTCGTGCAGCACCAGCACGTGCTCGACGTCGAGGTCCGCGCGCACCGAGTCGAGGGTGGGCGCGAGCGCGGCGTCGACCAGCACCGTCCGGGACCCGGACTGCGCGAGCAGGTAGCTCAGTTCCTCGCCCTTGAGCGCGTAGTTGACGGGGACATGGACCAGACCCGCGCGGGCGCAGGCCAGGAACCCGATCACGTAGGCGTCGGAGTTGGTGCCGTAGGCGGCCACCCGCTCGCCCGCGGACAGCCCGAGGGTGAGCAGGTGGCCGGCCGCCCGGGTGACCGCGTCGTCGAGTTCGCGGTACGTCCACCTGCGGGCGTCGAAGCTCAGCGCGGTGCGGTCGGGGAACCTGGCGGCCGAGCGGCGCAGGACGCCGTCGACGGTGTTGGTACGGGGGTCCTGGCTCATGTGCGCCAGGCTATGGCCGCTTCGCCGCCCGTGCGTCCTTGTTCGCCCCCAGCGGACCGGATGGACGCACGGGTGCGGCAGCGCCTATCGTCGCGCGACGAACAGCGCCGGCTCGGTGCCCGGCACCTGCGCGACCTGCTCGCGCGTCACCAGGTGCCGCAGGTGCGCGGCCGCCTCGGACAGCGCCATGCCCTTGGCCATCGGGTGGAAGTCCGACCACGGCCGGTACCACTTCATCCGCTGGGCCACCTCCCAGACGGTGATCTGGTCGTCGCCGAACGCGTCGTAGAGGTGCTCGAGCCGGTCCTCGTGGTGCTCGATCAGCTCGGTCGCGCGGCCCGTGACGTCGTCGATCGGCAGGCCGTGCGCGCCGAGGCCGCGGGTGACGTTCATCGAGCCGACGCGGCGCAGCGAGTCCATGAACTCGGCGAGGCCGTCGCGTTCCTCGAGCGGGTACGTGAAGTTGCCGACGTGCGGGGTGGTCTTCTGCAGCACGTGGTCGCCGGTGAACATCACGTCGGCGTCCTCGAGGTAGAAGCACACGTGCCCGGGGGTGTGGCCGGGCGTGAACACCGCACGAAGTCCGCGCCCGGTCAGCGCGATGAGCTCACCGTCCTCGAGCTTGCGGTCGGGGGCGGCGTCGGGGCCGACCGGCGCGTTGGCGTCCGACGCCTTTTCGAACGCGGCCAGGTCCTCGGGTGCCGCGCCGGCGCGGGCGAGGTTCGCGAGCTGGTACTGCATCCACTCCGTGTCGCGACCGGACGACATCTTCTCGAACATGTCGTGGTCGGACTCGTGCATGGCGATCCACGCGCCGGACGCCTCCCGGACCCGGCCGCACAGGCCGGTGTGGTCGGGGTGGAAGTGGGTGAGCACCACACCCTCGACCTCGGAGACCGAGTGTCCGATGGATTCGAGGCCGGCGGTCAGTCCCCGCCAGCCCTCGTCGTCGCCCCAACCGGTGTCGACCAGGACCAGCCCGCCGGGTGACTCCATCGCGTAGATCAGGGTGCTGCCCAGGGGATTGTGGGACATGGGCACGGAGATCTGGAAGATTCCGTCGCCGATCGCTGCCGCATCGCTCATCTTCAATACCTCGAGACTAGTTAATATCGCTAACCCTTTAGGTCATCATGGACGCATCCGTCGGACGATGGGCGTCGGGGTCCCGAATCGTGATGTACCCGCTGGTCACGGGCGTGGCGGTCCGGTCGGGAGGCCGCCGGGGGTCGACGGTCCTACTGTGGGCGCAGGCCACCTGGCACCGACGCCGACCACCGATGGAGACCGCATGCGAATCGCGTTGTTCGCCACCTGTATCGGGGACACGATGTTCCCGGACGCGGCGAGGGCCACCGCCCTGTTGCTGACCCGCCTGGGACACGAGGTGGTCTTCCCACCGGAGCAGACCTGCTGCGGGCAGATGCACGTCAACACCGGGTACCAGCCGGACGCGCTGCCGCTGGTGCGCAACTACGCCGAGAACTTCGGCGACCCGGCGATCGAGGCGGTGGTGGCGCCGTCCGGCTCCTGCGTCGGGTCGGTGCGGCACCAGCACCGGATCGTCGCGGAGCGGTACGGCACCCCCGCGCTCCGGTCGGGGGTCGAGACGGTCCGGGTCAAGACCTACGAGCTCTCCGAGCTGCTGGTCGACGTCCTCGGGGTGACCGACGTCGGCGCCCACTTCCCGCATCGCGTCACCTACCACCCGACCTGCCACTCGCTGCGGATGCTGCGGGTCGGCGACAAGCCGCTGCGGCTGCTGCGGGAGGTCCGCGACATCGACCTGGTCGAGCTGCCGGAGGCCGACGTGTGCTGCGGGTTCGGCGGCACCTTCGCGATCAAGAACGCGGACACCTCGACGGCCATGCTCGCGGACAAGATCCGCAACGTCGGGGCGACCGGCGCCGAATTCTGTTGCGCCAGCGACTCGTCCTGCCTGATGCACATCGGCGGCGGCATTTCCCGGCTGCGGATGGCCACCGGGACGGTGCACCTCGCCGAGATCCTGGCCTCGGTGTCGAAGCCCGCCGGGGTGCGGGCATGAGCGCCGCGACGCTGGGGTTGCCGTCGTTCCCGCCGCGGGCGCCGCGGGGCGCCGGGTTCCTGCGCGGCGACGAGAAGTTCCCCGACGCCGCGCGTCACGAACTGGCCAATCCGCAGCTGCGCCGCAACATCGGCAAGGCCACCCACACCATCCGCGCCAAGCGGCTCGCCGTCACCGCGGAGCTGCCCGACTGGGAGGCGCTGCGCGAGGCCGGATCCGCGATCAAGACCGACGTGATGAACCGGCTGCCGGAGCTGCTCGAGCAGCTCGAGGCGGCGGTCACCGCGCGCGGCGGCGTCGTCCACTGGGCGGCGGACGCCGACGAGGCCAACGAGATCGTCACGGACCTGGTGCGCGAGACGGGGTCGGACGAGGTAATCAAGGTCAAGTCGATGGCCACCCAGGAGATCGGGCTCAACGAGCACCTCGCGGCCCACGGCATCCGGGCGTACGAGACCGACCTCGCGGAGCTGATCGTCCAGCTCGGTCACGACAAGCCCTCGCACATCCTGGTGCCTGCCATCCACCGCAACCGCGCGGAGATCCGGGAGATCTTCCTGCGCGAGATGGACGGCGTCGACCCCGGCCTCGACGACGACCCGTCCCGGCTCGCGGCGGCGGCCCGGAAGTTCCTGCGGCACAAGTTCATGACGGTGCCGGTCGCGGTCTCCGGCGCCAACTTCGGGATCGCCGAGACCGGCACCCTCGGGGTGGTCGAGTCGGAGGGCAACGGCCGGATGTGCCTGACCCTGCCGCGGACCCTGATCACGGTGATGGGCATCGAGAAGCTGCTGCCGAGGTATGCCGACCTCGAGGTGTTCCTGCAGTTGCTGCCGCGCTCGTCTACGGGGGAGCGGATGAACCCGTACACCTCGCTGTGGACCGGCGTGAGCGCCGGCGACGGCCCGCAGGCCTTCCACCTGGTGCTGCTCGACAACGGCCGCACCGCCGCGCTCGCCGACGAGGTCGGCCGCGCCGCGCTGCACTGCATCCGCTGCTCGGCGTGCCTGAACGTGTGCCCGGTCTACGAGCGGACCGGCGGGCACGCGTACGGCTCCACCTATCCCGGTCCGATCGGCGCGGTGATCACCCCGCTGCTGGCGGGCATGGACGGCGCCGACGACCCCAACTCGACGCTGCCGTTCGCGTCGAGCCTGTGCGGGGCGTGCTTCGACGCCTGCCCGGTCAAGATCGACATCCCGTCGATGCTGGTGGAACTGCGGCACCAGGAGGTGGCGCAGTCGGGCTTCGGCGTCGAGGCCGCCGCGATGAAGGCCGCGTCCGTCGCGATGACGAAGGCCCGGCGGTTCGCCGCGGCGCAGAAGGCAATTGGGCTCGGCCGGCTGCTGGCGGGACGGAAGGGCCGGATCTCGCGGCTGCCACCGCCGCTGAACGGCTGGACCGCCGCCCGCGACCTCCCGGCGCCGCCGAAACAGACGTTCCGGCAGTGGTGGGACTCCGCCGAGGGGCGCGCGGAGCTCGACGCCGCGCGTCGGGAGGGGCGGTCATGAGTTCACGAGAGGTGGTGCTGGGCCGGGTGCGCGACGCGTTGACGTTGGCACCGCCTGTGCCGCAGGAGATCCCGCGCGGGTACCGGACCGGGCGGACACTGCCCGGCGACCAGCGGCGCCGGCTGCTGGTGGACCGGCTGCTCGACTACAAGGCACACGTGCACCCGTGCTCGGCCGACGAGCTGCCGGTGACGCTGGCCGCGGTGCTCGCCGAGGTCGGCGCGCGGCGGGTGGGCGTGCCTGCGGGACTCGACGAGTCGTGGCTGGCCTCGTTCGACGGCGAGGTGGTGGTGGACTCGGCCGCGGTGCCCGCGCCGGAGCTGGCGTCCCTCGACGCCGTGGTGACGGCGTCGACGGTGGCGTGCGCGGAGACCGGCACGGTCTTCCTCGACGGCGGCGCGGACCAGGGCCGCCGGGCGCTGACCCTGGTGCCGGACGTGCACGTGTGCGTGGTGGCGCTGGCCGACGTCGAGGTCGGGGTGCCCGAGGCCCTGGCCCGACTGGTGCCCGAGCGCCCGACCACCCTGATCAGCGGCCCGTCGGCGACCTCGGACATCGAGCTCGAGCGGGTCGAGGGTGTGCACGGCCCGCGGAACCTGCATGTGGTGATCGTGGGGTGAAGGGACTGCCTGCGCCGCCTCGCATGACCGTCGGTCGAATCCCAATAGGTTCGACTGGCGGAATCTGCACGACACGCTGAAACCGTACGAAATGGCTGAATCCGTACGGATTGAGTGAGTTGTACGTTCTCGAGCAGCGGAGGGGTTGTCGTGTCCGGCAGGAGCCCGGGGCGGACGGCCGGCTCCGTTCCGGCCGTCCCACCGGCGCGGGGCCTCACGATCGGGTGTTGCGCATGTGCTTGTGCGGGCCGACGTAACCGACGTGCACGGCCGCGGTGCGCGGGTCGACGGTGAAGTAGATGCGCGGGGCGAGGTCGCCGCCGCCCTCGGCGATCTTCAGGTGGGCCTGCATCAGGATCGCACCCGACGCGTCCACGTCGGTGGTGACGGGCAGGATTCGGGAGCGGTAGAGCTTCGGGCTGTTCATCACGGTCTCGGACTCGCGCATTGCCAGCTTCTTCGGGGTAGCAGGCCAGGACTGGGGGTCGCCGGAGGTCTTGCACCACTGGAAGAAGCCGCCTGCGAAGCCCGCCTCCGCGGACAGGGAGTAGGCACCGAGTGCATTGAACGCGCGCCCGATTCCCTTGCCCCAGGACGCGGCCTGGGGGGCGCAGTCCAGGTCTCGGAGACCGTGGCAGGCGTCGGGGTGGATCAGGACCCGGTCGCCGAGACTCTGGCGGGCGGCCTCGACGGCGGCCGAACACGGGCCGACCGGACGGCCGCACTGGGCGCCGGCGGGCCGGAGGGCGCTGCTGCCCTTGCCGAGCAGGCTGTGGGTGGACTGGCTGTTCCTGCGAGCGAGGGTCATGGTGTGCCTTTCGTGGGGGTGTGAGCTCGGGTGTGGGGTGCCGGCCGTATCGATCGTCAGGCGGCGTCGTACCGGTGCAGTTCGGCGGTGATGTCGTTGACGGCGGCGAACAGCCCCGAGTAGGTGCCGTCCCAGGTGGGATCGACGGGGCAGTGCTTGCGCATCACCAGTTCGAGCAATTCGGTTGCGACGAGCAGGAGTTCGATCGTCGTCTGCCACAACAGCTCCGACGTCTCGTCGGGCTCCGGGTAGCCGGTGAAGCGCGGGTCGAGGTCTCGCGGGGGCAGGGAATCCACCGTCGCCCGCCGCGCGACGTCGATCATGGCGAGAGCGCCGGACAGGGTCTCGTTCACGATCCTGTTCGCGGGCTCCGTGGGGCTGTCGAGACCCAGGAGGGCCAGTTCGAGACCTGGGTCCGGCTGATTGATTCGGCACGACCGGCGGTGTGCGAATGCGGTCATGTCCGTCGCCGCGGAAATGGCGATCCTGGCCCGGGTGACGGCCCAGTCCGGGTTTACTGCCGTGACGGCGAGGTGGACCACCTGCCTGCCCATGCCCTCGAGGACGTGCCAGGCCGAGCTGCCGTGGCTCGTCTTGGCGAGCACGGCGACGGAGACCGCCTCCTCGATCAGCCTCCGGTACTGCCCGATGTTCACCGTCATCTGAAAGCCGCTGTCGGAAAACCAGTTCGGCTCGGTCGGCATCAGTTCGTCGCGCTCGTCGTCGACCACCGCGGTGAGGTCCCTGCACACCGTCGCCCGGAGAGCGGTGGCCACCACCAGTAGTGCCTCGGCCGGGTAGTCGCCGGTGAATTCCTCGTTCGGCATCAAGTCGACGATTGCGTCGTAGAGTTCGTTGCCGGATCGGCTCAGTGGGTCGTTCATGATTACTCCCATTCGATGTGAAATTGACAAAGATGTGGCCTTGTGGAAATTCATAATTGGCCGGATTTGCGAGATTCGGCGTTCGCTCCGTGCTCGCCGAGATGAGGTTAGAGCAGTGGGCGCCGTCGCGTCAACCATTCTTCGAAATTGTTCGACACGCCCGCTCGGGCGCCGTCGTCGCAGGTGTAGGGCTTTTAATGGCAATTAATTCGCGAAAGATTGCAGTAATTTCGAGGCAATCTAAGAACGTTCAATTGAATCGGACCGAATTCTTTCGGCGGGAAATTGATTCGGCTTTAATTGCCGTTCAAAATGATTCGATGTTCTTTCTGGTCTCAAAGCTTCTGGCCTGCGGCGATGCTGGTGGGTGGGTGGTCGCCGGGCGGGCTCAGCCGGCGAACAGCACCGCGGCCTGTGCGGGCAGCACGGCGTCGCCGCTGCGGCGGAAGATCTCGGCGGGGCGACCGTTGCCGGGCTTCGACCACCTCCCGGTGTTCTCGAGCGCCTTGCTGACGTGCCGCCGGAACGAATCCTTCTGCAGCTCCCGGTCGAACACGGCCTCGTAGAGCTGTCGCAGCTCGAGCACAGTGAACGTCTCGCCCAGCAGCCCGGCCGGATCGACCTGTGCCGCGTACCGCTCCCGCAGGTCCGCGACAGCCAGGCTCACCATGTCGGCGTGGTCGAACGCGAGGGCCTGGGCGGCCCCGCCGCCGCGAATCGGCACGAGGACGGCGTCGGCGGGCAGGTTGCCTGCCGGAACGGCGGCGGCGTGCGCCATCGACAGCACCCAGCCGCGGTCGTCCCGGGCGGGGTCGTCGAACATGGCCAGCTGGTGGAACCGGGTGCCCGGCAGTGCGGCCTTGTCCCGCAGCGCGCGTTCGGCGGCGTCGGTGAGCAGTTCGCGTTCGTGCAGGAACGTGCCGGGAAGTGCCAGCGAGCCGAGGCGGTGCTCGACGACGAGCACCCGCAGTGTGCCTGCCGAGTAGGTCAGCACGGCGACATCCACCGCCACCGACGGGCGTGGGTAATCCTCCAGGCGCCTGCCGCTCGGTACTGTCGATTCGGTCACCGTTGCATCTTATCTCAAGAATGATCTATCGTTAGCGCACAGTTGATCAAAGGGGATTTCATGCATGTGAAGCTGTCGACGCAGCAGGCCGATCGTGCGGCGGGTGCGCTGCTCGCGACCGCGGCCGGCGATGCCCTCGGGGCCGGGTACGAGTTCACCCACCCGGGCGCAGGCACGACGATCGAGATGATCGGCGGCGGTCCGTTCCACTGGGCGCCGGGGGAGTGGACCGACGACACCTCGATGGCGCTCGCCATCGCCGAGGTCGCGGCCACAGGTGCGGACATCGGCCGCGGCGAGGGGCTGGACGCCGTTGCGGCGCAGTTTGTCCGGTGGTACGACTCCGATCCGGCCGACATCGGCAACCAGACCCGCGCGGTGCTATCGCGGCGTCCGGTCGGCGCCGCCGCGATGCAGGAGCAGGCCCGCGCACTGACCTGGCGCAAGGGCGGAAACGGGTCGCTCATGCGTACCGCGCCGGTCGCGCTTGCCTACCTCGCGGACGAGGCGGGCTGCCTCGACGCCGCGGCACAGATCGCGTCGCTGACCCACGACGACCCGCAGGCCATCCAGGCGTGCCAGCTGTGGAGCCACGCCATCCGGCACGCGATCCTGCACGGCACCTTCGACGGGGTCCGCGACTACCTCGACATCGCCCCCGCGGACATCGCGGCGTACTGGGGTCCGCTGCTCGACCAGGCCGAGCGGGGCACGCCCGAGGACTTCGCGAACAACGGGTGGGTGGTGCACGCGCTGCAGACGGCGTGGTGGGCGATCGCCTCCACCGACAGCTCCGACGACCGGCACCTGCGGAACGCCCTCGTGGCGGCCGTCCGGGCCGGCGGGGACACCGACACCACCGCCGCCATCGCGGGCGGACTCCTTGGGGCCCGCTGGGGCGGGTCCGCGGTGCCCGCCGGCTGGCGCCGGATCCTGCACGGCTGGCCCGGATACACCGCACCGGACCTGGAACGGCTGGCGCTCGAGACCGTAGGCGGTGGGCGCGACGACACCGACAGCGCCACCGAGATGTCGGCGCCGTCGTGACCGTCGTCGACGTGGCCGAGGGCGAGGTGAACCGGCCGCGCGTGGACACCGCCGTCAGCGAGGCCGGGCCGCCGCGTTCCCTTCACAGCGGTGTCGGTGCCGTGTGATATTCCTGGCCCCGGCATAGTGGACACGACACCGGGGAGGATCGGACCATGCTGACGCTGCACCGCGCCGAACGCTCCGACACCCTCGCGGCCGCGCTCGCCGAGCTGCTGGCCGTCCCGCTCGACGACCCGTTCGCCCGCGAGGTGATCGCGGTGCCGGCCAAGGGCGTCGAACGCTGGCTCACCCAACGACTTTCGATGACGCTCGGCGCGCGCGACGGCGACGGGGTGGCCGCGAACATCGAGTTCCCGTCCCCGACCCGGCTGGTCGACGCGGCACTGGCCGCGGCCACCGGCGTCGACCCGGACGCGGACCCGTGGCACCCGGCGCGGGTGCTGTGGACCCTGCTCGCGGTCATCGACGACAGCCTCGACGAGCCGTGGTGCGCGGTGCTGGCGCGGCACCTCGGGCACGGCGTCGACGGCGCCGAGCACCGCGCGGGCCGCCGGTACGCCACCGCCGCGCACCTGGCCGGACTCTTCCGCAGCTACGGCGCCCAACGCCCCGGCATGCTCGTCGCCTGGGCCGACGGACGGGACGTCGACGCCGCGGACGGCAAGGCCGAGCCCCTCGACGACGACCAGCTCTGGCAGCCGCGGCTGTGGCGCCGGCTGCGCGAACGCATCGGCTCACCGAGCCCGGCCGAACGCCTCGACGACGCCTGCGCCCGGCTGCGCACCGACCCCGGCCTGCTGGACCTGCCGGTCCGGCTCTCGCTGTTCGGCCCCACCCGGCTGAGCACCGACCAGATCGCGGTGCTGTCCGCGCTCGGCGCGAACCGCGATGTGCACCTGTGGGTTCCGCATCCGAGCCCGGCGATGTGGGTGACGCTGTCCGACGCCGCACCGCCGACGCTGCGGACCGAGGACCACCGCGCGCTCGCCGCCGGGCATCCGCTGCTGGCCAGCCTCGCCCGGGACGTCCGGGAACTGCAGGCCCGGCTCGCCGGACTCGACCTGGTCGAGGTCCACCACGGCGCGCAGGCCGCACCCGTCGACACCCTGCTCGGCCGGATCCAGGCCGACATCGGCGCCGACCGTCCGCCCACGGCCTTCACCCCTGCCGCCGACGACGCGTCGGTGCAGGTACACGGCTGCCACGGCCCGGCCCGCCAGGTCGAGGTGCTGCGCGAGTGCCTGCTGCACCTGTTCCAGGGCGACCCCACGCTCGAACCCCGCGACGTGCTGGTGATGTGCCCCGACGTCGAGTCCTACGCCCCGCTGGTCCGGGCCGCGTTCGGTCAGGACCCCTTCGGCCAGAACACCTTCGGGCATCCCGGGCACGGCCTGCGGGTCCGGCTCGCCGACCGCGCCCTGCACCAGACCAACCCGGTGCTCGCCGTCGTCGCCACCCTGCTCGACCTCGCCGACGCCCGCGTCGCCGCCAGCGCGGTGCTCGACCTCGCGGCCACCGAGCCGGTCCGCCGCCGCTTCCGTTTCGACGACAACGCCCTCGAACGGCTGCGGGAATGGGCAGGCGCCGCGGGCGCGCGGTGGGGGATCGGGCCCCGTCAGCGCGGCGCCTACGGGCTCGGCGATTTCAAGCAGAATACCTTCGGCACCGCGCTGGACCGGATCCTGCTCGGCGCCGCCGCGGACGAGTCCGACGCGCAGTGGCTGGCGCTGGCGCTGCCGCTCGACGACGTGGAGAGCAACGACATCGCCCTCGCCGGCGGGCTCTCCGAGTACATCGACCGGCTCGACGTCGCGCTGCGCGGGCTGGCCGGCCCGCAGACCACCGCGCAGTGGTCGGCGAACCTGGCGCGGGCGCTGGACCTGCTCGTCGACGTGAGCCCCACCGACGCCTGGCAACTCGGGCAGGCGCGCCGTGAGCTGGCCGGCGCCATGGAGCACGCCGCCGAGGGCGGGGACCCGACGCTGCGACTGGCCGACGTGCGGGCACTGTTCGCGACCCGGCTCGCCGGCAGGCCCGGCCGCACCAACTTCCGCACCGGCGAGCTGACCGTGTGCACCATGGTGCCGATGCGCTCGGTGCCGCACCGGGTGGTGGTCCTGCTCGGCCTCGACGACGAGGTGTTCCCCCGCGGCGCAGGCGTAGACGGCGACGATGTGCTGGCCCGCAGTCCGCGTCTGGGAGAACGTGATCCGCGCAGCGAGGACCGCCAGCTGCTGCTCGACGCGATCATGTCCGCCACCGAGCGGCTGCTGCTGTTCTACACCGGCAAGGACCCGGTCACCGGCGCGCACCGGGCCCCGGCGATCCCGCTCAGCGAGTTCACCGACGTCATCGAGCAGATGGTCGGCCCCGACGCGGCCGCGTCGGCCGTGCGCCGCGGGCACCCGCTGCAGCCGTTCGACCCGCGCAACTTCGAACCCGAGGCGCCGTTCAGCTTCGACACCGCCGCGCTGGCCGGGGCCCGCGCCGCGCAGCGGCCCACCGCGGCCGAGTCCGGTTTCCTGGCCCGGCCCCTCGACCCGTACCCCCGCGGCGACGTCGACCTCGCGGACCTCATCGCGTTCCTCGTCCACCCCACCCAGGCCTTCCTGCGTCAACGCCTCGGTCTGCGGGTGCCCGAACTGGACGAGGACCTCGCCGACGCGCTGGACCTCGAACTCGACCCGCTGGCGAAGTGGAACGTCGGGGAACGGATGCTCGGCGCCCGCCTCGACGGGACCTCCGTCGAGGAGTTCCGGGCGGCGGAGTGGCGCCGCGGCACCCTGCCACCGGCCCGCCTCGGCAACCGGGTGCTGGCCGACATCGAGTGGCAGGTGCAGTCGCTGGCGTCGGCGAGCGCGCAGCCCGGACGGGCCGCCACGGTGGACGTGGACCTCGACCTCGGCGACGGCCGCCGGCTGACCGGGACCGTCGGCGGCGTGCACGGCGCGGTCGTCGCGCGCAGCACCTTCTCCCGGCTCGCCCCCAAGCACCGGCTGCCGGCGTGGGCGAACCTGCTCGCGCTCGCGGCGTCCGGGCCGGCGCCGGACGGGGAGCGGTGGCGGGCGGTGACCACCGGCCGCGGCAAGGGCCGGGCGCCGGTGATGCAGTCCACCCTGCTCGCGCCCGACGACGCCCTCGCGCAACTGGTGCGGCTGGTCGGACTGCGGGACCGCGGGCTCGACGTGCTGGCGCCGATCGCGACCGCGTCGTCGGCGGCCTACGCGGAGCTGCGCTTCCAGGGGCGTTCGCTCGAGCAGGCGATGACGTACGCCGGCAAGGAGTGGGGCGGCGACTTCGGCGACGGGAAGGACCGGCACATCGCGTACGTGTACGGGGGCTCGGCGGCGCTGAGCGTCCTCACCGACCGGCAGGCGCCGGCGGGCAGCCCGGAACCGACCGTGTTCGGGATGTGCGCCCGGCAGCTGTGGGAGCCGCTGCTCGCCGCCGAGACGCTGGAGGCGCCGTGAGCCCCACCGCATTCCGACTGCTCGGCCCGCTGCCGACCGGCACCACCGTGCTCGAGGCCAGCGCCGGCACCGGTAAGACCTACGCCATCGTCGGCCTGGCCGCCCGTTTCGTCGCGGAGGGCCACGCCGACCTCTCGGAGCTGCTGCTGGTCACCTTCAGCCGGGCGGCGACCAAGGAACTGCGGGAACGCACCCGCGAGCGGTTCGCCAGCGCCGCAACGGCACTCACCGACCCGGCGGCCGCCCGCGACGGCGGTGACGAACTGGCCGCGCACCTGGCCACCGGCACCCCCGACGAGGTCGCACTGCGGCGTCGTCGACTGCTGCAGTCGCTCTCGGACTTCGACGCCGCCACGATCGCCACCACGCACAGCTTCTGCCAGCGGGTGCTCGACGGCCTCGGCGTCGCCGGCGACCGGGACCCCGACGCGGTGCTCGTCGAGGAGGCCGACGACCTCGCCGCCGAGACCGTCGGCGACCTGTACCTGAGCACCTTCGCCGCCGCCGAGAACCCGAGCCTCGAGCCCGGCGTCGCCCGGAAGGCCGCCCGGGCAGCCATCTTCGACCCGCAGGCCGTCCTCGCGCCGGAGGGAGCGGACGGCACCCCGGCCGGGGACGCCGTCGCCTTCGCCACCGCCGTCCGCGCCGAGATGCGCGACCGCAAGCGCGCGGCGGGGCTGCGGGACTTCGACGACCTGCCGTACCTGCTGCACGGGGTGCTCACCGATCCCGTGCACGGCGAGGCCGCCCGCGCGCGGGTGCGCGAGCGCTACCGGGTGGTGCTCGTCGACGAGTTCCAGGACACCGACCCGCTGCAGTGGGGGATCCTGAACGCCGCCTTCCACGGGCACTCGACCCTGGTGCTGGTCGGCGACCCCAAGCAGGCCATCTACGCGTTCCGCGGCGCCGAGGTGCTCGCCTACCTCGACGCCGTCGACGCCGCGGACCGCACCCTGGAACTGACCGTCAACTGGCGCAGCGACGCCGGACTGCTCGACGCGCTCGGCTACCTGCAGCGCGGCGCCGCGCTGGGGCACGACGACATCGTGGTCAACGCGGTCGAGGCGGCCAAGCCGGAGTCCCGGCTGGCGGGGGAGACGCCGCTGCGGCTGCGGTACCTGCCGCGCGGCGGCGCCGGGCCGGTCGGCAAGAGCGGCTTCCCGTCGGTCGGACCGCTGCGGGCCCGGGTCGCCGCCGACCTGGCCGCGGACGTCGTCGCGCTGCTGCAGCGCGGCGCGAGCCTGGACCTCGGCGCCGGACCCCGGCCCGTCGCCCCGGGTGACATCGCGGTGCTGGCCGGCACCCACGCGCAGATCACCCTGGTGCACGACGCCCTCGACCGCGCCGGGGTGCCGTCGGTGCTGGCCGGCGGGCTGAGCGTGTTCGCCACCCCCGCGGCGCAGCACTGGTTGTGGCTGCTGCACGCGCTCGAGCAGCCGCACCGCTCGGACCGGGTGCGCCTCGCCGCGCTGACCCCGCTAATCGGCCGCACCGCAGGCGAGCTCGACACCCGTGGCGACGACGTGGTCGCCGAGGTCGGCGGGACGCTGCGGGAGCTGACGCAGGTGTTCGCGCACTCCGGCTTCGCGGCGCTGTTCGAGCGGCTGTCCGGGTGGGCGCAGCTCGAACAGCGACTGCTCTCCCGTCAGGGCGGGGAACGGCAGCTGACCGACCTGCGGCACGTCGGGCAGCTGCTCAACGCCGCCGCCGTCGAGGAGAACCTCGGGCTGACCGCGCTGACCCGCTGGCTCACCGACCGGATCCGGGACCCGAGGTCCGGCGGTGTCGACCGCAGCCGGCGCCTCGACAGCGACGCCGCGGCCGTGCAGATCTGCACCGTGCACGCCAGCAAGGGCCTCGAGTACCCCGTGGTGTACGTGCCGTTCGGCTGGGACGCGGCGAAGCGGCCGAACCCCGACACCCTGTTGCTGCACGACCGCGACGGCCGCCGGATCCTCGACGTCGGCGGCGAGGACAGCGACGGCTACCGGGACCGCAAGAAGGCCCACGACGAGGAGGAGTCCGGCGAGTCGCTGCGGCTGCTGTACGTCGCGATGACCCGGGCCAAGTGCCAGCTGGTGCTGTGGTGGGCGCCGGCCTACGCCACCGCAGGCGCGCCGCTGCACCGGATGCTGCTGGGCCGCAAGCCCGGTGAGCTCGAGGTGCCGCAGCGGGTGAACCTGCCGACCGACCCGGTGATCGCCGAGACGTTCGGCCGCTGGGCGGCGGAGGGGCCGGTGCTCTCGACCGGCGCCGCGGTGATCGCGGTCCAGGGCGTCGGTGCCGACCCGGTGCCCGAGGCGTCCTGGACGCCGCCGCGGGCCGAGCCGGGTGAGCTGGCCGCGGCCCGGTTCGACCGGGTGCTCGACGCCCGCTGGCGGCGCACCTCGTACACCGCGCTGACCGCCGCCGCGCACGACGCGCCGGGCGTCGGCAGCGAGCAGGAGGAGACCGAGACCGCCGACGAGCCGGACGCGCCGCCGCTGATCACCGACGCGGACCCGACGGTCGCGGGGATTGCGTCGACGATGAACGCGCTGCCCGGCGGCGCGGTGTTCGGCACCCTGGTGCACGCCGTCCTCGAGATCGTCGACACCTCCGCCGCCGACCTGCCCGCCGAACTGCTGCGCTGCTGCCGGGAGGCCGTGGCCGCGGAGCTGTCGAGCGTGGACCCCGCGGAACTGGCCGAGGCGCTGCTTCCGGTGCTGCGGACCCCGCTCGGCGACGGCGCCGGGGTGACGCTGGCGGACCTGTCGCCGCGGGACCGGTTGCCGGAGCTCGAGTTCGAGCTGCCGCTGGCCGGCGGCGAGGACGCGCGGGCCCGGGTGACCCTCGACGGCCTGGTGTCCCTGCTGCGCGCGCACCTGCCCACCGGCGACGCGCTGGCCTCGTACGCCGAGCACCTGCTCACGCTGGACCGCCCGGAGTTGCGCGGGTTCCTCACCGGCAGCATCGACGCGGTGCTGCGGCTGCCCGACGCGTCCGGGCGGCAGCGGTACGTGGTGGTGGACTACAAGACCAACCGGTTGGCGCAGGTCGAGCAGCTCACCACGGCGCACTACACCCGCGACGCGATGGCCGCGGAGATGATGCGCGCGCACTACCCGCTGCAGGCGCTGCTGTATTCCGTTGCGCTGCACCGGTACCTGCGGTGGCGGCTGCCGGACTACGACCCGGCGGTGCACCTGGGCGGGACGCAGTACCTGTTCGTCCGCGGGATGGTCGGGCCCGAGACCCCGGCCGGCTGCGGCGTCTTCGACTGGACGCCGCCGCCTGCGCTGGTCACCGGGCTGTCCGACCTGCTGGCCGGGATCGGTGCGGCCTCGACTCACAGTGGGGTGACGGCGTGACCGACGCACGGGTGGCGCAGCGCGGCAAGGGCGCGCTGCGGGTGTTCAACGAGGCCGGGGTGCTGGCCGCCGCGGACGTGCACGTCGCGCTGCGGCTGGGGGCGCTGGCCGGCGAGAGCGACGAGTCGGTGCTGCTGGCCACCGCGCTGGCGGTGCGGGCGGTGCGGTCCGGGTCGGTGTGCCTGGAGCTGAACAGGATTCGGGAGATCCCGGTCGAGGAGACCTGGACCGGCGACGACGAGGCGGACGGCACGTCGGCGGTGGACCCGGCGACTCTGCCGTGGCCCGACGATGCCGCCGTGGCGGCAGGCCTGCGGGCCAGCCCGCTGGTGGCAGGCGGGCCGAACGGGCCGCTGCAACCGCTGCGGCTGGTGCCGGCCGCCGGCGGCGACCTGCTGTACCTGGACCGGTACTTCCGGCAGGAGCAGACGGTGCGGCGCCTGCTCGACGAGCGGGCGACGACCCACCCCGAGGTGGACGAGGACCGGCTGCGGGCGGGCCTGGACGCGCTGTTCCGCGGCGACGGCGGTGCGCCGAGCGCGGCCCCGGACCGGCAGCGCCTCGCGGCCGCGGTCGCCGCGACGCACCGGACCTCGGTGCTGGCCGGCGGCCCCGGAACCGGCAAGACCCACACCGTGGCGCGGGTGCTGGCGCTGCTGGCCGGCCAGCCCGGACCGCCGCCGCGGGTGGGGCTTGCGGCGCCGACCGGCAAGGCCGCGGCCCGGCTTCAGGAGGCCGTGCACGGGCAGGCCGAGTCGTTGGGGCTCAGCGAGCTCGGCCTGGCGCCGGACCTGGCGGCGATGACGCTGCACCGGATGCTCGGCTGGCGGCCCGGCGGCCGGTACCGCTACCACGCCGGGAACCACCTGCCCTACGACGTGATCGTGGTGGACGAGACCTCGATGGTCTCGCTGACCATGATGTGCAGGCTGCTCGAGGCGGTCCGCCCGGACGCCCGGCTGGTGCTGGTCGGTGACCCGGACCAGCTGGCGTCCGTCGACGCAGGCGCGGTGCTGGCGGACCTGGTGGCCCGTCCGGCGCCCGGCGCCGCGAACCCGGCGCTGGCCCGGGTGGTGGGCCCGGACCTGGACGCCCGCGGCGACGGCGTGGAGGCGCCGCTCGGCGAGGCCGAACGGTCCCGGCTGGGCGGCGGCGTGGTCCGGCTCAGCCGCGGCCGACGGTTCGAGGGCGCGATCGCGCACCTGGCCGACGCGGTGCGGGAGGGCCGCGACGACGAGGTGATGGCGATTCTGCGGTCGGGGGACGAGGCGGTCTCGTTCGTCGGACCGCAGGACTGGGACGCGCTGCGCGCCGACGTCGTCGAGACCTCGGCGACGGTGACCGAGGCCGCGTTGGCCGGGGACGCGTTGGGCGCGTTGAGGTCCGCGGAGTCGCACCGGCTGCTGTGCGCGCACCGCGGCGGCGAGTTCGGGGTGAGCTGGTGGGCGCGGCGGTCGGTGGAGTGGGTGTCGGCGGCGTCCGGGCACGGGGTGGACCCGAGCCGCTGGTATCCCGGGCAGCCGCTGCTGGTGACCGCGAACGACCACGAGACGCGGATCTACAACGGCGACACCGGGGTGGTGGTGCGGCGCGCGGACGGCGAACTGGTGGCGGCGTTCGCCCGCGGCAGCGAGCCGTTCCTGCTGCACCCGAGCCGGCTGGCGTCGGTGCAGACCGTGTACGCCATGACGATTCACCGCAGCCAGGGCAGCCAGTACGACGCGGTGTCCGTGGTGGTGCCGGACGAGACGTCGGCGCTGCTGACCCGTGAACTGCTGTACACCGCGATCACCCGCGCGCAGAAACGGGTGCGGATCGTCGGGACCGAGCAGGCGGTGCGGGCCGGGGTGAGCAGGCAGGTGCGCCGGGCCAGTGGGCTGCAGTTGGCGGAGGTCACCCCGCTCTGAGCCGCCCGTCCGGCCCGGCGATCGGCCCTAGAGCGTGCCGTTCTCGATGTCGCGCTTGAGGGCCTGCTGGTTCGCGATGTGCGAGGAGACGCCGTTCTGCACGGTGTAGTCGATCAGCACGGCCGGCGCCTTGAACGTCAGGTGCTCGGTGACCGTCGTCGCGCCGTCGTTCTCGGCGAAGGTGACCTTCTGGTGGGTGATCACGCCGGGCATGTCCCAGGTGTCGGTGCTGTACCAGCGGTCGGCGGCGTACACCCGCTGCTGCCCGACGGTGCGTCCCGGGATCGAGATCGGACCCGCCGGGATGTCCTCGAGGGCGATGAACTCCCAGACGTCGGCGCCACCCTCGGTGTAGGTGCGGCGGTCGAGCACGCCCTTGAGGAACGGGTGCCGTCCGAAGCTGTTGGAGAAGTTGGAGTAGGCGGGGAACACCCGGTCGACCGGCGCGTCGATGGTGACCGGCAGGGTGACGTCCACGGTCGTCAGCAGGGCGCCGGCCTGGCTCTCCTCGAACCGGTAGGCCGCCCACGAGGCCTCCCATTCCGCGTCCAGCGCGGACGAGGAACCCGAAACGGACTGGGCCCCGGCAACTCCCGTACCTCCCAGTGCGATGCCGGCAGCCAGCACGCAGGCTGCGACAAGCTTCGGCGCCGAGCTCCCGGCTCGCCGACCACTGACCTGCTCAGGACGTTCGACCATTCGTATTTCCTCACCCGTGCCGACCGTTGCCGCCCGTCGGCAACCGGGGGAATGCTACGCCGCCCGTGCCGTCGCGCCACCGTGAATGGGATCGGAACCGGCCGAACACCTTTCGGTCGCCGGGCCGCGGAACGGCCGTGGCGGGTTGACCCTCCGGGCCGCCGCTAGGCCGGGTCGTCGAACAGGGTGGCCTCCGGCGCCGGGCTCGCGGGTCCGGTGGCGGCGTCCTTGGGCCCGGCGTCGGCCAGCTCGTCGAACAGCTCCATCTGCCCGGCCACCGGCGGGTGCCCGGTTTGCGTGTTGCGCTCCGGCAGGGCGACCAGACGCAGTGCGCCGCGCAGCGATTCGAGGGTGTTCGCCCAGACCTCGGCGTCGTGCGCGCAGGCCGCGGCCTCGTCGGTGTCGCCGCCGTCGCGGGCGAGGTCCGCGGCGCCGTGCCAGCTGATCTCCTGTTCGGAGGCCACGCACATGAGGTTGAGGATCAGGTCGCGGTCCCGGCCGCAGATCTGGGCGACCTCGGCGGCGCGCAGGGTCCCACCCTCCGGGTCCAGCTGGATCAGGGTCTGCAGGGCCGCAGGCAGCGGCTCGGTGTCCGCGTCGGTCGGGACGGAGTCGTAGTCGTCGTCGACGGCGGCCGCGCCCTGCGGTTGGTCGGCGTCCGCGTCCTCACGGCCGTACAGCTCGCCGTCGAAGCTGTCCGCGAAGTGCTCGTCGAAGTAGTCGAGGAACGCGGTGATCCGGGTGAGCATGTCGCGCAGGTGTTCCGGGACGAACGGGGCCGCGACGATGTCGATCAGCGCGTTCACCTGGTCCTTGCGCAGCACCACCTTCACGTGCGGCGCCCGGGCGTTCAGGTCCGAGATCAGTTCGGCGGTGCGGGTGCGGCCGCTGATCCGGGACACCAGCGGCACCCAGATCCGCAGGATCCGGTCCTGCGGGTGCGGGAGCAGGAAGACCAGCCGGGTCCCGATGCGGATCACCAGGTCGCCGTCGTCGTCGGCCACCGGCGGGTTGCCGGTCATGTCCTCGACCGTGGTCGAGACCAGCTGGCGCAGGTGCTCGACGTCGCGCGGGGCGACGGCCGTCATCGGGTCCAGCCAGACGGTCGCGGCGGCGGCATCGCCCGCCCCGTCGGAGACGTACGCGAGCCGGGCCGCGCGCCCGGTCGTCTTGGTGGTGAGGAAGCCGGGGTGCGGCACGTCCCACATCTCGCGGAGCACCGTCACCGACCGGGACGCCCAGTCGTCGATCACGGCAGGCGGCAGGTCGACGAAGTGCGGGTCGGTGGCGGCGTCGGCGGGCGGATGCCAGCCCAGGTCCACCAGCCGGGTGTCGAAGTCCGCGGCGGGGGTGGGCGCCGCGTCGTCGCCGGACCGGTGCGGGACCTCGCAGACGACGGAGCCGTCGCCCCGCCCGAGGAACCGGAGGTAGGAGAGGGCGTCGGCGTCCGAGCCGGCCGGCGTCAGCCCGAGGAGGTCGCCGCCGCGCATCGCGCGCAGGTGGGTCGCGAGGCTGGCCTCGAAGCTGGACCACGCCTGCTCGACGGTCTGGTCGAATCCCTCGAAATTGGACACGGCGCCCTCCTGGTTCCGATCCGCTGCCGGTGCGGCACCTTCCGGTGCACCGGCGCCACCTTCTCGTGGCCTGAACAAGGTATCGCGGGCAACGGACGCGACCGTGTAGGGGCGCGCGAGGAACCGGTCGCGACACGACGCCGCCGGGCCCTCGACCGATTCAGAGTCGAGGAACCCGGCGGGCGGTGGGGTCCGAGCGATCAGACCAGCGGCAGGCTGTCGCCCTTGTCGTCCTGGGCCTCGCCGCAGGCGCAGTCGTCGCCGCAGCCGCCGTCGTGGGAGTCGCCGCAGTTGCAGTCGTCGCCGCAGCCACCGCAGCCGCCGGCGTAGGAGTCGTCGTCGGCATCGCAGTCGAGGGTGCCGCCGAAGCGCTCCGCGAGGTCGTCGTCGAGGTCGTGGGTGAGCTCGTGGATCTCGTCGATCAGGTTCAGCAGGTGCTGCGGCGCGAACGGGTCCGCGTCGAGGATCGTCGAGACCAGCAGGTGGTTGTCGCTGAACGCGAAGCGCAGCCGCGGCCACTCGGTGGCGAGGTCGGTCAGCGCCGCCTCGGCCTGGGCGCGGTCCGCGAGCTCGGTGACCAGCGAGGACCACACGTGGATCTGCGGGCCGTCGTCGGCGATGGTGACGTACACCGCGAAGCCGTGCACGGGGATGGCGATGTCGCCGTCCTCGTCGACGTCCGGCTCGCAGCCGAGGAGCTCGGCGAGGGCCCGCACGCACAGGCTGTGCAGCTGCTCGCGCTCCTCGGTGACGATGGCGAAGGCGCCGTCGAGCTGCAGCGGCTGGTCCTGGGTGGTGTCGGCGTCGGTCATGATTCCTCTGTCCTGCGCCGGCGCGGGGGTACGGGCTGGTCGCGGCTGTCGGTGGCTGGGTGTGCGGGTACACGGTATCGCGGCGAGGTAACGGCAGGTGGACTGCGGGTGACTGATTTGTCCGGCGGGTGACGGGGGTCGCACCTGGTCAGGACAGGCGGTCGCCGATCCGGTCGAGGTGCTCGCCGATGCGGCGCCGGCCGTCCGCGCTGACCTGGATCGGCCCGGTGGTGGCGGCGTACCCGCTGCGGAAGATCTCCACCAGCGGACGGTACTTGCGGGACAGGCGTTCCCGCCTCCCGTCGTCCGCGATGTACTGCACGCTGCCGGCGTTGTCGACGTAGTCGGCGAGCTTGACCAGGTACACCTTGGGGTCGCCGATGACGGACTCGACGTGGTCGACGTAGCCGCGGTTCTTCTCCTCGACGGGCAGGCCCGCGGGCTTCGGGGGATTGGTGACGGCCTTCACGATCCCCGCGACCTCGCCGCCGAACTGGTCGGCGAGCAGCGTCAGCGCCCGGTCCTGCAGGGCGGCGGCGTCGAGGCCGGCGTCGGGCGGGCCGTCGAACAGGGTGATCAGGTCCGCGGCATGGTCCTCGACGGTGTCGTGCAGGACGGCCGCGACCAGGGTCGGCGCGTCCGTGCAGCCGTAGCGGATCAGTCGCAGGGTGTTGCGCAGCGGGTGCGCGATGTACGGCTCGACGGGGCGGGTCGCGTTGCCGGGGCGGGTCTGGGTGCGGTGCACGTAGGCGGCCACCTCGATCGCCGGCCGCAGCACGGTGGTGTCGATCCTCAGGTCCGACGCCTCGCCGAGGACCGCCAGGGTCAGCAGCGCCGCGTCCATCTCGGAGAGTTCGAGCCGACGGATCGCCGCGAGCGTGCGGTCGTGGGGAGGTGTCCTCATGCAGGTCCCTTCGTGCCGGTGGCTAGCTGGGGTCGTCGAACAGGGTCGGCTCGGTGGGGCCGAAGCGGTCGCGCGGGCGGGACTCGGTGGCCGAGTCGGGGGCCCGGTGCCGACCTTGGGCGCGGTGCCGGCCGGGGGAGTCGATCAGGCGCAGCGCGGCGAGCAGCGCCTCGACGGTCCGGGACCAGTTGCGGGCCTCGCTCAGGCAGAGCTCGAGGTCGTCCTGGTCGGGATCCTCGCGGGCGGCGTCGGCGTTGCCGAGCCACTCGGCCTCCTGCTCGGAGCACAGGCGGATGTACTCGAGGATGGTGTCGCGGTCGTGGGCGCAGGTCTCCACCACCCGCCGCGCGCCCAGTTCCCCCATCGCGTCCGCGCCGAGGTCGATCACGGCCATCAGGGCTGCCGGGAACTCGGGTTCGCCGTCGCGGCCGGACCCCGGATCCTGGGTGTGGCGGGCGGAGACGGCGCCGAAGCGGGCCACGAACCCGTCGTCGCAGGTGGTGAGGAACGCCGACATCCGGCCGAGCATGTCGGTCAGGTGGCGCGGCACGAACGGATTGGCGACCACGATGATCGACGCGGACAGTCGGTCCTCGGTGAGCACGAACTTGATCAGCGGCCAGCCGGTGTTGAGCTCGGCCACGATCGCCGCGGCCCGGGCGTGGTCGCTGATCTGCTGCAGCAGCGGCGCCCAGATCTGCACGTAGGGCTCGGTGGGGTGCACGATCACGAACACCGGCATCCCGTCGAGCGTCAACTCGATGTCGCCGTCGGCGTCGAGCGCCGGCGGGTGGTCGGGACTGTCGGTGAGGGCGGCGCCGACGAGCTCGCGCAGGTGGGTGTGGTCGCGGGGGAAATCCGCCCCGATCGACGCGTCGGGGTAGGGCGTCGGGTCCTGCTCGGTCGGGGGCGCGTTCCGCGAGTAGTTCTCCCCGACCGGCAGCTCTGCGGTACGGCCGAGGGTCCCCGCCCGGAGGAAGCCGGGGTGGGGCACGTTCCACAGCTCGCGCAGCACGGTCACCGCCATCGTCGCCAGCTCGTCGGCCCGCATCCGGGGCCGGTCGGCGAAGAAGAACCGGGTGTTCGGGTGGGCGCAGTCGTCCGCCACGGCACGGTCCTGCGGGGCCCAGCCGAGTTCGCGCAGCCGGGCCTCGTCGGCGAGGCTCAATGCCTGCTTCGGGTCGAGGTCGGCGTTGGTGGGGACGCCGCAGGAGACCGCGTCGGAGTCGTGGGAGAGGAACTGGACGTACTGGACATGGTGGCCGGCGATGTTCGACTCGGCGGACTGCAGTACCAGGAAGTCGGTGTCGACCATCTCGACCACGTAGTCGGCGAGCGCGGCCCGGAAGCTGCGCCAGGCCTTGTCGACGGAGAGGTCGAAGGTGCCGAACTCGGACATACTGCCCCCAATCTCGGAGCCTTCCGCGGGCAGGCGGAGGGGCGCCGACGTCACAGATCCGTGTCCCCCGACATGGTGCCTGTCCACGGTATCGCGGGGCGGGGAGAAATCGGGGCACTCTGGGGGTCCAGGTGGGTCGGGATTTGCCGGGGAATCGCGGGCCGCCGGGTGGTGGGTGCGCTCTATCCCTGCTGTGGCCGGGTGCGGCGGCAGTCGGGTACGTAGAGTCCGATCGTGTCGTCAGAAGAGATCACCGTCGCGTCGTGGAACACCGAGTGGACCCCGGTGCCGGGCGGACGAGGGCCGCGGGTGCGCGAACGGCTGCGCGAGGTGGACGCCGACATCCTGGTCGTCACGGAGGGTCAGCGTGGGCTCCTGCCGGGCTGACGTTGTGCAGGATCCACCTTGCGGTCTACGACGTACACATCTTCGGGTCAGACCGGACCACGTGGTGGAGATCCGGCAGGACATGCTTGAGGAGATCGATGGGCCGATGCTCGAGTGCAGGTTGGGAACGTCATGGCAAGGGCTGATCATTGAGCCAGCAGTTCGTTCGAAGCTGCCTGGCATGGATCTGTTGCGTATCAGCTATGCGGCGGTTCAGGTAGCCGGTTGGCTTCGGGCGCGCGGTAAATAATTGTGGAGGATAAGGATTTGGGACGAATATGATCGTGAGTGAGCTCATCGAATTTGTGGATCCGACGGATGTCGGATTGGACGACGCCTGGCGTTCAGTACTTCAACGAATGGACCCGGGAACGGGTCGCCAGGTCAACTTCATCCCGTGTGAGGTCGTGCTGTGTCTGTGCGCGATTCGGCTAGTCGACCACAGCCGGTTCGGCAGCGGTTCGGCGAGCCGGGCACCGTTCCCCGTGCCGGAATTGGCTCGCCTGTTCAGGCGCCCGAGCTCAAGCATCCTTGCGAAAATGGCGAATCTGGACGGCACTCGCCCCAACGGCGGCAAGCACGACCGGGCTGTGTTCGAGCAACTGGCCGGGGCACATGCGACCCTCGACGAGCTGTATCGGCGAATCCTGCGTGCTGCGCGTCGGCAGGCCATCGGTCCGGACTTGCTGCCCGACTTCCTCAATCTGCTCGACGCCACCGACAACCCAGCCCCTGCTGATTCCGGCGAGGGCGGGGACACAGTTGATGCGTCGGTGCGATGGTTCCACGGACTCGACGGGCAGGTCATCGTCGACCGCACGCATGTCTGGATAACCAGGGACGGAGTCGCGGACTACCAGTTCTCGGCCGAACCTCGGCGCGCCCCAATCACCGCGGTGCGTGCGTGCCGGCTACTGCCCTCCCGGCACGGTTCGGGTGGGTTCGCGCACATTCTGGTAGACGGAGCGGAGGAGCTGACGCCGGAGGTAGAGAGTCACCCCGAAGCGATCACATTCAGCCATGCCCAGCGCCCCGAATTCGAGTTGCTGGCAACGCTGTTGGATGACGCGGTCACTGGCCTCGTTTCAAGGGCAGGGTCGGACGAGGACGAGGCAGAGGGCGGGCAATCTCCGTCGGTGGGCCTCGCTGAGCGGCCGGATCGGCGATTGGCGGCAGGCACCGAATTCGAATCGCGGGTTTTGAAGTCCCAATCCGAAGTGAACTCGATCGCAACCACGGCTGACCGCGGAATAGCCTGGTTCATCGATCAAGTTCGCTCCCGCGGAGCGATCGCAACGAGGCTCACGGAGACGCGCCGAACCGCCGTCGAAGTATTGGTACCCGGGCAGCGCCCAGTCACGGTTCGGGTCAAGACCAGGTCAGGACTCGGTTGGGCCGCGTCGAGGGCTGACGAAGACCCGGACACGGATGACACTGGTTCTGAGTTTTGGGCATTTGTGGATCTCACCGCGAAACCACTCTGCATGTATATTCTCCCGACCGCGCGTGTGACCGCAGAGGTCCGTGCAGCCAATGACCTGCGTGTGGCCCGGTATCCCGGGCGTCGTCCCGTCGGCACGCTCGGCGTGAACCAGGAAATGGTCCGTGATGGTCGCGACCGTTGGGACCTGCTCGGCCTGCCACGGTAGCGAGTCAGCCCGGGGGTCGGCAGGGACGTGTTGTACCGGGTCCTTACCCTGTACTTCAACGTGGCGCAGCTAACCGGGAATCGAGAGGGGTGGCGCGGTGAACAGGGAGGACGATCCCCACCTCAAGGACCGGGTCCAGAGGTTGATGCGGTTCCTGCGGGAACTGGTGAAGTCGCGCAGCAAACCGGTCCTGGACCACCGGCGTCACGAGGACGTGGTCTGGCTGTCCGGAGACACCGTCGAGGTGGCACTCGTCCGGGATGCGGCGGCCGGTGACGTGGTGCTCCGATCGCGCCGTGTCATGCTCTCCGACCCGCCCGCGCTGCCGGCCCACCTGCACGGTCGGGTTCACGGGGACGTCACCGACTCAGCTGCGACCCCGGCGCTGGACCCCCACGCCACCGACATCGGCACTGCCTTCGACGACTGGCTGGCGGACTGGCGGACGTGGGCGGCCACTGACCGGGAGCGGCGACCGGTGTGGCAACTGAACACCGCGCTGCAACGGGCCATGCAGGAACTCGGCGCCCGACCCGAATCCGTTGAGCTGGTCCTCGCCTCGGGCCTGCTCACGCTGCCTCCCGGTGACGTCGGCGAGCCCGTGCGCACCCACATCCTCACCCAGCCAGCCACGATCGAGCGCGACGAGGCGTCCGGGGATCTGTTGGTCCGGTTGGCATCCGAGACCGCCCCGCGCCTCGAGGACACACAGTTGCTGACGGGCCTGTCGATGTTCGACCCGACGGGGTCGCGGGCGCTGCAGGACGGGTTGCAGGGCCTGTCGTCTCCGATCGACGTGGCGATCCCGGTGTTCCTCAAGGCCTGGGCCGGGCGGTCGCTGACCGTTCCGGTTCAGGTGGAAGGCGAGTCGGACGTCTCGGAATCGAACCGGACGTTGGTCGCTGCGCCTGCGCTGGTGCTCCGCAAGCGGGGCGCGTTCGCGCTTGTCGAGTACTACGACCGGATGATCGCAGAGTCCGAACGCGACGACGTCCCGGTGCCGCTCGGGTTGGCGCAGCTCGTCGAGGCCATCGAGCCGGATGATCGGGTGTCCTGGCTGGACCGCGCCGGCTCGTCGCCGTCCGCCACGCTCGCCGAGGATCCACTGTTCCCGCTGCCCGCGAACCCTGAGCAGCGGGAGATCATCACTCGACTAGCCCGGGACAGCGGAGTGGTCGTCGAGGGCCCACCCGGTACCGGCAAGACACACACCATCGCTAACCTGGTATGCGCGTTGCTCGCCCAAGGTCAGCGGGTTCTGGTCACCAGTGAAAAGGCACAGGCGCTGCGCGTGCTGCGCGACAAGCTACCGCCGGAGATGCAGGAGCTGTGCGTCGCGATCACCGACGTCGGACGTGGGGGATCTGCCGAGCTGAACCGTAGCGTCGCCGAGATTGCCACACGCAAGTCGTCGTACATTGCGGCCACGACCACCGCGCGTATCGACGACCTCGCGGCCCGGCGCAACGAGGCGTTGAGTCGGCGCAGCAGCATCACCGAGCACATCCGATCGCTTCGGGAAGCCGAGACATTCGTCCACCCCGAGGTCGCCGCCGGGTACACCGGCACCGCTGCGTCGATCGTCCGGGACGTCACCCGCCATGCCGGACGGTTTGACTGGCTGCCCGGGCCGTTGAACACCTCCGTACCGAACCTCGCGGGGGCGCAGCTGCAAGCACTGCTCGACCTGACCGCCCGGTCGACTCCGGAGCGGGCAGCGCGTCTGCGGCAGGAGTTTCCGCCGGTCGACGGTGTTCTGCCGAATCCCGCCGTATTGCAGCAGCTGTGCGAACGAGCCGGCGCCGCGCCGCGGCAGGTTCGCCCCGAGGCATCCTGGCTGATGAATGTCCTTACCGATGTCCCGCTGCACGTCCAGACCGACATCCGGATGAGGTGCGAGCGCCTGCAGGGCGTCGTCGTAGATGTCCGCCGTCAAATGCCGGCGATGCAGGCGGCGGCGGACGCGGTGCTGTCCGGCGCGGTAGGACATCTGTGGGCGAAGACCGCCGAGATCCCAAGCCTTCTCCGAGTCGCCGCCGAGTCCGACGCTTTCGTTGGGGCACGCGTGGTGCAGGTACCGACAAACGGTCGGAGCGCGCTCGACGTGTACGGCGCAATGGCGATTGCGATGAACGGCGGGCTGGAATGGCGCGGCCGGTTCCGGAAGAGCGATCAGCAGAAGGCGGTGGAGGCACTTGGCCCCGTCGCCACCGTCGACGGACAGCCGGCGACGACCGCGGAATCGGTGCGCGTGGTCGCCGAGCATCTGCGCGCACTCGACTGCATGCAGCGGGCGGCGGCGGTCCTCGACGACCTCGGGGTCACGGTGGACACCGCCGGATCGCGTGGGGCGCAGGTCAACGCGCTCAGCATCGTCGAGTTCTCGATCCGGGTGGTGAATGCACTTGTCGGGCAGGTGAACTCGATCACGGACGCGCTGCGGTCGATTAGCCCGACGGTACCTCCGGTGCGGTGCGTGGCGGAGGCGGACGCCCTCGCCGATGCGGCGGCAGCGATCGCCGCGAGAGCCGACACCGATGCGGCCCGCGCCGCGCTGCAGGATCTGGGTGAGTCGGTGGCGGCGTGCTTCTCGTCGGCGCCGTCCTCGGAGAGCGCGGCGCTGGTCTCCGCGATCGGAGCCGGCGATCACGCCGGTGTGGCAGCTGCGCTGTCCGGTATTGAGGAAGCTAGAACTGCACGGGCGGAAGAGGAGCGGCTTGCGTCACTTCGCCAGCAACTCGATGAGGACGCCCCAGCATTGGCCGCACTCGTGGCGGGGACACCGACCGATGACCACTGGCTCACCCGAATTGCCGAGCTGGACGAGGCGTGGGCGTGGCGCCGCGCGCAGCGCTGGGTGCAAGCACATCACGAGGAGGGTCTCGACCGCCGCCTCGAATCCGATCTGGAGGCCGTCGAGGCCGACATCGCCCGCCTCACTGCACAACTCGCCGCGGAGCAGGCGTGGCGCGGTTGCCTGGAACGGATGACGGCGCAGCAGGTGCAGGCGCTGCAGGCGTATCGCGGGCAGGTCGCGAACATCGGCAAGGGCACCGGCAAATACGCCGAGCAGTACCGTTCGGCGGCGCGTTCGGCGATGCAGGTCGCGCAAGGCGCGGTTCCCGCCTGGGTGATGCCGTTGCAGCAGGTGCTCGCGTCCATTCCGACGGAGCCGGGCGCATTCGACGTGGTGATCGTCGACGAGGCCAGCCAAGCGGACATCGCCAGCTTGTTCTTGCTGTGGCTCGCGCCGCGGGTAATCGTCGTGGGTGACGACAAGCAGTGCGCGCCGAGCGAGGTCGCATCCGGCGCGCTCGACGCGGTGTTCCAGCGGCTCGACACGTTCCTACCGGACATGCCGGAGTACCTACGTGCCAGCCTGACTCCGCGGGACAGCCTGTTCTCCATGCTGCGCACCCGGTTCGGTCAGGTGGTACGCCTACGTGAGCACTTCCGGTGCATGCCCGAGATCATCACCTGGTCGAGCAATCAGTTCTACCGGGACGCACCACTGGTTCCGTTGCGGCAGTTCGGGTCCGACCGACTGAAGCCGCTGCGACACACCTATGTCGAGGGTGGCGTCGTCACCGGTCGGGATGCGAAGCTGGCGAACCGGCCGGAAGCACTCGCAATCGCCGACGCGATCGAAGCTTGCCTGGACGATCCCCTATACGACGGGAAGACGTTCGGTGTCGTCGTGCTGCAGGGGCAGGCGCAGGTCGACGTGATCCGGAACGAGCTGCTGGGACGCCTCGACGGAAAGCAGTGGGATGAGCGCAGGCTGCGGATCGGCACCCCGCCGGACTTCCAGGGCGACGAACGGCACGTGGTCCTGCTGTCGATGGTGATCGCGCCTGGGCAGCGCGTTGCCGCGCGCACCGACAACAAGGCCCAACGGGCGTTCAACGTCGCCGCGTCGCGGGCGCAGGACCAGCTGTGGCTGTTCCACTCTGTTGCCCCGGACTCGCTGCGGGACAACGATCTTCGGCATTCGCTGCTCACCTACATGCTGGCGACGTCGCCGGCGCCGGCCGACCCGATGCCAATCGGCGTCACCCGCGACGACCGGCACGCCGCGTTCGACAGCCTCTTCGAGCAGCGCGTGTTTCTGGACATCACCGGCCGCGGCTACCACGTCAACCCGCAGGTCGAGGTGAACAGCCGCCGCATCGACCTGGTCGTAACCGGGGCGGCGGGCCGGCTCGCTGTCGAGTGCGACGGCGACGCGTTCCACACCACCCCGGAACAGCGGGCCCGAGACCTCGAGCGCGAGCGTGAACTCAAGCGGTGCGGCTGGGTGTTCTGGCGGATCCGTGAATCCGCCTACTACCTCGACCCCACCGTTGCTTTGAGTGGGCTGTGTGCGGAGCTGGACCGTCGCGGCATCGCGCCGCTCCTGCTTGGGGACGCCACAGCCTCCTCGGGGCCGGTGTGGACTCCCACGGTGCTGATCGACGACGACTCGTACACGGATGAGACCGACGTCAATGCTCCGGACGGGCCCGCACCGGTCGCCGTGGCGCCTGCGCCGGAGACTCCGGTTGTCGTCAGTCGGGTGGGCGCGTCAACGCTGACAGCGTGGACTTCGGTGGCTGAGCCGGATCCGCTCGACGAGGCGACTACTGGTCTCGATACGGTCAGCGCGGAGGCAGAGGCGGAGGCACCTGTCGTTGCCACGTCGGCCTGGGAGATCGTCGACACCAGTTGGGTACCATCGCTCGTTTCGACGCCGGATGTCGCCGGAAGTGACACACCGGCCGAGGAGGCGAGCCATCAACGTGCGTTGAATGATACGGCGACGGCATCGGCCGAGGCGGCCGCGCCGTCCGACCTTGGTCCGGCATGGGAGATCATGCCGCGTAGCGCCATCCCATTCTCGGCTCCCTCGATTGAGAGTTCGCTGCCGCTGGAGAAGGCCGTGAGCGCGGATGAGTTGAGCCGGCACGATGCACGCTCCCAGCGCGATTCGCTTCGAGGTCTCGACTTCATGGGTGCGCTTTCGAAGTTGGGTGGGCTCGCGACGGTGGACGAGATTGTTGACATCGTCAGTGACAGCCCTCGCTCGGTGAGTGCTGTACTCGATCGATCGGTGGTGGCTCGAGCGCTGGCGGACCTCGAAGGTGACGCGATCCGCTCGTATCGGGTCGAGAATGTCCAGATTCTGGAGCGTATTCCCGAGAACTCGGGGCACGCACGCATCCTGATCGAGATCGGGAGTTCGCCCGAGTCGATGTCGGACCTGTCGCGGTTCATCGCAGCTGCCGCACTCACTGACCTCGCGGACCTTCCGCTATCCCGACTGAGGTCGCTCTGGAGTGCTGTCAGTTCGCGTATCTCAAATCGGACTGACGCATCCGCTGACGCGCGAGTGGCCGACAGGTCGGCAGCCAGTTGGAGTTGGAACGGTGAGGACCACCCAGTAGAGGCTGCGCCGGAGCGCGAAGTGGCGGTTGATCAGCGGAGTGACGATGCGAACCCCGCGCACGATCGAGTACTGGCGATGGCAGCCAACGGTCCAGTCACCTCGGTTGAGCTGGCGTCAGCGTTGGGCCTTGAGCGACCGGTGGTTGCGTCGATGCTGTACGCGCTTGTGGCGCAGGAAAAGCTCACCAAGGTGAACAGTCGACGTGGCGCAAGCTATGTGCTGGCTCGAGATGGGTGGGACGAATGAGATGGGTCGGGAAGTAGAGGCGTGTACGAACGGTTCGAGTGTCACGATGGACAGCTGATACTCCACGACGACTACGTATGGGTGACGCGCGAGAATCTCTCTCCTGAAGCGGGATTTCAGTATTCCAGAGAACCGCGCAGAGCCCGCTTGCATGCGGTCGAGGCGTTGTCCGTCGTGCACCGCACTGGAGGGCATCGCGGATGCGCTCACGTGATTACCCGCGGTGACAGCCAACAATTGTGCAGCGCATCGTGCCGGTGCGACGGGCCTGGAGGTGTGCGTTTCGCGTCCGGTGCGAAGAATCTGACCACACTGATCGAGTCGTTCACCGCTCTCGGTATCGAGGTACGCGAACGGCGTTCGAGCGGGACACGCCTGCCAACGGCGGGAATTGAGGTCCAAGGCACCCCGCACAGGGCGGGCGGCTACTTCCAGTCGGCGGATGGTGTCGACTGGTACATGGAGAGGATCCGTCGGACCGATCTGCTCACCGCAGCTGAGGAGGTCGAACTCATGCAGCTCATCGAGGCGGGTCTGTACGCGGAGGTGAAGCTGTCGGGTGCGTTGGGCCCAGTCCCGCATGCCTCCGAGGTTGGCGATCTTCGTGTGCTGGTCCGCGCCGGTAACCAGGCACGGTCCACCATGATCGAGGCGAACTTGAGGCTGGTCGCCCACACCGCACGTGCATACCAGCACCGCGGGATGGATCTGCTCGACTTGATCCAGGAGGGCAATACGGGACTGATGCGAGCTGTCGAGAAGTTCGATTTCACGAAGGGCAACAAGTTCTCCACCTATGCCACATGGTGGATTCGTCAGGCCATCGTTCGCGGGATCGCGGACAAAGGGAGGAGTGTTCGCCTGCCCGTCCACGTAGTCGAGGACATCGACAGGCTGCGTCGGCTGAGGAACGATCATCGTCTGGCGGAGGGACGGGAGGCGACCGACGCTGAGATCGCCACCATATCCGAACTGGACATCGACAAGCTTTGCCAGCTCGATTCGTGGGCGGCGCCTGTTGCGAGCCTCGATGCACTCCTAGAAGGCGGGGGAGAGGACAGGTGGGCGTGTGCGATTGAATCGATCGTCGACGTTGTTGATGACGCAGTAGATCCGGTCGAGGTCGTCTTTCGTGAGCGGCTTCGTTGGCGGATCGAGGCTGTACTCGAGTGCCTCACCGACAGGGAGGCGGCCGTGATTGCACTGAGAAACGGGTGGGTCAGCGACTGGCCTGGTGGGTGGCGCGGATTGCCCGCAGGTGCATTGGATGGTCAAGTCCACACACTCGACGAGATCGGGCGTAGATTCGGCGTCACACGCGAACGGATTCGTCAGATCGAGGCGCGGACGATGAAAATGCTGAGGACGGATGCTGAATTGGCTGATGCCTTGCGAAACTACTTTGACCATCTCGGATGAATCGAGTTTGGTCGACTTCCTTCGTCCATGCCGGAGTTTCGAAAATCTGCGCAATCCGCATGCTCACAAGCTAAGCGACGGGAAGCCCGCTGTGCCCAGGGTTCGCATCGCGCGTGGGTGCCCTCGATGACCCGGTGGGTCTATACGCTGAACAGGAAGTCCACCGAATCGTCCCGGAATGCGCTGAGCGGTTTGATGATCACGCGATCGAGGCCGAGCAGTTCGCGGTCGCGTCCGGCGATTACCGACTCTTCGAGCGTGCCTCGTGCGAGCAGTGAGATCGCGCGCGGCGGAGTGCCCCCGAGTCTGACCACTCGCCCGAGTCGTTGGATACGCTGTCTCGGGTTCATCGTTCCGGAGACGATGATGGCTTGGTCGGCGTCGGGGATGTCGAGTCCCTCGTCGGCGGTTCGTACTGCAACCATCGCGTCGGTTGCCCCTGCGCGGAATGCTTCCTGGTTTTGATCCCGCTCACGCGAGTTCAATCGAGAATGGTCGATGGAGACTTTGATCCCCAGCTCTCGGACCTTCTGTGCGACGTGCTCAGCTTGGTTGATTGTCTCGTTGAACAGAATCGTACGTCGTGACGTGAGCACGCCGAGGTCGAGCAGGTACTCCATTGCCCGCAATCGCCCGTTGTTGTTCGCCAGGAGTCGGCGGCGTTCGACGACAAGGCTATTCAGTCGTTTCGCCGCTGGAATGGTCGACGCTGCCTGCGCGATATGCGCTGTCCAGTCGGCGGAGGTGAAGAGTTCGGGGTGCTGCCGTGTCAGCGTTGCCGCTGAGGCGGTGATCTGTGCTTCGATGCGGTCGTACTCGCTTTGCTCGAGCTGCGGCAGATCGATCAACAGATTCGACAGGCGGAGGTCGCTGAGAACACCGTCGTCCATCGCGTTGCGCATTGAGTACCGATAGACGACCTCGCCGAGCATCGGCACGAGAACGTCGTCGAATCCGTCGTCTCCACGTTCGGGTGTGGCAGACAAACCGAGTCTCCATGCCGGGTCGCCGTCGAAGACTCCACGGTTGTGCGCGCTGCCTGACCAGTGGCACTCGTCGACGACCAGCAATGTCGGACGGCCGCTCGAGGTCCAGTGGCGGAACAGTGATCCGACACCGTTTCGAGCTGAGTCGATGACGGCGACGAGGATCAGGTGGTCAGGATTCGGATCGGGTGAGGTGCCGCCGATGGTTCCGAGTCTGCGACCGACGATGCCGGCCGTACGAAGGGCGCGGATCCACTGCTGTTGAAGGACCCGGGTGGGTACGACGACCACAGCTCGTGCGCCGTCGTCCAGTGCGAGGCGAATCGCTTCGATGGCCATGCGTGTCTTGCCGGTTCCCGTGGCGGCGGCGATGATCCCCCGGCGGCCGTTGGCGTGCCATCGAGCGAGTGCGTCGGTCTGCCATGCCCGCAGCTCCGTCATCGGCAGCTTGTCCTCTCGTGGGCTGACATAGGGGTGCGAAACCGGACTGTACAGTGCGTCCATGGCTATCACTCGTCCCTGTCTCCGTGGTCGCATGGGATCCACGACCTATTACGAAGTCACGATGACCGCGCGTGAGCTGACGAACAGTGTGCGCCCTGCGCGCGAGACGGATGCCTGGGCATCGGCGTCGATCGACGAGCGAATCCAGCGTGAGGTCAACAAGGGGCGCGTGATGAAGACGATCGTGCCGTACTTGGCGCAGCACCCCGATCGGTTTTTCGGGTCGTTCATCGTGTTGGCGAAGCCGGGCGGAATCGAGTTCGAGTCGCTGGGTGACATCGTCGAGGGCCTCTCTGCCGCATACCGCAGCCAGGCCGGGGACATCGGCTTCCTGACATTCACCAGCGGTGAATTGATTGCATTGGACGGCCAGCATCGGTTGGTGGCGTTCCGGGAGGTCATCACCGGTGGGCCTGAGCTCGGACCGTATTGGTCCCAGGTTGGTGACGATCAGGTCTGCGTTCTCGTCCTCGAGGAGGAGAGTGCGGAGAAGACGCGTCGCATCTTCAATAAGGTCAATCGACATGCGAAGCCAACAGGGCGCAGCGACAACATCATCACCAGCGAGGACGACGGCTACGCGCTTGTGACCCGCCGACTGCTGGACTCGAGTATCGAGGCGCCGCTGGCGGCACGGCAGAGCGAGGAACGGTCGCATGACCTGGTCGAATGGGGGATGACCACACTGAAGCAGAAGTCGGAGAAGCTCACGACGATCAGCGCAGTGTACGAGACAGTCCAGGATGTTCTATCCATCAATAATGGTTTCGCCGGGTTCTCCGAGAAGGAGAACCCTGTCGCTCCCGACGACAACACGCTCAATCGTGCGTACGACGTCGTGTCGGATTGGTGGGAGCAAATCTTGACGCTCCAAGCATTCACGACTGCGTTGAGTGACCCCGCTTCGATTCCGTCGACCCGGTTCGACAACGAGCACAGTCACACTCTGCTTCTGCGGCCGGTCGGGCAGATGGCATTGGTGAAGGGACTCACGAGAGCCATGACGTATTCGAAGGGGGAGGTCAGTCTCAAGACTCTTCTGGAGCGGGTCGATCGGGTCGACTTTTCCGCCACGCCTTCGTGCATCTGGCGCGACACCATCGTCCGCGCCGATGGGCGCATGGTGGCGAGGAGGGAGGCATTCGAGCTCGCGGGTCGCCTCGTCTGTTACATGATCCTTCCGGACTATGTGACCGAGGAGTTCACCCAGACGCTGTACGAGGATTGGAACAAGGCGCGAGGCAAGGACCCCTACTCGGATATCGACACCCTCGAGGAGAATGAGCGCCCCGTGGATCTTCCTGAGCCGCTGTCGCTATGACGTCGGGTGGGGGGCCGATCCGTGTAGCGACCGCGGTCGAATGGCGCGGCGATTCCGGGGCGGTCGAGTCGTTTCTCGGCGACTGGATGGAGAAGACGTACTCGGTCAGTCTGGTCTCCCAGGATTCCGGGCGGTTGAGTGTCGAGTGGGCGTCCGCGTCGCAGGGACTCGGTGAGTACTCGTGTCACCTTGCCGTGGTGGACCACGAGGCAAGGATTTCCCGCACCGCGGCGATTGCACGCGGTGATGCCGGGGTCGTGCTGCTCTTGGAGGAGGAGCGCCTCGACGCCGGTGAGGGTCACGCCAACCAGGATCTGTCTGTCGAGGCGGAAGGTCTACTGGCGGGACTGATCAGGGCTGCCGGAGACACGTACCGCGGGTTCAACCGGCTCGAGGTCAACGAGATGCCGGCGGAGTGGGGATCGACAGATCTACGGGCAGTGCTGGATGGGGATTTGA
The DNA here is from genome assembly GCF_042654025.1 of Rhodococcus kronopolitis. Taxonomy (NCBI): domain Bacteria; kingdom Bacillati; phylum Actinomycetota; class Actinomycetes; order Mycobacteriales; family Nocardiaceae; genus Rhodococcus; species Rhodococcus kronopolitis. The sequence continues at coordinate 129,040 of NZ_JBHSFO010000014.1, read as the reverse complement.
GTCCTGGCGTGATCGTCTTGGTATCGGACAATGCCAGCGTTTCGGACAGGTTGAGTCAGGTTGCCGTCGGACTGGGCGGACATGCGATCGCGTTCAGGGTGACGAGGGAGCGGGCTGAAAGCCTCCTTTGTGGTGGTCTCGGTATCGGAGGTGACGTCCGAGACGGCTCTGTCGTGAGCCTTGCGCGGTCAACTGCCGCTGGCCGCGTCGATATCGAGGTGGTCGGGGCGTTCTCTCTGCGGCGTCAGCCGAGGGGGGCACGCCGGCTCGTCTTGCGTCATCAGCTCGCTGCACCGAGACCGATGTGGCTCGAGAAGCTGCGGACCTCGTCGCTCCTGAAACTTCGAGGGCATGCCGACGGCGGGGATGTCACGGCTGCAGAGGAATTGCTGGAGGAAGAATCCAGGCGTGCAAGCGACCTGGAGCAGCGCCTGCGTGCTCTGGAGCTGGACCTCGAGATTGCATTGGCTGAACAAGATGCTGCGCTGAGGGAACTGCACTCCGCGCAGGCTCGGAACAAGTACCTCGAGCGTGCTCAACGCGATGTGAGCGGGTACGTTGTGGACGACGGTACCGATGAAACATGGTCTCCTGACACGTGTTTCGATGCCGTGCTCGCGGCGCGTGACGATCTGAAGTACCTGGTCGTCTCGTGTCTGGACGATCCTGCGATCGACTTGGACCGACACCCCCGGCATGGACTGTGGGCCACGAAGATCTGGGGAGCGCTCAAAGCGCTGAACGACTACGTGAGAGCGAAAGTCGAGATGGGGTATCGCGGGAGCCTGCACAGTTACCAGAGTGACCCACCCGAAGCCGTGTTTCCCCTGTCGTGCGACTACGCCGCAAAGGAGAGCGAGTCGACGTCTAACGATCGTGACATGCGGCGAGTGAGGACCTTCCGGGTGCCACATGAAGTCAGCTCGGACGGACAGTATTACATGGAGGCGCATCTGAAGATCGACCGCGCATTGGCTGCCCCGCGCGTGCACCTGTACGACGACTCGGGGGGACCCACGCAACGCCTCTACGTCGGGTACGTCGGCCCGCACCTCCCCACATCGGGAGGGCATTGACCGCTGCCCGCCGGGTGTGTCACCTCGGGCGGGGCAGCCGGAATCCGGGCTGCCCCTTTGCCACCGCGAGGTCGTGCGTCAACGAGTCGATCTCACGTTCGGTGAGAATCCCGGGGGCGATGTGATAGGTGCCGAGCCGGCCAGCGAGGCGGATAGCGGTTTCGTTGGTCGACATGTGGCCGTTTGCGTACACGATCGTGCCGGTGAAGAGAGGGTTGCTTGCCGACCAGTTCTTTCGGCTGACAAGGCCGGTAGCGTCGGCGAGTGACAGTCCTCTGCTCGTCGCTTCGGTCAGGGCATGCATCAGCATGATCTGACCGACCGGGCGAAACAGCAACGAATGCCGGCTCTGGTATGCGCGGTAGTCGGGGAGGAGCGCGGGGTCTTGCATGCTGTCACGGAACGGTCGAATCTTGTCCAGCAGTACGTACCACCACTCGGACGTGATCCGATACGCCTTGAGGAGTTGATCGTCCGAGGGACGATTCACCATGTGCTTCTCGGTGAATCCGTGCATTCCGTTGGCATCGAGAATGACCTGCGTCATCTGATACACCGCGGACAAGGTGGTGAACTTCGTATCGTTGGGCTTGAGGGTTGTTCGACGCCATTCCACGATCGGTTCGTCGTACGGATCCAAGGCTGACAGCGGTGGAAGCCGATCTCCGGCACCTTCGGGAGGTGTGGGTTCGACGAGCCACCGGGTGATGATCGCGGAACCGTCGTCCTCGCTGGTGATGATGTTGTCGGACGGGCTGGTCGGCTTTGCATACCGGTTCACCTTGTTGAAGATCCGACGGGTCTTCTCGAACGACTCGTGCGGGATAAATATCACGCACAGTTCGTCTTCGGCGACTGCGTCGGCGTATTCACCCTTGATCGAACCGTCATTGGTGGTGACCGCGCGCAGCGCCGACAGGCGGTGCTGGCCGTCGAGGACAACGAGGTCTCCGCCGTCGACAGTGAGGAACCCCATCTTGTCCGCCACTTTTCGGTACGTGCCCGGCAGACCGGACACGTTGCTTCCCACCGTTTCGAACGTGAAGGTGCGAGGTTCGTAGACGAGGACGATGAGGGCATTGAAGAACCTGTCCCGCGCCTGCGCGAGGTAGGGAACGATCTCCTTCTCCACCCGCTTGGTCGCGAGTTCACGCTGGAACCGCTCGAACACCGACCACGTCGTCCACTGGGGCAGCTCGACTGCAAGCTTCGCGACCGCCGCGAGTTCACGGGCAGGAACTGTTGCCTGAAAGTACTCGGTTGATCCCATTTGCCCCTTGAGTGCAGGCACGGTGTAGCTCACTGCTCGTCTCCGTCGTTTCGCGGTCGGTACTTCAAGAAGCGCACTGTATCCGGTGTATCCGACAAGGGTGTGCATTGTCGTCGCCAGGCATGCTTTGGTGGGACTGAACTCGTGATGTCTGGGACTGAACAAGTGAACCGCCTGTAAGACGGTTCACTTGCACGCTCCAGCGGTAGCGAATGAAGACGAAAAGGTGCACTCTATCCCGCTGCGGGGCCATGGTGTGGAAGCGGCGCTGCCATGTCGGCCGTTCGGCTGGGGCTGTGTCATCAGTGGACGGACTGTCGCCGCCGTCGGAGTTCGGATGTCAGGAATGCTGGATCAGTTGGAGCCGGCTCGCCACCTGCATCCAGTCGGGCTCCTCCGTAAGGTGGCTCCACGAGAACCGTAGCGCGCCGTGTATGCGTTCGTCCGGAAGGTTCATCGCCACCAGTACGTGGCTTGGGTCATAGCTCTGCGACGTGCATGCTGATCCGTTTGATATCGCGACCAAGTCTTTGAGTGCAACAATCGCGGCTTCGGAATCGACCCCAGGTACGGAGAAGTTCAACGTGTGCGGCATGGTTCGATCCAAGTCTCCGTTGAATGAGGCGTTGAGTGGTTCCAGCGCCGTGATGAGTCGGTCACGGAGTTTGATGCAATGTGCGGTACGTGAATCGTGATGCCTGACGGCAATTGTGGCCGAGGTTGCGAGACCGGCAATCAGCGCCACCGGTAGAGTTCCAGAACGTAGCCCACGCTCCTGTCCGCCGCCAATTGTCAGCGGGGTCAGAGGAATGCGGCGATACCCGCGCCGGCGAAGGATGAGCGCACCTATGCCTTTGGGTGCATAGAGCTTGTGGCCGGACACGCTCATCATGTCGATCCGGGAGTTGCGCAGTTCGTCGAGAAGCTTGCCGAATGCTTGCGCCGCATCGACGTGAAGGTACGTGTCATGCGATTCCAAGGCATCTGCGATGGCGCCGATCGGTTGAATCACGCCGGTTTCGTTGTTTGCGGCCATGACCGACACCAAGAGTGTGTCAGGTCGAAGGGCGTCGGCCACGGACTGTGGTTCAACCCACCCGCCGCGGTTCGGGGGTAGCAGTGTTACGTCGAACCCGCGGTCGCGTAGTCGTTCGACTGGCTCCAGTACGGCCTTGTGCTCGATCTGTGTGGTGATGATGTGGCGACGGCCAGTATTCCGGCCGATCTCCTCGAGTCCGAGGATCGCGAGGTTGTTACTCTCGGTTGCTCCGCTCGTGAAGATCACCTCGTCGGGCTTGGCTCCGACAACTGCTGCGACTTCCTCGCGCGCGCGGTTGACGCGTTCCTTGGCTCGCTGACCGTAGGCGTGGGTGCGGCTTCCGGCGTTGCCGAAGTCCCCTTGCAGGAACTCAACAACCTCGCGTAGTACTGCCGGTTCGATGGGCGTCGTCGCGTTGCAATCGAGGTAGACGGGGCGGCTATCCCCGTGTGACGCCGTCTGATCGAAGCTGTCGGTGCCAGGAGCTATCGTCATGCACGTACTGTACGTGACTCTTCCTGTTGTGTTCGTTTCAACATCCAGGTTGTTCGGATGTATAGTTCCGTACAGGTGGACCGGTCGACTGTGTGGTGAGGGCGAGATTGCGATGGACTCTGTGAGCACCAAGTCTCGAAGCACGGGATTCGAGTACGTTTTCCCGGCCATCCGTGGCATCCAGGCGGGACGCGAGTACTTCGTCACGATGTGTCCGCTCCGGCTGATCCCACGACTGTTCCTGTTCGATGACGAGGAGCTCGTACCGGAGATGCGGGCGCAGCGGACTCTGAACAAGGCCCGGATCCCGGAGATCGCCCGCTATGTGGTGGAGAACCCTGACAGCTACGTATTCTCTGCACTCACTGCATCGGTCGATGCAGATGTCGTCTTCGAAGCATTTGGTGGTGGTGGACCGAACGACCGGGTGGGGACTCTGACCATCCCGATGTCCGCAAAATTTGTCATCAACGACGGCCAGCATCGCCGAGCGGCAATTCAACAGGCACTCGGCGACAATCCCGAGCTCGGCGACGAGACGATCGCCATCGTGATGTTCCTCGATGTCGGACTCAAACGGTGCCAGCAGATGTTTGCCGACCTCAATCGTTATGCGATTCGACCGGCCAAGTCGATCAGCGTCTTGTACGACCACCGGGACGAGATGTCGGCCATCACCCGCGTAGTCGTGTTCACATCCGACTTCTACAACGACCTGACCGAGACCGAATCGAGCAACCTCGCCGCGCGCTCACGGAAGCTCTTCACGCTATCCGCGTTGTACAGCGCCAACCGTGCGTTGCTCGAGGGATTCGAGGAGGAACCGTTCGACAAACGAGTCGATCTTGCGCGCGCTTACTGGGATACGGTCGCCCGATACATCCCTGAATGGTCACAGGTTCGGGCGCGTGAGGTCAGTGCCGGCGAGGTTCGGCGAGACTTCATTCACAGTCACGGCATCGTGCTCCACTCGTTGGGGAAGGTCGGCAACAGCGTTCTTCAGCAGAGCCGCGACAAGCGGGGCTGGGTGCGGACACTCAAGCCGCTCGCGGACATCGACTGGCACCGCTCGAATTCGACACTATGGGAGGGCCGGGCAATGTCCGGTGGCCGCGTTTCCAAGAGCGCCGGAAATCTCCTGCTCACCACCGCACTGATACGGCAGAAACTCGGCCTGCCGCTTCCAGCTGACGAACAGCGTGCCGAGGATGCGTTCACGCGAGGAGAATCATGACCCGCAACCTGCCTATCCGGCCGCGATCGGCCTTCGACGATCTGGGCCTGTCCGGGGCATTGGACGAACTGATCGCGCAGACACAGGCCCTCTACCTCGCCGACGGCATCCCTTGGGTGGTTGGCTATTCCGGTGGCAAGGACTCGACCGCCGTCCTGCAGCTTGTCTGGCAGGCGCTCGCGGCGCTCGAACCAGACCAGCGCACGAAGCAGGTTCACGTCATCAGCACGGACACGCTGGTCGAGAACCCGGTTGTCGCCGCGTGGGTCACGCACTCCTTGGACACCATGGGTGCGGCTGCTACCGCACAGGGACTCCCCATTGCGCCTCACCGGTTGACGCCTGCGGTCGCCGACACCTTCTGGGTCAACCTGGCCGGACGTGGCTATCCTGCGCCGCGCCCGAAGTTCCGTTGGTGCACAGAGCGACTCAAGATCAAGCCGTCCAACACCTTCATCACCAACATGGTCAAATCCCATGGCGAAGCCATCCTCGTGCTGGGCACCCGAAAGGCCGAGAGCTCGGGGCGCTCCCATCGAATGAAGGAGCTCGAGTCCCGTCGAGTTCGCGACATGCTGAGCCCTAACGACTCGCTGCCCAACTGCCTCGTCTATTCCCCGGTCGAGAACTGGTCGAACGACGACGTGTGGACCTACCTGATGCAGAGTCCGAATCCGTGGGGCTACACCAACAAGGACCTCCTCACGATGTATCAGGGTGCATCGGCTGACGGTGAGTGCCCCCTCGTCGTGGACTCGACGACACCGAGCTGCGGGGACAGCAGATTCGGTTGCTGGACTTGCACTCTCGTCGAGAAGGACAAGTCGATGTCCGCGATGATTCAGAACGACGAGGAGAAGGAGTGGATGCTTCCGCTCCTTGAACTTCGCAACGAACTCGATGTCGCAGACGACCGGCACCTCCGTGACTTCCGTCGCATGAATGGCTCCGTGCAGCTGTTCCATGGTCGCCCCATCCCGGGCCCCTACACCCAGGACTCCCGCGAGAACTGGGTGCGCAGGCTTCTCGAAGCACAGACATGGATCCGCGAGAATGGTCCCGAGAGTGTCAGCGGACTCGAGCTGGTCACTCTGGCCGAGCTCGAGGAGATTCGCCGAATCTGGGTGGTGGACAAGCACGAATTCGAGGACAACCTTCCGGGAATCTATTCGGCCGCGACGGGCGAGGAGTACCCGGGACGTCCGCTGGACGAGCACCTGCCGCTCGGTCCGGACACCGTCGAGATCCTTCAGGAAGTTGTCGGCGACGACAGACTTCACTTCGAACTGGTCCGTGAGCTCCTCGATATCGAGCAGCGCCACCGTTCTCAGGCGCGGCGGGCTGGTCTCTTCGACTCGCTGGGCAAGGCGCTGCGTCGCGGCTTCTACGAGAACGAGGGCGACGCGCTGGACCGTGCGCACACGCGCAAGAACGCAATGGACAGGACACCAGAGTCGGACGAGGTCAGTGATCTCGACCTTGCAGACGGGTACGTCCGTCCAATCGAGACTGGGGTAGAAGGTTGATTCTCGACGAACTGGTGCTCCAAAACGTCGGCACGTTCTCGGGACGGCACACGATTGAACTCGCGCCGCCGTCGGCGGGAAAGCCGATCATCCTGGTTGGCGGGTTGAACGGTGCCGGCAAGACGACCTTCCTCGAGGCGATCCACCTCGCGTTCTACGGAACGCTGGCGCAGTCGAACGGCCGCCGCACCGGCAGCTACGAGAACTACCTTCGTAGTCTGATCCACAGAGGCGCCGCGGCGGACGAAACCTCCTCGGTAGAACTGGCATTCCGCGCGCACCAGCAGGGCACTGAACATCGCTACCGGATCACCCGCTCGTGGGGCGGGACCGACGGACCTGTCCGTGAACACCTCGAGGTCGAGGTTGACGGCCGTATCGACAAGGCGCTGATCTCGACATGGACCGAGCATGTCGAGACCTTCCTGCCCAGGGGGATCGCGGGACTGTTCTTCTTCGATGGAGAGCAGATCGAGGCACTCGCCGACATGCAGAAGTCACGGGAGGTTCTTGGGTCCGCATTGTCGGCGCTGCTGGGCCTGGACCTCGTCGATCGGCTGACAACCGACCTGGCGGTGCTGCGGCGGCGTCACCGGGTGAACCAGATTCCCGACTCGCTCAAGCAGACGGTGGAAGGAAGGAAGCAGGCCTCCCTTGCCGCTCGACAGGCAGAGGAGCAGGCTCTTACCTCGGCCGCGTCTGTGCGGGTCGAGCTCGAGCGGGCCGAGAAGCTGCACTTCGAGGCGGCCGAGCAGTACCGGTCGTCGGGTGGTGAACTGCTCGACAAACGAGCTGCGACCGAAAGCGCCGTCGAGGTTCACCGGGCGAGTCTGCTGCAGCTCGAGAACGACCTCCGAGAGGAGGCTGCAGATGTCGCGCCCCTGCTGCAGGTTGCGGGACTACTGCAAGAACTCGAACAGCAGGTTCGCGCCGAGGCCAACGCATCACACCAGAAGATCGTGACGCAGGCACTCGGTCAACGCGACGAATCCGTGCTCGAGCTGCTGAAGGGCGCCCTGGTGGGCTCCGACGTCTACGCTGCCGTCGAGGGCTTCATGGAGGCTGACCGCGACCGCCGCGCGTCCGAAAGCACGGTTCCGGACATCACCGGTCTGTCCGATGCGACTGGAATCAGCGTTCTCAGGACGTCGGCCCTTCCCGGGGCTGAACGCCGGCTGACGGGGTTGTTGGATCGCCGTGCCGGCACTCGCGCGGAGCTGGATCAGCTCGAACGGGTTCTGGTCGCAATGCCGGACCCGGAGTCGCTGGCCGATCTGCGTTCGAAGCTGGATGCAGCATCGTCGGACTTGTCCCGCAGCCAGGCGACTCTCGCGATGGTCGAGGAGACTCTCGCAACGAGGCGTGCAGAGAGTGTGAAAGCCGAGGCCAGTTACGAGAGCGAGTTGGATCGGCTCGCGCACGCCAGCTTGTCGATCGACGACGACCTCCGAATCGTCGCGCACGTCGACAAGGTGAAGGTGACCCTCGAGGCTCTCCGTGCCGCGGCTACGAGGCGGTACCTCGGCCGTATCGGAGACCTGGTCCTCGAAGCCCTGCAGCGACTCTTGCGCAAGGAATCGCTGGTTGCCTCGGTGAGCATCGACCCGGACACGCACACCGTCGAGTTGGTGGGGCGGGACGGCAGTCGCCTCATGGCCAACCAGATGTCGGCAGGCGAGCGGCAGCTGTTGGCCGTGTCGCTCCTGTGGGGACTGGCCAGGGCATCCGGACAACCGCTACCGGTCGTCGTCGACACACCGCTCGGGCGGCTTGACGGGACCCACCGTGAGCACCTTGTCGATCGGTACTTCCCGTATGCGAGCCATCAGGTCATCCTCCTGTCGACCGACACCGAGATCGACGAACCGACCCATGCGCGCGTCAAGAAGTTCGTCGGGCGTTCATACCGGCTGTCCTTCGACCAGAAGACCAACTCGACTTCCGTTCTGCCCGGATACTTTTGGGAGTGATGGCAATGCCACTCGAACACATTCGATTGTCGCAGGGCGCTCGCGATCAGCTGATCACCCTCAAACGTCGCACGGGAATCGGGCACTGGAACGTGCTCTGCCGGTGGGCCCTGTGCCGCTCACTCGCCGAGCCGACGGTTCCACCCGCGATGAAACTCGTCACCGACAGCAGCGTGGAAATGACGTGGCGCGTCTTCGCCGGCAACCACGGGGATGCGCTGTGGGCGCTGGTGCGCTTGCGGTGTCATCGGGACGGACTGCCGTTGGACGAGGAGACAGTCGCCAATCAGTTCCGCCTGCATTTGCATCGCGGGATTGGATACTTGATCGGTGATACTCGCTCCTCGGACATCGAGGGGCTGGTCAGGCTCGCATTGACGGAGTGATCTGGGATGACGGTGACGGGTGAGATCGCACGACACAGGACTGCGATGGCCCGGACGTCGCTGTCCAGACCGATGAGCTTTGCGCTGATGGACCAGATACTGGTGCCGGAGCGCAGCTTCTTCGACTACGGGTGCGGTCGCGGCGACGACCTGCGGAATCTCGGCGCACTCGGCTACACGGTTGCAGGCTGGGATCCCAGCCACCGACCCGCGGCGGAGCGGGCGCCCGCCGAGATCGTGAACCTCGGGTACGTCGTCAACGTTATCGAGAATCGCTCCGAGCGTGCCGAGACACTGCGATCGGCCTGGAATCTAACGCGACGCGTCCTCGTCGTGTCCGGACGGTTGGTGTGGGAAGCCCGAAATCTCGTCGGACGACGGATCTCTGACGGCGTGGTCACCAAGACCGGGACATTCCAGAAGTTCTACGAGCAGACTGAGCTCGCGACGTGGATCGAGCAGGTTCTGGGCGTCAAACCGGTTGCCGCCGCCCCGGGGATCTTCTATGTGTTCAGGGAGGAACACGACCAGCAGGACTTCCTCGCCAACCGCGTGTACACATACCGACCTCGGGTACAGATCGACCCACACGCGGCCTACGAGGCGAACCGGGAGTTGCTTGCTCCGCTGTTCGGATTTGCTACCGCGCACGCGCGTCCACCGAAGGCCGGGGAGCTCGATGCGGCGAGTGAAGCCGCGATCAGGGCGGAATTCGGAACGCTTGGCCGCGCACTCAATCTCATCCACCGCGTGACGGACGATGAGTACTGGGAGATGGTCAGGGTTCAGCGCCGTTCGGAGTTGCTTGTCTATGCCGCTCTTTCTCGGTTCGGGCGGCGGCCGAAGTTCGCGCAACTGGGTGTGTCACTGCGAAACGACATCAAGACGCACTTCGGCACCTACCGGGACGCCACCGTCCAGGGCGACCGCATGCTGGTCGCAGTTGGAAATCCGATGATGGTCGTCGTTGCAGCTCGCAGCGCGAAGGTCGGCAAGCAGACACCAAGTGCCCTGTACGTTCACCGCAACGCTCTCGCCGAACTCCCACCACTGCTTCAGGTGTACGAGGGGTGTGCGCGGGTGTTGTCGGGCACCATCGAACGCGCGAACATGATCAAGCTGTCGGTGGTGAAGCCACAGGTGTCCTTCCTGAGTTATCCGCGGTTCGAGCGGGACGCGCATCCCACACTTGAATCGGCCGTGACGGTGAATCTGCGCGAACTGACGGTGGATTGGCGTGACTATTCAGAATCGCCCAACCCCCCGTTGCTTCACCGCAAGGAAGAATTTGTCTGTGTTGATGATCCGCGGCGCGACCTCTACGCCCGGCTGACGAGGGCGGAGATGAGGGCCGGGCTATACGAGAATCCGGAACTTATTGGAACCCTTCAAGGATGGGAGCGGACATTGTTGTCGAAGGACAAGGTCGTCCGCGGACATAGGCTCGCGAGCATCCAAGCCGTTCATCCCGCGAATTGAGTGGGCTGTATGGGTCAAGTGCAATGCTCGACACCAGCGGGGACAGCCTGGACGATCGGCTACGCAGTCTCGCGCCAGACGATGAGCTCCAGATCCGGCAGTGAAGGCTCGACCTGTGTGCGAAGCCTTCACGTGCACCATTGACAGCGCGGACGAGGTCACCGAGCCCTATCGGGCGAGGAACGTAGTTTGCCCGACTGGGTCGAATCGCTGAATTGACCGGAACCGTGAGGCCGGTGATGGCGTTGTATCTTCTGATCAGCTCCCGCGCGGAGGCGGGGGCGTGGAGTTCTAGCTCGGGCGATGACCCAGTTCATTTGATCGGAGGGCAGACGGCGCTCGACCGCAAGCTCAGTGGACTGTCACGTGTGGCGGTTCGACCGCGTGGCGACGGTCTGCCAATGCCGAGTCAGGGAGTGGCAATGCCACGTGTGCCGGCGTCGCCGAGCACTACGGTGCGATCGCGACCTACCCACCAAAAGGGCTGGCAAGAGCGATGGTGTGGTCGTGAGTGGCATCTGACATCCGTGGGTTTGGCTGGGCTGCAGGTGTGGGGTGCTGTGGAGTGGGTTCGGGGGGTGTCGCCTGCCGTTTCGGGGGTTCGTAATGGATGTGTTTGATACCGGCGATATACAGGTGTCGGGTACTCGAAAGGGGTTGATTCACAGTGTTGACCGAGGAGGTCGACTTTTCGTTCGATGATGTTCGTCCGAGGTGTTGGGCGGATGCGTTTCCGTGGCTGGCTGGCGCGGCGGGTGTGGCCGCGAGGCCATGGTGGGACGAGTCGATCGACGACACCGATCTGGTGACGCGGAGGGCACGGCTGGGGACCGTGTCAGAGCTTGCGATGGAGCGGCTGACGGGGTGGACGATCGGGCAGATTTTCCCGGGCCTGCCCGCAGACATCGATCTGGTGCGGCTGGATCTACCGGTTCGCGCTGCGAATGCGCTGACTCGGGCGGACTGCGGGTGGTCGGGGCAGCTGATGCCGGTTGCGTTGGACAGCATGTTGGGGTGGCGTGGGATCGGCGTGGGGACCGTCGATGCGATCTTGCGGGCGTTGGCGGATGTGTCGACGTCGGTGGCGACGCCGACAGTGGCGGACGGTGGTTGGGTTCCGTCGCAGGCAGATTCCCCGTTGGGGGGTGGGATGTCGTTCGCGGCAGCGGAGGTGCCCGAATGGGCGTTGTCGCTTGTCGAAGACTTGAAAAGGGTGGCGACGTGGTACGGCACGGTGGGGTTGCCGGGCCAGCGGTTGGTTGGTGGTGTGGTGCCTGCGGGGACGCCGGACGAGATCGTCGAGGCACGCGCCCGTCTGGAGGCGTTGAATGCGGGGGATGTGTTGAGCGACGTCGAACTCGGCCGCGACGTCGCGGGTTTGTTCGACGCCGCTCTCGGGTTGCTTGATCCGCGAGCTGCACACGTGTTGGGTGATCGGTTGTTTGCGGACGATCCGGCAACTCTCGATGAGTTGGGTCGTGAGCACGGCGTGACGCGCGAGCGTATTCGTCAGATCGAGAGCAAGTCGCGGGGTGCCTTGCTGAGTTCTGTGTCCGGGGAGGGCGCGCTTGCGGCGGTCGCCGAGGCTGCGCGGGACCTCATCGGTGTCATTCGTCCGCTCGATGATCTGGTGAAGCTGATTCCCGCCCTGGGGCGGATGGTCGAGTCGGTGAGGCAGCCTGCTTGGCGGGTGCTCGATCGTCTCGACGATGCCTATGAGATCGAGGACGGATGGTGTGTCGTTCCGACGATGACAGCAGCGATGGCGGTGACGCAGACGCAGCTGCAGGAGTGCGCCGATGAGTACGGCGTGGTGCGGCTGGACGAGATTGAGTTGATCGAGTCGAGTCACCCCGAGCAGCTGCCGGACCTGACCGCGGAGTGGTTGAGGCACTGCGGGTACATCGTTGACGGCGACGTCGCATTGATTCGGACGTCGAGTGTGAACGACTACGCTGCAGCGATCCTGTCTCTGGTCGGGTCCTCACTGACCACGGAAGAGATCGTTGACCGGTTTGTGTTCGAGCGTAGCTCGCGGTCTCTCGGCAACGCCCTCAGCCGTGACGAGCGTTTCGTGCGTGCCGATCGGGATCGGTGGGCGCTGACGGAGTGGGGCGTGGAGGAGTACACCAATATCCGGTCGATCATCCGGGATGCAGTGTTGCGTGGCGGCGGTCGCGCTCATCTCGACGAGGTCATCGAGTACATCACGACCCGTTACTCGGTGAGTGCGTCCAGCGTTGTCGCGTATGCGGCTGCAGCGCCGTTCGTGACGAACGAGCGCATTGTGTCGTTGGGTCGGGGTGGTCGGGCTGCGGGTAAGGCGCCGGAGCGGACGCGGCGGTTGTTCCGCCGTCCGGATGGGTGGGCACTGCGGGTGCGGATCACCACGGACCATCTGCGTGGCAGTGGGTCGGTGGCGCCGGCGGCGGTGGCGACGGTGTTGGGGCTGCAGTCGGGTGAGACGGTGCAGCTGGATTCGCCGTTGGGTTCGCAGATGGTGGCGTGGACGGGGATTCAGCCGGCGTTCGGCACGATTCGGCGCTTCCTTCTGGCGGAGGATGTCGCGGCGGACGCCGAAGTGTTTCTTGTGCTGCGCGATGATCGGACGTTCGGGTTCGAGTTGGCGCGCGAATTGTCGGGAGATCCGGTGGCTGATGCGTTGGCGTTGATCGGCGCTGCGGAGGGCGAGGATCGGGAGCAGGCGCGGGTAGCGTTCGCGACCGCGCTGGGGATGCCGGAGGATTCACCGGTGGTGAGCATCATCGGTGAGTACCGCACGCGTGGTGACGGTGATGTCGCCGAGCTGCTGGTGGCGGGTCGTGAGCACCTCGAGACCGGGCACGGTCCGGTGCAGCGGCAGGAGCGTACGAAGGTCGACGACATCTTGGATCTGCTGTGACCGATGGTGCCCGGGGGCTTCGGGCGTTGGTGTTGCGGGATCGGTATCGCAGCGATCAGGGCGATGTCGTTGCGGAGTTCTTCGTTCCGTCGTTCACGGTGGCGTCGTCGTACAGTCGGGCGGTCGGCTACTTCACTTCGACGAGTATGGCGTTGTATGCGCGGGGCCTTGAGGTGTTCGCGCAGCGGGGTGGGGTGATGCGGCTGATCGCGTCGCCGCATCTGACGGAGGACGACATCGTCGACATCGCCCGGGGCTATGACATGCGAGCGGTGCTCGAGCGCGCCACATTGCGTGAGCTCGACGTCGAGCAGCCGGATCGGGTGCTCGACGGGCTGGGCGTGTTGGGTCGTTTGATCGCCGAAGGCCGCCTCGATGTCAAGTTGGCGTTTGTGCAGCAGGCGGGTCGGGTCGGGATCTATCACGAGAAGATCGGCGTGTTCCGTGACGGGTTCGGTGATCTGGTCGGGTTCACCGGCAGCAGCAACGAGACTGGCGGCGGGTTGATGGCGAACTTCGAGTCGGTCGAGGTGTTTCGCGGCTGGGTCCCAGGCGATGGGGTGCGGGCGTTGCGGTTGGAGGACGAGTTCGAGGCGTTGTGGGAGAACAGGACTAAGAATCTGAGTGTCGAGCGGTTCCCGGATGTTGCTCGGGAGCGTCTGGTCCGGCTGGGTTCGGAGCGTCCGGGGCGCGCATTGCCCGGGGTCGATGATGCATTGACGGCGGTTGAGGTGCCGGTGCGAGACCCGGGGCACGCTGGCGTGGAGGTTCGCGTTCCTGCGCGGCTTGCGATCCCCGACACGCTGACGGTGCGTGACTATCAGAAGGACGCGGTGACGGCGTGGCTCGGCGGTGGGGGGCGCGGGATCCTGGAGATGGCGACCGGCACCGGCAAGACGAAGACGGCGATGATCGCGGCGGCGAAGCTCGGTGAAGTGTTGGCGCGGCACGAGCAGCCGCTGGTCGTGGTTATTGTGGCTCCGCTGATCCATCTGGTCGATCAGTGGCTCCCCGAGGTCGAGCCGTTCGGGGTGCGACCGGTGGCGGTGTACGGCGCCAACAAGAAGTGGCCGCAGCAGGTCGACGATCAGTTGACTGCCGTCCGGATGGGGCGGCGGCCGGTGATGGTCGTGGTGGCAACCAACGATTCCTTCTCCGGGGAGCGGTTCCAGTCGGTGCTGGCGCGGATCACCCAGCCGGTGTTGGTGATTGCCGACGAGGCGCACAATCTGGGTTCACCTGCGTATCGGGCGGCGTTGCCGCAGAACGGGACGTACCGGCTGGGGTTGTCGGCGACACCGGAGCGGTGGTTCGACGACGAGGGCACTGACGCGTTGATCGACTATTTCGGCCCGGTGGTGTTCAAACTGGGGTTGGGTGAGGCGATCGAGATGGGGGCGCTGACCCGCTACCGGTACGTGCCGCGGCTGGTCGAACTCACCGCGCAGGAGACCGGATTGTATGTCGATCTGTCGGCGCAGATCGCCAGGCTGATCGGGTCGGGCAACGAGTTGAAGGACGCCGATCCGCAGTCGCCGCTCGGGTTCCTGCTGCGTCAGCGTGCCGGTGTGCTCGGGCACGCCGCAGGAAAGGTCGCGGCGTTGCGAGCAGACCTGGAGGCGCGGCGGGACGAGTGGTTTCAGTTGATCTATTGCGCGGAGGGACACCGCCCGGCGGAGCGCGGTGAGGAGCCGGGTCCGCGGCAGGTCGACGAGGTGATGCATCTGGTCGGCCACGAGTTGCGGTTGACGGCGCACACCTACGTTTCCACCACCGCGCCCGTGGAGCGGAAGACGTTGTTGCGGCGGTTCGGGTCTGGGGACGATCTGCGGGCGTTGGTGGCGATGCGCTGCCTGGACGAGGGTGTGGACATTCCGGATGCGAGGGTGGGGTATCTGCTGGCGAGCAGCAGCAATCCGCGGCAGTTCGTGCAGCGGCGTGGTCGTCTGCTTCGCCGCGCCCCAGGGAAGGAGAGGGCCGAGATCTTCGACTACTTGGCGGTGCCGCCGGCGGATGCTCCGGTGAACTTCACGGTTGAGCGGGCGTTGCTTGTGCGGGAGTTGGAGAGGGCGACCGAGTTTGCCGAGCTGTCGGAGAACTACGAGACGACTTTGCAGGTGCTTCGTCCGCTCAAGGAGCGGTACGGGCTGATGCATCTGTAGCAGTGAAGGTGGAGGAGAAACAAGAGTGACGGTGAAAGGCACTGACGGAGTGAAGCGTACGGAGAAGCAGGTGGTCGAGGAGCTCACCGACGAGCAGCGGGACTTCCTGTTCCGGGTCCTCGAGATCGAGCGGGCGAAGCTGCACATCAGCGACCGCAACGCGACTGTCGATGACCTGCTCAAGGCAGTGAAGGGGATCATTCGGTGAGATTGCACTCGATCACGCTGACGAATTTCCGTCAGTTCAAGGGCACCCAGGAATTCGATTTGACCTCAGATGCGGTCAAGCCGGTCACATTGGTGTTCGGCGCGAACGGTGCGGGGAAGACCACGCTGTTGAACGCGTTCCGGTGGGGTCTGTACGGCGACCTGTCCGAGGATGTCGAAGAACAGCACCGCATGGTCACCGAAATTGTGTGGCGCACGGTGCCTGTGGGGGGCTCGGTTGAGGTGGCTGTCGAGTTGTGCTTCGACCACGAGGGGCAGAACTATCGGCTGCGGCGTAGCGCGACGCTGCGTAAGGAGTCCGACGAGCAGGGGCCGTTGTCGCAGAAGCTGGACCTGTGGACGACGCTTCCCGATGGTTCGTCGAAGGTGAGTGACGCTCCCCAGTCGACGATCTCGAGCATCCTTCCGGACAGGGTGAGCAGGTTCTTCTTCTTCAACGGTGAACGGATCGAGAACCTGGTGAAGAAGGGCGCGTATGCCGAGGTCAAGCAGGATGTGCGGGTACTGCTCAATCTGAAGCAGGTCGATCGGGCGATGGCAAGTCTGCCGATCGTGAACAAGAAGCTCACCGACGAGTTGAAGAAGCACGGCGGGGAAACTGCGGCCGCGATCCAGGACGAGATCGACAAGCTGGCGGACGACCAGGTGAAGGCCCAGGGCAATCTGGCGGTGATCGACGAGGCTCTCACGACGCTGGAGGCGGAGCGCGCCGCGAAGACCGAGGAGCTTCGCCGGCATCAGGAGGCGGCTCCGATCCAAAACGAGCGGGATTCGGTGGAGAGGGCGTTGGCTGATGCTCGTGCGGCGCGCGATGCGGCGAACGCCGAGCAGTCGTTGCTGATCGCGACGGAGGGTTTCCAGGCGTTCACCGGTTCCCTCGGCGAGGAGACCGAGAGCATGGCGGAGGCGCTGTACCGGAAGGGTGCGTTGCCGGCACCGCTCAAGCGTGAGTTCGTCGACCAGCTACTCGAGGACGGCATCTGCATCTGTGGCACTGCGCTCGCCGAGGGCGGCGATGCGCGCAGCCACGTGGATGACTGGCGTCATCGCGCGGCACTGCAGGATGTGGAGGCAGCGTGGCAGAAGCTGCGCGGTCAGGTCGGCGACTTGGCGAAGGCCAGGGTTGGACTGCAGAACAAGTTGGCGACGTTGGTGACGCGGATCGAGGATGAAGAGGATCGGGTCGCGCGTTTGGAGGCACGCAAGTCGGAGTTGGACGGCAAGCTCAAGAATAGTGAGATCGCTGATGTGGCGGAGTTGGAGTCGAAGGTGCTCGCTCTGCAGTCGCGGATCGCGGAGAAGTATCGGGAGCAGGGCTCGGTCACGGCAAGTCTCGACGAGCTCGCCAATAAGCTCGAGCAGAAGTCCCGGGATCGTTCCCGCGCCGAGGTGACTGATGAGCTGGCCATGAAGGCACGGTCGCGGTCGGATCTGGTGCTGTCGGTGAAGAAGGCGCTCGAGGAGATCCTGGCGATCCGTGAGGACGACATGCGTCGCCGGCTCGATGCCGAGGTCAAGGCGGTGTTCAAGGCGATCACCTTCAAGCCGTATGTGCCGACTCTCAACGAGTCGTTCGAGTTGACGCTGCACCACACCGTCAACGGTGTGGAGCTGCCGGTCCCGAAGTCGACGGGTGAGAACCAGATCCTGAGTTTGAGTTTCGTCGCTGCGGTGTCGAAGTTGGCGCGGGAGGTCCACGCCGAACGCCGTGCTGGGGCGACGGATGCCCCGGACGCGGGTACCTTCCCGATCGTGATGGATGCGGCGTTCGGATCGCTCGACGAGGACTACCAGGAGGCGGTATCGCGGGCGTTGAGGAAGATGGCGCCGCAGTTGGTGGTGCTGGTCAGCAAGAGTCAGGGTCTCGGCAAGGTGGTCTCGGAGTTGCGGCCGTATGTCAGCAATTTGGGTGTGATCGAGGCTCACACCACTGCGTCGAGTGGTATCTCCGAGGACATCGTGCTCGACGGAGTGTCTTATCCGTACATCCGGTCGGACGAGTCCGACCATTCCGAGTTGAAGGTGATCAAGTGACGTCGGTTTCGAATGAGGTTCGCGCTCGCCGGCCGCACGAGTACGCGACGTTGATGGGGGAGTTGCAGGCCGAAGCGGGGTTTCCCACTTTCCGCGACATCTTGTTGTTCGCTGCTGCCGTGGGGTTCCGTCAGGGGCGGCGGGTGCCGTTCGTCAAGACGTCCGGTGAGTCAATCCGGCTCGATGTCCTGATGGCGCCGGCGTTTAGTGACACGTTGGTCAACATGATCGCCGCGAATGTCGTGTCCGATGATCCGGAGATCATGGATGGCGGTCGGGTGGGGTCTCGGATCAAGATCTTCGAGGAGTATGCCAACGGCGGTCTGGAGTACATCCAGGAGCAGAAGAACGTGGGGCACGAGTCACTCAACACGATTGTCCGCAGGCTGGTCACCGAGGCGTTCGCGGGTGAGAAGGGCGCCAAGCAGTTGGACAATCTCCTCAGCTCGCCCGGATGGTGAACCGGTAGGCAGGCCGTCGGCGCTGAGGCGCGTGGACGCTCCCGGTGGGGTGTGGTTGCGCGTCCGAACGTCGACTGGTTCCGCCCAGAATACGTCTGTGACGTTCACCGAGCGGCTCGTTGCCGTGGGGACCGATGCCTTGGTTGGGACGACCGGGACAGCTAGGACAATGCTCTCGCGGAGACGATCAATGGGCTTTTCACGACAGAGTTGATCATGGCTTAGGGCCCATGGCGGGCTGTGGACCAAGTCGAAGCCACCACGTATGGGTGGGCGACTGGTCCAACCATCGCAGGCTCCCTACGAGCGCTGTGATTACCTTTCCACCGGTCGAGCCTGAGGTCCTTATTGCCGTCAGTGCGGAACTCAGCCCCGGCTGAGTTCCTCACCCGGGGACCTCCGGACTTCACGGGCGGTTCAGATTCGTGCCATGCAGTCATGGAGGCCGACGCAGACCTGGACTTGTACGCGACCAGTGGCGCCCTGCCCGCATCTGGTCTGTATTTCGATCACGCCAGCCGAACATTGTCGAAGTACTCCGAGTGCCCGCAACCTTCGCTGTGACATCGTGGTCCTTGATGTTCGTGTACTTGCACTCGAAACCCTTGAGCCCCACGGCGACGCTGTTGGCCTGGGCTGCGGTGTACATGTACTTCAGCACCGAATCCTTGGTGGAGTAGTAGTTGTTGACGGTTCCGGTCACAGCCTCGCTCAGCGGCCGCCAGTCCGTCTTCTTGCCCTCCGCAGCGCCGAGGAGGTGCAGGGTGTCGATTCGTCGGGGCGTCTGTGCTCGTGCCCATGGTCTCGGCGGCGGTGATCATGGCGCGGGCGCCGAGGCTGTGGCCGATGAGGATGTAGCTGTCCACTTCTGTGCGCGCGAGAATCCCGGCGGGCGCGACGCCGGTGCGGTCAGCGCGGACCACCGCGGTGTGCCACGGGTTCTTCGCGAGGTCGGCGACCAAGAGTGCCGGTGCGATGGGGGGCGAGCTTCTTCGCGGCCAGCTTGCCTGCCTTCGCCGCTGCGCCGCCCCACAGCGCCCATAGCCTGTTTCGCACCCACGTTCCTGACCTCCAGAGCTGCCAATTGGCCCAGTTCTATGCTGCCCCAGCGCAGTCGGCAGGTCGGTGAATCAGGATATCGCTCCTCGACTATCTGCATGGCCGAGCTCGAGTTCATGTCCTTCTCGGTGGAGAAACCTCGCGCAACGATGACTCGCGTGCCGGTCCCGTCGCGGAACTTCTCGATGGCGAACGACTTGTCCTCGCTCACGTACGCGTTGGTGATGTTGGCGCCCAGCGCACTTCCCAACGCGGCTCCGGCCGCCGCAACGACATACGTGCCGCCGACCATTCCGAGTCCACCAGCTGCGATGGAACCGCCGCCGAGCATGGCCAGGCCATAGCTGGCTGCTGCGGCCCCGGTGTAACCGCTGACGAGCGTGCCGATCGCCCCGCCGATGGCGGGTGCAGCCAAGAGCCCGCCGCTACCCACGACGCCGGCGGCGAACACGCCGGCCATTGCGTACTTGGAACCACGGCTCAGATTGCTCTTCTAGAATTCTCGGAGCTTCTCGTAGTCGTCGACCGTCGCAATCTTGTCGCCGGCCCGCTCGAAGCTCGGAAGCTCGGAAGCTCGTGGCGGTGCTCGGCACAGAACCACGGAATGTGGAGGGAACCGGAGCCGCGTGTCGCCATGCTGTCGCAATTCGGTGCCGTGCAGGTGAGGGTCTGCGAGCCGCACGTGGCGCACAGGTAGGCGGGGACGCTCAGTCTCCCGGTGCTCACCTTGCAGCGATTGGTGCGGGTGCAACAGGCGAGCACCACCCACACCGAGTGGCGTTTCCGAGCTGGTCGATGAGTTCGGCAATCGCTTTCGCGGTGTTGCGGATCAATGCCGGATTGGCGGTCGTCGCGGGGTCGCCTTCGATTTCGGAATCGATGGCCTCGATCGTTCCGGTCAGCCGTAGGAGCTGGTCCAATGGTGACCGAATCTCACAGATCATTCACGGCACCTACGGTTCCCGTATGAGCACGGGAACAGGCTCGCCACGAGTCGAACTGAGACTGCTGGACCCGCAGCACGCGCTGGCGTCGGCCGCGGATCATGTTGTGCCACTCAATGGTCGGATACTTGTGGCCGGTGATCGCGCACTACTGTGATCCTCGGGCTGTGCGAACGGCCCGAGGATCAATAGCTGCTTGGCGCTGGGAAGGATTCGGCTGGCCGGTAGCTCGGGGATTCGTCAACTTCAGGGGAGAGAATGGGTCATTCGCAGAAGATTGAAGCCGGGCAGCGCGAGGAGTTCGCCGCGATCTGCTCGGATACCAGGCGGGGATTCGAAGAGGTCATCGATCTGCTCCTGATTCACAACGAGAAGCAGGTGTCGGGCCTCCAGCCGCGAGCCACGCTGAATCGGCTCGTCGCGATGCTCAGCGTTGCGGCGTGGGAACGGTTGGTGTCGGATATCGGTGCGCTCTCCCGGTACGAGGCCGGAGACATGGTCGAACCGGGAATGTCTAGAAGCCAAGGTTTCAACAAGCTTGGGGGTAAAGGTGGAGGTCGATCCAAGGCTGTGAGCACGCTTGCGGCGGCCTCGGACGGGCGTCTTCCCGACGCATGGAGGATTCGGCTCATGGCGTCTGGGAGTGGTAAGTCCCTGCGCTTCGAGCCTCCGCTGGAGGGTTTGGACAGCGAGGCAGTCGAGACCGTCGATTGGTGGATTGAGGTCCGGCACAAGGTTGCGCACCGTGCCATTCCTCAACTGGATGATTGGGTTCAGCCGACCGATGCGGCCGATGGACAGACCGTCAACACAACGACTGCAAGGTCTGCCTTCACGCTGTTCTTGCAGCTTGCAGATCAGACGATTCGCGCGATCGCGGAGTCGGCTGAGTTCGACGATCCACAGGAGTTGTGGTTGCCCGAAGACTGGTTGACCGGCAGGATCTCGCCGCGTCGTGGTGTCACGAATCCAGACGAGCTCGTCCTGTGGAAGGGAGCTGCACTGGGCCACGACTCGAACGGGTTCACTGCAAGCCTGGACGTAGGCTAGTTCCAGTTCCACGGTCGCGTTGGCCGGACGTCGAATCCCTTGACGTCCGGCCTTTTCGCTGTCCTTGCCCACACACCGCAGCTCGATTGGGCGCCGGTGGCGGTTCTGAGCAACTCAGAACAACGTCGGCTCCGCCAACGCCCCGCTACGCGCCTCGACCAACCGTGCACGCCACCGATCCACCAGCCACCGCTCGACCAGTTCGGGTTCGGAGTCGGCGGCACCCGCCCACTGCTGGAGGACGTCGAGGTAGCGGTCGTAGCGCCGGCGGGTGAAGCCGCTGACGGACGGATCCTCGAGCCAGCCCTGGTGGATGAGGGTGGACACGCCGTGCTGGTCGAGCAGTTGCGCACGCATCCCGTTGGCCTTGACGTCGAGGGCCCAGCTGAAGACCGTCGTCAACGGGACACCGACGTTCGGCAGTTCGGGCCAGCCGCTACCGGTGGTGTGGTCGTAGTCCGGCAGCCGCCGGTCGCGGACCAGGCGGTCGATGGATGCCTTGATCGCGGTGTGCCGGTGTACGTTCGGGGCGACGAAGCGGTTGGACACGTCCGGGAACCGGCGCGCCGCGCGTCTCCTGGTGTGACCGCTGCGCCACGCGGCGCACAGGAACAGCAGGCCCAGACCGGCGTGTTCGGCGTCGACGAGCTCGCCGCCCAGGCGCAGATCGTTGCGCAGCACCGTCGCCCGGCCCCCGGTGACGATTCGGCCGTCGTGGTCACGGCCACTGAGCCGGATCTCGTGCTCGTCGTCCTCGAGGTGGCGGTTCCACCAGTCCAGGTCGACGATCGCGCCGTCGTCGAGCACATGCAGGTCGTAGGTCCTGCTCTTGCACCACGACACGCAGTCCTCGGGCGGCTCGAAACCCTTGTCGAACATATGCATGTCGCCCATGATGGCAGCGCCCACCGACACCTTCGCGGTTCTGCGGCCGAGTCGGGAACGTCAGACGTGCGCGGCCGCCAACGACTGCGCCAACTGCTTGCGCGCCCGATGAATCCGCGTCTTGACGGTCGCGACGCTCACCCCCTGATGCTCGGCGATGTCGGCATAGGGCAGGTCGGCAAACTCGGCGAGGACGATGGCGACGCGGAAGTCCTCGGGGAGTTGGGCGAGGGCGTGGTGAACGGCGTCGGCGGTGACCACCTGCTCGTCGAACCCGCTGCCGTGACCGGTGAGATCGATACCGGGGGAGTCGTCGTCGGTGTCGTCGAGGCTGGTGGTGATCTTGCGGCGGCGGACCACCGCGAGGGCGGCGTTGGTGGCAATGCGGTGCAGCCACGTGTTGAACCGGGCCTCGCCGCGGAACCGGTGCAGGTTCTGCCACGCCGCCGTCAGCGCGTCCTGCAGGGCATCTTCGGCGTCGTGGGCGTTGCCGGTGATCTGCAGGCACACGTGCCACGCATTGGTGCGGTGACGACCCACAAGTTCGGCGAACGCGTGCTGGTCACCGCCCCGGCAGGCGGCCAACAGTTCCGCTTCGTCCATCGACTTCCCCCGCGCTCCTTGCGTTCTCACCCACACCCCCACATGGCCGACGGGGATGCTACCCGTCGGCCATGTGGCGGGTAGCGACCGTGGGGGCGCAGTGCCGGTCACAGCAGGTCGAAGCCGGGATCGGGGTCCCCGGCGTCGTGGTGGAGGTCGGCCTCCTGCGGATCGAACGCACCCGCCGTGTCCTGACCGGAAACCCCCGCGTCGCCGAGATCCGGTGCGGGCAGCGGATCGTCGTCGAACACGGGGTCGCCATCGTCGAGAACGACGTCCTCGGTGCCGTCGTCGTCCAGAACGTCCTCGTCGTCGACCAGGACGATGTCGCCGTCGTCGTAGGGAACCACCGGCTCGTCGTCGATCTCGGGGACGAGGTCGGCGTCCACCGCCGGCGCGGCCGGGTCGAGCGCGGCCGCCAGGGCCCGCGCCCACACGTCCTCGGGCACCGGAGGCATCGCGCCCGCCGCCTCAGACCCCGTGAAGAGCGACTCGTCGTCGTCCATCGGTCACCTCGCTGACTCTCGTGTCCGCCACCCCGCGGTGGCACTGTCCTCAATTGTCGCGTCACCCACGGCCGCCGCCGTCACCATTGTGCTTCCGACGCGCCGGGACCCGTCGGTCACACGGCGACGATCGCCGAGCGGCGCCCACCCGGCGACACCGCGGCAGGCTCGAGCAGCCCGTCGTCCGGCGCCTCGGTCACGAGCATCTGGTGCCCGGAGTCGGCCCAGGCGTCCTCGAACCGGGCGATCGGGACCTCGAGCTGGTTGCCGTACGGCACACCGGGATCCGACAGGATCACCACCCCGCGGGCGTCGTCGATGCCGGCGACGACGAGCACGTGATCCGCGTCGTCGGCGTCGCCGGTCTCCTCCTCCGGCGTCCAGATCTCGCCGGAGTCGACCATCGCGATCACCCCGTACCCGGCGTCGAGCCGGTCGCGCAGGTCGTCGAGCGAGCCGTCGGTGCGCGTGCACGGCACACCCTGGTCCTCGAGCAGGGCCTCGACGGCCGTCAGCGTCATGCCCTCGCTCGGATCGTCCATCAACCCGAGCTCGACGGCGCGGTCGACCAGCTGCTGGGGGTCGGTGACGGTCGCGCCCGTGTACTGGGCGACGACCTGCGCCACCACCGACGGCCCGCAGTACCCGTCGAACTGCTGGAAGAACCAGTCCAGCGTCCACGCGACCGGGTTGCCGTGCACCTCGTCCTCCGCGCCGGCGAGGGCGGGCCCGTCGTCGTCGGCGTCGCCGGTGCCGACCGCCCCCACCGGTCCCTCGTCGGGCCCGGGCGCCGGGACGTCCGGGTCGACTGGGAAGGCGGACAGCGGATCTGCCGGCGGGATCGACTCGGGCCCGGCGGCGTCGTCGACCGCCGGCGCCTCGTCGACGGCCGCACCGGTGTCGGACCACAGGGCGACCGCGTCGTGGTCGAAGTCGTCCATCGTCGGATCCTTCCGGTCGGGGTTGTCGAGGAGATCAGGCGAGGTCGGCGGGGACCTCGTCGACGGTCGGCGGCTCGTAGGAGTCGGTGCCGGCCTGGGCGTGGTAGCTGTCGTCGGCCGGGATCAGCGACTCGTAGGTGCTGATGTCGCCCAGCGACCCGACCCCGTTTTCGGCCGACGTGAGGTACGTCTCCTGGGTGCCGTCGTTGTCGTTGTCGGAGCTGATCAGGTCGAACGCGCCGTCGCCGTCGGTGTCGACGAGGGTCTCGTTGACGATGCCGTCGGCGTCGGTGTCGAGGGCCACGGAGTCGAAACGGCCGTTGCCGTCGCTGTCGACGAGGTCGATGTCGGGCTGGGCGTCGCCGTCGGTGTCGAACTTGCTGTCGGTGATCCGCGCCTCGTCGATTGCGTCCTGCCGCACCGGCTCGCGGGTGGCCGGGTCGTAGTAGGTGACCAGGTCGACCTCGCCGTCGTCATCGGAGTCCTCGGCGATCCGGACTGTGCCGTCCGCGCGGACCGCGGCGGCGGTCTCGTAGGTGCCGTTGAAGTCGACGTCCTGCTCGACCAGGGTGATGGAGCCGTCCTCGGCGTAGTGGGTGATGGTGTCGACGCCGTCGACCCGGGAGTGCGCGAGGTCGACCTCGCCGTCGCGGTCGACATCGCGGGGGGAGTAGTAGTCGACGTTGCCGTCGACGCCGATGGTCTCGTTGAGCTCGGAGGGGGCCTCGACGGGCGCCGCTGCGGTGTCCGCCGCGGGTGCGGGCTCTGCGGGTGCCGCCGCGGGTGCCGCCGCGGGTGCCGGCTCACCGGTCGGCGCGGGGGTGGTGCTGTACGACGCGGTCGAGGGGTCGCCGACCACATCGGATCCCGCGGGCGGCGCGTCGGCGCCGATGCTGCTGAGGTCGTCGATGGTGGCATCGATCGCGTCGAGCCGGTCGTCGATGGTCGTGGTCGGGTCGGTCACGGGGGTCTCCTCGGGTGCGGTGGCGGTGGCGTCGTCTGCGCTGAAGATTTCGTCGAGTTCGTCGCCGGCGGCGTCGGAAATCGCGTCCAGCTTCTCCTCGACCGTCAGGTTCGGGTCGGTGGCGATGGCGTTGAGCTCGGACTCGTACTCGGCCAGATCGGTGTCGGTGTAATCGCCCGGGGTGCTCATCGTCTCGTCCTCACTCGCGCTCGTGTGCGTTGTCGAGAGTTGGATGCGGCCACACGACGAGAAGGTTCCCGGCGGTGTCGAAAAAGTTCTGCGGGCCCCCGGAACCCGGCCCCGAGTAGCCGAAAGGGGCTGCCGAACCGGGTGGTTCGACAGCCCCTGTGGGGAGCACGGGTCAGTTGATCAACCCCGAGCGGGCCAGGAACGTCTTGGCGCCGTCGACGCCCTGCGCGCCGCTGAACGACGCCATCACACCGGTCGAGGAGTTGGCGTACCAGATCGAGAAGGTGTTGTTGTAGCCCGGACCGCTGATGTGCGCGGCCGCCGACCGGCCGGTGTCCTCGACCGTCTCGTTGGTGGCGGCGGCGGTGTTGTTCTGGAAACCCTGCCGGATCCCGAGCACCCGCTTCTTCGCATCCTTGACGTCGACCGAGACGATGATCGACTGGTAGTCGCCGTCGGTGATGTCCGCGGTCAAGGCGCTGCCCTCACGGATCGTGCACTGCAGTTGCAGGCCGCCGCCGTCGGTCTCCCCGGACGTCTTGCACTTCTCGACCTCGGTGCGCAGCGCCGACGGCAGCCCGGCGACCACGGACTCCTTGGAGGTGGCCGCGGCGGTGCCGCCCGGGCCGTCACCGCCCGAACCCACGGCCGCACCGGCAGAGCCGTCCGCGACGAGTTCCGCGGCCGGGCCGACCGGATCGTCCTCGCCGCCGAGCGCGTAGACGCCAATCCCGGCGCCGACGGCCAGCACGGCGACGGCCGCGGCGACCATCGCCCAGGTCCGGCCGCGCCCCGACCCGGAGCCGGACGCCGGCTCGGCGAGCTCGGGTGGCAGGGCCGAGAACTGTTGCGTCGAGAACTCCTGCGTCGGCGGACCGCTCGACTGCGCGGCCGGTGGGGCGTACTGCGGCGCGGCGGGTGGGGCGTACTGCGGTTGCGGGCTCGGCGGGGCGTACGGATTCCGGTCCTGCGGCCGCGGTGCGGCGGCCGGGGCCTGCGCCGTCGCGCCCGACGGCGCGCCGCCGAGCCCGCGGACGATCGGTGCGGCCGCCGCGATCGCGCCCTGCGCCACCACGGTCTTCGGGTCGTCGAGGGTGGCGATCGGGCCGAGCTCGGCGAGCCGCTCGTGCACGATCGGGATCCGCGACGAGCCGCCGGTCAGGTACAGCGCCTCGAGCTGGCTCGGGTCGGTGACCCGGGCGTCGGCGAGCGTGGCCCGGGTCAGGTGCACCGCCTTCTCCAGCGCGGGGGAGATCAGCTCCTCGAACTCCTCACGGGTGAGCTGGAACCGCTCGCTGCGCCCGTCGCCGCCGGTGACGGTGATCGTCGCGGACGGCGCCTCCGAGAGCAGTTCCTTCGCGCGGCGGATGGAGTCGTCGAGCGCGTACCGGACGTCCATCGGCGCCTCGCGGCGCAGGTAGTGCAGCAGGTCCGGATCGCGGTCCTCGAGCTGCTGGTCCACCCAGCGGCGGACGAACGCGTCGAAGTTCTTGCCGCCCAGGCCGTTGTCACCGCGGGCCGCGACCACGTCGAAAGTGCCCGCCTCGTTGGCCTCGAGGACGGCGATGTCGAGGGTGCCGCCGCCGAAGTCGAACACCGCGATCTTGGTGCCCGGCGCGAGGGCGTGCGCGCGGGAGTAGTAGTGCGCGGCCGCGCGCGGCTCGGACACCGTCCGGATCTGCGAGGCGTCCAGCCCGAGCCCGGCGGCGGCGTCGAGCAGCACCTGGATCTCCCGCGGCGACCACGCCTCCGGGTGGGTGAGCACCAGCTCCGCCGGGGCGGCGCCGCCGTGCGCGCCGAGCGCCCGGGTCATCACCGACTCCAGCACCGCGGCGACCGGGGCGGACGCAGGCAGGTCGTAGCCGTTGACGTTCACCACGCCCTGCGCGACGGTCCGCTTCGGTGACGGCATGAACGCGGCCGGGTTCGACTCGGCCCGGTCGGCGGCCACGTCACCGACGGCGATGCGGTCCGGGGACTCGACGAACACCGACGACGACATCGTGGTGCGGTTGTGGCTCAGCTGCAGCGTCTCCACCGACCCGGACACCGGGCCGGTGTGCGCGGCCGCGGTGTTGGAGGTGCCGAAGTCGATGCCCAGCACCCACTCTCGTGCGGACATCAGCGGGGTCCCTTCTCGTGGCCGGCTGTTCCGGCGAGGCCGCGTGGGCGCATCGGTTCGGTCCTTCCTTCTTCCGTCGCGAACCAAGGACGTTCGCGTCGTCGACTGTTGGATGACGGGGGAGCGCGGAAGGTTCCCGGAACCCGCCGACGAGCCTCGCGGCCGTCACCCGCCTGCGGGCTCAGGGGGCGCCGAGGGTCCGCACGGTGACCTGACCCGGCGCGAACCCGGCCGCGGCGGCGGCGTCGCGGAGACCGCCGACCTGACCGTGGGTCCAGTCCGCCGGATGCGTCAGCACCAGGGTGTCGGGGCCGGTCATCACGCCGTGCAGCTGGGCGTGGGCCACCGCGGCTGCCGAGGTGGCGGCGGGCACGACCACGTCCGGCGGCTGCGGGGCGTCGGCCGCCTGGTCGCCGGAATCGAGTGAAAGGCGCTGCGCGAGTCCCGTTCCGGTGTCGACCACCCCCGCGGACACCGCCCCGTCCGTGAAGTCGATCGTCAACACGATGGCACCGTTCACCATGCCCCCCTTGGCCCAGTCGTGGCCCCGTCGTCGAAGCCAGGCGGCATCATTGCACGGCCCGGTTCGGGGCGGCGGATCGCCACCCGGGCAACCCCTCCGACGGTCGCGGTGGCGCACATCACAATTGGAGGCCGGGGCGGCGTCGGGTGGGTCGTCGGCCGGGCGTGGGCGACGGGCCTGCACCGTGGCGGCGCGACCCTCGGGCTAGGGTCTGACGCTGTTGACGGTGGTACGGGTGTGGAAGGGGAGACGTGGACGGGTCCGGAGAGCAGGATCGCGCCTCGGCGGCGTCCCCACGCCAGCGAGCCGACGCCCTGCTGGCCTCGATCACCGGAAAGATCCTGCGCCCGTTCGGACACGACGAACTCAGCGACCTTGCCGAGCGGCGCGCCTCCGGCGCCGACCAACTCCGATCCGTGGTGGTCGTCGGCGAGGTGGGGCGCGGCAAGAGTTCCCTGATCAACGCGCTCGTCGGCAGGCGCGGCGCCACCCCCGTCGGGGTGGACGTGACCACCTCGACGACGATCGCCGTCGGCCAGGCGTCCGACGAGTATCCCGACGGCACCGCGCAGTTGCTGTTTCCCGATCGCGGCGAACGGATCCCGCACGGCGAGCTCGCCGACTGGGTGACCTGCGAGGGCCGGCGCGTCACCGACTCCCGCGTAGACGAGTTGCCGACCCGGGCGATCGTCCCGGTCGCCGGCAGCCGGCTCGGGGCCGTGACGGTGGTCGACACCCCCGGCGTCGGCGGACTCGACCCGGGCTACGCGGCGCTGGCGACGGCGTCGGCCGCCCAGGCGTGCGTGCTGGTGATCGTGTGCGACGCCGGCAGCCCGATCACCGCCCCGGAGATGGCGTTCGTCCGCGAGACCGGCGCCGCCGTCGAGGCGCTGATCGTGGTGGTCACCAAGACCGACAAGAACGTGCGCCGCTGGAAGCCGATCGCCGAGGAGAACCGGGCGTTGCTGCGCGAACACCTCGGTCGCGAGGTGCCGGTGCTTGCGGTGTCGAGCCTGCGGGCGGTCCTGGCCGCCGAACTGCCGCCCGGGCCCGACCGGGACCGCGCCGAGCAGCGCTCCGGCGTCACCGCGCTGCGCACCCTGATCCACGCGAAACTCGCGGCGGCCGAGGACCTCCCGGCGGCGAACGGGCTGCGGACCGTCGTCGGCGGGCTCCGCGCCCTCGACGCGGACATGGGCGGCCAGATCGACGCCCTCACCCTCGGCGAGCAGGTGATCCCCGGGCTCACCGAACAACTCGCGGAACTGCAGGACCTCAAGGACCACTCCCAGCAGTGGGAGCAGTACCTGCAGCGGGACCTGACCCTGATCCGGCAGGACGCGACCGACGAGCTCGACCGTCGCCTGGACGCGATCCGGGAGAAGTGGACCACCCGGATCAACAAGAACGGGATGGCGGTGCTGCGGAAGAACCCGCAGCACTTCACCGCGGAGATGGAACGCGACTTCCAGTCCGCGATGGCCGCCGCGATCACTCTGTTCCTGGACCGGATGCACGCCACGATCGTCGCGCCCCGGTTCGACTCCGAGCTGGTGTGGAACGAGATTCACCACCAGGTGACCGCGACCCTGGCCAACCGGTCCCTCGACACCCACCAGGTCGCCGGCAAGCGGCAGGGCCTGCTGGATCCGTCGATGCTCACCATGGGCGTGATGGGCTCGTCGATGATCGGCGGACTGGTCGGGGTCAGCACCGTCGTCGGCGTCGGGGCCGTCGTCGGGGTCGCGTGGGTCGGGTTCAACCTCGGGTTCCGGGCGATGCGGGCCGGCAAGACGAACCTGCTGGCCTGGATGCGGGAGACCACCGCCACCACCAAGACCACCACCGCGCGGATGCTCGAATCGGCGCTCGCCCTGGCCCGCCCGGAGATCGTCATCCGCTACCGCGACCACCTCAAGACCTCGATCGAGCACCTGCAGAAGCAGATCAAGGAGGCCGAGGACCTGGCCCGCGCCGACAAGGCGACGAGGGAGAAGAAGCTCACCCGACTCGAAGGCAACCGAAAGGTCGTCGTGAACAACATCGCCCGCGCCGAGGCGTTGATCGCGGAACTGACCGGGGGTGCCCGGTGAGCGCGCCGCCGCTGGACCCGGTGCGGGCGAGCCTGGACCGGGCGTTGCACGCGCTCGCCGCGCTCGGCCCCGAACCGGCGGCCCACGCGAACCGGATCGGCGCGGTCCTGTGGTCGCCGCCGCGGATCGTGATCGTCGGCCGCCTCAAGGCAGGCAAGTCCACCCTCGTCAACGCCCTCGTCGGGGCGCCGGTCGCCGAGACCGCCGCCCTCGAGGCCACCAGCGTCGTCTCCGTCTACCAGGACGGCGCCCCGGCTCGCGTCGAGGCGGTGCTCCGAGACGGCAGCCGCCGCCCCGTCGAGACCACCCACGGGCAGGTCGGCGCGCTCCCGGTGCCCGCCGACGAGATCGCCTACCTGCACCGGTGGCTGCCGTCGGCGGCGATCCGCGACCACACCCTCGTCGACACCCCCGGGCTGGCCACCCTCACGGCCGAGAACGAGGCCCGCACCCGCCGGGTGCTGATCGACGGGTTCGAGCAGACCCGCACCGCGTCCGTCGACGCCGACGCCGCGGTGTTCCTGTTCGACTCCACCCCGCGCGCCGACGAGGTCGCGTTCCTGCGTCAGCTCGGCTTCACCCCGCTGACCACGCTCGGGGTGCTCTCCCGCGCGGACGGTTTCGGGGAGGGCGCGCTCGGTGACCGGGACCCGCTCGCGCACGCCGCCGAGCACGCCACCGTCCTCGCGGACCGGTTGCGCGGCACCGTGATGACGGTGCTGCCGGTCGCCGGGCTGCTCGCCGAGACCTCGCACACCGGCGCGCTCACCGAGACCGACGCCCGCGCCCTGGCGGCGCTGGCGTCGATCCCGCCGCTGGACCTGATCGACCTGCTCGACTCCGACCCCGGATCCGACGACGCGCAGGCGCAGGCCCGGGGCCGGCTGCTGGACCTGCTCGGCGAGTACGGGGTGGTCCACGGCCGCACCGTCGCCGCCGGTGGCGCGGCCGCACTCAACGACTGGCTGGTCGCGAAGTCCGGTGTGCCGCAGCTGCGCAGCGTCCTCGCCCGGCACCTCGGCGCGTTCGCCGCGGTGCAGCGAGCCGGCCGGATCGTCCGCGAACTGGACCGGCTCGCCTACACCCATCCCGCCCGCGACCGGATCCGCGGCATCGTCGACGGCCTCCGCTCGGACCCGGCGCTGCGCGAGGTGGTGCTGTTCGAGCACCTCGGCGCGATGCTCGAGGCGGACCCGGACTCGCCGGTGACGGACGAGCTGCGGCGGCTGATCGAACAGCCCACCGCTGCGGGCAGATTCGGACTGCCCGCGGACGCGACCGCCGAGGCGGTCCGCGCGCAGGCGCAGGCCAGGCTCGACTGGGCGCACGGCCAGAAGCTGTCGACGCTGACGGCAGCGGAGGACGCCGCGCTGGTGGTGCTGATCGACACGTACGGCCGGTACGCCCGCGGCGTGTGAGCCGCACCACTTTCGGGTCGGCCGGGAACCTTGCCGACCGCGCGTGGCATCCAACTCCCGACACATCCCGAGCGTCGCCGACGCGTGCGGGAGCCACGAGAGGAGCACCCGAGGTGCCACGGACGAAGACGATGCCGACGACATGGATGCCCCGGGCCGCGGCCGTGCTGTGCGCCGGGCTGCTGCTCGCCGGCTGCGGCAGCAGTGAGGGCGAACCGAAGGCCGGATCCGGCGGCGACACTGCCCCCGCGGTCGACGCCGCGGCCCTCGACACCGGCAGCTACCCGACCAGCCCCGCCGCCGAGTTCGCCAGGGCCACCACCGAGAACATCGTCGAGGTGGAGGGCCAGCGCCTGGCCGAGTTCACCGTCGCGCCGTTCGAGATCGACCCGGAACTGATCTCCGGGAAGATGCCGACGATGGTGATGCGCAGCGGCAAGAACCTCGGCGTCGTCATCGGCGGCGGCGCCGGCGACATCGCCGCGAACCGCAACATGCTCTACGGCTACGTCTCCACCGCGGCCACCAACACCCCGAACGTCACCGACCCGTCCCGATCGGTGGTCAACGCGGTGCTGCGGTTCGGCAACCCCGAGGACGCCGCCGCGACCGCCCGCGAGCTCCAGGCTCAGCTCACCACCGTCGACGACGGCGCGGGCGTCTCGACCGCCGAGTCCGTCGACGTGCTGCCGAACACCCTCGTCTCGACCCGGGAGACGGACTCCAGCGCCGGCCGAACCGTCTCGGTGAACGCGCTGACCCCGCACGGCGACTACCTGCTCTACTCCTGGGCGCAGGCGCCCGCCGGCCAGAAGGACTGGACCGCAAAGGCAATCGCGAAGGCGGTCAGCCTGCAGGGCCCGTTGATCGATGCGTTCCCGGCCCAGCCGACCAAGGAGCAGAACGGCGGCGTCTCGGCCGAGTTCCCGATGGTCGACCAGGACAAGATCCTCATCTACGCGATCCCGGAGGAGGACGCCCAGGCGAGGCTCGGTGACGACCTGGCCGCGTACGGCCCGCGCGGCATGTCGCACCGGTCGACGAACCCGCCGCTGACCCACCGCGTCCTCACCGAGACCGGGTCCGAGCACAACGCCGTCGCCAAGACCACCGTCTACCGGGCTGCCGACGACGCAGGCGCCCGCACCATCGCCGACGAGTTCGCGGGCGACCTTGCCGCCCAGGGCTTCACCGCCGCGCCGTCCCCGCAGGGGCTGCCCGACGCCAAGTGCGTCACCAAGGACACCGTCCGCGGCACCGAGATCTACTGCATGGTCGTCAACGGCCGCTACGTCGGGGAGGCGTCCGGACTCGACGACAAGGCGGACGTCGACCGGCAGATCTCCGCGCAGTACCTGATCCTCGAGCAGGCCGACCAGGACGCCTGACCGCCCCGAACCGTGCCCGTGGCCCCCACTTCGAGTGGGGGCCGCGGGCTTCTCCGTGCCGGGTCCGGTGGACCCCGCCCGCCCGGAACTTAACTCAATAATGATCTAATGGGCCCTTATTCGAAAGGGGCACGATGCTCGCGTTTCTGAACTCGACGGCATTCACCGCGTTCGGCGCACCGACCAGCTGGGCGGAGGTGCTCGGCTTCGTCACCGGCGCCGTGTGCGTGTGGCTGGTGGGCCGGCAGTCGGCGTGGAACTGGCCGATCGGCATCGCCAACAACCTGGTCTGGATCCTGCTGTTCGCCACGGCGGGGCTGTACGCCGACTCGGGGCTGCAGGTCGTCTACATCGCCCTCGCCGTGTGGGGCTGGTCGAACTGGGTCCGCGGCACCGCGGGCGACGTGCTGCCGGTCACCGGAACGAGCGCCGCCGAGTGGGCACGGCTGGCCGCCGCCGGCGCCGTCGGCACCGCCGCGCTGACCGTCCTCCTCGAGACCGCGACATCGTCGACCGTGCCGTTCTGGGACGCCGTCACCACCGTGCTGTCGCTGCTCGCCACCTGGGGGCAGGCGACGAAGCGGTGGGAGTCGTGGCTGCTGTGGATCGCCGCGGACCTGATCTACATCCCGCTCTACTGGCACAAGGGGCTGACCCTGACCGCGCTGCTCTACACCGGCTTCCTGCTGCTGTGCGTCCGCGGGCTGCTCGCCTGGCGGCGCTCGCGGGTCACCGCGGAACCCGCACTCGTGGTGTCGGCGTGAGGTATCGGCACGCCCTGGTGATCGGCAAGTTCTACCCGCCGCACGCCGGGCACCACCACCTCGTCCGGTCGGCGGCCGCCGTCGCCGACCGCGTCACCGTCGTGGTGATGGCCTCGGCCGCGGAGTCGATCCCGTTGCGGGAGCGGGTGTCCTGGATGAGCGCGTCGCACGCCGCGGACACCGCGGTGACGGTGACGGGGATCGGGTGCGACGCGCCGATGGACCTCGGCTCGGAGTCGGTGTGGGCGGCGCAGGTGGCGTGCATGCGGGCCGCGGTCCGCGCCGTCACCGCCGCCCCCGTCGACGCGGTGGTCTCCAGCGAGAAGTACGGCGACGAACTCGCGTACAGGCTGCGGGCCACGCACGTCTGCCTCGATCCCGGACGCGTCGTGCACCCGGTCTCCGGGACCGCGTGCCGCGCCGACCTCGCCGGCCACTGGGACGACCTCGAGACGCCCGCCCGCGCCGGGCTGACGATGCGGGTCGTGTTCGTCGGCGCCGAGTCGACCGGCACCACCACCGTCAGCCGCGCCGTCGCCGACCACTACCGGGGCCGCGGTGGGGTGTGGGAGCGGACGCGGTGGGTGCCGGAGTACGGCCGGGAGGCCACCGTCGACAAGCTCGCTCGGCTCCGTGCCAGTGACCCGGGTGCATCGATGGACGAGATCGTCTGGACCGGAGACGACTTCGCGCGCATCGCCGCCGAGCAGACCCGGCTCGAGGAGGGCGCCGCCCGCGCCGGCTCCCCGGTCCTGATCTGCGACACCGACGCGTTCGCGACGACCGTGTGGGAGCGCCGCTACCTCGGTGCGTTCGCCGGGCACGCGGTCGCGTCGGACCGGCCCGCGTTGTACCTGCTGACCGACCACGAGGGAGTCCCGTTCGTGCAGGACGGGATTCGCGACGGGGAGCACCTGCGCGCCGACATGACCGGCTGGTTCGAGGACGCACTCTCTGCGGCGGGCCGGTCGTGGGTGCTGCTGACCGGATCGGTGGAGGAGCGGGTGTCGCTGGCGGTGCGGGTGATCGACCAGGCGCTGGCGCGGGGCGCGAGGTTCGGCGACCCGATCTGAGGTCAGGCCAAACAGTGCGGCCACGGGGTGGGGCCGTGGAACTCGCTGGGCGTGAGGGACATTGGATCAGGTGCTGCGCCGGTGTGCGGCGTGTACTCCGTTCAGATCCTGTCACCCGCGGGTGGCACAATCCCCGCAACGAAGGGGAGGAAGAGACAACTATGGTCTTGCCATTGATTCCGGTTGCGCTGATCGCGGCCGGTGCGTTGACGGGTAGCGGCGGCCTCGCACTCGGAGGATTCGGTGCCTACGACCTGAAGAAGGCCGACGGGCAGATCAAGAAGGCGCGTGAACGTTACGACCGTCGCTACGTCGAGATCGAGGCCTGCGTCGCCGCTGCGAACGACCGGATTACCGATCTGGGTGGCCAGCAGAAGCGGGCGATCGAGGCCACTGTGGTTCGGTTCGTCGAGTTCCTCGAGAGACACGAGAAGGCGGTACGGGTATCGGCGAAGCTGCTCGCCGATGGCGTCGAGTGCAACCAGACACGAGTGTCCGACGCGGACAAGCTGTCCGTCGACCCACTGGCCTGGCTCGGTGGCGCGATCGGTTCGGCGGTTGCCTACGGCGGCACCTCTGCGGCGGTGATGACCACCGCCACCAGTGTCGGGGTCGCCAGCACGGGGGCCGCCATCTCTGGCCTGTCCGGGGTGGCGGCGACGAACGCGACGATGGCCTGGCTCGGTGGTGGGTCACTCGCGGCCGGGGGCGGTGGCATGGCCGCGGGCGCGGCCGCGCTGAACTTCGTGACCGTCGGGCCGGCCCTGCTCGTCGGCGGCGTCATGGTCAAGGGGCAGGGCAAGAAGGCACTCACCCAGGCCCGGGAGACGCAGGCCAAGATTGCCGTCGAGATCGCGAAACTCGACGAGACCGAGACTCGGCTCAGTGCGGTGATCTCCCGAGCGGGCGAGATCAGTGCGCTGCTCGAACAGCTCGCGACGAAAGCGATCGCGGCACTCGACGAGCTGGAATCCGAGCCATTCGATCCGGTCGCGCACGCACCGCGGCTACAGCGGGCGATGCAGCTGACAAAAGCGGTTGGGGACGTGGCCGCGGTGCCGATTGTCGACGACGACGGCGATCTGACGGAGCGCAGTGCGAGTGTGTGGGTGAAGTACCGACCGATGGCGGAGGAGACCGAAAATGGCTGAGCCACAGAAGGTCCATGTCGGCAAGGTCCTACCGCCACGAATCGTCAGCCCGATTGACGGCTTCGCGGCGCTGACGCAGATCGTGGACGCCGTTCAGGACTGCGTGAAGGTTCACACAGTGGAAAGGACGAAGCAGGCACACCTCGCCGCGTACGAGACGGTCGAGGTTGCCCGGATCAAGGCCGCGGAGTCGGTCCTCAAGAACTACTTCGAGCAGGCCTTCGCTGAGCGTCGCTCGAACTTCGGCGAACTGTTCGATCGCTTGGACGCGGCACTCGACAAGGGGGACTCGCAGGTCGCCCAGGCTGTCCTCAACGGCATCGTCGACGTGGCGCGGACCTCGCCGCTGGCGAATCTCGGTGACCTGGGTCAGATCCGTGCCGCACTCGACGACCCGGATCACGTCTGGGAGTTCTGACCGCACGCGCCCACCGGATCAGGCGAACAGCTCCCGGATGTCGTCGGCATCGAGGGACCCGTTGAACGCCCCGCCCTCGTCGACCACGGACGAGAACAGCGCGGACTTGCGCGCCTGCAGCGCCAGCACCTTGTCCTCGATGGTGTCCTTGGCGATCAGCCGGTACACCATTACGTGCCGGGTCTGCCCGATCCGGTGTGTGCGGTCCACGGCCTGCGCCTCCGACGCCGGGTTCCACCAGGGGTCGAGCAGAAAGCAGTAGTCGGCCTCGGTCAGGTTCAGCCCGAAGCCGCCGGCCTTGAGGCTGATCAGGAACACCGGCGCACTGCCGGTCTTGAACTCCTCCAACACCTTTCCGCGGTGCCGGGTGCTGCCGTCGAGGTAGGTGTAGCCGATGCCCTCGTCGTCCAGCCGGGTGCGGACCCGGTCCAGGAAGCCGGTGAACTGGCTGAACACCAGCGCCCGGTGCCCGCCGGCGATCACGTCCTCGAGCTGCTCGAGCAGCGCGTCGATCTTCGCGGAGCCGACCGCGGCGTGCCGCTCGTCTATCAGCGCCGGGTCCAGGCTCAGCCGGCGCAGCAGGGTCAGTGACTGCAGGATGGTGAACCGGTTGGCGTCGACGTCCTCCACCAGGCCGAGGATCTTCTGCCGCTCGCGCTGCAACTGGGTGTCGTAGAGCAGCCGGTGCGCCGGCGAGAGCTCCACCTCGAGCACCTGCTCCTGCTTCTCCGGCAGATCCGAGGCCACCTGTTCCTTGGTGCGCCGCAACATCAACGGCCGGACCCGGCGGCGCAGCTGCGCGAGAAGCTCCGCGTCGCCGCCGGTCTCGATCGGCTTGCGGTAGTACTCCTGAAACTTGGTGGGGCTCGGGAACAGCCCGGGCGAGGTGATCGAGAGCAGCGACCACAGCTCCATCAGGTTGTTCTCCATCGGGGTGCCGGAGATCGCGATCTTCGTCGGCGCCTCGATCCGCCGCATCCACTGGTAGGCCTGGGAGCGGTGGTTCTTCACGAACTGCGCCTCGTCGAGCAGCAGCATCGACCACTTCTGCTCCGCGTACTGTTCGCCGTCGAGTCGCGCCAGGGTGTACGAGGTGACCACCACGTCCGCGCCCGCGATCGAATCGGCCAGCACCGCACCGCTCTTCGACGCGGTCTCGGTGACGGTGACCACCTTCAGGTGCGGGGCGAACCGCGCCGCTTCCGACGCCCAGTTCGGCACCACCGACGTCGGCGCCACGATCAGCGCCGGCGCGAGCTCGGGGTCGAGGTCCTTCGCGTGGCAGATCAGGGCCAGCGACTGCACCGTCTTGCCCAGGCCCATGTCGTCGGCGAGGATGCCGCCGAGCCCGTTGGCCCACAGGAACGCCAGCCACCGGAACCCGTCGAGCTGGTACGGCCGCAGCGTCGCCCGCAGCGAGGCCGGCGCCTCGAGGGTGGACGTGGCGGTCACGTCCAGCAGCCCCTGCACCTGCGCGCGCCACCGCGCGGCCTGCCGCTCGACCACCCCGAGAGCGGCCAGCTCCTCCCACATCCCCACCTGGAACCGGCTCAGCCGCAACCGTTCCGGGTCCTGGTCGTGCAGGTCGCGGGCCTCGGTGATCAGCTCCCGCAGGCGCTGCAGCTCCGGGAGCTCGAGGGAGAGGTAGGCGCCGTCGGGCAGCAGCAGGTGGCTCTCGCCTGCGGTCAGCGCCGTGAACACGTCCCGGAACGGCACCGGCCGGTCCTCGACGCGGACGGTGATGTCGAGGTCGAACCAGTCGCCGTCGTCGGTGGCGTCGGTGCCCACCCCGATGTGCAGCGTGTCGCCGGCGTCGCGGTAGTCGGCGGCGTCGCCCTCGACGAGGACCTCGACGTCGTCGCGCTCGCGCAGCAGCGGCAGCAGCTCGGTGCTCATCCGCGCGGTGTCCAGTCCGTCGAGGTGCGCCGAGACCAGCGCGCCGCCGCCGGTGCGCAGCCCGTACTCCTCGAGCGGCGCGTCCAGCCCGGCCTCGATCGAGCGCTCGGCCGCGACGTCGCGGAACGACGCCGCCAGCCGGTCGTGCGGCTCGATCGTCTGGACGTTCCCGCCGACGGTGTAGCGGAACTGCCAGTGCAGCTGTGCCCGGTGCCCGGACCGGTAGTTCACGCACAGCTGCAGGTACGGGCCGTCGACGACCGGCGGGGTGAACGCGCCGTCGGCCGAGCGGACCGTCGCCGCGCGCTGCAGTCGCGGGTAGTAGGCGTCGGCGAACCGGTCCGCGTCCTGCGTCGGGACCGTCACCGAGGTGCCGCCGAGCACAAGCTCCTGCATCGCCGGCGGGGCGCTGCCGGTCAGCGGCGCGACCCGGAACGGCCACTGGTCGGGCCCGGCCGGGCGCGGGTCGCCGGGGCGCAGGTACAGCACGCCGTGCGCGTCGGTGCCGAAGAACCCGAGCACGGTCACCGGGTCCTCGGCGTCGTCGGTGCGGACGGTGGGGGTGACCTCGAGCCCGTCGTCGGACTCGGCGATGTCCACGCACAGCTCGGCGGCGCCGGGCCGGGGCAGCGCGCCGAGGCCCTTGCGTTGGTAGAGCAGCTCGACGCCGGCGTCGGCGGCCTCGTCGAGCAGCGTCCACAGCCGCGGGCTGTCGACGACGGTGAGGTCGAGGTCCTTGTCGCCGTACCCGGGGGCGCGCCGCCCGCGCAGCGCGGACTGGTGCAGGGTGTGCAGCTCGACGAGCAGGTCCCGGTGCCGGGCGTCGACCTCCCGCAGGTGCGCCAACCCCGGCCACGTCAGGTTGGCGCTGACCCACCCCGACTTGCCGGGCCGGGCCAGCCGCGCGGCGAGGCGCCAGTGCTGCGACCGCGGCGCCGGGGTGAGCGCGAGCTGCAGGGCCAGCGGGACGGTGCCGGCCGGCCCGGCGTCCTCGCCGAGGGCCGCGTCGAGCAGCTCCTGCCAGCTCGGCGGCGCGGGCGCGGCCACCTGCTCGGACTGGTCCAGCAGCGCCACCGTCAGCGCGACGGCGTGCTTGCAGTTCATCCGGACCGGGCAGCTGCACCGACCCATCGAGAACTCGAGCCGGTCGGTGCGCGGCGAGAACTCCACCTCGGTGCGGTACAGGTCGGTGCCGCCGACCAGGCCCACCGCCCGATGCTGGTCCGGCAGCCAGTCCAGCTCGAGCACCGAGCCGCGGCCGGCGTACCGGACGCCGCGGGCGTAGGTTGTCTCGCCGACAACGCGCACCAGGGTGGAAAGGGTGTGTTCGCGGTCGGCGGGGGAGAGCATGGGTCGACGTTAGTCGGTACGGACGCCGCGGGGGAGCAGCCGAGGGTGCCGTCAGGCGGCCAGCAGGTCCTGGTATGCCGGATTCTTCTCGACGAACCCCGCCACGTACGAGCAGGAGGTCGCGATCTTCAGGCCCTCCGCGCGGGTGGCGTCGAGGGCGGCGGTGACCAGCTTGCCGGCCAGACCCTGTCCGGCGAAGTCGGGGCTGACGACGGTGTGGTCGAAGTCCCGGACGCCGTCGGTCTGGGTGTAGTCGGCGTGCCCGGCGGCGACGTCGTCGACGTAGATCTCGAAGGTGTTCTGCTCCGGCTTGTGCTCGATGCGGTTCGTCACGGTCACGGTTCCCTTCGTCGGTGGGGTGTCTGACTCGACGTTACCCAGCGGGGCCCTCGCCCGCGTTCAGGACGCCTGGACCGGGCCTCTACGCGGAGTGGCGTGCTGACGGGCGATGTGGTTCGCCGGCTCAGTTGGGCTCGTCGAACAGCGTCTCGTCGGCCGCGGCGTCGGGGTGACGCGGGTGGTGCAGCGAGCCGCCGAACTGCTCGGCGAAGTCGTCGTCGAGGGTGCGGACGAACGAGTAGAGGTCACCGATCGTGTCGATCAGGTGCTGCGGCACATACGGATTCGCGGGCACCGCGGTGCGCACCGCCACGCGGTCCCCGGCCAGGGTGAACTTCAGCCGAGGCCACCGACGGTTCAGGTCGGCGATCAGCTCGGCGGCCCGGGTCAGGTCGCTGACCTTCTGCACCAGCGGCACCCACAGCTGGACCTCGTCGCCGTCGAACCACGGGCTGACGGTGCCGATCGACTTGCTGGTCACCAGCATGAAGTCGCCGTCGCGCTCGAGCTCGTACGGGTCGTCGAAGATGTGCCCGAGCGTCCGGCGGACCAGCTCGCGCAGGTGCTCCTCGTCGAGGGGCTCGACGGCCTCCTTGATGTCCAGCGGGTCCGGGTCGTCCGTCGCGGGGGCGGCGGCGTCGAAGCCCTGGCCCTCGATGGTGCCCATCGCCTCGGTGCGCAGGAACGACGGGTGCGGCACGCTCCACGTCTTGCGGAAGACGGAGACGGCCATCGCGGCCAGCTGGTCGGCCCAGTTCGACGGCTTGTCTACGAAGAAGGCCGGCGACCCGGCGTCGGGCTCGCTGTCCGGTTCCCGGGTCGGCCGGTGCCAGCCGAGCTCGACCAGCCGGGCCTCGTCGGCCTCGGTCAGCCGGTGCCGCGGGTCCAGGTAGGAGTTGGACGGGACCTCGCACCGCACCTGGTCGCCGCCCCAGGCGAGGAACTGGACGCAGGGCACGAAGCCCTCGACGGTGGATTCCTCGCCCAGTTCGAGGGCCAGCAGGTCGTCGTCGTGCATGGTCGCGATGACGTCGGCCAGGCGCGACTGGAAATCGGTCCACGCCTGCTCGACGCTGTCGTCGAAGTTGCCCATGATCCTCCTGCCCGTGTTCTCGGTGCTCCGTGAGCGTGGTTGTCGGTGGCGTGACGCCGGGTGTTGACACCCAGGATAGTGCGCCGGTCCGACGCGTTCCGGGAGGCCACGGCGACGGGTCGATGAACAGGTTGCCGTACCGCGGAACCGGTCGTCGGGTGGCCGCGTCCTACTAGGGTGAGCCGATGCCGAGCGGGTCTGGGGGAGCGTTGTGCAGCGGAGACGGATGAGCCTCATTGCCGCGGGGGTGGCGTGTGGGGCGGTGTTGGTTGCCGGGTGCAGTGCTGGGACGGTCGCGGGGGAGGCCGGGGCGGTGAACGCGGGTTCGGGGGAGCCGGTGTTCAGTCCGTGTGATGACATCCCGGACGACACTCTTCGGGCAATCGGCGTAGATCCGGCCTCCGAATCCATGGACATCCTCGATGTGAAGCAGCCCGGATGGACGATCTGTCAGTGGACCGGAACTTCGTACTCGGTGTTCGTTGCAGCCACTGATCGGACGGTCGAAGAGTTCCATGCGAACCCTCGCAACACGGATTTCGCGTCGCTGACACTTGGCCACCGTGAGGCCTTCTCGTACCGAGAAACGACCGACACCAGGCATGAGAACTGTGATGTCGTGATGCGTTCGGGGGACGGTGCTGCGATGGTTCGCTTCAGCCTCGATACGGGTGATCCGTCTGGTACGAATCCGTGCCAGGCCGCGGTGAGAACCGCGATTCAACTCGAGCCCGTGATCCCGCAGTAGACAAACAGGCAGTTCATTCACAGGGGGAGTAGCTGGTGGGCAATTCGATGACGGAATGGCAGTCGCTCGGGGCGAGCGTCGATTCCGGAAGTCTTTATCTGGAGCCGGGCGTGGCGCAGCGCTGCGCCCAGCGATGTTCCGAGTTCGAGGATGAACTCAGGCGGTTGAAAGGGAGGGCGATGTTCCTCTCGACGATCGACGGGTTCGGGACCGCACTCCCGACCGGCGTCACTCTCGCCGCCAAGTTCTCGAAGAAGGCCTCCGGCGGCGACTACTCCCTCGACCAGGCCCTGGCCGACCACATCACCGTCGTCGAGCAGATGCGGGCACTCTTCGAAAAGATCGGCGCCGCCTACGACTCGGCGGACCAGTCCGCCGCCGACGGAATCGACAGCGCCGGCAACTGACCACCCACACTCACTCCGCCAGCACTGCCCCCGGATTCAGGATCCCCTGCGGATCCAACGCCGTCTTGATCCGCCGGTTCAGCTCCATCGCGTCGTCGCCCAGCTGGCTGTGCAGCCAGTCCCGCTTGAGCCGGCCCACGCCGTGCTCGCCGGTGATGGTGCCGCCCAGCGCGATCGCCAGTTCCATTACCCGGCCGAACGCGCGCTGTGCGCGGTCCGTCTCGTCGGGGTCGGACGGGTCGAAGACGATGAGCGGGTGAGTGTTGCCGTCGCCGGCGTGCGCGACCACGCAGATCAGTACGTCGCAGTCCTGCGCGATCTCCTCGACGCCGGTGATCAGCGTCGGCAGCGACTGCATCGGCACCCCGACGTCTTCGAGCAGCAGGCTGCCCAACGCCTGCACCGCCGGGAACACCGCACGTCGCGCGGCGGTGAACGCCAGGCCCTCCTCAGGATCGTCGGTGGCGAACACCTCGGTGGCGCCGTGCTGCTCGCACGCCGCGATCATCACCGCGATCTCCTCCGCGGCCACCGCGCCGGGCGCGTCGGACTGCGCCAGCAGCAGCGCCTGCGCGTGCCGGTCCAGGCCCATCCGCACCGAGTCCTCGACGGCGTTGATGCTGGCGTGGTCCATGAACTCGAGCATCGCCGGCCGAAGGTTCCGGGTGATCGCGAGGACCGCGTCGGCGGCGTCCTGCACCGAGGAGAACGACGCGACTACCGTCGACGCCGGCGGCTGCGCCGGGATCAGCCGCAGCGTGATCTCTGTGATGATCCCGAGGGTGCC
Organism: Rhodococcus kronopolitis; assembly: GCF_042654025.1. Classification (NCBI taxonomy): domain Bacteria; kingdom Bacillati; phylum Actinomycetota; class Actinomycetes; order Mycobacteriales; family Nocardiaceae; genus Rhodococcus; species Rhodococcus kronopolitis. The sequence continues at coordinate 86,067 of NZ_JBHSFO010000014.1, read as the reverse complement.
CTCGCTGCCCACGAACAGCTTGGTCAGCGACAGCCCCGCGACGTCCTTCAACCGCGGCCCGCCGAGACGCACCGCGGTGCCGTCGGCCAGCACCACCTGCAGGCCCAGCACGTAGTCGGTGGTGACGCCGTACTTCACGCAGCACAGACCGCCCGCGTTGGTCGCCGCGTTGCCGCCGATCGAGCAGATCTCGAACGACGACGGGTCCGGCGGGTACCAGAGCCCGTGCTCGGCGGCGGCCGCCTTGACCTCCGCATTCATCAGCCCGGGCTGGGTCACCGCGATCCGGGTGACCGGGTCGACGCTGATCTCTCGCATCCGTTCGGTGCTGAGCACGATGCCGCCGTCCACCGCGGACGACCCGCCGGACAGCCCGGACCCGGCGCCGCGCGGCACCACCGGCACGTGGTGCGCTGTGGCCCAGCGCATCACGGCCTGCACGTCCTCGGTGCAGGTGGCGCGGACCACGGCCAGCGGCGTGCCCGCGTTCGGGTCCGCCGCCCAGTCCTGGCGGTAGCCGGCGGTCACGTCCGGGTCGGTGACCAGCGCGCCGTCGGGCAGGGCGGCGGCGAGCTCGGCGAGGGTGGCGGAGGTCATGGCCCCATCATCGCTCACTTGTCGCCACCCGTCCGCTGCTCGACCAGCAACCCGACGAGCTGGCCGATCAGGTCGTAGGGGATCGGCTCGCCGAGCGGGAACTTCGCGGTGCCCGTCCCGGACCGGTACGCCGCGAGCCGACGCTCGAACTCCGTGTCGCCCGACGGCAGCGGGTACACGCTCACGTGCCGCTTCCAGCCCGCGAAGTACACCAGGTGCCGCCCGCCCAGGGTGATCGCCGGGATCTTGTAGCTGATGGTCTCCTCGGCGCCGGGCACCACCGCGTGGACGGTGCGCCGGATCTCCTGCAGGACGGGGCGGACGTCGTCGGGGAACGACGCGATGTACTCGTCGACTGTCGAAAATTCGTCGGCCACGACAAACCCTTCCCGGCTATCCGCCGGCCGCCACGGTCGTCACCTCGAGCTGGAACACCCCCGGGCCGGTCATGGCGCAGCCGGTGGTGGGGTACGGCAGGAACAGCGGCGCGTAGCTGTTGGGCGGGAAGACGCGCAGACCCGCCACCGGGGTGGGGCCGCACATCTCCGCCGGGTAGTTCGCGACCTCGATCGCCCGCACCTGCGCGGACGCCGTTGCGCCGGGAGCGAGTTGGACGACGGGACCCTCCTCGCCGGACCGGGCGGCGGCCGCGCCGACCTCGGCGCCGTGCTCCTCGGCGACGTACGAGACACCGGGGAAGCCGTGCAGCTCGCAGGTGCGTCCGCCGGAGTTGGTGAACACCAGCGGCACGATCGCCGACCCGGCGGCGCCCTGCGCCTGCCCCGCGGTGAGCATCAGTTCGGTGCTCGCGCAGGTGTTGGGATTGTCCTTGGCCTCCGTGGGGGCGGCGGCGGTCGCGGTGGCGGGGTCCGCGGCGGGCGACTCGGGTGCGGAGAGCGACTCGACCGTCGTGGTGGGCGGCGTGGGTTCGGCGGTGGGCGAGGTATCGGTGGAACTGCAGCCGGCCAGCGTGAGCGCGGCGGCAGCGGCGAGCAACGCGGCGGTCCGGAAGCGGGTCATGGCGATACCTCTCGTCGGTCGGGCGGGTGTCTCGAAGCTACTCGCGCTCAGCGGTGCCCGGCGAGAAGACAGGCCTCGAACAGCGACCGAACTTCCTCGACGTGTGTGTCGAGGCCCTCCGCCGTCCACCCCGCCGTGGAGACCGCGTCGAGGACCGTCACGTGCACCGTCCCGGGGTGGGCGACAAGGGAATTGCGCCACATCAACTCGCCCGCGTCGTGGATCACCACCGGCACGATCGGCACCCCCGCCTGCAACGCCAGGTGGAAGCCGCCCTTCTTGAACCGGCCGAGCTTCGGGGTGGGCGAGCGGGTGCCCTCCGGCGCGATCACCAGCGAGATGCCGTGCTCGAGCTTGTCCACCGCGGGCTGCAGCGCCGCCTTGGCCTTCGCGGTGTTCGAGCGGTCGACGTACGCCACGTCCAGCAGCGAGCCGATCGGGATGAAGCGCGGGTCGCGCGCGGCCTCCTTCTTCGCCACTCCGGTGACGTCCCGCTTGATCAGGGTGCCCAGCACCAGCAGGTCCAGCGAGCTCTGGTGGTTGAACATGAACACCGCCGGACGGTGGCTCCACGCGTTCTCCTCGCCGTCCACCTTCACCTCGATGCCCAGCAGCGACAGCGACAGGCCGGGCCCGACCGTGCCGACCAGGTTCGCGCCCAGTTGCCGGTTGCCGGTGAGGATCCCGGCCGACGCGCCGACCACCGCGGTCGCGGCCAGCGCGCCCATCGCGACGCCGGTGCGGACGGTGGCCACGGGATCGACCCCGCGCTGCGGCTTACGCAGCGTCACCGCCGGCCACCGCTGGGCCCGCGCCACCCGGGTCAGGCCGCGGTCCGGGTTCAGCGCGACCGGTCGGCCCACCGACTCGAGCATCGGGACGTCCTCGTGGCCGTTGGAGTACGCGAACGCATCCGCCAGGTAGGCGCCGGCCTTCTCCGCGTACCCCGCGAGCGCCCGCGCCTTCGCCTCGCCCCACAGCGCCGGCGTCGCCAGCTCGCCGGTGAGCATCCCGTCGAGCACCTCCGGTTCGGTGCAGAGCACGTCCTCGATGTCGAGGTCGTCGGCGACGAACCTGGCCTGGTAGGGGGTGGCGGAGGTGGCGATCAGCACGGTGTGACCGGCCCGGCGGTGCGCGGCCAGCAGGCCGCGGACCTCCGGGTAGATCATCCCGGCGATCTCCTGCCGGAACAGCCGCTGGCCCCACTCGAACAGTTCGTCCTCCATCCGTCCGGTGAGCGCCTGCACGCCGATCCGCATCAGCGCGCCGACGTCCGCGCCGCGGAACTGGGTGTCCATCGCCGCCCCGGTGGTGCGCAGCAGTTCGCCGACGCTGATGTCGAAGTGCCGCAACCTGTCCCGGTACACCACGCTCGCCGAGTAGCCACTGATCAGGGTGCCGTCCAGGTCGAACGCGGCGAGGGTGTGCGGCCCGGGTGGGGCCGCGGCGATCGCGCTGTGCAGGTCGTCGACGCCGGTCACCGCCCGGCCTCCTCGGCCGGCGGCTCGGGTTCGTCCGTCGGGACCGACCGGAGGTCGCCGGGCGTCGGCTCCCTCATCAGGTCCAGTCGTGCGTGCGCGAGCCCCCGGATCCGACGCAGCCGGTCGACGAGCACCCGGATCTCCTCGGCGAACGACGCGCGCCGGTCCCGGACGCCGTCGTCGACGGACTCGACCAGGTCCCGGTTGCGGGCCAGTTTCAGCGCAGTGGCGAACAGCTCGCTCGACACCGACTCGCTGCTGGCGATCTGCTGGCGCAGCCGTCGCTGCTGCGCGACGTCGAGACAGTGTGCGGTGAAAGCCTTCTCGTCGAACTGCTTCGACACCGGCAGCCGGACCAGCTCGTCCGCGACCACCTGGTACGCCTCGGCAAACGGCTGCAGCACCCGGTGCGCCAGGTACGGCCGCACCGAGGCGAGCATGTTCTCGGCGTACCGCGGATCGGCCAGCCCGGCCTCCCATCCGGGGTCGATCAGCGACAGCTCGGTGCGCATCTCCTTCTCGAAGGTGTCCCGGTCGCTGAAGAAGAACTCGAACTTGAACAGGTCGCGGATGCGCTTGGCCTCGGCCCAGCCGTCGGCGATCGGGTCGGGGAAGTGGTCGTCGACCGCCGCCTGGAGCACCAGTTCGGCGATCGCCCGCACCACCATGAAGTGAATCGTGTTGTTGCGGTAGAACGCCGCGACCAGGTGCTGGTCCTTGCCGAGGTAGTAGACCCGCTCGTCGCCCCGGTCGAAGCGTTTGAGCACCCCCGAGTCGACGTGGGTGAACAGGGCCTTGCGGATCACCCGCGGGTCGTGCAGGTCCACGTCGCCTGCGGTCGGCAGGCCGCGGGCGGTGACGTAGTCGACCAGGGGACCGAGGATGAAGCCGAGCTCGTCGACGGTCAGCGCCCGGTCCTCGATGCCCAGGAAGGCGAACATCGCCAGCGACGACGCCGTCACCGGCGTCACCTCGTTGATCCGGTGGCACACCTCGAAGGCCGCCTTCTGGATCGCCAGCCGCTGGTCGTCCTCCTGCCGCAGCGCCTCCGCGAGGGAGAGCGGCCGGCCGATCGTCACGTGCGCGACGCCGTTGCGCTGGCCCTGCGCGCGCACGTAGCCGACCAGCCAGCGCAGGCCCTCCGGCTTCTTCTCCGCGCCGTGCGCCTCGGCGGCCATCGCGCCGACCTCGTAGAGCTGGTCGTAGCTCAGCGCCACCGGCACCAGGTACACGTCCGACGCGCCGCTGACCCGGAACGCCTTCGTCAGGTAGTTCAGCAGCCCGAAGCGCGGCGGCCGCAGCTTGCCGGTGCGCCCGCGGCCGCCCTCGATGTACCACTCGAGGTTGAAACGCTTGGTGAGCAGGTAGCGCATGTACTCGCGCAGCGACCACTTGTAGACCTCGTCGGTGCCGAACTGGCGGCGGATGAACACGGTGCCGGAACGCTTGCTGATCGGCCCGATCGGCCAGAAGCTGACGTTGAGGCCACCCATCACGTGGTTGAGCGGCAGGCCGTTCGCAAGCAGCGCCGGCCGCAGCACCAGCGGGTCGAGGTAGGAGCGGTGGCTGGGCAGGAACACCAGCGAGTGCTCCTTGTTCAGGGTCCGCAGCTCCTCGAACCGGCTGGTGTCCACGTCGATCCGGTACGCGCGGGAGAAGTAGCGGCCCAGGCGATCCCACACCGCGATGGCCTGCCTGCTCTGGGTCGCGACCAACTCCTCGAGCGCGGCCCGGGTCCGCTGGTCCACCTCGCCGATCGGGATGTCGAGCTTCTCGGCCAGCTCCAGCGTGCCGGTGGTGAACCGGCGGGTGTCGGTGATCTCGTCGACGACGAACCGCGAGACCTTGTACTGGCCGCCGAGCAGTCGCAGCTCCGCGCGCTCGAGCGCCAGCGCCGCCTGCCGACGGATGTACTCCGGCAGCGAGCCGCCGCCGCTGGCCTCGAGGCGTCGTTCGAGGTCGCTCAGCGGCGCGGGTTCGCCCTCGATCACCCGGGCCCGGGACGGGTCGGTGCGCAGCACCCGTCGCTGCGCCCCGCGGCCGGGATGCAGCGGGTCCCGCGGGGCGAGCGCCTCGCGCAGCCTGACCGCCACGTTGCGCCTGCGGTCGGCGTCGGGCATCCACACCACCCGCAGCGGGGAGAGCAGCGGGTCGTCGGTGCGCTGGGACAGGTCGGCCAGCGTCCGGTCGGTGATCGCGACGGCCGTCGGATGCGTTCCGGACCCCGTCGACTGGCCGGCGAGCCAGGTGCGCAGCACCCCGGCCTCGGCCTCGGTCATGGTCTCGGTCAGGTAGACCCGCTGCCGGGTCGCGCTCTCGCTCATCGCTCGGTCCCTTCCGTCGCTGCCCCGAGGGCGACCATCTCGTCCAGGCTCTCCTGCAGGCACCGCATCAGCCGGGCGGGCTGGGTGACCGCGGCGGTGTCGATGTTGACCCCGATGCAGCACACGCCCACGTGCGAGACGAGCGTCGCCATCACCGCGCAGCCCGGCGCCGGGCCGAACGGGTACATCCGCTCGATCCGCGCGCCGGCGAGGTACACCGGCACCGGGACGCCCGCGACGTTGCTGGCCTGCAGGTCCAGGCCCGTCGACTGGGACAGGTACCAGTTGGCCAGCAGGTACGTCGGCAGCCGGGAGAGCACCGGCGCGGCGAGCTCGACGGCGTCGAGCGCCGGTTCCTCGCGCAGGCCCAGCACGATCCGGCGCACCCGGCGCACCAGCGCGGCCGGGTCCGGCTCGGCCACCGGGCCGTTGAACCGGACGGCGGCGAACCTGTTGCCGACGGTCGGGTCCGAGCCGCTGCGCATGCTCACGGGCATGCCCATCGGGATGCTGTGGACGGGCTGGCCGAGCTCCTCGTGGTAGCGGCGGAACCCGCCGAGCAGCGTCGCAACGTAGGCGTCGTTGAGCGAGCCGCCCGCGGCGTGGCCTGCGGCCTTGAGTTCGGGCACTCCCACCTCGAGCACCCCGAACCAGCGGCCGAGCCCGCGGTTCCGGAGCAGCGGGGACCCGGAACTGGCAGGCGGCGTGGCGATCCGCCGCAGTGAGTTCGCGTAACCCAGGACGTCGGTGGCGGTGTCGATCGGCCGGGTCAGCGCCGCGGTCGCGACGTTGACGCCGAGGCGGGCGAGCCGGACCAGCCGGCCCGGTATCCGGCGGAGCTCGCCGATCGTCTCCTCGCCGAACGCGTCGACGGTGCTCAGGTGCTCGGGCGGCGGCGGCTCGCGGTCCGGCTTGTCCGGGGTGTGGTCGGGGCGGCGGCTGTGCAGCAGCGTCATCATCGCGATGCCGCCGAGGCCGTCGGTGATGGAGTGGTGGGTCTTGACGACGTAGACCGCGCGCCCGTCGTCGAGGCCCTCGATGAGCAGCGCGCACCACGGCGGGCGGGCCTTGTCGAACGGCTCGGTGGCCAGGTGTCGGCACATCCGCAGGGCGTGGTCGAAGTCCGCCGGCGCGGGCAGCCGGACTCGGCGCAGGTGGTAGCCGAGGTCGAATTCCGGGTCCACCGACCACACCGGGTTGCCCAGGTGCAGCGCCGGTTCGACGGCCCGCATCCGTATCCGCGGCACGATGTGCGAGGCCCACTCGTGCGCCTGCACCAGCCGGTCCCAGTCCGGGGCCCGGTCCAGGACGTCCACCGCGACGATCGGCGACCGCAGCTGCGGCTGCGCCTCCTCCATCCGCCACATGCCGGTCTCGAAGTCGGACATCGACCGGTTCGAGTCCCACGCGACCGCGGACAGGTCCACGTCGACCGCGCTGGGGGGAATCAGTGGATCGCCGTCGGCCATGCTCGCGCTCCCTCGGTCGTGTCCCACCCGTGGTCGTCGATTCCAGTGTGGACCCGAGGCGCAGGGCGCGCAGCGTTGTCGCGATCACCGCCCGCCGCCGCTCATCGCCCGTCCGACCGCCCGTCGCGAACGAAGCGTTGTGTGACGAAGGTCTCAGTGACTGGGACAGGTGCGTGCTTATCGCCCGGAAGTGGACGAGCGTTACCACTGGAGGCGGAAGAATTCCCAATCAAGTCGCCTCATTTGTAACAACAGTCACATTGGTAACTCTGTTACCAGATCGTGGCGAAGTGCTTCACCGCGAGGGACGAAACAGGGATAAGTTGTGTCCATCGCTGCAGGACCGCGAAGTGTTACAGCAGTACGCGAACACGCCATCCACGAAGGGACCGACACGATGCGAGATCTGGGATCCCCCACGAATGACCTGGTCAATGCAGTGCTGTCGTACGAGTTCGACGGCGGCGAGGTGGACGTCCACGCCATCGACCGGGTTCGCGACGGCGAGTACGGCGAGTGGATGAGCGCGCTGTCGGAGAGCGGGATGTTCTCGGACGAGGCGTTGGCCTCGATCGTCACCGCCTGGCGGCACGACCCCGAACTGCTGGTCGACGCGTTGCTCGGCGGAGCGGACGAGATGTCCCGGCGTCGACTCAAGGCGGCCCGTCGCAAGGCACTCTTCCCCGCGGTCCGGATGGCCGAGTTCGGCTGAGCCGAAACCGGGAGTAGCAGAAACTAACCCGAACCCTCACCGACGACGAGCACCTCGTCGTCGGTGAGGGTTTTGTGTGCGGTGCCCTCCCGCCGGTACCGCTCGGCGACCGCCTCGATCGCCGCCGACTCGGCCTCCCCGTACCCGGGCGAGCGGAAGTGCGGCACGATCGCGTGGTCGATCAACCCGAGGCCGTCCCAGCGGACCGGGATCCCGCAGGTCGGCTCGACCTCGGCCGGGTCGTCGAGTGACTCGAGGCCGCGCAGGGACGGCGCGAGCACGCACGCGCCGGCGCTGTACCCGGCGTAGACCAGCGCGTCGGCGCGCAGCAGTTCCGTCAGCACGGTGTCGCCGCCGCTGCGGGCGAGCTGGGCCCGCAGCACGAAGGTGTTGCCGCCGCGCACCCACACCATCGGAAACCCCGACAGGCGGGCGCGCAGCGAGTCGGGGTCGCCGACGTGCTCGCGCAGGTCCAGCTCCTCCGGCGCGAACCCCAGTCGCCGCAGCGGCACCAGGTCGCTGACCACCGCCGAGTCCCGGGCCCGGCCCCAGGCGTCGGCCGCGTTGGCAATCACCGCGACCGCGCCGGGCTCGCCGACCAGCCGCAGCAGGGCGCCGGGATCGGCGCCGAACCGGTAGGAGGCGAGGAACAGTCGCATCAGATGCTGAACGCGAGGTGGGTGGCCACCCGCCGGCCGAGCTCCTCGTCGCCGGCGACGGCGATCTCGCCGAGGTGCTCGGCCGGATCGACCCGGCCGCCACACAGCCTGGTGAACAGTCGCGAGTCCAGGCTCAGCGTCGTGGTCGCGGGGCCGTCGAGCGCGGGCACCACCGCGGCCCGGCCGTCCACGGCGACGTGCAGCTCGCGGGCGAGCGGCCCGGACAGCGCGAAGGTCACCGACGAACCCTGCGGCGCCCCACCCTGTTTGCCGACCGCGAAGCCGAGCCCGCCCACCAGTTCCGCCAGCACGTACTCGGCGCGTGCGCCGCCCTCGTCGCCGGGCGCGCCGATCGCGTCGCGGATGTCGTGCTCGTGGAACCAGCAGTCGAAGAGTCGGGTCCGCATGAACCGTCCGTAACTCTCCGGCCCCACCGGGGTGAGAGCCGGGGCGTCGAAGTCGTCCTGGGTCATCGCGGCGAGCGCGGCGGTGCGGCGTCCGGTGATCTCCCGGTACGCCTCGATCATCGCGGCGGGGGAGCGGTCGCGCAGTCCGAGCACCCAGCGCTCGTTGAAGGCGCCGATCGGGTTGCGCACGTGCGCCTGTTCGGGAACCTGCGACTCGGCCAGCGGCGGCTCGATGCCCTCGAGCATCGACTCGATGCCGATCAGGTGCGAGACCACGTCCTGCACGCTCCAGCCGGGCAGCGGCGACGGCGTCTTCCACTGCGCGTCGGAGAGGTCGTCGAGCAGCGTGCCGATGACCTCCCACTGCTCGACGAGCGCGGCGGTCAGGGGCTCCCGGTCGAGCAGGGTCAGCTTCTTCGTGTCAGTCATGCAGTCACTCTAGGGGCCGGGGTTCCGCGCCGAGTTCCGTTCGCGCACTGCGGTCCCCGTCGCAACGAGGGCAGGCGTCGTCGGGCCCGTCGGGGCGGAACGCGCCGCACTGCGGGCACACCCGGTCCATCCAGCAGGCCGGGTCGCCGCCGACGGCGTCGTCCGTCACGAGGCGGTCCGCTGCAGGTGCTCGGCGAGCACCTCGGCGGCGCTGTGCTGGACGTCCCTGGTCGCGGTGAGCAACACCAGCGGCCGGCCGTCCGCCAGCCGCCGGACCCGGGCGATGCCCTCGCGTCCGCTGTCGGACTCGAGCTCCGCGAGGTAGCGCTCCCGGAACTCGGGGAACTGCGCGATCTCGTGCGCGTACCACCGGCGCAGCTCGGTCGACGGGGCCAGGTACTTGGCCCACTCGTCGTAGTGGAAGGCGTCCTTGCGAATCCCGCGCGGCCACAGCCGGTCCACGAAGATCCGGGCCGCGGGCTCGTCCTCCGGGTGGTCGTAGACGCGCTCGACGGTGACGGTCGGCGGGTTGTGGCGCGGCGACGGGGTGTGGCTGGACATCGGCACCTCCAACTCTGGCTGTATCGCCCAAGTTACGCGCGGTGACGCTCGCGTTACGTCCGGTGTTCGCGCAAGTTACGCGCAGTGACGCCAACGTTACGTCCTGTGTCATACAGGTTACTTGACGTGACCGGGGTCACAGGGAATCGGGCATTTCCGCAGGACGGCGCCGTTCTGCTTCGATTCAGTGCCCATTGGGCAGGATTTGAGTTCCCAAAACGCACAAATGTCTGGCTAGCATGAGGCACTTCGTGCGAGCTGGGTCATCTTCCGCTGGTCGCACGCGGGGCGCCACCCGCAACAGCCCCGACCCCTCCAATTCAGGAAGTCACAGTCAGTTGGACACATTGCAGAGCTCTACGCAGCCACGCCCCACGGTCGGCGTCGTTCGGGAAACGAACGACGGTGAACGACGGGTGGCGCTGGTCCCCAAGATGGTCGCCTCGCTGATCGGCAAGGGCGTCGACGTCATCGTCGAGTCCGGCGCCGGGCTCGCAGCGCTCATGCCCGACGAGCTGTACAAGGAGGCGGGCGCGACCATCGGTGACGCCTGGTCCGCCGACGTCGTGCTCAAGGTCGCGGCACCGTCCGCGGACGAGACCGCGCGGCTGCGCGCCGGCCAGAAGCTGATCGGCTTCCTGGCGCCGCGCACCAACGAGTCCGGCATCGCCGCGCTCGCCGCCGCCGGTGTCGAGGCGTACGCCGTCGAGGCGATCCCGCGTATCTCGCGCGCCCAGGTGATGGACGCGCTGTCCTCGCAGGCCAACGTCGCCGGCTACAAGGCCGTCATCGTGGCCGCGTCGGAGTCCACCCGGTACTTCCCGATGCTCACCACCGCCGCGGGCACCGTCAAGCCGGCCACCGTGCTGGTGCTCGGTGTCGGCGTCGCCGGCCTGCAGGCGCTGGCCACGGCCAAGCGTCTCGGCGGCCGGGTCACCGGCTACGACGTGCGCCCCGAGGTCGCGGACCAGGTCCGTTCCGTCGGCGCGCAGTGGCTGGACCTGGGCATCGACGCCGCAGGCGAGGGTGGCTACGCCCGCCAGCTGACCGAGGCCGAGCAGGCCCAGCAGCAGCAGGCGCTCGAGAACGCCATCAAGAGCTTCGACGTCGTCATCACCACCGCGCTGGTGCCGGGCCGTCCGGCCCCGCGCCTGGTCACGGCCGCCGCCGTCGAGGGCATGAAGCCCGGCAGCGTCATCGTGGACCTCGCAGGCGAGACCGGCGGCAACTGCGAGCTCACCGAGCCCGGCCAGGTCGCCGTCAAGCACGGCGTGACGATCTGCTCGCCGCTGAACCTGCCTGCCACCATGCCGGAGCACTCGAGCGAGCTGTACTCGAAGAACCTGTACGCCCTGATCGAGCTGATGCTCGACGAGAACGGTGCATTCGCACCGGACTTCGACGACGAGGTGCTCGCTGCCGCGTGCGTCACTCGCAAGGAGACAACTGCCTGATGTACAACGAACTGTTGGCGAACATCGCGATCCTGGTGCTGTCCGGGTTCGTGGGCTTCGCTGTCATCTCCAAGGTCCCGAACACGCTGCACACGCCGCTGATGTCGGGCACCAACGCCATCCACGGCATCGTCGTGCTCGGTGCGTTGGTCGTGCTCGGTCACCTGCCCGGCGACGCGCCGTGGTCGATCAAGCTCATCCTGTTCGTCGCGCTGGTCTTCGGCACCCTGAACGTCGTCGGCGGCTTCGTCGTCACCGACCGGATGCTCTCGATGTTCAAGCCCAAGAAGGACGCGCCCAAGGCCGCGGCCGAGAAGAAGGGGGCTGACCTCTGATGGGCTACCTCGTCACGATCCTGTACATCGTCGCGTTCTCGATGTTCATCTACGGTCTGTCCGGCCTGACCGGACCGAAGACCGCGGTGCGCGGCAACTACATCGCCGCGGTCGGCATGCTCGTCGCGGTGGTCGCGGTCCTGATCGACGTCCGCAACACCGACAACTGGCTGCTGATCGCCGGCGGTCTGCTCGTCGGTGTCGTCCTCGGCGTCCCGCCGGCCCTGCGCACCAAGATGACGGCCATGCCGCAGCTCGTCGCGCTGTTCAACGGCGTCGGCGGTGGCACGGTTGCGCTGATCGCGTGGGCGGAGTTCCTGAACTCCGACGGCTTCACCGCGGTCGAGGCGGTGCCCTCGGCGCCGTTCATCATCGGTTCGCTGTTCGCCGCGATCATCGGTTCGGTCTCCTTCTGGGGCTCGCTGGTGGCGTTCGCGAAGCTGCAGGAGCTGCTGAACAAGAAGGTCGAGAAGGTGTTCGTCTCGAACGCGAAGGCGTTCCAGCTCGCGAACATGATCCTCGCGCTGGTCTCGGTGGGCCTGGCCGTGTACATCGGCCTCAACGCCGACGGTGACCCGCAGTCGTCGCTGCTGATCCTCGGGCTGCTCGTCGCGGCCGGCGTGATGGGCCTGTTCGTGGTGCTGCCGATCGGCGGCGCCGACATGCCCGTCGTCATCTCGCTGCTCAACGCGCTGACCGGTCTGTCGGCCGCGGCCGCGGGCCTGGCGCTGAACAACCAGGCGATGATCGTCGCCGGCATGATCGTCGGCGCGTCCGGCACCATCCTGACCAACCTGATGGCCAAGGCCATGAACCGGTCGATCCCCGCGATCATCTTCGGCTCGTTCGGTGGTGAGGACGCCGCCGCGGGTGGCGCCAGCGCCTCCGGCGGCACCGTCAAGGCGACCTCCGCCGCCGACGTCGCGATCCAGATGGCGTACGCCAACCAGGTCATCGTCGTCCCGGGCTACGGTCTCGCGGTCGCGCAGGCCCAGCACGCGGTCAAGGAGATGGCGTCGCTGCTCGAGGCCAGGGGCGTCGAGGTCAAGTACGCGATCCACCCGGTCGCCGGTCGCATGCCCGGTCACATGAACGTGCTGCTCGCCGAGGCCGACGTGGAGTACGACGCCATGAAGGAGATGGACGACATCAACGGTGAGTTCTCGCGCACCGACGTCTCCATCGTCATCGGCGCCAACGACGTGACCAACCCGGCCGCGCGCAACGACCCGAGCTCGCCGATCCACGGCATGCCGATCCTCAACGTCGACGAGTCCCGGTCGGTGATCGTCCTCAAGCGGTCGATGTCGTCGGGTTACGCCGGCATCGAGAACCCGCTGTTCTTCGCGGACACCACCTCGATGCTGTTCGGCGACGCGAAGAAGATGGTCTCCGCGGTCACCGAGGAGCTCAAGGCTCTCTAGCGGCTTCGCCACTTGTGCGCGGTTGACGGGTCCACGGACCCGTCAACCGCGTACAGTCGTTTCCGGCCGCCCTACCTACCCATCGAATGAACGGAAGCGTTCATTCGATCCAATCGAGTGAACGGTACGTTCACTCGGTCGGTCGGTCGGGCGCCGCCGCGGGGTTCTGGACGCTGGGTGCGGGGGCGGTGCCGCCTCGGTTCGCGTCGAGTGAACGGCACGTTCATTCGATCTAATCGACTGAACGGAAGCGTTCATTCGATGGCGGGGCGGCCGGGGAGGGCGGGGCGGGTGCGGGGCGGACGACGCCGGCGAATCGCGAGGCAAGCAGCACGAACACCAGCGGCACCAGCAGGGTCGCGGTCAGCGGCATCAGCGTCGTCAGCCAGCCGAGCAGCGCGGGCCCGGCGAGCAGGCCGACGTATCCCATGCCGACCACCCGTGACATGTTCACCCCCGCCGCGCCCTCGCTCAGGTTGCCGGCGGCGGTGAAGATCTGCGGGATGCAGCCGGACAGGCCGAGCCCGAACAGCGCCCACCCGCCCAGCGTCAGCCACACCCAGCCGGACCCGATGATCACCGCCAGCCCCGCGGCCGCGACCAGCGTGCCGTAGCGGACCACGGCGACCGCGCCGAACGCCGCGCTGACCCGGTCGGCGGTGAAGCGTCCGACGGTCATCATCAGCGCGAACGCCCCGAACGCCAGCGCCGCGGTCGCGTCGGAGGTGCCCAGGTGTTCCTTGACCTGCAGCGTGCTCCAGTCGTTCGCCGCGCCCTCCGCGAGGAACAACGCGAACGCGACGGCGCCGAGGGTCAGCACCCGCCGGGAACCGCGGCCGGTCGCCGCGGCGGGCCGAGCGGGGGCGTCCGGATGCTCGTGCACGACGTGCGGCAGCAGCGCCGGCCCGCACCCCGCGACGGTGACGAGACCGATTGCCGCCGCCGCGGTCAACGCCGTCAGCGGTGGCCAGCCCGCGGCCAGCGTCGCCGCCCCGAGCAGCGAGCCGACCACCCCGCCGACGGAGAAGAAGGCGTGGAACGCCGACATGATCGGCCGCCCGTACGCCCGCTCTGCGTGCACCGCCTGCGAATTCATCGACACGTCCAGCGCGCCGTTGCCGAACCCGAACAGCGCCAGCGCGGCCGCCAGCCCGACGGCGTCGGCGGCCAGCGCCGGCCCGATCATCGCGACGGAGATCAGCAGTCCGGCGGCGACGGTCAGGCGCCGGCTGCCCCAACGGTCCGCCAGCGGTCCCGCGAGTTGCATGCCGACCAGCGCGCCGCCTGCCAGGACCAGCAGCAGCCAGCCGAGGGTGGCGTGGCTGATCCCGGTCCGGTCGGAGATCGACGGGATGTGCACCACCCACGCGGCCAGCAGGAAGCCGTTGACGGCGAAGATGCCGAAGATCGCGGCGCGGGCCCGACGGAGGTGGCGGCGGTCGGTGATCGTCGGGTTCGTCGGTCGCACCCGTTCTTCCTACCCGTGTGCGGCCGCCCGACCGCCCGTCACTTGGCGGCGGCCTTGCGCGGCCGGGCGCGCCGGACGGGCTTGACCGGGACGGCGGCTTCCGTCTCGTCGGCCGGAGCGTCGCGCCAGCTGATCTCGATCTCGATCTCGGTCTTGTCGCCCTCGACCTCGATCTCGAGTTCCCACTGGACGCGGTCGGCGACGACGATGGTGAGCGAGTCGCCGTCCGAGCCCAACTCGACCTCGGAGTCGCCCGCGAGGGCATGGCCGAGCGCAATGAGACGCTCGGACACTTGCTTCCGGGTGAGCTCGGAAGTTCTCTTGATCTCCAGATTGGGCACGGCTGCTCCTGACCTCGGCGAAGTGTTCAACAACCGTAGCCCGTAGGGGCCGCCACCGACATTCAGCGGCCCGCGCTGTGCTCTGGATGGACGGTCCCCACCCGTGACAGACTCGTGCTGCGGGACGACGTCGAACCCGGCCGACCTCGGTTCCCGGACAGCGCGAGTGCCGAAATGGCTGGGCGCCCAGGAGGTTGCCGTGATGCTGTGGGCCGTAGGTTCCTGCGCCGAACCCCATTTCCCGAGCCGCTGGACGGCGGCGGTCCGATGACGGGCGGGACCGCCGCGGGCGAGTCCGAACGGGCGACGGGCTCCCGGCTGCTGCTCGCGGTGCTGCTCGCGATGGCGATGTTCGTGCTCGTCGTCGACACATCGCTGATGAACGTGTCGATCTCGTCGGTGGTCCGGGACCTCGACACGACGGTCAGCGGCGTTCAGGCGGCGATTGCCCTCGAGGCACTGGTGTCCGCCGCGTTCATCCTGATCGGCGGCAAGGTCGGCGACCTCATCGGGCGCAAGCGGGCGTACGTGCTGGGCTTGCTCGGCTACGCGGTCGGGGCGTCGGCGATGGCGTTCGCGCAGAGCCTGACCGTGGTCGTCGTCTTCTGGGCCGTGCTCGGGGGGATCGGCGCGTCGCTCCTGCTTCCCGCCATGCAGTCCCTGATCCACGGCAACTTCGAGGGTGGCGCTCAGAAGAAGGTCTATGCGCTCGTCGGGGCGGCGGCCGCGATCGCCGCTGCCGTCGGACCGCTGCTCGGCGGATTCATCACCACCTATCTTTCGTGGCGCCTCGGCTTCGTACTCGAGGTCGTCATCATCGCGGTCGTGCTTTCGGGCATCGGACTCGTCCGCGACGTGTCGTACACGGGGCCCCGGGGCGTGGACGCGGTCGGCGCGGCACTCTCCGTCGTCGGCATGGGCGGCATCGTGCTGGGAATCCTGGTGTGGCAGGAGGGCGGCGAGGCCGTCGGCGCCCTCCTGGCGCTGGGTGCGACCGCGCTGGCCGGGTTGACCTACTGGCTGGTGCGGCGCAAGCGTCGAGGGCAGCCGGCCCTGTTGGACCCGGATCTGTTCCGCTCCAAGATCTTCAGGCTGGGGATCACCGGGCAGATGCTCCAGCAGATTGCCCTGGGCGGCACGATGATCGCGCTGCCGATCTACCTGCAGATGGTGCTCGAGTACAACGCGATGCAGGCGGGCCTGTCCCTCGCCCCGCTCTCGCTCAGCATGTTCGCGGTGGCGCTGCTCGCGGGGAAGCGGGCCGGCGATCGGCGTCCCAGCAGCATCATCCGATGGGGTTTCGTGCTCCTCACGATCGGGATCGCGGCTCTGATCCCGATCGTGCCGCGCGAGGAGTTCGGCTGGGGCCTCGTCCTCCCGCTCGTGGTCGCGGGATCGGGGTTGGGGCTGTTGGTCTCTCAGCTCAACAACTACACCCTCGCCCCGATCGAGGACGAGCGGATCAGCGAGGCCGCGGGCGTGAATTCGGCGGCGGGGTCGTTCGGGCTGTCGTTCGGTCTGGCGTTCGCCGGCGCCGTCATGCTGGCGACGCTGTCCATCACCTTCACCACCATGGCGGAATCGAGCACCGTGCTCCCGCCCGCCGACCAGCAGCAGGTGGCGCAGGTGCTCGAGGACGACGCCGAAGTCATGAGCAACACCCAGCTCGAACAACTTCTCGTCGGCCAGCCCCCGGAGACGCAGGACGAGATCATCCGCATCAACACCGAGGCACGACCGCTCGCCCTGCAGATCGCGCTGCTCGTCCCGCTCCTCGCCGGTCTCGTCGGGCTGGTCACCTCGCTGCGAATGATGCGGATGCCGGAGCCCCCGGCGAAGGCCTCCGGCGGCGGGACCGGGCTGCTCTGACGCTGCCGGGTCAGAGCAGGGTGAGCGGGTCGGTGAGCGTCGCGCCGACGTCGGCGAGGAAGCGCGAGCCCTGTTCACCGTCGACCAGTCGGTGGTCGAACGAGAGGCCCAGGGTGACGACCTGGCGGACGACGACCCGGTCCTCGGCCACCCACGGGCGTGGCGCAATCGCGCCGAGGCACAGGATCGCTGCCTGTCCGGGGCCGAGGATCGGGGTGCCCGCGTCCACCCCGAAGACGCCGACATTGGTAATCGAGACGGTGGCGCCGGACAGGTCCGCCGGGGTGGCCCGTCCCGCCCGGGCCGTCTCGGTCAGCTCGTCGATCGCCCGGGTCAGCTCCAGCAGGCTCATCAGGTGCGCGTCCCGGACCGTCGGGACGAGCAGGCCGCGCGGGGTGGCGGCGGCGATGCCGAGATTCACGTAGTGCCGGGTGACGATCTCCTGACGCTCCTCGTCCCAGCTCGAGTTCAGGGTCGGGTGTACGCGCAGCGCCGCCACCAGCACCCTCGCCACCAGCGCCAGCGGGGTGAGCTTGAGGCCTGCGTACGCGGGCGTGGCGCGCAGCGTCGCGAGCAGGTCCGTGGAGGCGGTGACGTCGACGGTGAGGAACTCGGTGACGTGCGGTGCGGTGAACGCGCTGCGCACGACGGCGTCGGCGGTCTGCCGGCGGACGCCGCGGATGGGCGTGCGGGTCTCGCGCGCGTCGGCCTGCGGCTCGGTCGCCTCGTCGGCGTCGCGACTGGCCCGGACGTCGCCGGTGGTGATCGCGCCGCCCGCCCCGGAGCCGGGTACCTCGCTCAGGTCGACGCCGAGCTCGCGGGCGAGCCTGCGCGCCGACGGCTTGGCGTCGGGCCGGACCTGCGCGGCGCCGCCGCGGGGAGCGTCGGGGACCGGGGCCCGGCGCCGGCTGGGCGCGGTCGCGGTGGGGCCGTACCCGACCAGCACCGACCCGGCCCCGGGCGCCCCCGGTCCGGGCCGGGAGCCCTGGGCGGGGCCGGCGCCCGGTTCGCCGATCCGGATCAGCGGCGCCCCCACCGCGACGGTGGCGCCGGGATCGGCGAGCAGCGCCAGCACCGTGCCTGCGTACGGCGAGGGCAGTTCCACCAACGCCTTGGCCGTCTCCACCTCCGCGATCACCTGGTTGAGCGCGACGGCGTCGCCCACGGCCACCGACCAGGACACGAGCTCGGCCTCGGTCAGGCCCTCGCCGAGGTCGGGCAGCCGGAACTCCTGCATCGGCTGCGGGCTGTCGTCGGTCACGGCGGACCCCTTCAGGCGGCGAGAGTCTTGTCGACCGCGTCGAGGATGCGGTCCGGGTCGGGCAGGAAGTACTTCTCGAGCTTCGCCGGCGGGTACGGGGTGGCGAAGCCGCCGACCCGCAGCACCGGCGACTCCAGTTGGTAGAAGCAGCGTTCGGTGATCCGGGCGGCGATCTCCGCGCCGAGACCGAGGAACACCGGCGCCTCGTGTGCCACCACCAGCCGGCCCGTCTTGCGCACCGACGCCTCGAGGGTGTCGAAGTCGACGGGGGAGAGCGAACGCAGGTCGATCACCTCGATCGAACGACCCTCCTGCTCGGCCACCCTCGCCGCGGCCAGCGCGGTCGGCAGCACCGACCCGTACGCCGCCACGGTGGCGTCGGTGCCCGTCACGACCACCCGGGCCCGGTGCAGGTCCAGCGCGGGCGGTGCGTCGGTGTCCACCTCGCCGCGGTCCCAGTAGCGGCGCTTGGGCTCGAAGAAGAGCACCGGGTCGTCGGAGGCGATGGCCTGCTGGATCACCCAGTAGGCGTCGTCCGGGTTCGAGGGAGTAACCAGTCGCAGCCCCGCGGTGTGCGCGAAGTAGGCCTCCGGCGACTCCGAGTGGTGTTCGACCGCACCGATGCCGCCGCCGTAGGGCACCCGGATGGTCAGCGGTGCCCGCACCCGGCCCTGGGTCCGGTAGTGGATCTTGGCGACCTGCGAGACGATCTGGTCGAAGGCCGGGTAGACGAACCCGTCGAACTGGATCTCGCAGACCGGGCGGTAGCCACGCAGTGCCAGCCCGAATGCGGTCCCGATGATCCCGGACTCGGCGAGCGGGGTGTCGATCACCCGGGCGGCGCCGAAGTCCTTCTGCAGGGTGTCGGTGATCCGGAAGACGCCGCCGAGCGCACCGATGTCCTCGCCCATCAGCACCACCTTCGGGTCCGTCTCGAGCGCCCGTCGCAGCCCGGCGTTGAGGGCGCCGCCGAGCGTCATCGCGGTCATGGCCGGGCCCCCGCATCGGACGTCTCGAGCGTGCCGAGGTAGCGGGCGAACCCGTCGCGTTCCTCGTCGATCAGCGGGTGCGCGCACGTGTAGACGTGCTCGAAGAGCTCCATCGGGTCGGGGTCGGGCAGGGCCAGCGTCGCGGCCCGGAACGCGGCCGCGGTGTCCTCGGACTTCGCGTGTACCTGCTCGAGGAACTCGGCGTCGAGTCCGCCCTCGCGGTCGAGCAGTCGGTGCAGCCGGTCGATCGGGTCGCGGGCCTTCCACAGTTCGAGCTCCGCGCCGGTCCGGTACCGGGTCGGGTCGTCGGAGGTGGTGTGCGGGCCCATCCGGTAGGTGACGGCCTCGACGAACGTCGGGCCGCTGCCCTCGCGGGCCCGCCGGGCGGCGCAGCGGGTGACGGCCAGCACCGCGAGGGCGTCGTTGCCGTCCACCCGGATGCCGGGAATGCCGAACCCGGCGGCGCGCTGGGCCAACGGGAACGGGCTCTGCAGCGTCACCGGCTCGCTGATCGCCCAGTGGTTGTTCTGGCAGAAGAACACCACGCCTGCGTTGAACGACGCCGCGAACCCCAGCGCCTCGGACAGGTCGCCCTGGCTGGTGGCGCCGTCGCCGAAGTAGGCGAAGGTCGCGATCTCGGCGCCGTCGAGGTGCGCGCCGATCGCGTAGCCGGTGGCGTGCAGGCCCTGGGCGCCGACGATGATCGCCGGGTTGGTCAGGCCCAGCTCGTCCGGGTCCCAGCAGGACAGCGCGACGCCCCGCCAGAGCCGCGGCCACTGCGCCGGGTCGACGCCGCGGCAGTAGGCGACGCCGTGCTCGCGGTAGCTGGTGAAGACGTAGTCGTCGGGCGCCAGCGCGTGGGCGGAGCCGACCTGCGCGGCCTCCTGCCCCAGGCACGGCGCCCAGATCCCGAGCTGGCCCTGGCGTTGCAGCGCCGTCGCCTCGCCGTCGACGCGGCGGACCACCGTCATGTCCTCGTAGAGTGCGCGCAGCTCGGCGGTGCCGACGTCGGTGACGAGCTCGGCGTACTCGGCCCGGTGGACGCGTCGACCGTCGGGTTGGACGAGCTGGACCGGGTAGGCGATCTTGTCGGTCATGTCGACCTCCTCGTGCCCGCGTCGGGAGGCCCTTGTGGGGCCGCGGCCGACGTACTGAAGTCCTACTCTCAGCATCCCCCTTTGGTGGGGCGGCGCAAGCGGATGTGTCGTCGTGGGAGGTCGGTGGGCATCGTCGCCCGCGCGGGACTCCCTAGTTCGCGACGAACAGCGCGACGAGCACGATCGCGGCGAGCACGGCCAGGGCGGCCGGGTACAGGGCGGGCCCGCGCATGTCGGGGTTGCCGAAGTCGCCGTGCTTGACGTGGAAGGCGGTCGCGCTGAGCATCAGCACCAGCAGGCCCGCCGCCGCGACGACACCGACCGGCCACCAGATCAGGCCGGCCAGCACACCGACGCCGCCGACGATCTCCGCGCCGCCGAGCGCCCGCACCTGGTCGGGGTGCAGTCCGCGGTCCCGCAGCGCGGTCCAGGCGGTACCCCGCAACCGGACCTTCGGGAGGGCGGCACCGAGGGAGCCCACCGCGAGGGCGACCGAGGTGACGAAGGCGACGATGTCCACGGAACTCCCTGACTGATCGCAGAACTTACAACCGGCGTGGCACTCACGCCTGCCACCCGACGCTACTGGGGATGGGTTCCCGGGTCACGGGCGACACGGCGAGGGCGGTCGGCGGCGGACCGGTCCGAACCGACAGTTCGCGGTGGTCGAGCGGCCGCCGCGCGCGGGTGGCGGCCGCTCGGCCGGAGGTCGGCCCGCGTCGTCGCGTTCTGTGTCGGTTTCGTGATGCCGATGCCGATCACGTCGCCCGCCAACGGGATACGGTGAGGCGGATGTGGCACGCGGGGGTGTCGACGGGTCGTCACGATCCTCCTTGCCGAGCCTGCGGTGGCCGGTGTGGTCGCCCGGTTTCGGACTGCGAGCTGTCAGCAGTGCGCCTAGCATCGACGGACGACTGTCGTCGGGGCTCGTCGCGAGGATGCGGAGAGGATGATCGCTGATGGACTTCACGCCGACCGAACGCTGTGTCGACTACCGGGAACGGTTGCTGGCGTTCATGGACGAGCACGTCTACCCGGCCGAGAAGACCTACGACGACCAGATGCGCGCGTCGGGCGACCCGCACTTTCAGCCCCCGATCATCGAGGAGCTCAAGGTCGAGGCCAGGCGGCGCGGCCTGTGGAACCTCTTCCACCCGCACCCCGACTGGGGTCCCGGCCTGACCAACGCCGAGTACGCCCCGCTTGCGGAGATCATGGGCCGCAGCCACCTGGCGTCGGAGGCGTGCAACTGCAGCGCGCCGGACACCGGAAACATGGAGGTGCTCACCCTCTTCGGGACCGACGAGCACAAGCAGCGCTGGCTCGTGCCGCTGCTCGACGGCACCATCCGGTCGGCCTTCGCGATGACCGAGCCGGACGTCGCCAGTTCCGATGCCACCAACATCGCAATGTCGATGGTCCGCGACGGCGACGGCTGGGTCCTCAACGGGCGCAAGTGGTGGACCTCGAACGCGTTGCACGCCAACTGCAAGGTGCTCATCGTGATGGGCAAGACCGATCCCGACGGACCGGCCCACACCCAGCAGTCGATGATGGTGGTGCCGATGGATGCGCCCGGTGTCACCGTGGTGCGGGCCCTGCCGGTGTTCGGCTACCAGGACCGCGAGGGCCACGCGGAGGTGCAGTTCGAGAACGTCCGGGTGCCCGACGCCGACGTGCTGGCCGGCGCCGGTGCGGGCTTCCTGATCAGCCAGGCGCGACTGGGCCCCGGCCGGATCCACCACTGCATGCGTGCGGTCGGGATGGCCGAGAGGGCGCTGGAACTGATGTGCCTGCGCGCCTCGCAGCGGGTGACGTTCGGACGTCCGCTCAGCGAGCGCGCGAACATCGGGGACTGGATTGCCGAGGCCCGCATCGAGATCGAGATGGTCCGGCTGCTCACCCTCAAGGCCGCCTGGATGATGGACACCGTCGGGAACAAGGAGGCGCGCACCGAGATCGCGGCGATCAAGGTTGCCGCCCCGCTGATGGCCCTGAAGATCGTCGACCGGGCGATCCAGGTGCACGGTGGCGCAGGCGTCTCCGACGACTTCCCGTTGGCCACGTTCTACGCACACCTGCGGGCGCTGCGGTTCGCGGACGGTCCGGACGAGGTGCACAAGAGAACCATTGCCCGCCAGGAGCTGCGGCCCTACCGGGTCTATGCCGAGGCCGCGCGACTCGAGCAGACGAAAGCCGACGCAACGAAGGGAGCGCCCGGATGAGCAGTGCAGTGGGACTCGACGAGGAGGCGGTGTCCGCCTGGATCGCCGACCTCGGTGTCGGTGCGGTGGCGCCGTTGACCTTCACACGGATCGGCAACGGGCAGTCGAATCTGACCTTCCGGGTGGACGACTCGGGTGGCGCGCAGTGGGTGCTGCGGCGGCCGCCGCTGGGGCACCTGCTGGTGTCGGCGCACGACGTCGCGCGGGAGTACCGAATCCTGTCCGCGTTGCAGGGGACCGGCGTACCGGTACCCAAGGTGCTTGCCCTGACCGAGGATCCGGCGGTCACCGATGCACCGCTGATGCTGATGAGTTACGTCGACGGAGTGGTGCTGGACAGCATCGGGGTGGCCCGGAAACTCAGCCCGGAGATTCGCCGCGCCACCGGCCTGTCGATGCCGGCGGCGCTGGCCAGCATTCACCGCGTCGACCTGGAACTGGCCGACCTCGAGGACCTGGCCAGCCACTCGCCGTACGCGGAGCGTCAGCTCAAGCGATGGTCGGGGCAGTGGGAGCAGTCGAAGACCCGAGAGATTCCGGCGATCGACGAGTTGCGCGCGGTGCTGGCCCGGTCCATCCCCGAGCAGCGCGAGGTGACCCTGGTGCACGGCGACTTTCACCTGAGCAACGTGATCACCTCGCGTGAGGACGGCAGGGTGGTCGCGGTGCTGGACTGGGAGCTGTGCACGTTGGGCGACCCGCTGGCCGACGTCGGTGCGCTGCTGGCGTACTGGTCCGAGGCGGACGACGTGGTGATCGGGCCGTTCATCGCCTCCACCCTGGAAGGGTTCCCGACCCGGGAAGAGTTGGCGCAGGCCTACTTCGAGGAGACCCACCGCGATCCGTCGGCGCTCGGGTTCTGGCACGCGTTGGCGCTGTGGAAGATCGCGATCATCGCGCAGGGCGTGATCCGCCGGACGATGGAGGATCCCCGGAACACGGCCGCGGTGGGCGGTCCGTCGGACAAGATCATCGACGACATCGTGGCCCGGGCGATGATCGTCGCGAGCGAGGCGGGGCTGCGGTAGTCGCCCGGGGTTACGGCGCGGTCCGGAACGGCCGGGCGCGCAGCATCAGCCGGATCGCCAGACCCGCGAGCAGCGCCCAGAACGCGGACCCGATGCCGAGGATGCTCACCCCCGACGCCGCGATAAGGAAGGTGAGCACCGCCGCCTCGCGGTCCGACTCGTCGGCGAGCGCGGCGACCAGCGAGCCGCCGAGGGTGGCGAGCAGTGCCAGGCCGGCGACGGTCTCGACGACCCCCGCAGGCGCGAGGACGACCAGCGCCGCCAGCGCCGCCGAGCACAGCGCGAGGACCAGGTAGGCGCAGCCTGCGGTGAACGCGGCCACCCACCGGCGCTTCGGGTCGGGGTGGGCGGTCGGACCTGCCGCGAGCGCCGCGCTGATCGCGGCCAGGTTGATCGCGTGTCCGCCGGCCGGCGCGCCGAGCACGGTGCCGATCCCGGTCACCGCCATGGTGGCCCGCCAGGGCACCCGGTAGCCGAACGCGCCCATCACCGCGGTGCCGGGGATGTTCTGCGAGGCCATCGTGACGATGTACAGCGGGACCGCGATGCCGATCATCGCCTGCCCGGTCCAGTGCGGGACGGTCAGGTCGAGACTCGGCAGCAGCGCGGTGGCGTCGAGCGTGGCGTCGCCGGTGGCCAGGTAGATCCCGATCACCACCGCGGCCACCCCGAAGGCGCCCGGGACGGCCCAACGTTTGGAGAACCGCTGCAGCACAAGCCAGGTCAGCACGACCGGGGCAACGGCGGCGGGGGAGTCGCGGAACGCGGTGACGGGAGCCAGGCACAGCGGCAGCAGCACCCCGGCGAGCATCGCCTGCGCGAGCGGCGTCGGTATCGCGGCGATCAGCCGGCTCAGCCGGGGCCACAGCCCGGTGAGGACCACGGCCAGCCCCACCACGACGAAGGCGCCGACCGCGGCGGGCCAGCCGCCGGCGACCGCCCCGGTGCCCGCGAGCAGAGCTGCGCCGGGCGTCGACCAGGCCAGGGTGAGCGGCATCCGGTAGTGCCGGGACAGCCACAGCATCCCGACCGCCTGCGTCAGGCACAGCGCCATCAGTCCCGACGCGGCCTGCGCCGGCGTGGCACCGACCGCGCGCAGGCCGGTCAGGACCACGGCGAACGAGCTGGTGAAGCCGACCAGGGCGGTGACGACGCCGGCGCTGATCAGGTGCGACAGACCGGGGTCGGCGCCTGCCGTGTCGGCGTCGACGATTTCGGTGGCGGCGGGTTCGGGGGAGCCGGCGTCGGGCATGACGGTCATTGTCTCGCAGCGGCGCCGGCGCGCCGCGGGCGTCGGGTCAGCCCTTGACCTTCTTGACCACGAACAGCAGGATCACCGCGCCGAGCAGGCAGGTGAGGAAGCTGAAGATCAGGCCGCCGCCCTTGACGTCCACGCCGAACAGGTTGAGCAGGAATCCGCCGGCCAGACCGCCGATGATGCCGACGAGGATGTTTGCCAGGATGCCCTGCTGGGCGTCGGTGCCCATGACCTTGCTGCCGATCCAGCCGGCCAGGCCGCCGATGATGATCCAGCTGAAGATTCCCAGTGAGAGCATGACCACTCCTTTGCTCGTGCGGGCAACGACGAGTCGTCCTGGTACCGGCGGTGATTTGTCCGGTACCCCGTCTGTTCTACCCGCACCCGGCCGCCGTGACCAGCGGAGCGGACCGTGTCGGTCTCCGGCGGTACGGTGAATCGATGGTGGCAATCCATGTGGTTCTCGGCGACATCACCCGATTTCACGCCGATGCGATCGTCAACGCCGCGAACTCGCGGCTGCTCGGCGGCGGCGGGGTCGACGGCGCCATCCACCGGGCCGGTGGGCCCGAGATCCTCGCCGAGTGTCGGCAGCTGCGGGAGACCACGCTTCCGGACGGCCTACCCGCCGGGGAGGCGGTCGCGACCGGCGCAGGCAACCTGCCCGCCCGCTGGGTGATCCACACGGTGGGTCCGGTGTACTCCGAGATCGAGGACCGCTCGGCCGTGCTGCGCTCGGCGTACACGCGCAGCCTCGCGGTCGCCGACGAGCTCGGCGCCCGGACGGTCGCCTTCCCGCTGATCTCGGCCGGCTCCTACGGCTGGCCGCACGCGGACGCCGTGCACCAGGCGGTCACCGCGGTGCGTCGAGCCGGGACGTCGGTGCGGGAGGTCACCTTTGTCGCGTTCGATGCCGGGCTGGCGGAGTTGCTGCGCGCGGAGCTGCGGGTGCTGGTCACCGCGGCGGAACTCGCGGCGCGGCTGGCGTCCGGGCGGCCGCCGGTGCTGCTCGACGTCCGTTGGGCACTCGGTGACCCGCACGGCCGCACCCACTTCGAGCGGGCGCACCTGCCGGGGGCGGTGTTCGTCGACCTGGAGACGGAGCTGGCCGCGCCTGCCTCACCCTCGTCGGGTCGGCATCCGCTGCCCGCGATCGACGACCTGCAGGCCAGTGCTCGGCGGTGGGGCATCCGGGACGGCGACGCGGTGGTGGTCTACGACGCCACCGGAAACCTGGCGGCCGCCCGGGCCTGGTGGCTGCTGCGTTGGGCCGGGATCCCCGACGTGCGACTGCTCGACGGCGGCCTGGCCGCGTGGACCGAGGCCGGGTTCGAGGTGGAGTCCGGTCCGGGGGCCAGGCTGGCCGGTGGCGACGTGACGCTGACGCCCGGTCACCTGCCGACGATCGACATCGAGCAGGCGGCCACCTGGCCGTCGGCCGGGGTGCTGCTCGACGCCCGCGCAGGCGAGCGGTACCGGGGCGAGGCGGAGCCGGTCGACCCGCGGGCGGGGCACATCCCGGGTGCCGTCAGCGCGCCGACATCCGAGAACCTGGACTCCTCAGGAAGATTCGCCGCCGAGCCGGAGCTGCGGCACCGGTTCGCGGTGCTGGGGGTGGACGCGTCGACGCCGACCGCCGTCTACTGCGGGTCCGGGGTGACCGCAGCGCACCAGGTCGCCGCGCTGGCGGAGGCCGGGATCGAGGCGGCGCTGTACCCGGGATCCTGGTCGCAGTGGTCGGCGGATCCGACCCGCCCGGTGGCGACCTGAACCTCGGCGGCCACTCGAGCTCCGGCGGCGGCCGCCTCCGCCGCCGCAGTCAGGAACGCGAGTACTCGGACGCCCGGCGCACCTGCTCCGGCGTCGGGGTGACCCCCGTGTAGAGCGCGAACTGGGCGGCCGCCTGCAGCGCGATCACCTCCGCGCCGGTGATGGTCGCCTTGCCTGCGGCCGCGGCGGCCCGGATCAGCGGGGTGTCCGGCGGCATCGCGACCACGTCGAACACGGTCTCCGCGGCCGCGATCGCGGCATCGTCGAAGGGGCTGGCGTCGGCGTCGGGACCGCCGGCCATCCCGACCGGGGTGACGTTGACCAGCAACTCGGTCCGCAGGCCGCCGAGCTCGGCGCGCCACTCGAAGCCGTACTGGCGGGCCAAAGCCGGCCCGGTCTCGCAGTTGCGGGCGATCACCGTCACCGCGGTGAAGCCGCTGTCGCGCAGCGCCGCGACCACGGCCTTCGCCATCCCGCCGCTGCCGGCGACCGCGACCGTGAAGTCGGTCGAGACGTGGTGCTCGGCCAGCAGCGTGGCGACGGCCTCGTAGTCGGTGTTGTAGGCGTGCAGCGTGCCCGCCTCGTTGACGATGGTGTTCACCGAGGTGATCGCGGCGGCCGACGGGTGCATCACGTCGACGTGCTCGATGCTCGCCTCCTTGAACGGCATGGACACCCCGCAGCCCCGGATCCCGAGCGCGCGGATACCGGCGATCGCGCTCGGCAGGTCCGTGGTGGTGAACGCCTTGTAGACGAAGTCCAGGCCGAGCTCGGCGTAGAGGTAGTTGTGGAACCGCGTCCCGATGTTCGACGGCCTGGCGGACAGTGACATGCACAGCGTCGTGTCCTTGGTGATCTCGTCCCTGCTCCCGGTGGCCACCCGTCGACGCTAGCGCCGGGCGTCGGTGAGCGTCCAGTTCCCGCCCCGGCCGGACGCTGGTGTGTGAAATCCGGTTCCTTCGGCGGGCCAGGCGCGGATATCATCCCGCCATGGCCATCCCGCATCCCCACGTGTACTTCGGCGACCGGATCGTCGACGCCGCCGAGGCGTCGCTCGGTATCGCGACCTCGGCCGTGCTGTACGGCCTGAGCGTCTACACGGTGTTCCCTGTGCACGTCGACGGCTCGGAGCGCACGGCGTTCCGGCTGCGGGACCACTACCGGCGCCTCGTCGAGTCCTGCCGGATCATCGGCATGGACACCTTCGAGGCGGACTGGGACTACGAGCGGTTCCTGGCCGCGGCCGCCGACGTGGTGGCGGCGAACGGGCCCGGGGCGGACGCGTTCGTGCGGGTCAGCGTGCACGTCGACGAGTCCATCCCCGGTACCCGGGTGCGCGGCTGCCACACCCTGGTGAGCATGTTCGTCTACGACGCGGTGCCGATCGTGCCCCAGCACGGGATGCGCCTGAAGACCAGCACCTGGCGCCGCATCCCCGACGACGCGATCCCGTCCCGGGCGAAGGTCAACGGGGCGTACGTCAACTCGGTGCTGGCCAAGCAGGACGCCATCGACGCCGGCTACGACGACGCCATCTTCCTGGACGGCAACGGCCACGTGTGTGAGCTCAGCGCCGCCAACATCTTCCTGGTCCGGGACGACAAGCTGATCACCCCCGACGTCTCGTGCAACATCCTCGACGGCATCAACCGGCGCACCGTGCTGACGCTCGCGGCCGAGGACGGCTTCGAGGTCGTGGAGCGGACCGTCGACCTGACCGAGCTCTACATCGCCGACGAGGTGTTCGTCACCGGCACCTCGGCGGGCGTCGCCCCGGTCGTCGAGGTCGACGGTCGCCGGGTGGGTGCGGGCGTGCCGGGACCGGTGGGCGAGGCGCTGCGCAAGCGGCACGCCGCGGTGCTGCGGTCCGATCCGATGCACGGCTGGGTCACCACGATCTGACGTTCGGCCGACCCGGCCGCGAGTGTCAGGGGAGCGGGAACCTGGTGGCGGCGACGGAATCCCGGTCGGAACCGTCGTGGCCGATCATCCACGAGCCGCCCTGCCGCTCGCAGTCGGCAACCTTGTCGAAGATCCGCAGCAGGAAGTAGATGGCGTCGTCGGGGTCGGAGGTCAGCGCCAGCTGATGCGACTCGCCGTGCCGGGCCATGTCGATCCACACGCCGGACTGCCCGTCCAGACGCATACCGACGACGTGCTCGCTGTCGACGAACTGGTACCGGCGTTCCTGCCAGGGCGTGCCGTGCGGGTACCCCTGTCCGAGGACCTGAATCAGTATGGTCATCGCCGCGCTCCCGATGTAGTCGACACTCGTCATTATTCCGCTGGTCAGGCTGACAAATCCAGTGCAGGCGCGGCCTGTCTGAGGCGGGTGATTGGATGGTGCGGTGGTGCACGCGCTCTGGACTCCCGGCTCGGGCCTGCTGATGTGGCGGGACGCCGGCGCGGCCGAGCCGGACCCGGACGCGGACGAGTTCCCCGAGGCACTGGCGCGGGCACTCGCGCGGAAGTTCCGCCACCGGGTCACCGTCTCGCTGCCCAACGGCGACGGCACCCTCGCCGAGGTCACGGTGCCCGCGCTCGCGCTGGCCCCGGACGCCGCGGCCGAACTCCTCCTGAACCTCTCGCTCGGCCCGGTCGTCGCCGACGCGGTCGCGGGTGACCTCCGCTTCCTCGCCCACGTCGCGCGGGGCGTCCACCGGTGGGCGCGGGCGGGCCGGGTGGTGCCGGACCTGCAGCGCGCGGACGGCCAGTGGTGGGTGCGCTGGCAGCTGGTCGGCGGCGAGCGGCAGCGCGCCTGGCTCGCCGAGCTTGCCGTCGCCATGCCCGCGGTGCTCCGGGTCTCCGGCGGCGGGCGGAAGGCGCTCGAGGACCTGATCGTCGAGCTCACCGACCCGATCGTCCGGCGGATGCTGGGCGCGCATCCCGGCGAGCACCCGGGCGAGCACCCGATGTTGCGGGCGCTGGCGACCGGGACGCCGTTCGTGGAGGGCACCCAGCAGATCGCCGACGAGCTGGTGCGGTGGCGCGGCACCCTCGCGGTCGACGAACCCGAACTGGTGCTGCGGCTGATCGAACCCGACGACGACGCGGCCCCGGCCGGCGACGGCACCGATCCGCTGTGGCGACTCGAGGTCTGCCTGCGCCCGAC
Source organism: Rhodococcus kronopolitis (assembly GCF_042654025.1). Lineage (NCBI taxonomy): Bacteria > Bacillati > Actinomycetota > Actinomycetes > Mycobacteriales > Nocardiaceae > Rhodococcus > Rhodococcus kronopolitis. The sequence continues at coordinate 56,777 of NZ_JBHSFO010000014.1, read as the reverse complement.
CGGGGAGGCGCCGCGCCCGGTGCCCGTCCACCTCGCCGACCCAGACGCGGTCCGGCTCGGGGTGCGCAAGCTCGGCGAGGCCATGACCGCCTACCCGCGGCTGCGCGGACTGCCGTCGGACTCCCGCAGCCTCGACCTGCTGCTCCCGCTCGAGGTCGTCACCGACCTGGTCGCGCACGGCGCCCGCGAGCTCGCCGAGGCCGGCATCACGCTGCTGCTCCCGCGCGCCTGGAGCGTGGTCGCCCCGTCGCTGCGGCTGCGGGTCACCAGCCCGTCGGTGCTTGTCGACACCGACGACCGGGCGGTCGGGCTGAACCAGCTGGTCTCCTACAACTGGGAGCTGGCACTCGGCGACGTGGTGCTCAGCGCCCGCGAGATGGCGGAGCTCACGCGCACCAAGGCCGACCTGGTGCAGCTGCGTGGGCAGTGGGTGCAGGCCCAGGGCGGCGCGCTCGCGGACGCCGTCGCGTACGTCACCAAGCGGGGCGCCGGCGAGGACTCGACCCTGGCCGACCTGCTCGGCGAGCTCGCGGTCCTCGACGCGCCGCCGATCCCGGTCGACGAGATCACCTCCACGGGTTGGGTTGCGGGCCTGCTGGACTCGGCGGTCGCGCCGGCCACGATCCCCGTCCCACCCGGGCTCGAGGCGACGCTGCGCCCCTACCAGCGGCGCGGCCTGGACTGGCTCGCGTACATGAGCGGCCTCGGCCTCGGCGGCATCCTCGCCGACGACATGGGCCTGGGCAAGACCGTGCAGCTGCTGGCCCTGCTGGCCCACGAGCAGGCCACCGGCGTCGCGGGTCCGACGCTGCTGGTGTGCCCGATGTCGGTGGTCGGCAACTGGCAGCGCGAGGCCGCCCGATTCACCCCGGGCCTGCGGGTCCACGTCCACCACGGCGCGGACCGGCTGCGCGGGGACGACCTCGGCGCCGTCGTCGCCGGACACGACCTCGTGGTCACCACCTACGCGCTGCTCGCCCGGGACGTGGAGGTGCTGCGCGAGTTGCGGTGGCGCCGAGTGGTTCTCGACGAGGCTCAGCACATCAAGAACTCCGCGACCGCGCAGGCCCGGGCGGCCCGGGCCATCCCGGCGGCGCACCGGCTGGCGCTGACCGGCACTCCGGTCGAGAACCGGCTCGACGAGCTGCGCTCGATCCTGGACTTCGCGAACCCGCGGATGCTCGGCAGCCCGCAGCAGTTCCGGGCCCGCTTCGCCATCCCCATCGAGCGCTCCCAGGACGAGACGGCGCTGGCCCGGCTGCGGACCGTCACCTCGCCGTTCGTGCTGCGCCGGGTCAAGACCGATCCCGAGGTGATCTCCGACCTGCCGGAGAAGTTCGAGATGACGGTGCGGGCCAACCTCACCGCCGAGCAGGCCGCGCTCTACAAGGCGGTGCTCGACGACATGATGGAGAAGCTGAAGGACAAGGAGGGCGTCGCCCGGAAGGGGGCGGTGCTCGCCGCGCTGACCCGGCTCAAGCAGGTCTGCAACCATCCCGCGCACTTCCTCGGTGACGGCTCGCCGGTGCTGCGGCGCGGCAGGCACCGCTCGGGCAAGCTCGGTCTGGTCGAGGACATCGTGGACTCGGTGCTCGCGGACGGCGAACGGGTGCTGCTGTTCACCCAGTTCCGGGAGTTCGGGTCGATCGTCGCCCCGTACCTGGCCGAACGGTTCGGCACCGAGGTGCCGTTCCTGCACGGCGGCGTCCCGCGCGGCCGGCGGGACGCGATGGTCCACGACTTCCAGTCCGGCGGCCCCGGCTCCGCGCCGATCATGCTGCTCTCACTCAAGGCCGGCGGCACCGGGCTCAACCTCACCGCCGCCAACCACGTCGTGCACCTGGACCGGTGGTGGAACCCGGCGGTGGAGAACCAGGCCACTGACCGGGCGTTCCGGATCGGGCAGCGCCGCGACGTGCAGGTCCGCAAGATGGTCTGCGTCGGCACCCTGGAGGAACGGATCGACGCGATGCTCGGCAACAAGGCGGAACTGGCCGACCTCGCGGTGCCGACCGGGGAGAACTGGATCACCGAGATGAGCAACGACGAGCTGCGCGCGCTGATGACGCTCGGCGACGAGGCGGTGGGGGAGTGACCGGCACGCGGCGCGGCGGGGACCACGGCCGGCCCAGACGGACCGGCGGTGGCGTCACCGCGGCGTCGCGGCGCGGGGCGTTCGCCCAGTCCTGGTGGGGCCGGGCGCTGGTGGCGTCGATGGAGCGGATCTCGGACCCGGGCCGGCTGGCGCGGGGGCGCAGCTACGCGCGCGCCGGTCAGGTGATCAGCTTCCGGGTCGCGCCCGGCGCGGTGGTCGGGGAGGTGCAGGGCAGTCAGGTGGACCCGTTCACCGCGACCTTCACGCTGCGGCGCCTGGAACCCGAGGCGGTGGACGCGCTGGTCGAGCGGGTGCGGTCCACCCCCGGCATGCTGGCCGCGCTGGCGTCGGGCTCGGTCCCGCAGGAACTGGCGGACCTGTTGCTGCCCACCGAGTCCCGCGAACTGGACTTCGGGTGCACCTGCCCCGACCAGGGCTGGCCGTGCAAGCACGCGGCGGCGATCGTGTACCTCGCGGCGGAGCGGCTCGACAACAACCCGACGGTGATGCTGACCCTGCGTGGCCTGGACCTCGACACCCTCATCCGCGGTCTCGACGACGAGGAGTCGGAGCCGGCCCTGGATCTCGACGACTACTTCGGTGACCGGATCGAGCTGCCTGCGCTGCCGCAGGCGGACTTCCGTCCCGCCCCCGACGACCTCGCCCCGGCGCCCCTGCGCAAGGCGTTGCGGGCGGCCGGGGTCGAGGAACGCGTCGTCGCCGACGCGGCGCACCGGCTGGCCGGCTACTACCGCGCGCTCGGCGGGGAGTAGCCGGCCTGCCGCGTCAGCGCTGCGAGGAGATGTTGCCGCCGTCGACCACCAGCTCGCTGGCGGTGATGTAGCTGGCCTCGTCGGAGAGCAGGAAGCGGACCGCACGTCCGACCTCCTCCGGACGGCCGAGGCGACCGAGCAGGATGCGCCGCTCGAACGTACCGTCGGGCAGCAGGTCCACGGTCGGCTGCAGCATCGGGGTCAGGATCTGTCCGGGGGAGACGCAGTTGATGCGGATGCCGTCCGGGCCAAGCCGGTCCGCCAGCGAGCGGACCATCGCGAGCATGCCGCCCTTGGCCGCGCTGTAGACCGGGTTCATCGCGTTGCCGAGGGTCGCGTTGATCGAGGCGATGCCGACGACCGCCGAGCCCGGGTTCGCGGTGAGGTCCGGCAGCAGCTCCTTGACCAGCAGGATCAGCGGACGCAGGTGGGTGTTGATGCCGAGTTCCCAGACGTCGACGGTGACGCCCTCGAGCGAGCCGGTGTCCACCACGCCTGCGGCGTGCACCAGGCCGCCGATCTTCGGCAGCGCCGCGCGGGTGGTGGCCAGGGCGTCGGCGTAGAGCTCCGGGTCGCTGAGGTCGACGCCGACACCGATGGCGTCGACCCCGAAGTCGGCGACGATCGCGGCCGCTCCGGTCTTGGCCTTGGCTTCGTTGATGTCCCACAGCGCGACGGGGCGCCCGGCCTCGGCGAGCGCACGGGCCGAGGCCAGGCCGATGCCGGAGGCGCCGCCGGTGACGATGACCGCGGTGGTGGGGGAGGCGAGGTTGGACACGGGTGATTCAGGCATGTCCCGACACTCCGCCAGCTCCGGGGGCGGCGCAATCCCCGCCTCCCACTGAGCGGCCGCCGAAGTCGACCCTAGACTTAGATGGACATCCAACTATAGGATGACAATGTATTCGGACATCGCCGCGCGACGCCGCGGGCTCCCTCATGAGGACGGGTTGACGAAAATGGTTCCTGAGCTCACTCATTTCATCGCAGGCAAGGCTGTCGCCGGCACCTCCGGCCGGTTCGGTGACGTCTTCGACCCGAACACCGGCCGGGTCCAGTCCCGGGTTCCGCTGGCGTCGAAGTCCGAGGTGGAGGCCGTCGTCGCGAACGCCGCCGAGGCGCAGCGCGAGTGGGCGGCCTTCAACCCGCAGAAGCGGGCCCGCGTGCTGATGAGATTCGTCGCACTCGTCAATGACGAAATGGACTCGCTCGCGGCGCTGCTCTCCTCCGAGCACGGCAAGACCATCCCCGATGCCAAGGGCGACATCCAGCGCGGCCTCGAGGTGATCGAGTTCGCGATCGGCATCCCGCACCTGCTCAAGGGCGAGTACACCGAGAGCGCCGGCACCGGCATCGACGTCTTCTCGATGCGTCAGCCGCTCGGCGTCGTCGCGGGCATCACGCCGTTCAACTTCCCGGCGATGATCCCGCTGTGGAAGGCCGGACCGGCGCTGGCCTGCGGCAACGCGTTCGTGCTCAAGCCGTCCGAGCGGGACCCCTCGGTGCCGCTGCGGCTCGCGGAGCTGTTCCTCGAGGCGGGCCTGCCCGCCGGCGTGTTCAACGTCGTCAACGGCGACAAGGAGGCCGTCGACGCGCTGCTGCACGACCCGCGAGTCAAGGCCGTCGGCTTTGTCGGATCCACCCCGATCGCCCAGTACATCTACGAGACGGCCACCGCGAACGGCAAGCGCGCGCAGTGCTTCGGCGGCGCGAAGAACCACGCCGTCGTGATGCCCGACGCCGATCTCGACGACGTCGCGGACCAGCTGATCGGCGCCGGTTACGGTTCCGCCGGTCAGCGCTGCATGGCCATCTCCGTCGCGGTCCCGGTCGGCGAGGAGACCGCGGACAAGCTGGTCGCCAAGCTCACCGAGCGGGTGCACAAGCTCAACGTCGGACGTTCCGACGAGAAGGGTGTCGACTTCGGCCCGCTCGTCAGCGCCGACGCCGTCACGCGGGTCACCGATTACGTGCAGATCGCGATCGACGAGGGCGCCGAGGTGGTGGTCGACGGCCGCACCCAGGTGATCGACGGTGCCGGCGACGGGTTCTTCACCGGCGCAACGCTGCTCGATCGCGTCACCAAGGACATGCGGGTCTACAAGGAGGAGATCTTCGGACCCGTGCTGCAGGTGGTCCGCGCGCGCGACTACGAGGAGGCGCTCGCCCTGCCGACTGATCACGAGTACGGCAACGGCGTCGCGATCTTCACCAGCGACGGGGACACCGCCCGCGACTTCGCCAGCCGGGTCGAGGTCGGCATGGTCGGCATCAACGTGCCGATCCCGGTGCCGATCGCCTATCACACGTTCGGCGGCTGGAAGGCCTCCGGTTTCGGCGACCTGAACCAGCACGGGCCGGACTCGATTCGCTTCTACACCAAGACCAAGACGGTCACGCAGCGGTGGCCCTCCGGCAAGAAGGAACACGCCACCGACCACTTCGTCATCCCCACGATGGACTAGGACGGACATGTTCACCCTGACCGACGACGAGCGGGCGATCAGCGATACCGCTCGCGAGTTTGCTGCGGAGTGCCTGGCGCCCAATGCAATCGAGTGGGACCAGAACAAGCACTTCCCCGTCGACGTGCTGCGCAAGGCCGCCGCGCTCGGCATGGGCGGGATCTACGTCAGCGAGGACGTCGGCGGCTCGGGGCTGACCCGGCTCGACGCCGTCCGGATCTTCGAGCAGCTCGCCACCGGTGACCCGTCGATCGCCGCCTACGTGTCCATCCACAACATGGTCACCTGGATGATCGACACCTACGGCACCGACGAGCAGCGCCACCGCTGGGTGCCGGGGCTGTGCTCGATGGACCAGCTCGGCAGCTACTGCCTCACCGAGCCGGGCGCCGGATCGGACGCGGCGGCCCTGAGCACCAAGGCGGTTCGCGACGGCGACGACTACGTGCTGACCGGGGTCAAGCAGTTCATCTCCGGCGCGGGCACCTCCGAGGTGTACGTGGTGATGGCCCGCACCGGGGCGCCCGGCCCGCGGGGCATCTCCGCCTTCGTGGTGCCGAAGGGCGCGGACGGGCTCTCCTTCGGCGCCAACGAGAAGAAGATGGGCTGGAACGCGCAGCCCACCCGCCAGGTGGTCCTCGACGGGGTGCGGGTGCCCGCGGCCAACCTCCTCGGGAACGAGGGCGACGGCTTCCGGATCGCGATGTCCGGGCTGAACGGCGGCCGGCTCAACATCGCCGCCTGCTCGGTCGGCGGCGCGCAGGCCGCGCTGACCAAGGCGGTCGAGTACCTGGCCCAGCGCAAGGCATTCGGGGCGGCGCTGCTGGACTCGCAGGCCCTGCAGTTCCAGCTCGCGGACATGCGCACCGAGCTCGAGGCCGCGCGCACGCTGCTGTGGCGGGCTGCGGCGGCCCTCGACGCGGATGCCCCCGACAAGGTCGAGCTGTGTGCGATGGCCAAGCGGTTCGGCACCGACACCGGGTTCGAGGTGGCCAACCGGGCGCTGCAGATGCACGGCGGGTACGGCTACCTCGCCGAGTACGGCCTAGAGAAGATCGTCCGCGACCTGCGGGTGCACCAGATTCTCGAGGGCAGCAACGAGATCATGCGGGTGGTCATCGCCCGCGCGGTCGTCGGTTCGGCGGGCACCGCGTGAGCGCCGCGATCGATTCGAGAAGGAGTGTGCAGGCAGTGAGCGAGTCCATCGGCGAGCCGGAGGTCCTGGTCGAGGTGTCCGGCGGCCTCGGCCACCTGGTCCTCAACCGGCCCAAAGCGATCAACGCGCTCAACCACAACATGGTGCGGCGGATCGCGTCCGCGCTGGTCGAGTGGAGCGACGACGAATCCGTGCACGCGGTGGTGCTGACCGGTGCGGGGGAGCGCGGCCTGTGCGCGGGCGGCGACATCGTCTCCATCTACCACGACGCCCGGACCGGCGGCGTCGGCTCGCGCGAGTTCTGGCGCGACGAGTACGTGCTCAACGCGGCGATCGCGGACTACCGCAAGCCGTACGTGGCGATCATGGACGGCATCGTGATGGGCGGCGGTGTCGGGGTCTCCGCGCACGGCAGCGTCCGCATCGTCACTGAGCGGTCGGTGATCGGGATGCCCGAGGTGGGCATCGGATTCGTCCCGGACGTCGGCGGCACCTACCTGCTGTCCCGTGCCCCCGGCGAGCTGGGCACCCACATCGCGCTGACCACGGCCCGGCTCGGTGCGGGCGACGCGATCTACTGCGGACTTGCCGACCACTTCGTCCCGTCCGAGAAGCTGGACGCCTTCGTCGCCGCCCTCTCCGGCGGCACCGTCGCGGACGCGGTGGCCGAGTTCGCCGAACCCGCACCGGAATCCGCCCTGCCTGCGCAGCGCGAGTGGATCGACGCCGCCTACTCGGCGGACACCGTCGAGGAGATCGTCGCGCGGTTGCGTGCCCACGGGTCGCCCGATGCCGCCGCCGCGGCCGAGCAGGTGCTCGCGAAGTCGCCGACCGCGGCCAAGGTGACGCTGCGGTCGCTGCGTCAGGCCCGCGAGCTCGACGGGCTCGGGGCGGTGCTGGACCAGGAGTTCCGGGTGTCGGCGGCCTGCCTGTCGTCCCACGACCTGGTCGAGGGCATCCGCGCCCAGGTGGTGGACAAGGACCGCAACCCGGCGTGGTCGCCGGCGACGCTCGAGGAGGTCACCGCCGAACAGGTCGACGGATTCTTCGTCGAACTCGGGGACCTCGAACTCGGTCTCGGTCATAGTCAGTCAACCAACGTTGGGGAGGGAAACTAGATGAGCGCCGCAGACAATCTCCGGATCGGTTTCGTCGGGCTTGGCCACATGGGCGGTCCGATGGCCGCGAACCTCGCCCGGTCCGGCTACGAGGTGATCGGATTCGACCTGGCGCCCGCCGCGCTGGAACAGGCTCGGCGTGACGGCATCACGGTTGCGGACTCCGCAGAGGCCGCGGCCACCGGGACCGACGTGGTGATCACCATGCTGCCGAGCGGCAGGCACGTCCTCGACCTGTACGCCGGTGGGCTGCTCGCGGCGGCGACCCCGGGCACGCTGTTCATCGACTCGTCCACCATCGACGTCGCGGACGCCCGTGCCGCGCACGACCTCGCCGTCGCGGCGGGGCACCGCGCGGTGGACGCCCCGGTCTCCGGCGGCCAGGTCGGCGCGACGGCCGGCACCCTGGCGTTCATGGTCGGCGGCGCAGACGACGACTTCGAGTCGGCCCGGCCGCTCCTGGATGTGATGGGCCGCAAGGTGGTGCACTGCGGCGGCCCCGGCGTCGGGCAGGCTGCGAAGATCTGCAACAACATGATTCTCGGCGTCTCCATGATCGCGATCAGCGAGGCCTTCGTCCTCGGCGAGAAGCTCGGCCTGAGCAACCAGGCGTTGTTCGACGTCGCATCCAACGCCTCGGGCCAGTGCTGGGCGCTGAGCACCAACTGCCCGGTCCCCGGCCCGGTGCCGACCAGCCCCGCCAACAACGACTACCAGCCCGGGTTCGCCGCGGCGTTGATGGACAAGGACCTCGGCCTGGCCGCGAACGCGCTGCGCAGCAACGGCGTTCCCGGCGAGCTGGGCCTGGCGGCCGCCGAGATCTACGCCCGCTTCCACCAGGAGACCGGCGGCGGACTGGACTTCTCCGCGATCGTCACCGACATCCGCAACCGTGCCAGCAAGGAGAACGGGTGAACGACTTCGAGACCATCCTGCTCGACCGGCACGGCCGGGTCGGCGTCATCACCCTCAATCGTCCCGAGGCGCTGAACGCGCTCAACTCGCTGTTGATGACCGAGGTCGTGGCGGCGGTCGAGGGCCTGGACCACGACCCCGGGGTCGGCGCGATCGTGATCACCGGTTCCGAGCGGGCGTTCGCGGCCGGCGCGGACATCAAGGAGATGCAGTCCAAGACCTTCGCCGAGGTCTACACGGATGACCTGTTCACGCAGTGGGACCGGCTCTCGGCGGCCCGCACGCCGATCGTCGCGGCGGTCGCCGGCTACGCCCTCGGCGGCGGGTGCGAACTCGCGATGCTGTGTGACTTCATCATCGCCGCGGACACCGCGAAGTTCGGCCAGCCGGAGATCAAGCTCGGCGTGATCCCGGGAATCGGTGGCTCGCAACGGTTGACGCGGGCGGTCGGCAAGGCCAAGGCGATGGACCTGTGCCTAACCGGGCGCACCATGGGCGCCGAGGAGGCCGAGCGTTCCGGGCTCGTCGCCCGCGTCGTGCCTGCGGCGGACCTGCTGGAGGTCGCCCTCGAGGCGGCGACCACGATCGCGTCGATGTCGCTGCCGATCGCGATGATGGCCAAGGAGGCGGTGAACCGTTCCTTCGAGACCACCCTCGCCGAGGGCGTGAAGTTCGAACGTCGGGTCTTCCACTCGACGTTCGCGACGGCCGACCAGAAGGAAGGCATGGCCGCATTCGTCGAGAAGCGGGCGCCGAAGTTCGTGGGCGGCTGACCCGTCGGACCCGACGAGCCCCTCACCCGCACGCGGGTGAGGGGCTCGTCGTGTGTTCGGGGCGCCGTCAGCTCACCACTTGGTGGGCGTGTCCCCGGTGTCGAAGTCCCCGGCGCTGCGCCGTAGTTCGGCCAGGATGCGGACCAGGGTGTCCAGCTTGTCCCCGGACAGCCCGGGCCTGGCGAAGACCTGCTCGTTGAGCTGCGCGGTGGCGCGCAGCGCCAGATCGCGGCCGTCCTGGGTGATCTCGATGAGGGTGGCGCGGCGGTCGCTCGGGTGCGGCATCCGGCGGACCAGGCCCGCGGACTCGAGCCGGTCGACGGCATTGGTGACGCTGGTGGGGTGAACCTGCAGGCGCGCACTGGCCTTGGCCATCGGCAGTGCCCCGCTGCGGGTGAAGGTCAGCAGCGTCAGCAGTTCGTACCGGGAGAAGGTCAGCCCGCTCGGTTTGAGGACCTCCTCGACCCGCGCCATCATGATCTGCTGCGCGCGCATCAGCGAGGTGACCGCGGCCATGCCGTCGGCGACGTCGCCCCAGCCGTGGGCCTCCCACTGACGGTGGGCCTCCTCGATCGGGTCGAGGGGGAGCGGTTGCGGGCGCGACATACTCGCCATCATCCCACGAGTAGGCAGCTCCGCTGCTCGTGCGCGGTTGACGGTCCCCGGACCCGGTAACCGCGCACGAGTGCGTAGCGCCTTCAGGCCGGCGGCAGGTGCCCGGTCAGCCGTTCGGCTCGTTGGCGCAGCAGCACGTCCGCGCGCTCGGGATCGGTGTAGATCCAGAACTCGCCCGCGGCCAGGCCGTCGAACAGGGACTGCGCGGCCGCCTCGGGGGTGACGCCGCGCTCGCGCAGGAACCCTTGCATCCGGGCGCGCAGGGCATCGCCCGCCGCGCCGTCGGCGCCCGCGTTGGCGTAGATGGCGGTGTCGACGGGGCCGGGGAGCAGGGCGGCGACGGTGACCGGGGCGCCGGACTCGGCGAGCTCGAGCGCCAGGCACTCGGTCAGGGCCAGCGCGGCGTGTTTGCTCGCGACGTAGGCGGCCTGCGCCGCCACGGTGGTGACCGCGCCGATGGAGGCGGTGTTGACGACGGTCGCGGGCGTCCCGGCGGCCAGCATCCGCGGCACAAACGACCGGATTCCGTGGAAGACGCCGGCGACGTTGACGCCGTGGACCCGCGCGAAGTGCGCCGGGTCGAGCTCCCACAGCCGGCCGGTGCTCTCGATGCCGGCGTTGTTGACCAGCAGCCGGACCGGACCGAAGCGCTCGGTGACGGCCGCGGCGAGTCGCTCGACGTCGTCGGCCACGGTCACGTCGCAGCGCACGGCGAGCACCTCGGCGCCGGCCTCGGTCAGCTCGGCGGCGACCCGGTCGAGCCCGCCGGTGTCGAAATCGGCCAGCGCGACCCGCATTCCGAGCGCCGCGGCGTGGCGGGCGATCGCGGCGCCGATGCCGGAGGCGGCGCCGGTGACCACCGCGGTCGTGTCTGCCAGGTCCCGCAGGTCGATTGCCCTCATGGCTGCAGGCTAGGGGCGCCGGCGGCGGGGCGGACACCGGTCGTCCCCGTCAGTGGGAGACCGCTGCGGGGGCGGGCGCGGGCGCGTTGCGGGTAACGTCCGACGCCGAGGAGATGACACGTGATCGAAGCGAACACGCCGTGGCGTCAGCACCGGCTGATCCATCTGGTGTTCTTCCTGATGGGCGCCGAGCTCTTCCTGAGTTCGCCGCTGCTGCCCACCATGGCCGACGGCTTCGGCACCTCGATCTCGAGCACCGCATGGGTGGTCACCGCGTTCGGGCTGTCCTACGCCGTGGCGAGCCCGTTCGCCGGGGCGCTCACCGAACACCTGCCGCGAAAGCGGGTGATCCTCACCGGCATCGCGGTGTTCATGACCGGTGAGCTGGCGTGTGCGGCCGCGCCGTCGCTGGGCTGGCTGATCGGCGCCCGGGTGGTCGGCGGCGTCGGCGGCGCCCTGATCGGGCCCGCCATGTGGGCCTATCTCGCCGAGACCTCGCTGCCCAGCCATCGGGGGAAGGCGATCGCGTTCGGGGCGTCCGCGTACGCCGGCGGGCAGATTGTCGGGGTGCCGCTGGCGACCTTCGTCGCGTCGGGATCCAGCTGGCGCCTGGCCTTCGGCGCGGTCGCCGCGGGTCTCGCCGTCGCAGGCACGCTGATCTGGCTGCGGCTGCGGGAGTCCGCGGCGGTGGTCGCCGCGTCGCCGCGCAGTCCGGCGGCCGCGCTGCGCTCGTCGTTCGGCCTGTGGCGGGTCCGGGTGTTCCGGACGATCATGGCCGGGAACTTCTTCCTGCAGGCGGCCCGGCTGGGCACCTACGCGTACGCGGGCGCGCTGTTCGCGTCGAAGTTCGGCTTCTCCACCGCGGTGCTGGGTCTCGTCGGCGCGCTGGTGGGCATCGGGTCGCTGGCCGGCTCGCTCGCCGCGGGCCCGCTGGTGGACTGGTGGTCGTCGACGGGGCGTCACGTGCCGGTGCTCAACGTCGGCTGGGGCCTGCTGCTCGCGGCCGCGCTGGCGGTGGCGACGACGGCGTCGAGTTGGCAGCTCGCCCTGGCAGGCTTCGTGCTCACGTTCTTCGCCGGCACCGCCTTCTTCAGCTCGGCGCAGGTGTACCTGACCACCGTGATGGCCGAACGGCGCGGCCCGGCGCTGTCCTGGAACAACTCGGTGCTCTACCTCGGCACGGGCGCAGGCACCACCGTGCTGGGCACCACCACCCTGGGCGAGTCGGCCTTCGCGGCGGTGGCGGTGGTGTTCGCGCTGTGCGCGGCGGCCTTCAGCGCGCGGCTCGCGTGGGCGCGGTCGTGACGGGGTTCGGATCACGCTGATCCGAACCCTGGTCGCCGGCCCGGCCGTCCGGCACAGTCAGTAGTCGATGCGGGTGTGGCTGAGTGGTCAGGCACCGGTCTGCAAAGCCGTTCACACGGGTTCGAATCCCGTCATCCGCTCGGGCGTTGGGGCTGGCCAGCAGTGGTCAGCCCCAACTTAATCTCGCAGGTGATCTCGGTACCCTGGCCGGCATGCGGAATCAGGCCCGATGAGCCACGGACACGGACACGGACACGGACACAGCGGCCCCGTCCCCGTCGGCCCCGTTGCCGCCCGTGTGGTGGTCGGGCTGCTGACCGCGATCGGCATCGCCGTGCTCATCGGAGCGGCTGTGCTCTGGCCGAGCAAGCACACCGTCGAGATCCCGTTGCCCTTCCAGACCGCCGGCGGCGGCGCCGTCGTGACCGAGGCAGGCCTCGTCGTCTCGCAGGACCTCGGCGCGTGCGGCAGCCCGTCCGCCGGCCGCGCGTTCACCGGCCCACCGCTGCCCGCGCCGGAGACCTCGTACCACTGCCAGCGCAGCATGGTCGACATCCGGTCCGGCCCGGATGCGGGCACCCACACCCTGCTCGAGATCGCGCCTGGCGCCGGGCAACCGGATCTTCGGGTCGGCGACAACATCCGGCTGGTCCTGCAGAGCGATCCGTCCGGCACCACCATCTACTCGTTCGAGGACTACGCCCGCGGCCTGCCGCTGCTGCTGATCGTCGCCGCCTTCGTCGTGGTGATCGTCGTGGTGGCCCGCTGGCGGGGACTGCGCGCGCTGCTGGGACTGTTCGTCGCGTTCGGGGTGCTCGTCGGGTTCATGCTGCCGGCGCTGCTCGACGGCAAACCCGCGATCCCGGTGGCGCTGGTCGGCGGCTCCGTCATCCTCTACGCGGTGCTGTACCTGGCGCATGGCGTCAGTCTGCGGACCAGTTCCGCCCTGCTCGGCACGCTGGCGTCGATGGCGTTGGCCGCCGTGCTGTCCTGGGTGGCGATCGAGATGACGCACTTGACCGGGCTGTCGGAGGAACAGAACACCAACGTGCAGACCTACATCCAGCACGTGAGCATCACGGGTTTGCTGCTGGCCGGGTTCATCATCGGTTCGCTCGGCGTGCTCAACGACGTCACCATCACGCAGGCGTCGTCGGCGTTCGAGTTGGCGCACCTGGACCGGGACGCGAACCGGCGCGAGATCTTCGGCGCGGCGATGCGGGTGGGACGCGACCACATCGCCAGCACCGTCTACACGCTGGTGCTGGCGTATGCGGGCGGCGCGCTGCCGCTGCTGCTGCTCTTCAGCGTCGCCGGGCGGTCGATCGGCGACGTGCTCACCGGAGACGCCGTGGCCGTCGAGATCGTGCGGTCCGCGGTCGGCGGCATCGCGCTGGCCCTGTCCGTGCCGTTGACCACCGGCATCGCGGTGATGCTGGCGAGGCCGATGGGGTCGGGAACGGCAACCGTGCCGGTCGGACCCGGCGGGCAGACGGACGCCCGACCGCGCGGGGGTCGGCACGCGCGCTGACCACCGTCGCGCCCGATGTCCCGGCCAGCTCGACGAGGACGTGCAGGCGGAGTCGCCCGAGGAGGGCGTCAGCCCACGCTGGGCGGCTGGTCGACCAGTTGCGCGAGGTAGAGCTGCTCGTCGAGCCTGTCGATCGCGACTCATGGTGCGGATCGACTCGGCCACGGCGGGCGCTGGCGGGAAGTACCTGACTTTCTCAATGCGGTGCTCCGGCGTCGGAGGAAGAAACTCCCGAAGTTCGTCGGTGCGCTCGCCGTGCTCGCTGACGATCGCCGCGAACGCATCGTCATGGCCGTCGACGCCGCGCGTCCGGACACCGCCGAGTACCTGCGCGGGCTCTGGGAGGAGCGATGAAGGTTGTTGACGTGAGGCCGATTTGGACAAATGCCACCGAAACGACGCCCGGAGGTCAGCGGGTGGAGTAGAACGGCTTTCAGCGCTGTCGGGGGGCGTCCACTCATCAGGAGGCCAGTGATGCTGTCCGAAAGCAGGCGCACCGGGGATCGGGCCGGGTACGGCGTCCTCGGCATGGGGATGTACGTCCCGCAGCGGGTGGCGACCAACGCCGAGGTCGCGGACGGTGCCGGTGTCACCGAGCAGTGGATCGTCGAGAAGACCGGGGTCCTCGAGCGCCGACGGACCGCGCCGGGGGAGAACACCGCGGACATGGCCGCCGAGGCGGGCCGGCAGGCGCTCAAGCACGCGCGCGAACTGTCGTTGACGGTGGAGGCAAACGAGGAACCGGGGATGCTGATCGTGGCGACGTCCACGCCCGACCGGCAGGTGCCCGCCCCCGTCTCGGACGTGCATGCGCGGATCGGGCTGGCGCCCATGCCGACCCTGAGCCTCGACGGCGGCTGCGCCGGGTTCGCGCAGGCGATGGTGACTGCCGACGCATACCGGCAGATCGGGCAGGCCGGTACCGCGCTGGTCATCGGCGCGCACCGCATCGAGAACTTCCTGGTCCCGTCCGACCGCAAGACCGCGCCGCTGTTCGGCGACGGGGCAGGCGCCTACCTGATGGGCCCCGTGCCGCCGGGCTACGGGATGCTCGCCAGCCGACTCGTCACGGACAGCACCTTCGTCGACGCCCTGCACACCCCGTACCGAACCCCGAGTTCGGCCGGGGTCGAACCGTTGCACATGGACGGTCGCCAACTCGCGGAAGTGTTCGTCCGAGAACTGCCGGAGCTGCTCCGGGAGTCGCTCGACGAGGCCGGGTTGACGGTGGCGGACATCGACCACCTCTTCGTGCACCAGGCCAACGTGCAGATGGTGCGACTGTTCGGGCAGGTTCTCGGCCTCGCGCCCGAGAAGGTGCCGACCACCGGGCAGTGGGTGGCGAACACGGCGGCCGCGTCGTTGCCGATCGGCACCGTCATGTCCGCGCGTGAGCGGAAGATCGAACGGGGCGACATCGTCGCGATGGTCACCGCCGGCGCAGGCGTCAGCGGCGCGGTCGTCGTCATGCGGTGGTTCTGAGATGGGGGACCAGCAGCGCACCGCGGTGGTCACCGGTGGCGGCGGCGGCATCGGATCGGCGATCAGCAGGCGACTGGCCACCGACGGTTTCGACGTGGTGATCGCATACTGCGCCAACGAATCCGGTGCCCAGGATGCCGCACACGACTGCCGGGAGTCGGGGGTGCGCGCGGTGACCGTGCAGGCCGACCTCACCGAGCCCGAAGGAGTGCGACAGCTGGTGGACACGGCGATCGACGAGTTCGGTCGCCTCGACGCCTTCGTCCACAACGCGGCCACCGCCGTGTTCGGGTCGCTCCCCAAACTCGCGACCCAGCGGCACGACGACTACCTCCGGGTGTTCGCACTCAACGCGCACGCGTTGCTGGTCGCGGCCGCCGAGTGTTCGCAGCGGATGGCCGACGGCGGCCGCATCGTCAACATCTCCTCGGTCGCCACGGTGCAGGGGCTGTTCGGCGGGGCCGCGTACGCGGCGAGCAAGGCGGCCGCCGAGTCGATCACCCGCACCGCGGCCAGCGAGCTCGGCGGACGCGGAATCACCTGTAACACCATCCAACTGGGCCTCGTGGACACCGCGACGGCGCGGGCGGTGACCAATCAGCAGGTGATGGACTTCTACGCCATGCAGGCGCCGGTTCGGCGAGTGGGGGAACCCTCGGAGGTGGCCGCCCTGGTGAGCCACCTGGTCGGCGGGGAGTCCGGCTGGCTGACCGGTCAGACCGTCGGCCTCAACGGGGGATTCCGGTTCTGATGTCGGAAACCACGAACAGTCGAGCGCTCGCCGATGCCGAGGTCGAGGAGCTCTCCCGCTGGCTCGCCGACAGGCTGCCGGGCGTGGGCCCGGTGACGGCGGCGACACTGGTGCAGGCCGCCGGGCACTCGCACGCGGTCTACCTGCTGACCCGTGGCGAGCTGCGGTGGGTGCTCCGGGTCGCGCCCGACCATCCGGAGGCGTCGGTGGGCGGCGGCTTCGACCTGAGCCGGGAGGCCAGGATTCTCGACGCCCTCGCGGGCAGCGGGGTCCCGCACCCGTCCGCGGTCGCCGTTCGCGACGGGTCCGCACCGACGCGCCGAGACTTCCTGGTCAGCGAGTTCGTCGACGGGATCACCCTCGACCGGACGCTGCCGCAGGCGTACGCCAACCCCCGCGACGGCCGGGCCGTCGCGGAGTCGATCGTCGACACCCTGGCCCGGGTGAACGCCGTCGACTGGCGCTCGACCGCACTCGTCGACATCGCACGGCCCGACGGCTACCTCGGTCGCCAGTTCGACAAGGCGGCATCGATGCTCGAAGGGTTCCGCACCCGCGACACCCCGGCCCTGGAGAAGCTCCTCGACCGGTTGCGCAGGGACCAACCCTCGGCCTACAGCCTGGGGCTGATCCACGGTGACTACAGCGCGATGAACATCATGGTCTCGCGCGAGCGGCCGGCGGTGCAGGCCGTTCTGGACTGGGAAACGGCGACCGTCGGCGACGCCATGATCGACATCGGGTACCTCACCGCGCGGTGGGTGCGCCCCGAGGAGAACCCGCTGGTCGCGGCGTTCGCGCTGGGCGGGCCCGACCCCGCCGCGCACGACCTGCTGCCCTCCCGGCAGTACCTCGCCGAGCGGTACGCACAGGTCAGCGGCCGGTCGATCGAGCTGCTGCCGTTCTACCAGGGCCTGGCGATGGCCCGGCTGGCCGTGGTGCTGGAGGGGCGGGTGGCGGTCGGCACGCGCCGCGGTCGCCCCGAGGCGGCCGCACTGTTCGCCACGATGGCGGACGGCTGTGCCGACCACGGACTGCGGCTCCTGGACGGCGATGTCTGAGCCGCTGCTGGCCGGGGTCCGCGTGGTCGAGTCGGCGAGCCTGCTGACCGGTGCCGCGGTCGGGATGATGCTGGCCGACCTCGGGGCCGACGTGGTGAAGGTCGAACCGCCGCACGGCGACCTGATCCGCTGGGCGCTGGGTCAGGTGACCGCCGGCTACAGCCCCGCGCACCTGCAGTTGAACCGCAACAAGCGCGCGATCTCCCTCGACATGCGGACGCCCGACGGGGCCGCCCGGTTCCGTCGGCTGATCGAGGGCGCGGCGGTGTTCGTCGACGGCAACGCACCGGGCACCCTGGCCAAGCTGGGGCTGCCGGATCCCGTGCTGGCGCAGCTGAATCCGGGCCTCGTGCACTGTTCGGTCAGCGGGTACGGGGTGAGCGGTCCGTACTCGGCGATACCGACGCACGGGCTGATGATGAGCGCCCTGGTGGGCGCGAACCCGACGACGGTGTCCGACGACGGGACCCTGGGCGCGGCGGAGCGCGAGGGCGCGTCGATCAGCGGGCGGGGTGGGGATGCGGCCGTCGCGGCCGGCAATGCAGCGGCGACGGCGATCTGCGCCGCGTTGGTGCGTCGGGAACGCCGGGGCATCGGCGCACGGATCGACATCTCGGGTGCCGACGCGTTGCTGGCGCAGTCGATGATTCCCGTTGTCTACCAGGCGAACCGGGGCCGGATTGCCGACACCACGACATTGCCGTTGCTCAGCGACGGCACCGGCGGGCCGCGGTACCGGCTCTACGCGACCGCGGATCGGCAGGCGGTGGCGTTCACCGCGCTGGAGCCGAAGTTCTGGGCCAGGTTCTGCCGCGCCGTCGGCCGTGAGGACCTGGTCGATGCGAACCCGGACGGGGTGGACCTCGAACGTGCGCTGACCGACATCTTCGCGACGAGGACCCAGCGGCAGTGGATTTCGGTCGCGATCGACGCCGGCCTGGCGATCGGGCCGGTCCGCAGCACGCTCGACGAGATGAAGGGCGACGAGCACCTGCGGCATCGGGGCGTCTTCGTGGACGCCGAGCACCCGGTCGCCGGGCCCTTCACCTACGTCGGCATGCCCGGCCTCGTCGACGACGCGCCGTTCGAAGTTCGGCTGCCCGCGCCCGCCCTCGGCGAACACAACGACGACTTCGAGGACGGCTGGCCGAGCTGAGCCGCGCCGGTCGACCGGGTGGGTGTCAGCCCACGCTGGGGGGCTGGTCGACCAGTTGTGCGAGGAAGAGCTGTTCACCGAGCTTGTCGATCAGCTCGAGCTGAGTCTCGAGGTAGTCGACGTGCTCCTCCTCCTCGGCGAGGATCTGCTCGAGCAGGCCTGCGCTGGTGTGGTCGCCCTTCGCCCGGCACATGGTGATCCCGGGACGCAGCCTTTCGACGACCTCGACCTCGACGGCCAGGTCGGAGGTGAACTGCTCGCGGATGGTCTGTCCGACCCGCAGCGGTAGCAGTCGCTGGTAGTTCGGCAGCGCCTCGAGCATCAGAATCCGGTCGGTGAGCAGCTCCGCGTGCCGCATCTCCTCGAAGGACTCCTCGCGGGTCTTCGCGGCGATCTTGGTCAGGCCCCAGTTCGCCTGCATCTTCGAGTGCAGGAAGTACTGGTTGATGGCCGTGAGTTCACTGGTCAACTGCTCGTTGAGAAGTGCGATGACCTCGTCGTCTCCGCGCATGGTGACACCTCCGCTGACGGTGGGCTGAACCTTGGCCGAAGCCTAGTGCCCAATCGGCGGTTTGACGCGGTGACGCGGCGTCACGCGCTGATCTGTTCGACCTCGCTGATCTGCTCGCTCTCGCAGTCGGAGTAGTGATCCTCGATCATCGACCGGATCCTGCTGTGGCAGGTTCCGCAGCCCCGGCCCCGGCCGGCCCCGCATCCCATCGCGACCTGCTTGGTGGTGCGCGCACCGGCTGTGATGCACAGGTGCACCTGGTCCTCGGTGGTGCCTGCGCAGATGCACACGTACATGCGGAACTCCTCGATATGACGTCTTCCAAGGCGAGGCTACGCTAAGAATGTCGCGTTGGGTAGGGCTGCCTAACCTCATCGGGTCGGTCGAGGGTCCGCGTAGGCGGCGTCCGACCCGGTCTGCCGGGCCTCAGGCCGCCCGTCGGACCGCGGGCCGGGGTGCGCCTGCCCCCGCCCAGGCCCGCAGCAGCGACGCGGCCAACTGGTTCTTGACTTCGGCGACGGAGTCGGTGGCGCCGCGCGGATCGAGTGCCTCCTTGAGCAGCTGGCGGTACCGCGCGGGGGTGACGCCGAACGTCTCGAGCAACTGGGCGGGGTTCGCGCCGCCGAACGGTGCCCAGGTGATGGCGAAGCCGATCACCCATCCCGAGTACGGGCTGACCGCACCGTTGAGTTCGAGGTACCTGCACAGTCGGCGCCACCCCCGGATGCGCTCGGCGTCCTTCCCGTCACCGGCCCCGGCGTTCGGGGCGTCGTCGGCGCGGACCGCCCGCATCGGGGTGCGCGGTCGGGCGGAGTGCTGGGCTGTGTGCATCGGAACCTCGGCAGGTGCTCGGCGGGTTGGTGAACTGGATCACACTGTGCCCGCGTCGGCCCCCGCGGACGACGGCCGATCTACCCGGGTACCTACCTGTTTCTCGTCCCCCGCGTGGTCACCGCCACGGAAGGCGTCGACGCCACGCCGGCGCATCACACACACTTTGTCGTGGTCACACGTGCCGTCGCGCGAAAACACGAAGGCTGCCGAACGGCGGCGGGGAGCAGATCGACGGCGCGATGCCGACCTGCTCCCCGCCGCGCGATGGTGCCCGCCTCAGCCGCCGAAGCGCTCCTCGACCTCGGCGGCGGTCAGCCCGAACTCCTCGAGGGTGTACTTGTGCGAGGGACGACGCGGCCCGCTCTGGCTCTCCTCGTGCATGGACTCCATCGCCCCCTGCGCGGCGGAGGTCAGCGGAAGGTCGAACGTGCTGTAGATGCCCTCGACCGTGCCGAGCGGGTCGGCGACGAAGTCGTGGTAGTCGACGTCGATGAACTGGGCCGGGTTGTGCCGGGTCCGCGCGGCGTTGAAGGTCTCGAGTCCGCGGGCCCACAGCTCGAGCTGGCTGCGCCCGATCACCTCGCCCTTGAACTTGTTCGACCAGCCGTCCGTCGCCTGTTCGGCCAGGCTGCACACCGACGGGATGATCGTGCTCGGCGCGCGGTGTGTCTGCACTATCAGCGCATCCGGGTAGGTCGCGAGCAGCTCGTCCAGTGCGAACAGGTGGCTGGGGTTCTTGAGCACCCAGCGGCGGTCCTGGTCCGCCTGCCCGATCAGCTGCAGGTTCTTCTTGTGCCGCGAGTAGGCGTTGGTCCAGTCCTGCCCCTCGAGCCACTTCGAGTACGTCGGCAGGTTCGCCAGGCACTCGTACGAGACGGACTTGAAGGTCTGCCGCAGCAGCTGCCAGCACTCCTCGACCTCGCCGGCCGACATGTAGTGCACGCCCATGAACTCGGGGTGCTCGACGTGGTGCTGGCTGAACTGTGACTCGATGGCCTGGAAGACCGGGTTGGAGTCCCAGCTCTCCCGCGGCGGCCGCGGCTGCGGCATCTCCGTCAGCCACATCTCCAGGCCCTGGTGCGCCGGGTCGACGGTGAGCAGCCGGTGCAGGGCGGTGGTGCCGGTCCGGGGCAGGCCGGTGACGAAGATCGGCCGCTCGATCTTCACGTCCGCGTGCCCGGGGTGCTGCTGCCAGGCCGCCTCGCTGAGTAGGCGGGCCACCAGGGCGCCGCGCAGGAACACCCGGGAGATCTTGCTGCCGAACGGGGTGAGGTCCTCGTCCCGCTCGTACGAGTCGAGCAGGACCCCGAGTGCCTCGGTGTAGTCGTCGGGGCCGAAGTCGCTCAGCCCGGTCATCCTCGTCGCGGAGGCCTGCAGGTCCTCGACCGTGCCGACGTGCGTGCGTTCAGTCATCTGTATCGCTCTCTGGTGTCTGTCGGCCTCTAGTGGTGGAACTCGCCGCAGTTGACGTCGAGGCACTGCCCGGTGACGGCGTTGGCCATCGGGGAGGCGAGGAAGAGCACCGCGTCGGAGACCTCCTCGGTCTCGGGCAGCCGCTTGAGGTCGGTGTTCGCTGCGGTGGCCTCGTAGATCTGCTCGACGGTCATGCCGTACTTCTGTGCCTGGTGCGCGAAGTACCCCTTGAGGGTGTCGCCCCAGATGTAGCCCGGTGCCACCGAGTTGACCCGGATTCCCTTGGGGCCCAGCTCGGTTGCGAGCGACTGCGACATCGCCAGCAGGGCCGCCTTGGCCATCTTGTAGCTGCCGTAGCGCTCCTGCGAGTGCCGCAGCACCATCGAGTTGATGTTCACCACAGAGCCCTTGGACTCCTCGAGTGCCGGGGTGAACAGCTGCGTCAGCCGCAGCGCGCCCAGCACGGTCAGCTCGACGGCGTCACGGATGGACTGGAAGTCGGTGCGCGCCAACGGCTTCATCGACGGGATCGCGAAGGCGTTGTTGACCAGGGTGTCCACCCGGCCGTACGCCTCGACGCTGGCCGCGACCAGGCGTTCGGCCGAGTCCTGGTCGGTGATGTCGGTGGCGACGGTGACCGCGCGCCGACCGAGGTCGGTGACCTCCTTGGCCACCTCGTCGAGCCGGGTCTGGGTCCGGGCGGCCAGCACCAGGTCGGCGCCGGCGGCGGCGAAGCGCAGCGCGAGGGTCCGGCCGAGTGCGGGTCCGACCCCGGAGATGACGACGATCTTGTCCTGCAGCAGGTTTGTCACTTCGTAAGTCCTATCCGAGCATGCGGTTGGCGACGGCGGCCTGGCGCTCCGCGATGCGGGCGGTCCAGTCCTCCGGCGTGATCTTGTTCTGTTCGTGGAAGGGGAGTTTCGCGGCGACCTCGTCGATGCCGACCACCTCGACGGTCGGGCCGTCGGCCGGGGTGAACTCCCGCGAGGTGCGCTGCCAGCGGAACTGCAGGATGCCGCGCGGGTGACCGACGGTCTCGATCCAGTTGGTGACGCCCGGGTTCCGCTCCGAGACCACCATGCGGATCATGCCGTCGGGGTCCGTCTGGGCCTGGGTGTTGTTCAGCGAGGTCTGGTGGCCGGTGTAGTCCAGCGAGATGTACCACATGCTCCCGAGCTGGAAACCCTGGTACGGCGCGTCGGACTTCGGGACGGTGATGATCATCGCCTGGTCGTCGGCGAGTTCGTAGTGCCCGACCGAGGAGAACTGGGTGGCCAGGCCGCCCGGCGTCAGCCGCGGCTCGGTCATCGTGTTCACCGGCAGCTTGAGGTAGAACCACTCCGGGAACTGCAGCCACGTCTTGACGCGGCTGACCAGGGCCTTGCCGGCGCGGGCGAAGCGCTTGGCGGTCTCCTCGGCGGTCAGCGGGTCGAACGGGACGCCCCTGCGGTCCACGCGCTCGACGCGGACGGTGCCGCGGCGCTGGGACCAGTCGCTGTAGACCTCGCGCACCACCAGCTGTGACGCGCCCGGCGCGAGCGTGAAGTGGTTGCGGCGCCCGGCGTTCTTCTCGGCCCATGCCCCGCCCGCGGGCCCGAACCGGACCTCGAAGTTGCCGTCGGCGTCGATGTCGATGTCCCGGTCGTCGAACGCCGAGGCGCTGCCGGGCACGTTGGAATCGGTGTAGTTGCCGCTGAGCACCTGGAAGCTGAGGTCGCAGGTGGTGCCCCGGGTGCCGGTGACGACGTACTCGGCGTCGTCGTTGACGCGGGTGCCGAAGTACAGGGTGTCGGGGTTGTCCAGGCCCATCTTCGTGTACGGACCGGTGCCCTGGATGAAGCCAGGGTGCGTCTTCTCGGTGGCCCAGGCCGCATGCACGGTGGCCAGGATTCCGCCGGCGAGGTACTGGTAGCCCTCGAGCAGGTCCTGTTCGGACCGGATGTGCGGCGCGGCCTCGACCAGCTTCTCGGCCTCGGCGATCGCCTCGGCCAGTGGATCTGTCAGCACTCCCGCTCCTCGCGTTCAGGTGGTACAAATATGTACCCAAGTGGTAGGGAATTTGTTGCCCCGACCATAGAACGTGTTCTAAGGAGTGGTCAATGGCTGTCGAGCCGGATGCCGTCACCGGGCGCCGTTCGCCCCCGACCGATCGGGTGGTCCAGGTGCTCGATCACCTGGTCGCCCGGCCCGAGCGACGGTTCGGTCTCTCCGAACTCGCCCGGGCGCTGGGGATGAGCAAGCCGACCTGCCTGGGCATCCTCACCGCCCTGGTCGGCGGCGGGTACCTCACCCGCGACCCCGAGGCGAAGTACGGCCTCGGGCCGGCGCTGATCGTCGCCGGCCGGGCCGCGCAGCGGGGTTTTGCCGTCGGCCCCATCGTCCGGCCGCACCTGGACGCGCTGGCGGCGGAGTTCGGCGCGATCTGCACGGCGTCCGCGGTGGTGGGGGACCAGGTGATGATCGTCGAGGTCGCGGCCCCGTCCGGTGTCGAGGCCGGGCGGACCGTCGCCAAGGTCGGGGAGGTGTATCCCTTCGCGCCGCCGGTCGGGCTGATGTACGTCCTGTGGAGCCACGACGAGGAGTTCACGCGGTGGCTCGGGCGCGAACCGGCGTTCCCCGTCGTGCTCGACCACGACCTGTTGCGGAGCGTCGTCGACGACTGCCGGGAAACGGGCTACCTCGTCGAGCGTCTCACCCCGACCGGGCGACGGCTGTTCTCCCTGATGGCCGGGGTGGCCGGCCGGGACCTGCCTGCCGAGCTGCGTGAACTCGTCGGCGAGATGGTCTCGAGTCTCGGTGAGCGGGTCTACCTCGGCCGCGAGACGTCGGCGGACGTCGAGTACCCGGTCAGCCTGATCGCCGCCCCGAGCTACGACGCGGACGGGCGGCAGGCGCTGGTGATGACCCTCGACGTCGGCGGCTCGATCAGCGGGGCCGAGATCGAACGCCGGGGCCGGGCGCTGGTGGCGGCGGCGGACGCGGTGACCGCGGAGATCGGCGGGCGGGCGCCGGTGCGCTGAGGGCCTCGGCGCACCGGTTCGGTCTCGTCGGGGCATTGACCGTTTCTGCAACACGTTCTAAGGTCGGGCGCAGATCGAAATTTAGTACCGATGCGGTACATAAATGTACCGATCCGATGAGTCCGATCCTGTGAGCCTGAACCGGAGCCACGATGACCGCACAGTCCCCGCCCCTGAGTTCCCCTCCGCCGAGATACGAGCTGTCCCACCTGGGCGCGCTCGAGGCGGAGTCGGTGCACATCTTCCGTGAGGTCGCCGCCACCTTCGAGCGGCCGGTGCTGCTGTTCTCCGGCGGCAAGGACTCGGTGGTGATGCTGCACCTCGCTGCGAAGGCCTTCTGGCCCGCGCCGCTGCCGTTCCCGGTGATGCACGTCGACACCGGGCACAACTTCGACGAGGTGATCGCGTTCCGGGACGAGACCGTCACCCGGCTGGGTCTGCGGCTGGTCGTCGCCGGCGTCCAGGACGACATCGACGCAGGCGCCGTCGTCGAGGAGACCGGCCCGCGGGCCAGCCGGAACCGGCTGCAGACCCACACGCTGCTGCGTGGGATCCGGGAGAACGGCTACGACGCCGTCTTCGGCGGGGCCCGGCGCGACGAGGAGAAGGCCCGCGCCAAGGAGCGGGTGTTCAGCTTCCGCGACGAGTTCGGGCAGTGGGACCCGCGCGCCCAGCGTCCCGAGCTGTGGAACCTCTACAACGGCCGGCACCGCAAGGGCGAGCACATTCGGGTGTTCCCGATCTCCAACTGGACCGAACTCGACATCTGGCAGTACATCGAGACCGAGTCCATCGTGCTGCCGTCGATCTACTACGCGCACCGCCGACCGGTGGTCGAGCGCGACGGGATGCTGTTGGCGCAGACGCGCTTCCTGACGTTGCTGCCCGGCGACGAACCACGCGAGGAGCTGGTCCGCTTCCGCACCGTCGGCGACGCCACCTGCACCGGCTGCGTCGAGTCCTCCGCGTCGACCGCCGCCGAGGTGGTCACCGAGGTGGCCGCCAGCCGCATCACCGAACGCGGCGCCACCCGCGCCGACGACCGCATCTCCGAGGCCGGGATGGAAGACCGCAAGAAAGAGGGCTACTTCTGATGGCGCATTCCCCGCAGCCGCTGCAACTGCTCAGGGTGGCCACCGCCGGCAGCGTCGACGACGGCAAGTCCACGCTCATCGGCCGGCTGCTGTACGACTCCAAGTCGATCTTCGAGGACCAGCTCGAGGCCGTCGAGCGCACCAGCCGGGCCCGCGGCGACGAGTACGCCGACCTGGCGCTGCTCACCGACGGCCTGCGCGCCGAGCGCGAGCAGGGCATCACCATCGACGTCGCGCACCGGTACTTCGCGACGCCCCGGCGCAAGTTCATCGTCGCCGACACACCCGGCCACGAGCAGTACACCCGCAACATGGTCACCGGGGCGTCGACGGCGGACCTCGCGCTGATCCTGGTCGACGCCCGCAAGGGGGTGCTCGAGCAGACCCGTCGGCACGCGTTCCTCTCCACGCTGCTCGGCATCCCGCACCTGGTGCTGTGCGTGAACAAGATGGACCTGGTCGACTGGTCGCAGGAGCGCTTCGAGGAGATCAAGGAGGAGTTCCGGCAGTTCGCCGTCAAGCTCGACATCCATGACCTCACCTTCATCCCGGTCTCCGCGCTCAAGGGCGACAACATCGTCACCCGCACCGAGAACATGCCCTGGTACGAGGGCACGTCGCTGCTGCACCACCTCGAGGACGTGCACATCGCGTCGGACCGCAACCTGATCGACGCGCGGATGCCGGTGCAGTACGTGATCCGGCCGCAGCAGCAGGCCGACGCCGGCCGCCGCGACTTCCGCGGCTACGCGGGCACCGTCGCCAGCGGGGTGTTCAAGGCAGGCGACGAGGTGATGGTGCTGCCGTCCGGGTTCACCACCACCGTCGCCGCCGTCTACGGGCCGGGCGGGACACCGGTCGAGGAGGCGTTCGCGCCGTCCGCGGTCTGCGTGCAGCTCACCGACGACATCGACGTCGGTCGCGGCGACATGCTGTGTCGGCCGAACAACCGACCGCTCGTCGGCCAGGAGGTCGACGCGATGGTCTGCTGGCTCACCGAGCAGTCCACGCTCAGTGCGAACTCGCGGTACTCGTTGCTGCACACCACCCGGTCCACCAAGGCGCAGGTGGTGCGCCTGGACTACCGGCTCGACGTCAATTCCCTGCACCGCGACGAGTCCGCGCAGTCGTTGTCGCTCAACGAGATCGGTCGCATCCAGCTCAAGACGCAGCAGCCGCTGCTGTTCGACCCCTACCGTCGCAACCGGATCACCGGCAGCTTCATCCTGGTGGACGAGTCGACCGGCGCCACCGTCGCGGCCGGGATGATCACCGGGCCGACGCTCAAGGAGTCGAAGGTGGTCTGGCACGCCGCCGCCGTCGCCCGCGAGGAGCGCGCGACCCGGGGGTCGACGGTGTGGTTGACGGGGCTCTCGGCGTCCGGGAAGTCCACGGTCGCCGTTGAACTCGAACGCCGGCTGGTGGCGGCCGGGGTGCCGGCCTACCGGCTCGACGGCGACAACCTTCGGCACGGGCTCAACTCCGACCTCGGTTTCGGTGCAGAGGACCGCGCCGAGAACGTGCGCCGGGTGGGGGAGGTGGCGCAGCTGCTCGCCGACTCCGGGATGGTGGCGGTGGCGTCGTTGATCAGTCCGTATCGGGCCGACCGGGACCGGGTGCGGGCTCAGCACGAGGCCGCAGGCATCGAGTTCGTGGAGGTGTTCGTGGACACGCCGATCGAGCAGTGCGAGGCCAGGGACCCCAAGGGCATGTACGCCCGGGCCCGGGCGGGGGAGATCACCGGCTTCACCGGGGTGGACGATCCGTACGAGCGGCCCGAACGCGCTGAACTGGTGCTCACCCCCGCCGACGGCGATCCGGGTGCGCAGGCCGCCCGAATCGTGAAATATCTTCAGTCATGAACGCCGACGCCGAATTTGCCGCAGACCTGGCCGCCCACGCTGGCGAGCTGTTGATCGAGATCCGGGCGGGGGAGCTCGGTGCGACGCCGCTGGACCCGGCCCAGGCGCGCGAGTTGGGCAGGCGCGGCGACCGGGAGGCCAACGCCCAGTTGCTCGAGCGCCTCGCCGCGGCGCGCCCGGCGGATGCCGTGCTCTCCGAGGAGTCGGCCGACGACCTGGCGCGACTCGACCGGGACCGGGTCTGGATCATCGACCCGCTCGACGGCTCCAAGGAGTACGGGCTGCCGGGCCGCGACGACTGGGCCGTGCACGTGGCGTTGTGGGAGCGCGGTCGCGGGATCACCGAGGCCGCGGTCGCGCAGCCGGCGCTCGGTGCCGTCTACACCTCCGGGGCGGTCGGCCTCGCCGAGCGGACCCCGGGCCCGCTCCGGATCCTGGTGAGCGGGAGTCGCCCGCCCGCCTTCGCGGCCGAGCTGGCGCAGCGCGTCGGGGCCGAGCTGGTGACGATGGGCTCCGCCGGCGCCAAGGCGATGGCCGTGCTGCGGGGCGAGGCGGACGCCTACGTGCACGCAGGCGGGCAGTGGGAGTGGGACTCCGCGGCTCCGGTCGGCGTCGCGCAGGCGGCGGGGCTGCACTGTTCGCGGGTGGACGGCAGTGCGTTGCGCTACAACGAGACCCGTCCGTACCTGCCGGACCTGCTCATCTGCCGGCCGGAGGTGGCGGGCCTGCTGCTGGGTGAGATCGCGACCCTGGCCGAGGCACAGGGCAGCCAGTCGCTCGCGCTGGTCCGCGAGTACCTGGGCTCGCTCGTCACCCACGACGCGTCGAAGGTGCGGCTGTCCGAGAACTGCTTCCGGGTGGAGAACGGGCAGCGCACCGGCAGCAGTGCGGCGGAGATCATCGACGAGCTCGAGAACGGGCACCAGTACGAGCCGATCACCGGGATCCGCGAACTGCAGCTGAGTGAGTGGGGCTCTCAGGTGGTGGCCCGCTTCCTGCTCGACATGCGTGCGGGGGAGGGCACTCTCACGGTGTCGCTCACCGAGCACTTCGCGATCTCGGGCGCGGAGATCTCGGCGATCACCGCGATCATCGAGCCGATGCGTCGACCCGAGGCGTGACCCGACGCGTCGATCGCGTGAGCTGATGCGTCGATCGGCAGGGCTGCGGCAGGTGTTTGGTCGCACCCTGCCGTACCCGGCCGCTCGTCCGGCCGCATGAACGTACCGTTCATTCGATCGCATCGAATGAACGGAATCGTTCATTCGATGAGGGCGACAGGGTCGGCCGGGGACGGCCGGGAGTCGGTGCCCGGGCGCCTGCGGCGGCATGTGGCGGACTGATCGGCGTCGCTCGGCCGCATGAACGTACCGTTCATTCGATTGGATCGAATGAACGGAATCGTTCATTCGGGGTGGTGGCGGCGGAGGGTTGGTTGGCAGTGTTGAAGGTGTACACGGGGACGGACCCGCGACTGGGACTGGCGGACATCGGCGCGTACGCCCGACGCGCCGAGGCCGCCGGCTACGACGGCCTGCACGTCTCGGAGACCGTGCACGACCCGTTCCTGCTCGCCATGGCGGCGCTGCAGGCCACCGAGCGGCTCGTGGTCCGTACCTCCGTCGCGCTGGCGTTCGTCCGCAGCCCGCTGCTGACCGCGTACACCGCGTGGGACCTCTCGAAGCTCTCCGGCGGCCGGTTCCACCTTGGACTCGGCTGCCAGATCAAGCAGAACATCGAGGAGCGGTACGCGATGCCGTGGTCGGCACCGGCCGCGCGGATGGCCGAGTACGTGCGGGTGGTGCAGGCGGCGTTCGAGACGTTCCGGACCGGAGAGCTGACGTTCTTCGACGGTGAGCACTACCGGTTCCGGCGGATGCAGCCGTACTTCAACCCGGGCCCGGACGCGGAGACCGCGGCGCCGCCGATCTACCTGGGTGGGGTCGGGCGTCGGATGTGTGCGGTCGCGGGCGAGTTGGCCGACGGCTTCGTCACCCATCCGACGAACTCCAGCCCGCAGTACCTGGAGTCGGACTGCCGGCCCGCGCTGGCCGCGGGCGCCGCGGTCGCGGGCCGGACCCTGGCGGACCTCGACATCGTCGCCGGCGTCCAGGTGATCACCGGGGCCACCGAGTCGGAACTCGACCGCGAGCGGGAGCGTCAGCGCCGATTGTTCGCCTTCCTGTACTCGACGCCCGCGTACCACGCCGAGTTGCTGCGCTGCGGGCTCGGCGACCTCCGGGAGCCGCTGGCCCGGATGGTCCGCCGGGACTCGTGGTCGGAGCTGCGGGAGGTGGTCACCGACGACGTCCTGGACGCGATGCTGCCGACGGCTCGCTACTCGGAGCTGGCCGGGGCGGTCCGGAGCCGGGTGGCCGGACTGGCCGACGGCGTGACCCTGACGCTGCCCGCGGACCCCGAGCGGGACCCGCAGATGGCCAGCGTGGTCGCCGAGCTGCGCGAGTAGGCGTCGGGCGGGGAGCGGTGCTCCCGACCGAAACCGACGCACGGCCGTCGCCGGGCGGCCCAGAATGGGGCTGCGCCCGGACCGACCGCGCGGGCGCTCGACCATCGCGAGGAGTACCCATGGATCCAGAGGCCGTCGTCACCGAATTCTGCGCACGCTGGGCGGAGGGCGATCCCGGCAGCCTCGTCGACTACTTCACCGAAGATGCCGTCTACCACAACATTCCGATGCAGCCGGTGGTCGGCAAGGCGGCGATCAAGGAATTCCTGGCCGGCTTCCTCGGGGCCTTCGGCGGCATCGAGTTCCGGGTCCACCGGCAGGCGTCGAACGGCGGCGTGGTGTTCAACGAGCGCACCGACGTGTTCACGATCAACGGCACGACCGTCGAACTGCCGGTGACGGGGGTGTTCGAGGTCGCCGCGGACGGCCGGATCGCGGCCTGGCGCGACTACTTCGACATGGCACCGTTGACCGCGCTCGGCGGCGGGTAGCCCGCGCTGTTCGTACGAACGAAAGAACCCCGACCCAGGTGAACTGGATCGGGGTTCTCTCGTGAATCGTGGTGCCCCCGGCAGGATTCGAACCTGCGGCCTTTCGCTCCGGAGGCGAACGCTCTATCCCCTGAGCTACGGGGGCCCGCCGAAACTTCCGGCGTGCCGTTGGGCGGGGTTAGCGTAACCCATGCCCTGCCCGGATCCACAATTGCGGGTCGATGTCGGGAAAAACTCCAGGTGCAACGGGTTTGACCGAGGGCTCCGCGCGTTCCCGGCCGGTCGTGCGGAGACCGTCGGGCCGCCCACGCGGACCCGCCCGACCGGCCGAATGTCGCACTCGCTCACCGCTGAGCTGACGCGAGTGCGACATTCGGACCGGTGCTTGGGTCAGTTCATCGGCAGCGGTGCCGCGCCCTTCGCGGCGAGCAGAGCGGTCATCCGGTCGGACTCGCTCTGCTGGGTGTCGACCATCGTCTGGGCGAGGTCCCGGACCGTCGGCACCTGCGCGTGCTCCGCGCCGTACTCCATCATGTGCAGGCCACCCTGGTGGTGGCGCAGCATCAGCTGCAGGAACAGCACGTCCGACTCCTGGCCGCGAGCCTGCCGCAGGGCGGCCATGTCGGCGGAACTGGCCATGCCCGGCATGGTGGGCGTCCCGCTCGCCGCCTCGGCGGTGGTGCCCATGTCGTGCCCGGGCATGTCGGACATGTCGTGGTCCATCCAGGCCATGTAGTCGCCGGTGGGCAGCAGCGGCTGGTCCCACAGCGACAGCCATCCGGACATCTGCCCGATCTGGTTCTGCTGCGTGGTCAGGATGTCGTACGCCAGGTCCCGGACGGCGGGGTCCTCGGCGTTGGCGATCGAGATCGCCGCCATCTCCACGGCCTGGTTGTGGTGCACGATCATGTCCTGCGCGAAGCCGACGTCGACGGAGCCGGCGACCGGGGTGGCCTGGTCCTTGTGCAGGAACGCGTTGGCCAGGAAACCGAGGCCGAAGCCGATCGCCAGGACCGCGATCATGCCGAGCACGGCGAGGGCGGTGCGCTGGCTGCGCCCGGTCGTGGCGGACTCCGCTGCGGGCGCGGACTGCCCGCTCTGCTCGGTCATTACTGACCGGCCGGCGCCGGTGCCGGCTCGGGTGCGGGTGCGGCCGGCGGGACCAGGCCGCCCAGGTCGCCGAGGTTGCCCAGGTCGCCGAGGTTGCCGCCCTGCGCGCCGCCGAGCTCACCGGTGTCCGGGGTGATGCCCGCGCCGTCCATGGAGACCGCGTCGGGGCCCGGAGCGGTCGGGTCGAACGCCGGCGGGTTGTCGGGGTCGAACTGGCCCGGGATGGTCGAGCAGCTCGCGCCCTTCTCCGGGTACGCGCCGAAGTTGTTCAGCCGCAGCGCCGCGACGAACTGGTTGACCCGCGGGTCGTCCGCGCTGTCCACCTTGAGCTGGTGGCCCCAGCTCTGCAGGGAGATCGGCGAGTCCAGGCCGGGGTACGGCGACATCAGCATGTAGGACTTGCCGTCGACCTTGGACTCGAGCTTCTCGAGATCGTCCGCCGACACCGTGTCCGGGTTGTACGCGATCCACACGGCGCCGTGCTCGAGCGAGTGCACCGCGTTCTCGGTGCGGATGGCGGTCGGGTAGACGATGCCGGTACAGGTCGCCCAGGTGGCGTCGTGCGGCCCACCGAAGGGCGGCGCCTGGTCGTACGCCACCCGCTGGGTCGCCGAGACGTGCAGCGCGGCCGGGTACTCCTTCTTCACGACGCCGTCAATGCCGGTCGAGGGATCCGGGTTGTCCGCGGACGGGGCGAACTTGTCGGCCTCCGCCTTCTCCTGGGCCTTGGGCACCAGGCTCACCGCGAGCAGGCCGACGAGCGCGATGACGGCGACGATCGCACTGATCGTCAACCAGGGGATTTCCCGCTTCTTCGGCATGCCGGACTTCGTCCGGGCGCCGCCGGAGCTCTTCTTGGCGGCTTTCATCGCCTTGGCTGACTTGGCGCCGCTCTTCTTGGCGTCACTATTTTCCGAACCGCTGGGCATCGGTGGGTGCTCTTTCGGTGGTGGGACAACAGTCCATCAGGCGCGGGGCGTCCCCCCGCAGGCGCACCCACTGTACGTTCTGTGCCTGAGCGCAGGCTTTGAACCGGCAGACCATAGGATATGTACCTGTGACTCCTGCTGATCTTGCCGAACTCCTGCGCGCGACCGCCGCGGAGGTCCTCACCTCGCACGGGCTGGACGCCGCCGTGCTGCCCGCGACCCTGGCCGTCGAGCGCCCGCGCAACCCGGAGCACGGCGACTACGCGACCAACGTCGCCATGCAGGTCGGCAAGAAGGCCGGCGTCAATCCGCGCGACCTGGCGACCTGGCTGGCGGAGGCGTTGACGGCCGCCGAGGGCATCGAGACGGCCGAGGTGGCCGGCCCCGGATTCCTCAACATCCGGCTGGCCGCCGCCGCACAGGGCGCGATCGTCGCCAAGGTGATCGAAGCGGGCGCGGCCTACGGCACGTCGGCAGCCCAGGCCGGTCGACGGATCAACCTCGAGTTCGTCTCAGCGAACCCGACCGGCCCCATCCACCTCGGTGGCACCCGCTGGGCCGCGGTCGGCGACGCGCTCGGCCGCATCCTCTCGGCGCAGGGCGCCGACGTCACCCGCGAGTACTACTTCAACGACCACGGCGCGCAGATCGAGCGCTACGCCCGTTCGCTGATCGCCGCGGCCAAGGGTGAGCCCGCGCCCGAGGACGGCTACGCCGGTGCGTACATCTCGGAGATCGCGGCCACCGTGCTCGAGCAGCGCCCCGACGCGCTGAGCCTGGACGCCGACGAGCAGCTCGAGGCCTTCCGCTCCGTCGGCGTGGCGCTGATGTTCGACCACATCAAGCGGACCCTGAAGGAGTTCGGCGTCGTGTTCGACGTCTACTTCCACGAGAACTCGCTGTTCGAGTCGGGCGCGGTGGAGAAGGCCGTCGCCACCCTCAAGACCAGCGGAAACCTCTACGAGGAGGACGGCGCCTGGTGGCTCAAGAGCACCGACTTCGGTGACGACAAGGACCGCGTCGTCATCAAGTCCGACGGCAACGCCGCCTACATCGCCGGCGACATCGCCTACTTCCAGGACAAGCGTTCGCGCGGCTTCGACCTGTGCATCTACATGCTCGGTGCCGACCACCACGGCTACATCGGCCGGCTCAAGGCCGCCGCCGCCGCGTTCGGCGACGACCCGGACACCGTCGAGGTGCTGATCGGGCAGATGGTGAACCTGGTGCGTGACGGCGCCGCGGTGAAGATGAGCAAGCGGGCAGGCACCGTGATCACCCTCGACGACCTGGTCGAGGCGATCGGCGTCGACGCCGCCCGGTACGCGATGATCCGCTCCTCGGTGGACTCGAGCCTGGACATCGACCTCGAGCTCTGGGCCAGCACCACGAGCGAGAACCCGGTCTACTACGTGCAGTACGCGCACGCCCGCCTGGCGTCGCTGGCCCGAAACGCCGCAGAACTGGGCCTGGCCACCGACAATCCGAAGCTGGAACTGTTGACCCACGACCGGGAGGGCGATCTCATCCGAACGATCGGTGACTTCCCCAAGGTGGTGACGGCCGCCGCCGACCTGCGCGAACCGCATCGCATCGCCCGGTACCTCGAGGAACTGGCAGGCGCCTACCACCGCTTCTACTCCGAGTGCCGCGTGCTGCCGATGGGCGACGAGGTGGCGGGCGATCTGAACACCGCGCGACTGGCGCTCTGCGGTGCGGCCCGTCAGTCCCTCGCCAACGGCCTGGCACTGCTCGGCGTCAGCGCACCGGAGCGGATGTGAGCGCGCATCCGGCCGGGCCCCGGCACGCCGAGATCCCGCACGCCCCCGGGCTCCCGCCGCGACCTGCCGCGGGCGCCGAGGCGACCGACCTGCCCGAGGCGGTGTGGCCGCGGAACGCCGACCGGGGTGCGGACGGCGTCGTGCGCCTCGCGGGCGTACCGGTCACCGAGCTGGCCGAGGAGTACGGCACCCCGCTGTTCGTGATCGACGAGGACGACTTCCGCTCCCGGTGCCGGGACATGGCGCGCGCCTTCGGTGGTGCGGACCGGGTGCACTACGCGTCGAAGGCGTTCCTGTGCAGCGAGATCGCCCGCTGGGTCGCCGACGAGGGGCTGTCGATGGACGTCGCGTCGGGCGGCGAGCTGACGGTCGCGCTGCACGGCGGCTTCCCCGCCGAACGGGTCACCATGCACGGCAACAACAAGTCGGTCTCCGAGTTGCGCTCGGCGGTCTCGGCCGGGGTCGGTCACGTGGTGCTGGACTCGATGCAGGAGATCGATCGACTCGACGCCGTCGCCCGTGAACTCGGCGAGGTCCAGGAAGTCCTGATCCGGGTCACCGTGGGCGTGGAGGCGCACACCCACGAGTTCATCGCGACCGCGCACGAGGACCAGAAGTTCGGCTTCTCGCTCTCCGGCGGTGCGGCGATGGACGCGGTGCGGCGGGTATTCGAGACGGAGAACCTGCGACTGGTCGGCCTGCACAGCCACATCGGCTCGCAGATCTTCGAGGTGGACGGCTTCGAGCTGGCCGCGCACCGGGTGATCGGCATGCTGCGGCAGATCGAGGACGAGTTCGGCACCGAGCGTGCCGCGCAGGTCTCGATCGTCGATCTCGGTGGCGGCCTGGGCATCTCGTACCTGCCGAGCGACAACCCGCCGCCGGTCGACGAGCTCGCGGCGAAGCTGGCGAAGATCGTCGCGGACGAGTCGGCCGCGGCAGGTCTGGCGGTGCCGACCCTGATGGTCGAGCCCGGACGCGCGATCGCCGGTCCCGGCACGGTGACCCTCTACGAGGTGGGCACCGTCAAGGACGTCCGGTTGGACGGCGCCGCCACCAGGCGATACGTGAGCGTGGACGGCGGGATGAGCGACAACATCCGCACCTCGCTCTACCAGGCCGAGTACGACGTCCGGCTGGTCTCACGGGAGAGTGAGGCCGAACCGGTCGTCGCCCGGGTGGTCGGGAAGCACTGCGAGAGCGGTGACATCGTCATCCGCGACACCTGGATGCCGGAGGACGTCAACGCGGGAGATCTCCTCGCCGTTGCCGCCACTGGCGCATACTGCTACTCGATGTCCAGCCGCTACAACCTGTTGACCCGACCCGCAGTGGTCGCGGTCCGCGACGGTCAGTCCCGACTCGTCCTACGCAGGGAAACAGTGGAAGATCTGCTCAGCTTGGAGGTACGGCAACATGACTGAACCGAACGGTGCCGCCGCGATCGGTGTGGCGGTCCTTGGCCTCGGCAACGTGGGCAGTGAGGTCGTGCGGATCCTGCGCGAGCACGCCCAGGAGCTCGAGTCCCGCGTCGGCGCACCCCTGGTGTTGCGCGGCATCGCGGTACGCAGCACCGAGGGTGACCGTGGGGTCCCGGCCGAGCTGCTGACCACCGACGCGGACTCGCTCGTCGCCCGCGACGACGTCGACATCGTCGTCGAGGTGATCGGTGGCATCGAGGTGCCCCGCAAGCAGATCCTGTCCGCGCTCAACGCGGGCAAGTCCGTGGTGACGGCGAACAAGGCGCTGCTGGCGGACTACACCGGCGAGCTCGCCGAGGCCGCCGAGAAGGCGGGTGCGGACCTGTACTTCGAGGCCGCGGTCGCCGGGGCCATCCCGGTGATCCGTCCGCTGACGCAGTCGCTGGCGGGGGACCGGGTGACCAAGGTCGCCGGAATCGTCAACGGCACCACCAACTTCATCCTCTCCGCGATGGACGAGACCGGTGCGGACTACGCCGACACCCTGGCCGAGGCGGGCCGGCTCGGCTACGCGGAGGCGGACCCGACCGCGGACGTGGAGGGCTTCGACGCGGCTGCCAAGGCGGCGATCCTCGCGTCGATCGCGTTCCACACCCGCGTCACCGCGGCCGACGTCTACCGCGAGGGCATCTCGAAGATCACCTCGGCGGACCTGGACGCGGCCAAGGCCCTGGGCTGCACGATCAAGCTGCTCTCGATGTGCGAGCGGGTCACCAACGGCGACGGCGAGGAGCGCATCTCGGCCCGGGTCTACCCGGCGCTGGTGCCCCGTGACCACCCCCTGGCCACCGTCAACGGCGCGTTCAACGCCGTCGTGGTCGAGGCCGAGAACGCCGGCCGCCTGATGTTCTACGGCCAGGGCGCGGGCGGCGCCCCCACCGCGTCGGCCGTCATGGGCGACCTGGTGATGGCCGCGCGCAACAAGGTTCACGGCGGCCGCGGCCCCCGGGAGTCGAAGTACGCGGACCTCAAGATCGCACCGATCGGCGAGATCCCCACCCGCTACTACGTCAACATGCAGGTCGCCGACCGCGCCGGCGTGCTGTCCGCGGTTGCCGCGGAGTTCGCCAAGCACGACGTCAGCATCTCCACGGTGCGACAGGAAGGCTCCGGCGACGGCGCCGGTCTGATCGTCGTCACCCACTGGGCGAGTGACGCGGACCTGTCGGAAACCGTTGCCGCCCTTGCCAAGCTCGAATTCGTCACCGCCATCACCAGCGTTCTCCGATTGGAAGGTTCCAGTGAATAGCCCCCGCACGCACACGCCCGTCCACAAGCCCTGGCCCGGACTGATCGAGGCGTACCGCGACAGGCTCGCGATCGGCGAGAACTGGAAGACGATCACCCTGCGCGAGGGCGGCACGCCGTTGCTGCCCGCCGGGCACCTCTCGGAGCTCACCGGGTGCGACGTCTACCTCAAGGTCGAGGGCCTCAACCCCACCGGCTCGTTCAAGGACCGCGGCATGACCATGGCGGTCACCGACGCCCTGGCCCGCGGCCAGAAGGCCGTGCTGTGCGCCTCCACCGGCAACACCTCGGCCTCGGCCGCCGCGTACGCCGCCGTCGCCGGCATGACCTGCGCGGTGCTGGTGCCGCAGGGCAAGATCGCGATGGGCAAGCTGGCCCAGGCCGTGATGCACGGCGCCAAGATCATCCAGGTGCAGGGCAACTTCGACGACTGCCTCGAGTTGGCCCGCAAGACCACCGCGGAGTTCCCGACCATCGGCCTGGTCAACTCCGTCAACCCGGTCCGGATCGAGGGTCAGAAGACCGCCGCGTTCGAGATCTGCGACGCGCTCGGCAAGGCGCCCGACGTGCACGCGCTGCCCGTCGGCAACGCCGGCAACATCACCGCGTACTGGCGCGGCTACTCCGAGTACTTCGCGGACGGCATCACCTCGGTGCGCCCGCGGATGCTCGGCGTGCAGGCCGCCGGTGCCGCCCCGCTCGTCCTCGGCCACCCGGTCTCCAACCCCGAGACCATCGCCACCGCGATCCGGATCGGTTCGCCCGCCTCGTGGGACGGTGCGGTCAGCGCCAAGGAGCAGTCCGGCGGCGCGTTCCGGTCCGCCACCGACGAGGAGATCCTCGAGGCGTACCGGCTCATCGCCCGTACCGAGGGTGTCTTCGTCGAGCCCGCCTCCGCGGCGTCCGTGGCCGGTCTGCTGGCCGCGCGCAAGGAGGGTTGGCTGGACTCCGGACTCACCGTGGTGTGCACGGTGACCGGTAACGGGCTCAAGGACCCGGACACGGCGTTGGCGGGAATGCCTGCGGTGCAGCCCATTCCGGTTGACCCGGTGGCGGTGGCCCGGTCGCTCGAGCTGGTTTAGTGGGTATGCCGCGGATCGAAGAGGGCGTGATGACGCAGACGTTGCCGGCCGGGCTGACGGTCACCGCGCGGGTGCCCGCGTCGACGGCCAACATCGGGCCCGGGTTCGACACGCTGGGTCTGGCGCTGGGCTACTTCGACGAGATCACGGTCACCACCACCGAGGCGGGGCTGACCGTGCGGGTCGAGGGCGAGGGGGCCGACGACGTGCCGTGCGGTCCCTCGCACCTGGTCGTGCGCGCCATCGAACGCGGCCTTGAGGTCGCCGGCGTCTGGGTTGGCGGACTGGACGTCTACTGCCGCAACGTGATTCCGCATTCGCGCGGACTCGGATCGTCCGCCTCGGCGGCGGTCGGCGGCCTCGCGGCGGCCAACGGGCTGGTCTCCAAGCTCGACCCGGCGCTGGCCCTGAGTCAGGCGCAGCTGGTGCAGCTGTCCTCCGAGTTCGAGGGGCACCCGGACAACGCCTCGGCGAGCGTGCTCGGCGGCGCGGTGGTCTCCTGGTACGAGGAGCCGTCGGAGACCGGCGAGCCGCGTCAGTTCTTCGCCACGCGCCTCGAGGTGCACCCGGACATCCGGATCGTGGCACTGGTGCCCGCCGAGCACTCGTCCACCGCGCTGACCCGGAGCCTGCTGCCGGAGCTGGTCCCGCACGCCGACGCCGCGTTCAACGTGAGCCGGGCGGCGCTGGCCGTGGTGGCGCTGACCGAGCGACCCGAGCTGTTGATGGCGGCGACCGAGGACCGTCTGCACCAGAGCCAGCGGGCGGCGGCGCTGCCGCTGACCACCCGGTGGGTCGCGTTGCTGCGCGAGCACGGCATCGCCGCGGTGGTCTCCGGTGCCGGTCCGACGGTGCTGGCACTGGCGAAGCAGCCGCTGCCGGACGAGTTGCGCCTGGCGGCGGAGGCCGAAGGAATGGTCGTCCTCGACCTCGAGGTCGCGGACGGCGTCCAGGTCCACTGATCTCCCGTCCGCGTCCGGTCCACCCGTCGAGGTGGCCGGCGCGGACGCCGGACAGCGGTGGCACGCGGCACACCGAATTGCGTGAACCTTGCCGAGCAATGGCTTGACAGCTATTGTGGGCATTGTCCGCCCATCGTGCGCGTCAGTCGCCGGTGCTCTACCAGGGCAAATCAACTCCCGAAGTCCGGAGCTCTCCGTATCCCGGAAGCGTCGAATTGTGGAGTTCCTGCTCCTGGCTTGCTCCTCTCGCGAATTTTCTGCGGTGATGGATTGCAAACGTGCCTGCTTGCGGGGCCACGGGGGCGAACGAGCCGAAAGTTCCATCCAGCGAACACGTCCGGCACATCCGAACTCAGCCATTGAGCTGATCTTCGGGACGAACCCTCGACTCTGCGCGTGCGAGCGAGGGAAGGAAAGGATCTCCGTGACCGATACGGAACTGATCGCTCCTCCTCAACTCGATGCTGCGGCCTCCGCCGCGACGAGTGCGACGAGCGGATCTTCACTCACTTCAGCTTCGGCGCCCGCCGTGGCCGCCTCCACGAAGCGCGCCGATGCTCGCCGCGGCGCCGGGCTGTCCGGAATGGTGCTCGCCGAACTGCGTGGGCTCGCCGGGGAACTCGGCATCAAGGGCACCTCCGGTATGCGGAAGGGCGACCTGATCGCTGCCATCAAGGATCGTCAGGGCGGAAGCGCTCCCGCCGAGGCCAAGGCCGTCAAGACCGAGGCTCCGGCCCGGGTCGAGGCGTCGGCCCCCGAGTCCGCTCCGGCGGCAGCTCGGGTCGAGGCCCCCACGCGTACCGAGTCCCCGGCGACCGCCGAGGCCCCGGCCCGCGAGAGCGCGCCGGTCCAGGCGTCGGAGCCCAGCCGCGCAGGTGGCGAGCAGTCGGGCGACGGGGAGCAGGGCGGCCGTCGCGGTCGTCAGCGCCGCGGCGCCTCGCGGCCTGCCGGCTCCGGCGAGCAGGGCGAGGCCACGGAGCAGGGCGAGTCCAGCCAGGCCCAGCAGGGCGAGCGCAACCAGGGTGGCGAGCGCAATCAGCAGGGTGGCGACCGCAACCAGGGTGGCGAGCGCAACCAGGGTGGCGAGCGCAACCAGGGTGGCGAGCGCAACCAGGGTGGCGAGCGCAACCAGGGTGGCGAGCGCGGTGAGCGCGGCCGTCGTGACCGCAACCAGCAG
This sequence comes from Rhodococcus kronopolitis, assembly GCF_042654025.1. Lineage (NCBI taxonomy): Bacteria > Bacillati > Actinomycetota > Actinomycetes > Mycobacteriales > Nocardiaceae > Rhodococcus > Rhodococcus kronopolitis. Next base: position 17,217 of record NZ_JBHSFO010000014.1, on the reverse strand, counting down.
GGCGACCGCAACCAGCAGGGTGGCGAGCGCAACCAGGGCAACAACGGCCCGCGCAATGACAGCCGGGGCGGCGACGACGAGGGCGAGGGCCGCGGCCGTCGCGGCCGTCGCGTCCGCGAGCGTCGTCGTGGGCGTGACCGCGGCGAGAGCGGCGGCGGCATGGACAACCGCGAGCCCGAGCTCCGCGACGACGACATCCTGCAGCCGGTCGCCGGCATCCTCGATGTGCTCGACAACTACGCCTTCGTGCGGACCTCCGGTTACCTGGCCGGTCCGAACGACGTCTACGTGTCGATGAACCTGATCCGCAAGAACGGCCTGCGTCGCGGTGACGCGGTGACCGGCGCGGTCCGCGTCCCCCGCGAGGGCGAGGCGCCCGGTTCCAGCCAGCGTCAGAAGTTCAACCCGCTGGTCCGCATCGACTCCGTCAACGGTGGCGACGTGGAGGCGGCCAAGCGTCGCCCCGAGTTCGGCAAGCTGACCCCGCTGTACCCGAACCAGCGGCTGCGGCTCGAGACCACGCCGAACATCATCTCCACCCGCGTCATCGATCTGGTCATGCCGATCGGCAAGGGACAGCGCGCGTTGATCGTCTCGCCCCCGAAGGCGGGCAAGACGACGGTGATCCAGGACATCGCGAACGCCATCGCCACCAACAATCCCGAGTGCTACCTGATGGTCGTCCTGGTCGACGAGCGTCCGGAAGAGGTCACCGACATGCAGCGCTCGGTCAAGGGTGAGGTCATCGCCTCCACCTTCGACCGCCCGCCGGGAGACCACACGGCGGTCGCCGAGCTCGCGATCGAGCGGGCCAAGCGCCTGGTCGAGAACGGCCGCGACGTGGTCGTGCTGCTGGACTCGATCACCCGACTGGGGCGCGCGTACAACAACTCCTCGCCCGCGTCGGGACGCATCCTCTCCGGTGGCGTCGACTCGACCGCGCTGTACCCGCCGAAGCGTTTCCTCGGTGCGGCCCGCAACATCGAGAACGGCGGCTCGCTGACGATCATCGCCTCCGCGCTGGTCGAGACCGGTTCGACCGGCGACACGGTGATCTTCGAGGAGTTCAAGGGCACCGGCAACGCCGAGCTCAAGCTCGACCGCAAGATCGCCGAGCGTCGGGTGTTCCCCGCGGTCGACGTCAACATGTCCAGCACCCGCAAGGACGAACTGTTGATGAACCCGGACGAGTTCGCGGTCGTGCACAAGCTGCGCCGCGTGCTCTCGGGTCTCGACACCCACCAGGCCATCGACCTGCTCGTCAATCGGCTCAAGAAGTCGAAGAGCAACATCGAGTTCCTGATGGAGGTCTCCAAGACCGCGCCGGGAGCCATGGGCGACGACTAGTCGCGGCCCGCATCCGCACGGCACCGTCGTGCGGATGCGGGAACAGAATTCGCGCCGGGGCCGTTTAGGACAACGTGGGCTGCTCTGGCAGAATCAACCCTCGCGTCTCACGGCAACCGCCGCGAACGAGCAAAACCATGTCCGGTTCCGGTTCACGTCCTCGAGTGGCGAGGGCGACCCGGCGACCATTGAAAGGGACACCATGAAGGCAGGAATTCACCCCAACTACGTGGCGACCACCGTCGTCTGCGGTTGCGGTAACACGTTCGAGACCCGCAGCACCAAGGAGTCCGGACGGATCAACGTCGAGGTCTGCTCGCAGTGCCACCCGTTCTACACCGGCAAGCAGAAGATCCTCGACACCGGTGGACGCGTTGCGCGCTTCGAGGCTCGCTACGGCAAGCGCGCCGGCAAGAAGGCCGACGCCGACAGCTAGCTTCACCGCCGACGCCCGTTCTGTGTTCACACAGGCCGGGCGTCGGCTTTTTTGTGCGAGAAAGACTCGACACGCGAGATCACCCTTACGAGCGGAGCGAACCATGGCGGGCAACACCCGGCCGTCGGCCATCGACGACATCCTGGCCGAATACTCGGGCCTCGAGCAGCAGATGTCCGACCCGTCGCTGCACAACGACCCCGCCGCTGCCCGCCGAGTGGGCAAGCGGTTCGCCGAGCTCGCTCCGGTGATGGCGACGATCACCAAGCTGCAGACCGCCCGCGAGGATCTCGAGGCCGCCCGTGAACTGGCCGCCGACGACTCCAGCTTCGCCGCCGAGCTGCCCGAGCTGGAGACCACGGTCGCCGCGCTCGACGTCGCACTGACGGACCTGCTCGCCCCCCGCGACCCGCACGACGGCGACGACGTGGTCCTCGAGGTCAAGTCGGGGGAGGGCGGCGAGGAGTCCGCACTCTTCGCCTCCGACCTGGCCCGGATGTACGTCCGCTACGCCGAGCGGCACGGCTGGCGGGTGGAGGTGCTCGACGCCACCATCTCGGACCTCGGCGGATACAAGGACGCGACCATCTCGATCAAGTCGAAGGGCGACACCCGCGACGGCGTGTGGGCCCGGCTCAAGTTCGAGGGCGGCGTGCACCGCGTGCAGCGGGTGCCCGTGACCGAGTCGCAGGGCCGGGTGCACACCTCCGCCGCAGGCGTGCTCATCTACCCCGAGCCCGACGAGGTGGAGGAGGTGCAGATCGACGAGACCGATCTGCGCATCGACGTGTACCGCTCGTCCGGCAAGGGCGGCCAGGGCGTCAACACCACCGACTCCGCGGTCCGGATCACCCACCTGCCCACCGGCATCGTCGTGACCTGTCAGAACGAGCGCTCGCAGCTGCAGAACAAGGCGCGCGCGATGCAGGTGCTCGCCGCCCGGCTGCAGGCCGCCGCGGAGGAGGCCGCCGCGGACGAGGCGTCGGCCGGACGTCAGAGCCAGGTGCGTACCGTCGACCGGTCCGAGCGCATCCGGACCTACAACTTCCCGGAGAACCGGATCACCGACCACCGCATCGGTTTCAAGTCGCACAACCTCGACGCGGTGCTCGACGGCGACCTCGACGCGTTGCTCGACGCGCTGGGCAAGTCCGACCGGGAGGCCCGGCTCGCGGCCGAGTGACCTGTGCGGCCGGTGACGGAACCGGCCGGGCCGCCCCGCAGGGGTCAGTCGTCGGGCTCGCCCGCCAGCTGGCTGATGTCGATCCCGGGCAGCAGGAAGCAGTTCTCGCCCTTGGCGTTCTCGTACATGCCCCACACGGCGGAGATCGCGGTGCCGCCCTCGGGTTCGACGAGTACCGCAGGTGCGTTGAAGATGCCCTCCGTCGGGGACATGACGTCGGCCCCGGTCTCGCCGGTGTTGATGTTGATCCAGTTGACGTTGGGGCCCGACTTGCCCTGCTCGTTGACAACGAACAGCAGGTCGTCGGGTTCGATGGCCTCCTGGTCCGCGTGCGTGAGGGACTGGACCGGGGCGATGCCACTCTTGCAGAGCAGCGCCGTGGGCTGGACGTCGATCAGTGCCGCGGACGCCAGGGCGGGGGCGGCGAGCATCGCGGCGCTCGCGGCGGCCGACACGGCGGCGAGGCGGAAGACGGACCTTGACCTGTTCATGAGATTCCCTTTCCTTGTGTCCCGACAGCTCGACCGTATCCGCACCGGCGAGCGCCGTCGCGACACGTGATCGGTACGTGTCCGGTTCGTGACGGCTGTGCCAAACGCATCGGCGCCTGGCAGGCTGACCGGGTGAGCCGTCAACCCCTTCGCCTAGCGATCCTCGAAGCCACCCGTCTCCTCGAAGAGGCCGGGGTGCACAGCCCGCGCGTCGACGCGGAGTTGCTCGCCGCCCACGTCGTCGGTGTCGAGCGAACCCGACTCGGGCTGGTGCCGTTGGTCGACCCCGAGGTGATCGAGAGGTACCGCGGTCTGGTCGCCCGGCGTGCCGAGCGAATTCCGTTGCAGCACATCACCGGAGTGGCCTCGATGGGGGAGATCGACCTCCAGGTTGGCCCCGGGGTGTTCGTGCCGCGCCCGGAGACCGAACTGCTGCTGGCCTGGGCGCTGGCCAAGCTCGAGGGCACCGCCGGGCAGCGTCCGGTGGTCCTGGACTTGTGCACCGGTTCGGGGGCCCTGGCGTTGGCGATCGCACACGCCCGCCCCGACGCGGTGGTGCACGCGGTGGAACTGGACCCGAAGGCGTTGGCCTGGGCGCGGCGCAACGCCGACACCCGGGCCCGGGACGGCGACACCCCGATCGCGCTGCACCAGGGTGACGTCACCGACCGCGCCCTGCTCGCCGAGTTGGAGGGTCGGGTGGACCTGGTGGTCTCGAACCCGCCGTACATCCCCGAGGCCGCACAACTCGACGTCGAGGTGGCGGACCACGATCCGGCACTCGCGTTGTTCGGTGGGCCGGACGGGTTGTCGGTGATCACCCCGATGGTCTCGAACATCGCCCGCTGGCTGCGGATCGACGGGGCGCTGGCCATCGAGCACGACGACAGCAACGGCTCCGCGCTGGCGGCGATGCTCGACCAGCGCCGGGTCTTCGGCGAGGTGGCCGAGCACGCCGATCTCGCAGGCAAGCCGCGGTTCGTGGTGGCCCGACGGGTCGCCACGGAGGCCGAGGCGGCGCGGCGCCGGTGACCCGACGCGGCCGGGTCCGACGCCGTGTGCGGTGGGCTCGCTTCGGCCGCAATCACGCGAGTGGAAGGATGACGGGGTGAGCACTGTGTACGACTGCCGGGATACCGATATGCGCGCGGCTGGCATCACCGCCGCCACCCACGCACTCAACGCGGGGCGGCTGGTGGTGATCCCCACCGACACCCTCTACGGCCTGGCCGCCAACGCCTTCGACGGCGAGGCCGTCGCCAGCCTGTTGCGCGCCAAGGGGCGCGGCCGGGACATGCCGGTCCCGGTGCTGGTCGGGTCCTGGAACACCATCGACGGGCTGGTGTTCGCGGTCCGCCCGCAGGCGCGCGAACTCATCCGGGCCTTCTGGCCCGGCGGACTGAGTCTCGTTGTGCAGCAGGCGCCCTCGCTGGCCTGGGACCTCGGGGACACCCGTGGCACGGTGATGCTGCGGATGCCACTGCATCCGGTCGCGATCGAGTTGCTCCGCGAGGTGGGACCGCTCGCGGTCTCCAGCGCGAACCTCTCCGGCCACGCCCCGGCCAGCACGGTCGAACAGGCACGCAGCCAGCTCGGGTCGGCGGTCGGTGTCTACCTCGACGGCGGCCCCGCCGACCACGCCGTGGCGTCGACGATCGTGGACCTGACCGCGGACGAGCCGCGGATCCTGCGCGAGGGCGCGGTGCCGGCGGCGGCCATCGCCGAGGTTCTCGGCGTCCCGGTGGAGTCCCTCCTCGGGCCGGGCGCGGCGGGATGAACTGCATGCACCTGCGGGTACCGTCGTCGACGTGATCGCCGACGATTCCGCGCTGCTGGCCGGCGCGGCGCTCGTGGCCCAGGCCAACCGCGGAGCCGGCGTCCCACTGCGGGAACTGCTGCTGGTGCTCTTCACCGCCGCCGTCGTGACCTTCCTGGCCACCGGTGTGGTGCGGGTGCTCGCGCTCCGGTTCGGTGCCGTCGCGGTGCCGCGTGATCGCGACGTGCACGTCACCCCGACCCCGCGTCTCGGCGGGATCGGCATGTACCTCGGTTTCGCGGCGGCGTTGATCTTCGCCCAGCAGCTACCCGCGCTGGCCCGGGGATTCGAGTACAACACCAAGGACATCCCGGCGGCCCTGGTCGCGGGGCTGCTGATCGTGCTCGTGGGGGTCGTCGACGACCGGTGGGGCCTGGACGCGCTGACCAAGTTCGTCGGCCAGGTCACCGCCGCGGGCGTGCTGGTGGTGATGGGCGTGAGCTGGTTCGCGCTGTACCTGCCGTGGGGTGGCGGCAGCACGCTGATCCTCGACCAGCTCCAGGCCGGCCTGTTCACCGTGCTGGTCGCGGTGGTGATGATCAACGCGATGAACTTCGTCGACGGCCTCGACGGCCTGGCGGCGGGGCTCGGGCTGATCTCCTCCGTGGCGATCTGCGTCTTCTCGGTCGGGCTGCTGCACGAGCAGGGCGGCGACGTGAGCGCCTACCCGCCGGCCATGCTCGCGGCCGCCCTGGCGGGTGCCTGCCTCGGGTTCCTGCCGCACAACTTCAATCCGGCCCGGATCTTCATGGGCGACTCCGGCTCCATGCTGATCGGGCTGATGCTGGCCGCGATCTCGACCAGCGCGTCCGGGCGGATCTCGCTCAACGCCTACGGTTCCCGCGACATCCTCGGCCTGCTCACCCCGCTGCTGCTGGTGGGCGCGGTGATGTTCATTCCGGTCCTGGACCTGCTGCTCGCGGTGGTCCGCCGGACCATGGCCGGGCGCAGTCCGTTCAGCCCGGACAAGATGCACCTGCACCATCGGCTGCTGCAGATCGGTCACTCGCACCGTCGGGTGGTGCTGCTCATCTACTTGTGGGTCGGAGTGCTGGCCTTCGGGGCCGTCGGCTCGGCGTTGATCGACCGCAGGCTCGTGGTCCTGTTGGTCGCGGGCGGGCTGGTCTTCGCGTTGGTCGTCACCGCCGTCCCGTCGTTGCGGGTGCAGCGCGAGCACGGTGGGGATCGGGACCGGCAGGCGTAGCCAGCTAGGCTTTCGGGCGTGACTTCCTCTACGAACCCAGTGCCCGCCCAGTCCGCGCCGCTGCGCGCCGCGGTGCGCTACGGCACCGCCGGGCTGATTGCCCTCGCGGTGGTCGGCTCGATTGTGGCGACCCTGGTGGCCGGCCTGCCCGGGCTGTGGGGGGCGTTGATCGGTGTCGCCGTCGGCGGCGGTTTCGTGCTCTGCACGGCACTGGCCGTGCTGTTCACCGAGAAGCTTCCGCCGACCACCTCCGGCGCGGTCCTGCTCGGCAGCTGGCTGCTCAAGATGATCCTCGCGGTGCTCGTGCTGGGCACCCTCAAGGGGATGGACTTCTACAGCAAGGGCGCGCTGGTCATCGTCATGGTGCTCGCGCTGGTCATCGTGCTGGGGGCCGAGACCTACGGGCTGCTCAAGACGCGTGCCCCTTATGTCGTACCCGACGCGGGGGACCCCGATTCCGACGGAAAGTAGTACGACAACCAGTAGTAATGCCAGCTTGACGGACCCTGTCTACACAATCTCCCAGTTGTCTTGGTAGGGTCATGCCCAAGCGAGGGTAGGCACGGCACAGTTCAGGTAAGTTCTGCGCCGTTCCGCAACCGCGCAGGTGGCCTCGAACGATGATGTCGACATGCCCTTCCGGGGCGTGACGGAACGTCGGGGTGTGGCCGCCGAGTCGACGACAGTCCGCCGACACCGACAGACGCACGGCCCCACGGGGCCACAGCAACTGGCGAATACGCGAGCCGACCTTGTCGACTTGTTTCGTCAATGTCCGATCGAACCGCAGTCAATGATGGCTGGGGACCGACTACGGGAGAGAACGCTGAGCGTCACCACCCTGGCCGCCGTGGAATTCCATGCGCCGTCACTAGACGATTTTTTCCCCGAGTCCGTGCTGATTCACGCGGGCCCCTTCGAGCTCGACCGACTGATGCTCATCCGCATCCTGATGTCGGTCCTGGTCGCAGCGTTCTTCGCGATCGCCATGCGCAGTCCGCGCCTGGTTCCGCGGGGACTGCAGAACGTCGCCGAGATTGCACTCGACTTCGTGCGAATTCAGATCGCCGAAGACGTTCTCGGCAAGGAGCAGGGGAAGCGATTCCTGCCGGTCATCACGACGATCTTCTTCCTCGTGATCGCCAGCAACGCCTCCGCGATCATTCCCTTCCTGAACATCTCGCCCAACGCCCGCATCGGCATGCCGCTGGTCCTCGCGGCGTTGGCGTACATCGTCTTCAACTACGTGGGAATCAAGAAGTACGGATTCTTCAAGTACGTGAAGAGCAGCGTCGTGGTGCCGGGTGTGCCGCTGCCCCTGCACTTCCTGTTGATCCCGATCGAGTTCATCTCGACCTTCGTCCTGCGACCGTTCACGCTGATGGTTCGTCTCATGGCCAACATGTTGGCCGGCCACATCCTGCTGGTGCTGTTCCTGGGCGCGTCGAACTTCTTCATCCTCAACGGCGGCTTCGAGGCGATCTTCGGCGTCGCGTCCCTGGCCGCAGGCATTGCCTTCACGTTCTTCGAACTGCTGGTCATCGTCCTGCAGGCCTACGTGTTCGCGCTGCTGGCCGCGGTCTACATCGACCTCGCGCTGCACGCCGAAGAGCACTGACCCACACACCTCCTTACCAGCTACACCACGAACTGAGCCTCGCCGAAACCGGCGTAGGTCAACAGAAAGGGAACGGAACACCATGAGCGTCGCTTACCTTGCGCAGGAAGTTGCCGAGCAGACCATCACCAACAAGGGTTTTGGTGCAGTCGGCTACGGCCTCGCAGCGATCGGCCCCGGCATCGGCATCGGCATCGTCGTCGGTAAGGCGATCGAGGGCATGGTCCGTCAGCCGGAGATGGCCGGACAGGTTCGCACCACGATGTTCCTCGGTATTGCATTCACCGAGGCCCTCGCGCTGATCGGCCTTGTCGCCGGCTTCATTTTCTAAGAGACCGACATGGCAGCCACCATTACTCTGCTCGCGGCAACTGAGGGTGAAGTTCACAACCCCCTGCTGCCCGCGACGTACGACATCGTATGGTCCATCGTCTGCCTCGTCGTTGTCGGTTTGGTCTTCTGGAAGTTCGTTCTTCCGATGTTCCAGAAGGTTCTGGCCGAACGCACCGAGCAGATCGAGGGCGGGATCAAGAAGGCCGAAGAGGCTCAGGCAGAGGCAAAGGATGCGCTCGAGCAGTACCGCGCGCAGCTTGCCGAGGCCCGTACCGAGGCCGCGCAGATCCGTGAGGAAGCGCGTGTCCAGGGTCAGCAGATCATCGCTGACATGAAGGTTCAGGCGCAGGACGAGAGCGATCGCATCGTGGCCGCAGGCCACAGCCAGCTCGTCGCCCAGCGTCAGCAGATCGTCACCGAGCTCCGTTCGGATCTCGGCAAGACGGCTGTGGACCTGGCCGAGAAGGTCATCGGGGAGTCCCTCGCCGACGACGTGAAGCGCGCCGGAACGGTTGATCGGTTCCTCAACGAGCTCGACGCCGTCAGCGTTGATTCAGCCAGGAAGTGAGCAGCATGTACGCAGCGAGCCGTGAAGCCTTGGCGCAGACTCGTTCTGCGCTGAGCAGCGCCCTGGGCGCAGTCTCTGCAGGAGCCGCGACTGCGGCCGCTGCGCAGGCTGGGTCCGAGCTCTTCTCGGTGGTCGAGGTACTCGACGGCCAGCGCGCTCTTCGTGGCGCGCTGGCTGACGCTTCGGCACCGGCTGCGGGTCGTCAGGCTCTGGCAGAGCAGTTGTTCTCCGGAAAGGTGGGCGCCGAGGCGCTCGCCACCGTGAAGGCAGCTGCCGGCCAGGACTGGTCTGCGGCCCGCGACTTGGTCAGCTCGCTCGAACTGCTCGGCCGCGAGGCTCTGCTTCGCGCCGCAGCCGATCAGGGCCAGCTGGACACCGTTGAGGACGAGCTCTTCCGTCTCGGCCGCATCGTGGCAGGGGACTCCAGCCTGGAGCAGACGCTCTCGGATCTGTCGGTTCCCGCCGCCCGCAAGCGTGAGTTCCTCTCCCGCTTGCTCTACGGCAAGGTCACCGCGGTCACCGAGGCACTCGCCGGGCAGGCCGTCGGCCGGCTGAAGTCTGCACCCGCAGACACTTTCGATCAGCTGTCGAACCTTGCCGCAGCGCAGCGCGATACCACCGTTGCTCACGTTCGCAGCGCTTCGGCGTTGAGCGCGGAGCAGTCGGATCGCTTGGCCAGCACTCTTACCCGCACCTACGGGAAGCCGGTTGCAGTGCACGTCGAGGTCGATCCAGAACTCCTTAGCGGCTTGGTCGTCCGGGTGGGCGACGAGGTTATCGACGGCAGTGCAGCGGGTCGAATCGCAGCACTGCGGAAGAACCTCAAGTAGTCCTTCAGCCGAACCCATACTCCAGATCTTTTCGAAGACCAGACACCGAGAGCAGGAAAAACATGGCGGAGCTGACGATCTCCTCCGACGAGATCCGTAGCGCGATCGACAACTACACCGCGAGCTACTCCCCGGAGGCCTCCCGTGAGGAGGTCGGCACAGTGACCGACACCAGTGACGGCATTGCGCACGTCTCTGGCCTGCCTTCGGCTATGTCCAACGAACTGTTGGAGTTCCCCGGTGGAATCGTCGGCGTCGCGCTGAACCTGGATGCCACCGAAATCGGTGCCGTCATCCTGGGCGATTACCAGAACATCCAAGAGGGCCAGGAAGTCAAGCGCACGGGCGACGTTCTGTCGGTTCCCGTCGGCGACGCCTTCCTCGGCCGTGTCATCGACCCGCTGGGTGCACCCATCGACGGCCTCGGCGAGATCGAGAGCACCGAGAACCGTGCCCTCGAGCTGCAGGCTGCTTCGGTGCTCGAGCGCCAGCCGGTCGAAGAGCCGCTGCAGACCGGTATCAAGGCCATCGACGCCATGACCCCGATCGGCCGCGGCCAGCGCCAGCTCATCATCGGCGACCGCAAGACCGGCAAGACCGCGGTCTGCATCGACGCGATCCTGAACCAGAAGGCCAACTGGGATTCCGGCGACCCGCAGAAGCAGGTCCGCTGCATCTACGTGGCCATCGGTCAGAAGGGCTCCACCATCGCGGGCGTCAAGGCTGCCCTCGAGGAGAAGGGCGCGATGGAGTACACCACCATCGTCGCCGCCCCGGCCTCTGACTCCGCCGGCTTCAAGTGGCTCGCTCCGTACACCGGCTCGGCCATCGGCCAGCACTGGATGTACCAGGGCAAGCACGTCCTGGTCGTGTTCGACGACCTGACCAAGCAGGCCGAGGCGTACCGCGCCATCTCGCTGCTGCTGCGTCGCCCGCCGGGCCGCGAGGCGTACCCCGGTGACGTCTTCTACTTGCACTCCCGTCTGCTGGAGCGTTCGGCGAAGCTGTCCGACGCCCTCGGTGGTGGCTCGCTCACCGCGCTGCCGATCATCGAGACCAAGGCCAACGACGTCTCGGCGTACATCCCGACCAACGTGATCTCGATCACCGACGGTCAGGTGTTCCTCGAGTCCGACCTGTTCAACAAGGGCGTTCGCCCCGCGATCAATGTCGGTATCTCGGTTTCCCGAGTCGGTGGCGCTGCGCAGACCAAGGGCATGAAGAAGGTTTCCGGCTCGCTGCGTCTGGAGCTGGCTCAGTTCCGTGAGCTCGAGGCGTTCTCCGCCTTCGCATCCGACCTCGACGCGGCCTCCAAGGCTCAGCTCGAGCGCGGTGCCCGTCTGGTCGAGCTGCTCAAGCAGGACCAGTACAGCCCGATCCCCGTCGAGGACCAGATCATCTCGATCTACCTCGCCGGCGAGGGCACCTTCGACAGCGTCCCGATCGGCGACGTCCGTCGCTTCGAGAAGGAACTGCTCGAGGACCTCAAGCACTCGGCTGCGGACGTCTACTCCAGCATCAACGGCGGCAAGGCACTCGATGCCGACAACGCTGCTGCGCTGATCGCCGCGACCGACAAGTTCAAGCAGGGCTTCCTCGCCTCCGACGGCAGCCGGGTTGTGAACGAGGCCGAGGCAGACGCGCTGGGCGCCGACGAGGTCGAGAACGAGCAGATCAACGTCAAGCGCAAGACCGTCAGCAAGTGACGGACGCGCCCATGACTCTGCGAATCACGAAGGGAGAGTGATCGATCGATGGCAAGCATTCTCGAATTGCGGTCTCGTATCAAGTCGGTCAACTCGACCAAGAAGATCACCAAGGCGCAGGAACTGATCGCGACTTCGCGCATCACGAAGGCTCAGGTTCGCGTCGCCGCGTCCAAGCCGTACGCCGAGGAGATCACGAAGGTACTCACCGAATTGGCGAGTGCGTCTGCTTCGCTCGATCACCCGCTGCTCAACGAGCGTCCGGAGCCCAAGCGGGCTGCGGTGCTCGTTGTCACCAGTGACCGCGGCATGTGTGGTGGCTACAACTCCAACGTCCTCAAGCAGGCAGAAGAGCTGATGGCTCTGCTCCGCAGCGAGGGCAAGGAGCCGGTCGTCTACGTGCTCGGTTCCAAGGGGCTCGGCTACTACTCGTTCCGTGGCCGCGACATCGGTGCCGCGTGGACGGGCTTCTCGCAGGATCCGGGCTACTCGGATGCTGCGAAGGCCAGCCGCCACCTGGTGGAGCTGTTCATGGCGGGTTCGGGCAGCCAGATTGCCGCTGCGAACGGCGAAGGCACGATCGAGGGCGTCGACGAGCTCCATATCGTCTACACCCGCTTCGTGTCGATGCTGACGCAGACCCCCGAGGTTCGCCGGATGGCGCCGCTCGAGGTGTCCGTGTCCGAGGAGCACATCGAGCTCGGTGACGACATGCTGACCAACGGCCACGACGACGACCACAGCAATGGTCCCGTCGCGGACTTCAGCTTCGAGCCGGAGCCCGAGAAGCTTCTCGGCGCTCTCCTCCCGAAGTACGTCAGCACGCGTATCTTCTCGTCGCTTCTCGATGCTGCGGCATCGGAGTCGGCCGCTCGTCGTACCGCCATGAAGGCCGCGACGGACAACGCAAACGAACTGGTGAACACGTTGAGCCGTCAGGCCAACCAGGCTCGCCAGGCCCAGATCACCCAGGAAATCAGCGAGATCGTCGGCGGCGCCAACGCGCTCGCCTCGAGCGCAGGAAGTGACTAGCACATGACCGCAGCAGTAACCGAAAACAACGGGGCGGGTTCGGCTTCGGCCGTGGCCGGCCGCGTCGTGCGGGTCATCGGTCCCGTCGTGGACGTTGAATTCCCGCGTGGCGCTGTGCCGGAACTGTTCAACGCCTTGAACGCCGAGATCACGCTTCCCTCGGTCGCCAAGACGCTGACGCTCGAGGTTGCGCAGCACCTGGGCGACAACCTGGTCCGCACCGTCTCCATGCAGCCCACCGACGGCCTGGTTCGCGGCACTGCAGTGACCGACTCGGGCAAGCCGATCTCGGTTCCCGTCGGTGACGTCGTCAAGGGCCACGTGTTCAACGCCCTCGGTGACTGCCTCGACACCCCGGGCCTCGGCCGCGACGGCGAGCAGTGGGGCATCCACCGCAAGCCCCCAGCCTTCGACCAGCTCGAGGGCAAGACCGAGATCCTCGAGACCGGCATCAAGGTCATCGACCTGCTGACCCCGTACGTCAAGGGCGGCAAGATCGGTCTGTTCGGTGGTGCCGGCGTCGGCAAGACCGTTCTGATCCAGGAGATGATCACCCGTATCGCCCGCGAGTTCTCCGGCACCTCGGTGTTCGCAGGCGTTGGCGAGCGGACCCGTGAGGGCACCGACCTCCACCTCGAGATGGAAGAGATGGGCGTCCTCCAGGACACCGCCCTTGTCTTCGGCCAGATGGATGAGCCGCCGGGAACGCGTATGCGCGTCGCCCTGTCCGCACTGACCATGGCGGAGTACTTCCGCGATGTTCAGGGCCAGGACGTGCTGCTGTTCATCGACAACATCTTCCGCTTCACGCAGGCAGGTTCCGAGGTTTCCACCCTCCTCGGTCGTATGCCGTCGGCCGTGGGCTACCAGCCCACGCTCGCGGACGAGATGGGTGAGCTCCAGGAGCGCATCACCTCGACCCGTGGCCGCTCGATCACCTCGCTGCAGGCGATCTACGTGCCCGCCGACGACTACACCGACCCGGCGCCGGCCACGACGTTCGCGCACCTCGATGCGACCACCGAGCTCTCGCGTCCGATTTCGCAGATGGGTATCTACCCCGCTGTGGACCCGCTGAGCTCGACCTCGCGCATCCTCGAGCCGAGCATTGTCGGTGCGGAGCACTTCCGCGTCGCCAACGAGGTCAAGCGGATCCTGCAGAAGTACAAGGAACTGCAGGACATCATCGCAATTCTGGGTATGGACGAGCTTCAGGAAGAGGACAAGATCCTCGTCGGTCGCGCCCGTCGTATCCAGAAGTTCCTCGGCCAGAACTTCATCGTCGCCGAGAAGTTCACGGGCGAGAAGGGCTCGGTCGTGCCGCTGCGCGACACCATCGAGGCCTTCGACCGCGTCTGCAAGGGCGAGTTCGATCACCTTCCGGAGCAGGCATTCAACAGCTGCGGCGGACTCGACGACGTCGAGGCTGCAGCCAAGAAGATGGCCGGGAAGTAGTCCGCGATGGCTGAGATGACCGTAGAGCTCGTCGCCGTCGAGCGACGACTGTGGTCGGGTGCGGCGACGCTCGTGAGCGCTCAGACGACCGAGGGTGAGATCGGCATCATGCCTGGGCATGAGCCGGTTCTCGGTCAGCTCATCGAGGGTGGCACCGTCTCGATCACGTCGGTCGACGGCGAGCGCGTCGTTGCCGCGGTTCACGGTGGATTCCTCTCCGTGACGGCCACGACGGTGACGATCCTGGCCGAGTCCGCGGACATGGCACAGGACATCGACGTCGACGCGGCCAAGGCCGTGCTGGCGGAGAACTCGGAAGACCTCGAGGCGATTGCGGTCGCCAAGGGTCAGCTCCGGGCTGTCGAGCGCGCGTAAGTTACTCGAGTAAAGCCGCGACGGGAGCCGACGAACAGTGACATTCGGGATGACTGCGTTGATCATTCTGGTTGTGCTGCTCGCGGCCCTCGTCGCGGCTTTCGTGTACCGGCTGAGCGTGTTGCGCCGCGGTGGGACCGCGGCGATCCTGCGGGTGACGCCCGCGGCTGCCGGTGCCGGCTGGCGGCACGGCGTGATCCGGTACGGCGACAACACCCTCGTCTTCTTCAAGCTCTCGAGCCTGCGGCCGGGACCGGACTTCCGGTTGGCCCGTCAGGGCATCGAGCTGGGGAAGCGGCGTAGGCCCTGCGACACCGAGTTCGACATCATGACCGACGAGATCACGATCCTCTCCGTCCTCGACGGCGACTGCAGTTTCGAGGTCGCACTCGACCGCGGCGCCCTCACCGCATTCCTGTCCTGGGTCGAGGCGCGCCCGGACGGCCGCTCGATGCGTGGCCGGCCCGTCTGACACCCGACGCGCCGCAGAAAAAAGAACCCCGACCGGATCCGGTCGGGGTTTCTTCGTGTGTGGGGTCAGGCGTCGGTGGCGGCGCCGCCCGCACCGGGCCGCCACAGCACGTCGCCGTCGGGGTTGGCGATCCGGCCGAGGATGAACAACAGATCCGAGAGCCGGTTGAGGTACTTGGCCGGCAGCGCACTGGTGTCCTCGGGGCTGGCGTCGACCGCCGCCCAGGCCGCCCGCTCCGCCCGCCGCGTCACCGTCCGTGCGACGTGCAGCTGCGCCGCGAGCACCGTGCCGCCCGGCAGGATGAAGGAGTTCAGCGGGTCCAGCCGCTCGTTGAACTCGTCGCACCAGCCCTCGAGTCGGGTGACGTACTCCGCGGTGACCCGCAGCGGTGGGTACTTCGGATCCGCGACGATCGGGGTCGAGAGGTCGGCGCCCGCGTCGAACAGGTCGTTCTGGATCTGCTGCAGGACCGAGGCGATGTCGGCGCTCGGGTTTCCGAGCGCAATCGACACGCCGATGCAGGCGTTGGCCTCGTCACAGTCGGCGTACGCGATCAGCCGGGGATCGTTCTTCGAGACCCGGGAAAAGTCGCTGAGCCCGGTCGTGCCGTCGTCGCCGGTACGGGTGTAAATGCGGGTGAGGTGGACTGCCATGCCGCCACGCTACCGGGGCGGCATCGGGAGGCCGGGAAACTGACTAGGCTGTCGGACTGTGAGTGAACGCTTTCTTGTCACCGGTGGCAACAGACTGACCGGTGAGGTCTCGGTGGGTGGCGCTAAGAACAGCGTGCTCAAGCTGATGGCCGCGGCGCTGCTGGCCGAGGGCACCACCGTCATCAGCAACTGCCCCGACATCCTCGACGTGCCGTACATGGCGGAGGTGCTGCGCGGACTGGGCTGCGACGTCGTCATCGACGGCGACGAGGTCCGGATCACGACGCCGGCCGAGCCGAAGTACCACGCCGACTTCCCCGCGGTGACCCAGTTCCGGGCGTCCGTCTGTGTGCTCGGTCCGCTGGTGGCGCGGTGTCGGCGCGCGGTGGTCGCGCTGCCTGGCGGCGACGCGATCGGGTCGCGGCCGCTGGACATGCACCAGACCGGCCTGGCCCTGCTCGGCGCGCGCAGCGAGATCCAGCACGGTTGCCTGGTCGCGGAGGCCGACGAACTGCACGGCGCCAAGATCCGGCTGGCCTTCCCGTCTGTCGGTGCCACCGAGAACATCCTGATGGCCGCGGTGCTGGCCACCGGGGAGACGGTGATCGACAACGCCGCACGTGAGCCCGAGATCGTCGACCTGTGCAACCTGTTGACGCGGATGGGTGCCCGGATCGAGGGTGCGGGGTCCTCGACGCTGACGATCCAGGGCGTGAGTCGCCTCGAGCCCGTCACCCACCGGGTCATCGGCGATCGGATCGTCGCCGCGACCTGGGGGATCGCCGCTGCCATGACCCGTGGCGACGTCCGGGTGCGCGGGGTGAACCCGAAGCACCTGTCGCTGGTGCTGGACAAGCTGCGAACCGCGGGCGCGCAGGTCACGTCCGAGCCGGACGGCTTCCGGGTGGTGCAGGAGTCCCGCCCGACGGCGGTGAACTTCGCGACGCTGCCATTCCCGGGGTTCCCGACGGACCTGCAGCCGATGGCGATCGGACTCGCCGCGATCGCGGACGGAACGTCGATGATCACCGAGAACGTCTTCGAGGCACGGTTCCGCTTCGTCGAGGAGATGATCCGGCTCGGAGCCGATGCCCGGACGGACGGACACCACGCGGTGGTGCGCGGGATCAACCGGTTGTCGAGCGCGCCGGTGTGGTCGTCCGACATCCGGGCCGGCGCCGGTCTGGTGCTGGCCGCACTGGTGGCGGACGGAACCACCGAGGTCCACGACGTCTACCACATCGACAGGGGCTATCCGCTGTTCGTGGAGAAGCTATCCGCGCTCGGCGGCGACATCGTCCGGGTGACGGACGCCGACTGACAGCCGCACACGTTCATCCTTCTCGAAGGGCGCCACTTCTCGCTGATGCGGGGGAGGCGCCCTTCGGTGCATTCGGGGGATGGGCCGGGAGCCGGTGCGAGGTGAGTGTGCGGCGTCACAGTTCGCGAAAGTGCCTTCCGGGCCGAAGTTTTCGATGCGGGTCGAGTCCTGACCAGGGGCGTTGTGCGCCGGCTGAATGCGTGACCTGGCGATTTGCTCTTGCGTTCTCGCTCCCGTAACTTTTGTCGAGTCAGAGCGACACGGACACCGACCCGGACTTCAGAGCCCGGGACACGAGGTTGGACGTCGAGAGCCTGACAAGAACCCCTTTCAGCCAAGATCATCCAGCCGGTTTGCGCCGGCGACAGTGATGAGTT
>NZ_JBHSFO010000013.1:0-2924 GCF_042654025.1 Rhodococcus kronopolitis | reverse complement strand
TGCAGGTGGCGGCGCGGTTGGGTGCTGCGTTGGACGCGCGGGTCGCGGTGCGTGAGTTGTTCGAGGTGTCGACGGTGGCGGCGTTGGCGGCTCGGGTGGAGTCGCAGGTCGGTGCGGGTGGACGGGTGGCACTTGTTGCAGGCCCGCGTCCGGAGCGGATTCCGTTGTCGTTGGCGCAGTCTCGGATGTGGTTCCTGAACCGTTTCGACACGGTATCCGCCGCGAACAACATCCCGATCGCGGTCCGGATGACCGGGGCCCTCGACGTCGCTGCCCTCCAGGCGGCCGTCGGTGACGTGGTCGCGCGACATGAGGTGCTGCGCACCGTCTACCCCGAGGTCGACGGCACCGGACACCAGGTGGTGCTCCCCGCGACCTCGGCGGCGATCGACCTGACACCCGAGTCCGTGACGGTCGAGGAGCTGACCGAACGTGCAGCTGCCACGGTTCGGGCCGGCTTCGACGTCACCATCGGGGTTCCCCTGCGCGCCAGGCTCTTCCGCGTCGACAGCACCGACGAGTACGTGCTGGTCATGGTCGTGCACCACATCGCAGGCGACGCGTTCTCGATGGGCCCGCTGACCCGCGACGTGATGGTGGCGTACGCGGCACGCAGCGCGGGCGAGGCACCCACCTGGGCGCAGCTGCCGGTTCAGTACGCGGACTACACGTTGTGGCAGCGGGAGGTGCTGGGTTCGGAGGACGATCAGGACTCGCTGATCTCGCGCCAGGTGGACTACTGGTCGCAGCAGCTGGCCGGGTTGCCGGAGCAGCTGGATCTGCCGTCCGACCGCCCGCGTCCGCTCGTCGCCACGGACCGTGGCGGACTGGTCGATCTCACGATCGGTGCCGAACTGCACGCGTCGCTGAGCGAGCTGGCCCGTAAGCACAACTCCACACTGTTCATGGTGCTGCACTCGGCTCTGGCGGTCCTGTTGTCCCGGCTGTCGGGTACCTCCGACATCGCAATCGGTACCCCGATTGCCGGCCGTGGCGAGGTGGCGCTGGACGAGCTGGTCGGCATGTTCGTCAACACTTTGGTGCTTCGTCTCCAGGTGGAGTCGGGAACCGCCTTCACCGACCTGCTCGGGCAGGCACGCGAGGGTGACCTCGCCGCGTTCGGGCATGCGGATGTGCCGTTCGAGCGGCTGGTCGAGGTGCTCAACCCGGCCCGCTCGCAGGCCCGGCACCCGCTGTTCCAGGTTGCGCTCGCGCTGGAGAACATGAGGCGGACCGAGCTCGAACTCAGTGGCCTCACCGTGGCTGGGGTCGAGCTCGACGAGCACCCGGCGAAGTTCGACCTGCAGGTGAGCCTGGTCGAGGCCATCGACGAGGACGGCACCCCGGCCGGCATGTCGGGTGGTATCACCTTTGCCACCGATCTGTTCGACGAGGCGACGGTGGTTGCGTTCGGTCGGCGGTTCACCGATGTGCTGTCTGCGGTGGTCGCGGATGCCGAGGTGGTGGTCGGTGACATCGACCTGCTCGACGGCGGCGAACGGGAGTTGACGCTCGCATCCTGGAACGAGACGACCCATGCGCTGCCGGCGGGCGGATTGTTGCTCGATGGGTTCCGGCGTCAGGTCGCCGTGACCCCTGACGCGACTGCGGTCGTGTTCGAGGGTGAGTCGCTGACATACGGTGAGTTCGCATCTCGGGTGAACCGCCTGGCCCGTCATCTGATCGGTGTCGGTGTCGGTCCGGAGTCGTTGGTGGCGTTGGCGCTTCGGCGTTCGCTGGATCTGGTGGTCGGGATCTATGCGGTGCTCGAGGCGGGTGGTGCGTACGTGCCCGTCGACCCGGATCATCCGGCGGATCGGATCGGGCACATCCTCGACACGGCGCGGCCGGTTGCCGTGTTGTCGACGGTTCGAGACGGTTTCGAGGCCGCGGGGGAGAGGTCTGTCCTGCTGCTGGACCGGCTCGACCTCGGCGGTGTGGACGATGCGCCGATCACGGATTCCGAGCGAATCTCTCCCCTGCGCCCGCAGCATCCGGCGTACGTGCTCTTCACGTCCGGGTCGACGGGCAAGCCGAAGGGCGTTGCGGTCAGCCACGGCGCGATCGTCAACCAGATGGAGTGGATGCAGGGCGAGTACCTGCTGGATTCCTCGGATGTGTACCTGCAGAAGACGGCGACGACGTTCGACGTGTCGCTGTGGGGTTGGTTCATGCCGCTGCGCGTCGGTGCTCAGCTGATCGTGGCCACACCGGACGGGCACCGGGATCCGGTGTACCTCGCGGGGGTGATCCGGGCGCATGGCGTGACGGTGACCGACTTCGTGCCGTCGATGCTGACGGTGTTCGCGGCCGCGGTGCCTGCGACGGAGTTGACGTCGCTGCGGCACGTGTTCGTTGCAGGTGAGGCACTGCCCTCGGAGGCGGTGCGGGCGTTCGCCGGTGTCAGTGCGGCCCGGGTGCACAACCTGTACGGGCCGACCGAGGCGGCGATCACGGTCACCTATGCCGATGTCACGGATGCGACGGATCCCGGCCCGGTCACCATTGGTCGGCCGGAGTGGAATTCACGTGTGTTCGTGCTGGATTCGCGGTTGCATCCGGTGTCGGTGGGGGTGCCCGGCGAGTTGTACCTGGCCGGCGACCAGCTCGCCCGCGGATACTTCGGCCGGGTGGATCTGACGTCGGATCGGTTCGTGGCGAACCCGTTCTCGGTGACCGGTGAACGGATGTACCGCACCGGTGACCTGGTCACCTGGAGTGCGGTTGGTGAGCTGAGCTACATCGGGCGCACCGACTTCCAGGTGAAGTTCCGGGGTCAGCGGATCGAGCTCGGCGAGATCGAGACCGCAGTGCTGGCGCACGACTCGGTGCTGCAGGCAGCGGTCCTGGTGGTGCCGACGGCGACCGGCGATCACCTGGTTGCCTATGTGGTTCCGGCGGCGGACGCGTCGGTTGACGCGGAC